>NYZU01000003.1 GCA_002686055.1 Oceanospirillaceae bacterium | reverse complement strand
ACCGCATAGGCTGGTGATGCACGATATGACTCGACCAAGGAGTGAGCCATAAGGTGATCTATACCCGGATCAAGACCAACTTCATTGACTAAGCATAACCCAGCAGCTTTGGCGGTATCATGCAGAGCTGACATTTCAGTACTGGTATAACTACTGGACACAAAATGGGCGTCTTTACTGATAGCTAACTCAGCCACCCGTTGGTGCAAGCTACTGGGTAACATAGAGACTAGAATATCACCAGCATTGACAGCGTTATCTAGTTGTTCCCAGTCTAATTGCCGGGCTTGGCATTGCCCAGTCAGTTGGTGGAGAATCCCTTGCGCTTTATCTAAGCTACGATTCCACAACCATAACTCATAGCCTTGTTGAACCAGTCGCTGAATACCAGGGGGAGTGGACAGGCCTGCGCCTAACCAATGCACTATAGCCACGTTAATGCCTCTTATTATTTTTGCTATGGCAGGAGATTAATCAAGATTAGCGTGCAAAGCAAACCTTAACTATCACCTTGGAGCTATTTAGAAAGATTACTGATTTTTTTGCCAGTTGACCGGCTTATTATTAAGGCCGGTCATGGTGTTACAACGGAGGCATTGCAGCTTAGCTCACGTTTTCGCCCTTGGCCTGTAAGTCAGCATGATAGGATGAACGTACCAATGGTCCACTGGCCACATGCTGAAAGCCCATAGCTTTNGCCTGCCTACCTAATTCATCAAATTCTTCCGGTGGTACAAAGCGATCGACTGGCAAATGATTAAGGCTAGGTTGTAAGTACTGCCCCAGAGTCAGCATATCGACATTGTGAGCACGTAAATCACGTAAAACCTCGAGAATCTCTTCATTGGTTTCACCCAGACCAACCATCAAGCCTGACTTAGTAAGCACATCGGGACAACGTTCTTTATACTTTTTTAGTAGATCTAAAGACCATTGATAATCTGACCCAGGACGAATCTTTTTATATAAACGCGGCACAGATTCAAGATTATGGTTAAACACCTGTGGAGGGCGCTTAGCGAGAATATCCAAAGCGATATCCATACGCCCACGAAAATCAGGTACTAATACTTCCACTTCCGTACTAGGAGTACATTCATTAATGGCTTCAATGCAATTAGCAAAATGCTGAGCACCACCATCACGCAAATCATCACGATCCACAGAGGTAACGACAACATATTTCAGGCGCATATCTGCCACGGCTTTGGCCAACTCAACTGGCTCATTTTCATCCAAGGCATTGGGGCGCCCATGGGCCACATCACAAAATGGACAACGACGGGTGCAGATTTCACCCATTATCATAAAGGTGGCTGTACCATGACTAAAACANTCACCTAAATTGGGGCAATTTGCTTCCTCACATACAGAGGCCAATTTATGTTCGCGCAATTTATTTTTAATNCGCGCCACTTCTGGTGACGAAGGTACTTTGATACGCAACCATTCGGGCTTGCGTGGCATGGTTTCTGTGGGTATAACCTTAATGGGAATACGGGCCACTTTATCGGCGCCACGTAATTTAACACCCGTTTCAGCTTTGTAGGATTTTGTCATGTTAATGTATAACCTATTATGCTTGCTGTTGCCCAAATGGGAATAAGGTTCAGCGGACGCTTGAGGATTGGTTTATTCCTCAATTTCCACCTTGGTATAACCTAACTTTTTGGTCAGATGATGTAACAGTTGTTCTGACACTGTTGCTACTGTTGGCTGGTCAGCAAAATCTGCCAACTGCGCCATATCCAAACCTGCGTAACCACAGGGATTAATCGTTAAGAATGGCTCAAGATCCATGTCCACATTCAGTGCTAAACCATGAAAACTACAGCCCTTTCTTACCCGCAGCCCTAAGGAGGCTATTTTNGCTTTATCTACATAAACCCCCGGCGCATCNGGTTTACCATAGGCCGTTACCTGCCATTGCGCCAAGGTATCTATTATCGCCTCTTCCATAAGCGTCACTAATTGCCTAACACCAATACCCAAGCGTTTAAGATCAATTAGCATATAGGCAATTAATTGCCCTGGACCATGGTAAGTTACTTGTCCACCACGGTCGGTTTTTATTATGGGTATATGGGTTTGTTGCAAGAGGTGCTCATCTTTACCCGCCTGGCCTTGNGTAAATACCGGTTCATGCTGCAACAACCAAATCTCATCTACCGTTTCGGCATCACGGCTATCGGTAAAATCCTGCATCGCCTGTAGACTTGGTTCATAGGGCTGCAAACCCAAATAGCGCACCCGCAATTGAGTCATAACTAAATGACCATCTGCACCTTGCCACTAGCCATCAACGCTTTATGGATAGCGCGCAAATGCTCCTCACTTTGAGCACAAATGGCTAAGCGTACAGATTGGAAGCTACCATTGCGACTATCCACAACCTGTACCTTTTCCAGCTGTAAATCAGGTGCCAAATCTTTTACACAAGCGATCACCCAAGCACTGTAATCATCNGTTTTACGCCCCACAATACGCAGTGAATAATTATCACAGGGGAAAACAATTTTNACNTCATCAGCAGGTGTCTGACTAGCAGCCATTAATCCAGCACTCCCTGCATAAATTTGGCCACACCATCAGTCATATTTTTAATAAAGCCACCATCAGGGATGGCTTTTGCCGCCACCAAAGTCTGCTCAGCAACTAATTCACCATCCAGCATAATACGCAGACTACCTAAAGCCTGATCCTGCTCAATGGGGGCAGTAATTTCTGGATTAATTTCAATATTAGCTTGCAATTTTTTGGCTTGACCACGAGGCACAGTAACCATCATATCATCAGTCACTACCAAATTTAGGTAGTCAGATTCACCACCCCAAACACGCACTCGCTGCAAACTTTCACCGGCATCATATAAAGTGTGTGATTCAAAGAAACGCATACCATAGGTNAATAGCTTTTGACTTTCTTGGGCCCGTGACTCAGTACTTTTTGCACCCATAACAACAGAAATCAAACGCTGTCCGTCTTTCTTAGCCGAGGCNACTAAACAATAACCTGCGGCCTGAGTATGGCCNGTTTTTAANCCATCAACAGTACTATCACGCCATAAAAGCTTGTTGCGATTAGGCTGGCGGATTTTGTTAAAGGTAAATTCTTTCTCGGCGTACACTGCATAATGATCTGGGTAATCATTAATTATCGCTCGGGCTAATATGGCTAAATCACGAGCGGTGGTTAAATGCCCTTCATCAGGTAAACCAGTAGAGTTATAAAAGCGTGTATTGGTCATGCCCAAACGCTCAGCATGCTGATTCATTAAATCCGCAAAGGCTTCTTCACTTCCCGCTATATGTTCAGCTACGGCAACACTAGCATCGTTACCGGACTGTATCACCACACCCCGCATAAGATCTTCAAGCAATACAAATTTGCCTTCTTGAATAAACATGCGCGAACCTTCTGTACGCCATGCGTTCTCACTAATGCGCACTTCATCAGCCAAGGAAACATTACCCACCTCAACTTCATAGGCCAAGATGTAGGATGTCATCATTTTTGTCAGACTAGCTGGTGGTACTTGCTCATCAGCATTATGCTCAACAATAATATGGCCAGAGTCGGCATCCATTAACAAGTATGCATTGGCAGCCAATTTTGGTGCCTGAGGCACTAGGGCAGCAGCCCATACCAGATTCGCCATCATGGTGAACAAGAGCACTATTAGGCTTCGCGTTGGCATTCTCATGTTTGTTAAACTCCACATCATTTTGTGTCTCAATTATGGCGGCAGATTATAACACAATCGGCAGCATTCAATTAGGGTTAATAGTTCACACCTGCGCTTTTTTGCTAGCAACATGCAAACACTACCGAAAACACTGTTTTTTCTTATCAACGATCAAGACCCATATAGGGACTGAACTAAACTAATCAGCTCACCTTGCTAGCTGTTTGGCAATACCAATACAGGTGTGACAAAACCATTATTGGTGACTTCTTTGATCAAGATTTCAGCACTTTTACGATCCACGATAGGCCCAATAATAACCCGNTATAGTTGGCCATTAGTAGATTGCTCCACCAATATATCAGCGCGGCGTAACTGCTTTTTTAATTGTCCACTAAGATTAAATGCAGCCGAAACTTTTGATAAAGCGGCAAATTGTACATAGTAACCTGGCAAACGTTTACTTTGCTGCGTCATCTTCTGACTACTAGGCTGGGTTTCTCCCTGACTAATGGCCACAGTTGGCTGGCTTTGAGCGATTGGTTTAGTTACCTCCTGCNCTATGCCTTGTTGCCGTTGACGACGCAGAGCTTGCTCACCAGCAGCACTCCAAGTTTTTGCATCAATAGCTTCAATAAGCACCTTAGCAACACCCTTTTTATGGTATCCCAATTTGCTCGCTGCAGCATAAGATAAATCAATTACCCGATCACCATGAAATGGCCCCCGATCATTTACTCTAACAATAACAATTCGGCCATTTTCTAAATTAGTCACCCTTGCGTAGGTAGGCAAAGGTAAATTTTTATGGGCAGCGGTCATGGCGTACATATCATAGATCTCGCCATTAGACGTTAGATGTCCATGGAATTTTTTACCATACCAAGAAGCTAAACCACGTTGGGTAAAGCCACGACTGGATGGCATCACATTATACTTTTTGCCCCATACTTCATAAGTGGATTTATTTCCCCCACGACTATGTGGTTCATCCCTCGGCACAGCATCAGCCGCATTAGACATATCCATATGCTCAACCGGCCCATGATCTTGCTTAATACTATAGCGCGTACCCGCACTCTTTAAATTGCCTTCTGGGGTTAAAGCAGGCGNGGANGTTGGTTTAGAACTACAAGCAGCTAGCCAAATAACGGCNCACAAAACCCATAAAAACTTNCCTACTAAGTTAATCGTTCTATTTNGTANCATGCTATTCCACATCTTTTTGCTATTGCCTCAANAAGTCAGCCAATTCGGCTACCAANCGTGCGTACCNCAAGGAATGATTATATCGGGTTATGGCATAAAAGTTACCTGTTGCCAAAAGATATTCTGGCTCNGCGTGGGTGGTAAACCGATATAGNCGATAGTTCACTTTAGNGTNNGAGNTANCAGCAGCTTNCTGTTCTTGCCAGCTNACGCCAAGATTACGCCAAGTCTGTAGATCTTCGCCCCCCTTGGTGGGTCGCTTACTAATGTGGGGCAGGCTCTGTTCGGTAATTGTTACTGGCAACATAACCGGCGTATTCGGCTGCCATCCATGGCGCTTTAGATAGTTAGCGATACTGGTCAAACTATCGGTTTTATTACTTAGTAGATTGATACGACCGTCACTATCACCATCAACACCATAGGCTCGATAACTGGAAGGCATAAATTGACCCATACCCATGGCTCCAGCGGCAGAACCTTTGATAGCTAATGGCTCAAGTTGATACTCATAACTTAGTAACAAAAATTGCGCTAGCTCTCGCTTAAAAAAGGCTTGCCGACGCGGGTGCTCGAAAGCTAANGTAGCNAAGGTACCNAGGGTGGCATAACGCCCCATGGTTTTNCCATAATTGGTTTCTACCCCAGCAATGGCAACTATATATTCANCCGGAATACCATACTCAGACTCTAGTTTTTGTAATAAAGCGGCATGCTTCTNNATAAATTTACGGCCAGCCTTTATACGTTGTTTTGACAGTAGNCGTTGCCGATAATCAGACCATACCCAAGTTCTTTCAGGGGCTTTCTCTAGGGTTGGTAATACTTTTGGTTGGTATTTTGCCTGCCGCAATAATTGCACTACTTCTGGTTGACTGTAACCTAGTTTATCTTGGGTAGCTAACCACTCTTTGACCTCTGCACGCTGGGCAAAATCAGCTTGTACCTGAGAAGTGTAAGAACTTATGCATAACAGAGTTATAGACATCCATGACCAAACCCACTTATTCATCTGCAACATATATCACCGCAACTATCCTGTTGTTGATAAAACCTTTAACTAACGCATTAGACTGATGCTTATTTATCTGCCTAGTTGGTGTTATTGCGCAAGTTGCTAACCCACAATCTTAAGCATCCGCGCCAATAATAAGAATATTAAATAAAACCATACCTTAATTTGATGATTGTCTATAGTAGAAAGTTCCTAAGACAAATTTTTTCAATCAATTATTAGTTAATTTAGCAATATTTACCCCTAAATAGGTTAAAAATGACACTAGTATTTATCAGTTGATATGGTATTGTTATCAGTTATTCATTTAACATTTGATTAGACAGTCTTTGCTTTGGGAGGCAAAATAGCCATCGATTGTTGGTACTAGCCTTTTTATTTTGCACAGATCTTGAAAGAACTTACTATGAAGCAACAGCAAACACCTGCCGAATTACGCCACAGCATTCGTAGTGGTGCCATGGGCACCAATACATCTGGTTTATGTCCAGGTTTTGTGCAAGGCAATCTATGTATTTTACCTGCTGACTGGGCCCATGATTTTCTAAAATTCTGTCAGTTAAACCCCAAGCCCTGTCCAATAATTGGCATGTCAGCTATGCCAGGGGATTATCATCTACCCAATTTGGGTGCAGATCTTGATATTCGTACAGATATCCCCCAATACCGCATCTTTGAAAACGGTGTTGCTGTTGAACAAGTTGCTGATATCACAGGCCATTGGCGTGATGATCTGATTGCTTTTGTTCTGGGTTGCTCTTTCTCCTTTGAGGAACCCTTGTTAGCCGATGGACTGGAAGTGCGCAATCTAAGTGAAGGGGTTAACGTCCCCATGTATCGTACAAATATACCCTGTCAGGAAGCGGGGCCTTTTAAGGGTAATATGGTGGTAAGTATGCGCCCTTTTAAAGCCGCTGATGCCATCAGAGCTATTCAAATTTGTAGCCGTTTTCCTTCTGTACATGGCGCACCAATACATTTTGGTGATCCAAGCCAAATTGGCATTAACAACCTTGCGGCGCCTGATTTTGGTGATGCTGTGACGGTTAATGCCGATGAAGTACCCGTATTTTGGGCCTGCGGTGTTACCCCGCAGGTCGCTGTTGAACAGGCTAAACCACCCTTTTGTATCACCCATGCTCCAGGGTGTATGTTAGTTACCGATAAGTTAAATAGTAGCTTAGCTATTATGTAAGGAATTGACCTATGTTATTAAACTGCGACCTTGGTGAAAGCTATGGGGCCTGGACTATGGGGCAGGATACCAAGGCTATGGCTCATATAGATCAGGCCAATATTGCCTGTGGCTTTCATGCTGGAGATCCTGTAGTGATCCAAAACACCTTGGCTCTAGCCAAAACCCATGGTGTTATGGTGGGTGCCCACCCTGCTTACCCAGATTTAGTCGGTTTTGGACGTCGTTCCCTCAATTGTTCAGGGGCGGAACTGCAAGCTTTACTGCATTATCAAATTGCCGCTTTGGACGGCATGGCCAAGGCACAAGGTCTGCATCTAGCATATGTTAAACCCCATGGCGCTTTATACAACGATATGATGGCCAAGCCAGATATCCTAGCCAGCGTTATGGAAGCTATTGCCAGTTACCCTCTGCCTCTGCGTTTAATGTTACAAGCCACAGGGCAATGGTTAGAACATCAAGCTGCCGCCGACCAGTTAAGCCTTAAATTGTACTTTGAAGCTTTTGCCGATCGCGCCTATGAAGATGATGGCCGTCTCGTTGCCCGCAGCAAGCCAGGCGCTGTCCATGACCATAAAGGCATGTTAGGGCAAGTAAAGCAGTTACTAAATGAAGGCACCATTACCAGCATTAATGGCAAGGTCTTAGAACTTAAAGTCGATAGCTTATGCGTTCATGGTGATAATGACGCTGGTATTGCTGCTATTCATGAAATTCGTGCTTTACTTGGGCAAGCTTCCTAGTCGGAAATAGTCGGAAACAGCTTGATGCGTATAGAGATTGCCAGTGAAAACAGCTTTATCATTTATTTTAATGATCAGATTGCTGCCGACACCACAGCACAAATAAGTGCCTGTGCAGGTATACTGCGCCAGTCTATGGGGCCCTTATTAGTTGACCTAGTGCCCTCTTATGCTTCCTTGCTGGTTATTTATCATCTTCATATTGGTGATCATTATCAAGCCAAACAGCTTATCAAACAGGCATTGGCACAAATCCAAGATGCAGCCATTAGTCAGGGTAAATTAGTTCACTTACCTGTTTATTATAGTGAGGAATCTGGACCTGATTTACCTCACTTGGCCGCTGCAGCAAAATTAAGTGTAGCGGATACTATCGCCCTCCATCATAGTTGCCATTATCAAGTTTATGCTATTGGTTTTGCCCCTGGGTTTGCTTATTTGGGTGAAGTAGACGAGCGTCTTGCTGCCCCGCGCAAAGCCACACCGCGGTTAAAAGTACCAAAAGGTGCAGTGGCTATAGCCGATCGGCAAACAGCGGTTTATCCTAGCCAGTCGCCTGGTGGTTGGAATCTGATTGGTTTATGCCCTACGCCTATGTTTAATGCTGAGCAAGAACCACCAATGCCAGTCAATGTTGGGGACCAAATTAAATTTGAACCTATTAGCCGGGCTGAGTTTTTACAACAAGGTGGCAACGAACAACTGTTATTGGAATCTAGCTTATGACCATGCTCGTCAAACAGCCCGGCCTGCTAAGCTTACTCCAAGATAGCGGCCGCTTTGGTGCCCATCAAATTGGTTTAACTAATGGTGGGCCTTTAGACCAACAAGCTTATGCTTGGGCCAATCGCCTACTCGGAAATCAGCCCAATGCTTGTGCTATTGAAGTTAGTTTTGGTGGCTTACAACTGCAAACCCAAGTGGATACCTATATTGCTGTCACCGGCGCTCCTATGGCCCTAACAATTGATGGGATAGAGCATGACTTATGGACCGCACATAAAGTTACCGCAGGGGCGCATATCAATCTGGACTTCTGCCAACAGGGTGCGCGCGCTTACCTTGCTGTGGCAGGTGGCTTTCAAACCCCAATAGAATTTGGTAGCCGCAGCACCGTGGTTAGAGAAAACATCGGTGGTCTCCAGCAAGGTGCAAAATTGATGGACAATGATCGTTTGGCCTGTGCAGAAACAAGGACTATGGCAAGCTTCACTTTGCCAGCAGCACAGCGACCCACCTATACCGACCATACTGAATTGCGTGTCGTGCTTGGGTATCAACATGATTTATTTAGCCCTACTAAACAAGCTCTATTTTTTTCCAGCACCTATACCCTCACGGATCGTGCCGACCGAATGGGTATGCGGTTATCGGGCCCCGATGTATCCTGTGACACAACGAGTATGTTGTCTGAAGGTATATGTTATGGGGCTATTCAAATTCCCGCTGATGGCCAACCTATAGTATTACTTAATGATCGACAAACCATTGGCGGTTATCCAAAGATTGGTTCTGTTATTAGTCAAGATACGGCGCGTCTAGCTCAGCTTCGGCCAGGGGATACGGTTACATTTAAGGCAGTGGATCTTCATCAAGCGCAAAATATTTATGCTTTGGCCGCCTATCGTTTCCAACACACGCCCCTTGAGGCTATTAGTGAGTAAGCCTATGTCTACAGATTTACTAAGCCTCAGCCACAGCATAGAAAATATTCTTGTGGCTCGCAATTTAAGGGGCATGCAAGCAGTACAATCGGCCTTAACACCTGGTTATTGTTTGCGTGCCGCACAACTGCTACGGAATAAAACTGGGCATATCCTTATTGGCACTGGTTTTCCCGTGGTGGATACCTTTGAAACCGATGGCCCAGTGGGTGCCATTGCCCTCTATGAAACCCTAGCTTACCTTGGGGCTAAACCAGTAATCGTCTGTGGCCAACCTATTGTTGGTGCCCTAACAGAGAAATACCGCACCCATGAAATCAAAGTCGGAGAGCATAATCAACGTGAAGCAGAAGCCAAGCAAGCACTAGCACACTATAACCCTGATGCCATTATTTCTATTGAGCGCCCGGGGCAAGCCGCTGATGGTGGTTATTACAATATGCGTGGGGAAGATATTAGTGCGCGTACAGCCTGTTTTGATAGTTTTATCACCCAAGCTCAGTGTCCAACCATTGGTATTGGTGATGGTGGCAATGAAATTGGCATGGGCAAAGTAAGTGCTGCCCTGCAGGCCTTAAATATTGTCCCTGCGGTCACCAGTTGTGATGAATTATTAGTAGCAGATGTGTCTAACTGGGGCGCTTATGGACTTATCGCTTTCTTAAGCCTATGGCATAATGAGGACCTGTTAGGGCGAATTGATCCACTGACTATTCTCAACTACCTGTCAAAACTCGGCAGTGTAGATGGTGTGACCCGCATTAATGAGCTTACTGAAGATGGTTTACCCCCTTCAGAAGGATTGGCGGTGATAGCCGAAATTCGCCAAGCTATGGGCTTCTCAGAAGCTACTGAATCGGAGTGCTAGCATGCGTATCCGCAACCTAAATAGTTTTATTAAAGTGGCAAAACTGGGTAGTTTTCATGCTGCTGCGACGCAGTTGCACACCTCCCAACCAGCCATTTCTGCTCGTATCGCCACCTTAGAAGACGAATTAGGCGTCAGGCTGTTTAAACGTGACCAAAGTGGCACTCAACTAACCACCCGGGGCATGCAGTTATTGCCTTTCGCTGAGCGTTTAGTAGCCATCAGCAATGAAATGAAAGCCCAGCTTAATGATAAAGCACCGGAAGAAGGTATCTTCCGTATCGGTATTGCTGACACTGTTGCCCATTTGTGGCTTACAGACCTGTTAAAGGTTTGGCGCGAACAGCATCCAATGATTCAGTTTGAACTGACTATCAATCTTAGCCAAGCACTCTATACCCAGCTCCAAGAACACCATTTAGATTTGGCCATTATGGTCTATAGTGACCATAGTGCCATCTTAACTCAACCTTTATGTGCTTACCCACAATCATGGGTAGCGACACCAGAATTTGCCGCCACCCATAAAGTCTCATCCATTCAAGACTTAGCGCAGCTAACAATTCTTAGCTTTCCCATAAATACGGGGCCTGGTAGACATCTACAACAACTGTTTAAAGATCAACCAGAAATGCCCAAATTACATACCAGTAATTCAGTGTCTGGCTTAATGGCCATGGCAGAGCAAGGTGCTGGCGTGGCCTTATTGACAGACCCTTTGGTACAAGGCGCCATTGATGCTGGTCGCTTAGAAAAACTTCATGTCTATCCTGAGGCGCCATTACTGCATTTCTGCACTGGCTGGCGCCAAGATGAGGATCGCATACTACCACAACTGCTAGCAGAATCTGCCAGCCAGTTGATCCAATCTCCACTTAACCACGGAGGCTCTACCTCTATTGAAGATGGAAAGTATTAATATGACAATTGCATACTTAAACGGCACTTATATGCCCCTAGATGAAGCCCGTATATCCCCATTAGATCGTGGCTTTTTGTTTGGCGATGGTATTTATGAGGTTATTCCTTCTTATGCTGGCAAAATGGTAGGTTTTGGGCCGCATATAGACCGTATGCTAGAGGGTTTGGCAACCTTAGAAATTGGTCTTGAATGGCGCCATAATGAATGGCGCCAAGTTTGTGAAGAATTGATTGCTCGTAATCCATCTCCACAATTAGGTCTCTACCTGCATGTGACCCGAGGTGCTGACAATAAACGTCACCACCCCTATCCTCAAGGGGTTAAGCCGACAGTGTTTGCCATGCCCACGGAAATACCACCAGCACCCATTCCTGAACGCGATAGTGTTAAAGGCTATAAAGTTTCGAGTATGCTGGATAAACGCTGGCGGCGTTGTCAGATCAAGTCCATATCGCTACTTGGCAATGTGATGCATTTCCAAAATGGCTATGCCCAAGGCAATGGCGAGGTATTACTATATAACGATGCCAATGAACTGACAGAATGTGGTGCTTGTAACGCCTTTATTGTTAAGGATGGTACCCTTATTACACCCCCACTAGATAACCAAATACTAGCGGGCATTACCCGTTTAATTGCCCTTGATGTGCTGCGTAAGGACGGCTCTATTCCCGTTGAAGAACGGGTGGTAACAATGGATGAAGTGCGCCAAGCTGATGAAATTTGGATCTCCAGCTCTAGCAAAGAAATTGCTCCGGTAATTGAGTTAGATGGCCAGCCTGTAAGTGGTGGCCGCCCTGGCCCAGTATGGGAACAAGCGGCAAAACTGTATAGTGCCGGCAAATATAATTACTAGGTTACTCTTATTAAGGTTTCTGTATGGCTCGCCCCAGTTATTTACAAGTCGATTTGCCGGCCCTGATCCGTAATTATCAGTGGGCCTGCGAATTAGCTCCCAAGTCTAAGACCATGGCAATTATCAAAGCTGATGCCTATGGTCATGGGGCTATTGCTTGTGCTCGGGCTTTGAATGCTTATGCACCTGCTTTTGGAGTAGCCTGTATCGAAGAAGCTCTGCAATTACGTGACGCTGGTATCAATAAACCTATTCTACTATTAGAGGGTGCTTTTACCCCTGATGAGATAACCACTGCCGCCCAACAAAATCTGTGGTTAATGGTAGAGGATTCTTGGCAAGCCGAGGCAATTATCAATGCCACCCTACCTAAGCCAGTATCGGTGTGGGTTAAAATGGACACGGGTATGCATCGTTTAGGCGTTGCCCCTAAACGCTTGGCTGACCTAGTTGCACAATTACGTAATAGCAAAAATGTTCATGCCGATATAGTTATAGCTAGCCATTTTGCCTGCGCCGATGAGCTTGATAACGACTTTACTAAGCGCCAGATGCACTGTTTTCAAGAGCATCTTCCTGATGCCAAGATGTCTACTAGCTTGGCTAATTCAGCTGCGATTATGGCTTGGCCTCAAGCTCATGGCACCTGGAATCGTGCTGGTTATATGCTGTACGGAAACTCACCCTTAAACCTTGATCATAAGAGTAGTCAGGGTTTAACACCTGTTATGTCTCTGCATTCAGCAGTGATTTCGTTACGCCACATTAATGCTGGTGAGGGTGTGGGCTATGGTCAAGTATGGACCGCCCAGCGTGATTCAGTTATAGCTACAGTAGCTATGGGTTACGGCGATGGCTACCCTCGCCATGCTGGTAATGGCACACCATTAATGGTTAACGGCCAGCACGCCAGTCTTGTTGGGCGTATCTCCATGGATATGTTAACCGTTGATGTCACTGATATTAAGGGTGTGGAAGTGGGAACCCCGGTCTGCCTATGGGGCCCAGACCTTAGCCCAAACGACGTGGCAAACTATATTGGCACTATTGGTTATGAGTTGATCACCCGCGTTGGTCAACGCATACCCAAACTCTATTCCTAAATCTATGGGAAGTCCTTTATTCCCTTAGGCCCACTAGACCTTGCGCATTCGTCTAGATGTGCGTTGCGCTCGAATGGACATTAACATACCAATACTTAACATTAGAGTTACTGCTGAGGTACCACCATAACTCACTAAGGGTAATGGCACGCCAACAACCGGCAGTAAACCACTAACCATACCAATATTAACCACCACATAAACAAAAAAGGTCATGGTTAAGCCGGCAGCTAGCATACGACTAAAAGGATCCTGTGCTTTACCAGCAATAATAAGTCCGCGGATTAAAATCAGCACATAAAAAAACAGTAGCAATAGCACCCCTAAGAAACCAAATTCTTCGGCTAATACAGCAATAATAAAATCGGTATGGGTTTCCGGCAGAAAGTCTAAGTGAGATTGGGTGCCTTGCAACCAGCCTTTGCCGGTCAAACCACCCGAGCCAATGGCAATCTTGGATTGAATAATATTCCAACCTGCCCCCAAAGGGTCACTTTCAGGATCTAAGAAGGTCATTACTCGTTGTTTTTGATAGGCATGCATAAAGCTCCACAAAACGGGCAACCCAGCAGCACCAGCAAACACAGCTAACATCACATAACGCCATAGCAAACCACCAAAAAAGATAACAAATAAGCCCGATGCACCAATCAACAGAGCCGTCCCTAAATCTGGCTGTTTCGCAATTAGAAAGACTGGGATACTGACTAGAATAAAGGCTACTAAGGTGTTCCCAAAGCTCGTTGGGCGGGTGCGGCCACATAAATACCAAGCCACCGTCAATGGCACTGCCAATTTTAACAGTTCGGAGGGCTGGAAACGTGGCATACCAAATACCTGCAACCAACGCTGGGCACCTTTAGCACCCACACCGAATAACAATACAGCCACTAGCAATAGCACACCAATGACATAAAATACTGGGACAAAACGCTCAATTTCTCGCAAATTAATATGTGCCATTATCAGCATACCTAATAGGGCAACGCCATACCGCAACAGTTGCTTATTCACGGCTTCCTCACTAGCACCAGCACCTGAGTATAGAACCACTAACCCCAGGCCCATAATGCATAAAACTGGCAACAACAACCACAGATCAATACGACTCCGAGCCAAGATACTAGGACCGCGGCGGAGGAAACTTCTGGAATCTGGCACCGAACGTTGAAAATCAGCCATCATCTTGATCCAGTAAATAAGTGTCAAATAGCTGTCTAGCCAAAGGTGCAGCCGCAGAACTACCACCACCCCCATTTTCCACCACCACGGCTATTACAATAGCGGGATTCTTTGCCGGCGCCCAGCCAACAAATAGACCATGGTCACGTAAGCGTTCGGCGATTTTCTCGGCATCATATTCTTCATCCTGCTTAATGCCTTTTACCTGAGCAGTGCCCGTTTTACCCGCTATGCGATATGCACTATCAGCACCACTGCGTCGGGCTGTACCCATACGCCCATGCATCACATCTTCCATGGCTTTATGCAAGCGCTCCCAATCACTTGAACGACGTAGTTTTACATCTTCAGGAATAACTGGTTGGCTGCGATTAATCTGCTCAATAGCACTCACTTCAGTGCCATCAATACTCTTAATCATACGTATTTGGTGCCATTTACCTTTATTGGCCATGACCATCGTCATGGTGGCTAACTGTAATGGCGTTGCTGATAGAAAGCCCTGCCCAATACTTAAGTTTAAAGAATCACCCGGAAACCACGACGCGCTGCGCACGGCTCGCTTCCAAGTTTTGGTGGGTAAAACCGCCTCCAAGGCCTCTGGCTGATCAGCAATAGTAATTTGGCCAAGGCCAAATTTAGCCAAATATCGGGTCATGGGTTCATTACCCATTTGATGGCCAATATCGTAATAATAAGTATCCACAGACTCGACAATTGACTTATGCAAATCAACTTCACCATGACCACCTTCTTTCCAATCACGATACAAACGCCCGCCTTCAGATAATTGATAGTAGCCAGGATCTTGAATGGAATAATCACGCCTAATCAAACCGGTATCTATACCAGCTAAAGCGATAACTGGTTTCACCGTAGACGCAGGTGGGTAGCGTCCCCTTAGGGCACGATTAAATAATGGCAATTCATCGGAATTTCTTAGTTCACCGTAGGCTTTACTACTAATGCCAGTGACAAATTGATTAGCGCCATAACTGGGCGCACTGACCATAGCCAATACACCCCCAGTGTTTGGATCAATAGCCACAATAGCACCCCGTTTACCCTCCAAAAGTTGCGCTGCCTTTTGTTGCAAAAGCGCATCAAGATGCAGGGTTATATCCTGTCCGGGAACGGGTTCAACACGATCTAAGACCCGTAATACGCGGCCTCGAGCATTGGTTTCCACGGTCTGGTAGCCGACCTGGCCATGGAGCTCATTTTCATAATATTTTTCGACACCCAATTTTCCTACATGGTGGGTGTCACTGTAATTCACCGCATCTAAATAGGCGATTTCACGATCATTTATTCGCCCCACATACCCCAAGGCATGAACAAAGCCATTATCAAAAGGATAGTAGCGTACTAATTCCGCTTCGACTCTAACGCCTTGCAAATGGTGCTGATTAACAGTAATTTTGGCAATTTCTTGTTCCGTTAATCGATACCTTAGTGGAATAGAACTAAATGGTTTGCGCGCTTGACGTAAACGTCGAGCAAAGCGCTTGATATCATTTTCATCAATGGCAATGATGGTTTGTAATTGAGCAATCGTTGTATCCACACCCTGCATACCACCCTCAAGTAGCTCAGGAACTATAGCCACACTATGAGTGGCACGATTACCGGCTAATAAGCGACCTTTGGTATCATAGATCAGCCCCCTAGTGGGCGCTATGGGTTGCAATTGATGGCGATTATCTTCTGCCACAGTCATATAATGATCGTGTTCAATAACCTGCAAATAGACCAAACGGCTTATTAAAGCCCCAAATATTAATAAGATGATGCCCAAGGCAAACCACAGACGCATTTGAAAACGTTCGTTTTCATATTGCTTGTCGTTCATATTGGACCAAGACATAAGCAAGCCTACTTATGATAGGGGTGGTTATTAAGAATTGACCAAGCGCGGTATAGCTGTTCAGCTAATAATACACGCACAAGTGGATGTGGCAAGGTAAGGGGTGATAACGACCACTTTTGATCAGCGCGTTGCAGGCATGATGACGCCAACCCGTTGGGGCCGCCCACTAGTAAACTAACATTGCGTCCATCCATCTGCCAATCGGCACATTGTTTGGCTAGTTCCTCAGTACTCCAAGCTTTACCTTTGACGTCAAGTGCCACCACTCGATCATCTTGGGCAATGGCCGCCAACATGGCATCGCCCTCTTGCTGCAAAGCCTTGGCGGGGTCAGCACTTGCACCACGGAAGCCTAAAGGCAATTCCTGCAACTGCAATTGCATATAGGCAGGCAAGCGTTTGGCATACTCTTGATAGCCTGCAGTAACCCATGGGGGCATCTTGTTACCCACCGCCAATAACTTAATCTTCATGACCCAGTAAAACTAATCCTCTACTGTTAAAGTAGCTGGTGCATTATCTTGTAAAGCTGGATTCCATAGACGCTCCAAGTCATAAAAATCACGTGCCTCAGCCTGCATAACGTGGACAATAACGTCACCCAAGTCAGCCAATACCCAATCACTACTTACTTCACCTTCTACGCCCAGAGGTGCATAACCAGCCTGTTTAGCCTTGTAGGATACTTCCTCAGCCAAGGATTTTACATGACGATTAGAGGTACCTGTGGCAATCACCATATAATCAGTGACACTCGACAAGCTGCGCACATCCAACTTAACGATATCCTTGCCTTTCATATCATCGAGGGCTTTAGTTACCAGCTCTAATAATGCTTCTACGGACATAGTCATAATTAATTTGTTTCCAAGTTATATAAATTTTGCGCCATTATATAATGGGCTACCTCTGCCGGTAACATATGTTCCGGTGGTATTGTGCCTTGCTCAAAGTGCTGCCTAATAGCCGTGGCTGAGACAGCGAATTGAGGCAAGCGCACAGTGGCTATTGCACCTTTAGGGCTAGCCATTAATTGTTGTGGTTGATTAACCTGATGCTGCTGCCAAAATGCCAACAAATCAACCTCTTTAGGCTCCAAACTGCCAGGTCTTTGCAACACCAATAAATGGGTATAATGCAACAGCTCCCGCCACTTATGCCAAGTATGTAATTGAGCAAAAGCATCAGCGCCAAGACACCATATCAACACCTCAGCAGCATCCATTTCTGCACGCATACTTTTAACACTGTCAAAAGTATAGCTAGGCCCAAGTCGCTCAATTTCACGGCTATCGACCATCAGCTGGGGTTTATCTGCACAAGCCAAACGCAACATATCTAGACGTTGTTGCGCACTTGCACCGGGTTTACTGCGATGGCTTGGCCTACCATTTGGCAGCATGGTTACCGCAACCGATAACAACTCGCTGAGGGCAATGGCAGAGCCAATATGACCCATATGAACTGGATCAAAAGTACCACCAAAGCAGACTTTAACCATGCTTAATTTACTTCCCTAAGGACGGGTATGGCCATCACCAAACACTACATATTTTTGCGAAGTAAGGCCCTGTAAACCAACTGGCCCACGAGCATGAATTTTATCCGTTGAGATACCAATCTCAGCACCCAATCCATATTCAAAACCATCAGCAAAACCAGTACTGGCATTTACCATTACCGAACTGGAATCGACAGCCGTCATAAATTGACGCGCTTTGGTATAGTTTTCCGTGACAATAGCATCTGTATGGTGAGAACCGTATTTATTAATATGGTTAATGGCGTCCTGCATATCCGCCACCACCTTGACTGCCAATATAGGCGCTAGATATTCCGCATACCAATCGTCTTCACTAGCAGCAATGACACCGGCACTACTGCTCTTACCCAAAAGCGCATTGGCCTGCTCACAAACACGCAATTCCACCTCAAACTCTTGCAGATGTTGAGCAATCTCAGGCAGTAACTCCGCCGCACGAGAGGCTGATACCAGCAAGGTTTCCATCGCATTACAAACGCCATAACGGCGGGTTTTAGCATTGATACTAATATTGATGGCTTTGGTAACATCAGCTTCATCGTCTAAATACACATGGCAATTGCCATCCAAATGCTTAATCACTGGCACCCTAGCATCTTTGCTAATCCGCTCAATAAGCCCCTTACCGCCTCTGGGCACAATCACATCAACAAACTCTGGCATACTGATTAATTGGCCTACCGCTTCTCTATCAGTGGTATTGACTACTTGCACTGCATACTCTGGCAAACCAGCCTGTTGCAGGCCCGCGGTAACGCAAGCAGCAATGGCTTGATTGGAATGACTCGCTTCTGAGCCGCCACGCAAAATGGCAGCGTTACCAGACTTTAAACATAAGCTGGCTGCATCAATAGTCACATTGGGGCGTGACTCATAAATAATGCCAACAACACCAAGAGGCACCCGCATCTTGCCAATCTGGATGCCGGAGGGACGATAGCTCATATCGGTAATTTCACCCACTGGGTCAGCTAAATCAGCAACCTGACGCAAACCTTCCATCATGGCATCAATACCAGCATCGGTGATCCTTAGGCGATCAAGCATAGCGGCATCCAAACCATTAGCTTCAGCTGCTGCCAAATCTTTGGCATTAGCCGCAATTAATGCCGGACGAGCTGCATCCATGGCCTCAGCCATAGCCACCAAGGCCGCATTTTTTTGTGCGGTAGGCGTCTGCGCCAATGCAGCGGCTGCCGCTCTGGCTTGTTGACCTAGGGTATGCATATACTCAATTACAGACATTTATTGCTCCCATTTATTGATCTTGTAACATGATTAGTGCTGGAGCCCATTCGATATGACTTTGCACAGACTAATCAATGAGTTTTTTCAAACCACTAATTATAGCTTGAAACCACCTAACAACGTAGTCATTTAGTGCAAATATACCCATATTGGCTGGCCTTTGGGGCGACAATGATAAGCTCACACCAAATATACAGCGCAAGCTAAATAGATTAGGTACTTTCACCCCAATTTGGCATTAATTGCTGTGGTAAACATAATTGATCAAGAATACGTGCCACTATAAAGTCGACTAGGTCATTAATGCTTTGTGGCTGGTGATAAAAGCCGGGGCTAGCAGGCATAATCAAGGCGCCCATATTGGTTAGCTTGAGCATATTTTCTAAATGAATCGCACTATATGGCGCCTCACGAGGCACGATAATCAAAGGACGACGCTCTTTTAGATGCACATCTGCTGCGCGTTCAATCAGATTATCACAAGCCCCATTGGCAATGGCTGACAAACTGCCAGTACTGCATGGACAAACCACCATCGCCTCGCCAGCACCCGAGCCAGAAGCGACAGGTGCCATCCATTGTTGTTTACCAAAGACCTTAATTTGCCCATCTTTAGCACCCACTCGTTCAGCAAAATAAGCCGTTTGAGCCTGCTTATCACCGGGTAACTGCCAATCAGTTTCAGTAGCTAAAACAACCTGTGCTGCCGATGAAACCAAAATATTTACCTGACAGCCTGTATTCACTAAACACTGTAACAAGCGTAAAGCATAAGGCGCACCAGAGGCACCTGTAATGGCCAAGGTGATCACCTTTGGTGGTTGTTGCAAAAGAGCCATGACATTACCTAAAAAGGGACATAAAAAACCCATTGTACCAACGATAATCAAGACTTGGGATATTTTTTGACCTATAATTGGTAACTCTTATTTTCCGCACCCACAACCCTAGCCGAAAAAGGAAATATGGCCTCCTATGCTTAATCTCCACGATGCATTAAAACATACCGATATCGACCCTTCTTTAAAAGAAGTCCTAGACACCATTGCCGCTACTTGTAAAAGTATTGGCGGCAAACTTAAAGGTGGCGCCTTAAGCAGCGTATATGGCAGCGAAAGCTCAGAAAATATCCAAGGCGAGGTGCAAAAAAAATTAGATGTGGTCGCCAATGCACTACTTAAGCATGCTCTGCTAAATAATCGTCACGTAGCTGGCGTCGCCTCCGAGGAAGAGGAAGATGTAATCGGTGGTAGTGATGAAGGACGTTATCTAGTCACCTTTGACCCACTGGATGGCAGCTCTAATATTGATATAAATGTTTCTGTCGGCACTATCTTCTCAATTCTGCCAACTAAGACTCCTGGCAGCCAAGTTACCATGCAAGACTTTTTGCAACCTGGCCACCAACAAGTTGCTGCTGGCTATGTATTGTATGGCCCAGCTATTACCCTAGTCCTTACCACAGGTAATGGTGTTGATATGTATGCCTTGGATTATGATGGCGACTACTATCAGACTCATAAACAAATACAAGTGCCAAAAGCGACACAAGAATTTGCCATTAATATGTCCAATCAGCGCTTTTGGGAAGCCCCCATGCAGGATTATATTGCGGATGTATTGCAAGGTGAGGAAGGCCCTATTGGCAAACGCTTTAATATGCGTTGGATAGCTTCAATGGTTGCCGAAATTCATCGTATCTTGACTCGTGGCGGTATTTTTATGTATCCCTGGGATAGTCGCGAAGCCGATAAACCAGGCAAATTACGCTTAATGTACGAAGGTAATCCAATGAGTTTTTTAGTAGAGCAAGCAGGAGGTGCTTGTAGCACTTCTCAGGGTTCTATTATGGATATCCAGCCCGAACAAATACACCAGCGCGTACCTGTGATAATGGGCTCAAAAGAAGAAGTTGAACGTATTGAAGTTTATCATCAACAATCCGGTGATTAAGCATTGGCACTGATACTAGGTAACCAGTATAATCAGCGCCCATTAATACTTTAATCTTAATTAACCTTAATTACTCGAGACTATCATGAGCTACAGCCAAGTTCCCGCTGGCAAAGATTTGCCAAACGATGTTTATGTTGTGATTGAAATCCCAGCAAACAGCGAGCCCGTTAAGTACGAAATCGAAAAGGACTGTGATGCCCTATTCGTTGACCGTTTTATGGCTTCTCCTATGTTTTACCCTGCCAACTATGGTTATATTAACGATACCCTCGCGGATGATGGCGATGCCTTGGACGTACTGGTAGTAACTCCTTACCCTGTAGTGCCTGGTAGCGTAATTCGTTGTCGCCCTGTAGGCGTATTAAATATGACCGACGAAGCTGGGGTTGATGCTAAATTGATTGCTGTACCCCATGAGAAGCTGACCCAAGCATACAACGATGTGCATGATATCGATGATGTGCCTGAATTATTGCGCAATCAGATCAAAGAGTTCTTCGAGAACTACAAGAATTTGGAAAAAGGCAAATGGGTTAAAGTAGAAAGCTGGGAAGGTGCGGACTCCGCCCGTGCCAAAATTGTTGCAGCGGCTGAAGCCTACGCCAACAGCAAGTAACCCCCGCTCCATAGAAAAGGCGGTGTTAAATACTAACACCGCCTTTTTTTATATATTTATTCTGCCAATTAAGTTACTAGTAACTCAGACCTAACCCTGCATCAACAATTCCCGTAAATCGATAATCGCTGCATTAGCTCGGGAAATATAGGATGCCATTACCAGTGAATGATTAGCGACTAAACCAAGACCAGAGCCATTAAGAATAATGGGGCTCCATACCGTTTCTTGAGTGGATTCTAGTTCACGAATAATTTGTCTTAAACTCACTGTGGCGTTCTTCTTTTCAAGGGTGGCGGCAAAGTCCACCTCAACAGCACGCAAAATTTGGATCAATGCCCAACTTGCTCCCCGCGCTTCATAAAACACATCATCAATCTCGCTCCAAGGTGTCTTCACAACAAGCTCACTAGCTGTAGTTGTTGATTGCGTTGCTGTATTGTCACCAGCAAGATCGGTATTTAATCGTTTCTGACCGACACTAGCACTTAAACGCTGGGACAAACTACCCAGACGGGTTTCCACATCACCTAACCAACGCGTTAAATTATCTGCCCTAGCGTAAAATTGAGCTGTGGGCTGCTGGGCATCGAGAAGACGAGCTTGGTAGGCAATAAGCGCTTCAATACCTCGGCGATATTCACTTTCACTAGCTGGTAAGATCCAGCTTTGACTATCAAAGTTAAATTGCGGTTCAGCAACGGCTAGATCTGTATCTTCAGTAGACTGAGATTGAGAGCGGCTAAAGTCTTTGCGCAAAGCGCGACTTAAATCCCGCATTTGAATTAAAACGCCATATTCCCAATTAGGAATATTATCCATCCATACACCGGGCAGACTAACATCATTACTAAGAAATCCCCCCGGTTTTTGCAATAGGGTATTGCCAAGATTAATCAGGGTTTGAGTTGTCGCAGCACCAGTAACGATACCCTTTTGAGGCTGCTCTGGTAGATCAGGCTCGCCATTCCATAGCAAACCTAGCACTAAGGCAATAATCAAATAGACCCCAAGCCCTGCAAGCAATATACGCCACAGCCAATGTCGCCCATCAAAGTAATCTTCCTTTAGGTTTGCCAATTTTTGTCGCCAATTAAACATGTTCAATCCTTGTTAGTGCAATACTATTTATATAAGACTACAAATGGAAAACATCAAGTAGGGGCTTATCGCCAGTGTAAATAACCTCAATAGCGGCAGGTGATTGGTGTTTTATATTGGCACGAATACGATAATCGGGATTAGTGGCATTCAGTACGCTATATATCCATCGCACCTGCTTATCCCTAGGTGCAATAATATATAGGCGTCCATCTACTGCCTCAATTTGTTGAGCTAAGGTTTGTAAATAGTTAACTAAAACTGGGGCTTTATCTTGTAAGGCATTATTAGGAATTAACAGGCGTTGTCTTTGCATACCACTAGCGGCTGTCATCACCGACTCTGCTAGAGTTTGTAAGGCCTTATATTCAGCTTTTTTGGTGCTTTTTGCAGTTGCTTTTACAGATGGTTTTGCCGGTGCTTTAATGGCCATCTGTTTAAGCTGTTGCCGCATCTTATCAATATCTTGGTGACCCGGCACCACCTTATTGGCGCGCTGTAAGAATAATTGAGCTTGATTTGAATTGCCTTTTTTATGGCTACTTTTCGCCAACACCAGATAGCGTTGCACAATGGCTTCCAAACCTAATAGCGCTTGGTTATTTTTTGGCTCTTTTAACAATACCCGACTATACAGCGCATAAGCATTATTATCGGCTGGGGTAGTTAGTCTATCGCGACTTAAAGCCACATCTGCTGATGCCAACCAAACAGCAATGGGGTCAGAAGGCGCCATATCAGCTTGAGGCATAGTGAGCAGTTTCTTGGCCTCTGCCTGCTTATTTGAGACAACAACAGTTGCTGGCGTCTCGGCCTGAGTTTGCTCTGGCAATTCGTTTTCAATTACCGTTATTGTAGAAATAGCTTGTGCTTTTTGTTTAGGTTTAGGTTTAGCCACAACAATAGCTTCTGGCTGAGGCGAAGGTTTTTTCTGTGTTTGTTCAGTAATCTCAGCCATCGCAGGAGTGGCTTGTTGATCTTGAGCAACAGCTTGCTGCTGGGTATCAGCGTTAATCTCTGTCGATTTGGGCTCCACAACTTGATCGGCATCAGCAACTTGATTGGCCTCAGCAGCTTGATTGACCTTAACGGGCACTTCAGAAGTTGCCTCTTGAACAGCATTCTCTGCAGGTTGCTCGGGCACAACTGGTTGGGTTGTACAACCGACCAAAACTAAACTGATCAACAAAAATAGACTAAATTTAAGATGACGCAAAGGACTATTCCCTGATTAAATCGCTTTCTTTTGGCTTCATAGTAGCGCAATTCTTAGGGTGACAATAGTCAGTATGTATAGTGGCTAATAAAAAAATCACTCTATACGACAAGATTAAGAAAAACTTGCAAAAACTTCGGTAAATTTCTGCCATATTGCAATGATTTGCGTTAAACTAGAAAAATAATTGATCTTGTCAAAATTTATTTAGCATACTTTTTGCACTTGTAAGAAAACTAATATAGGTGATTCACAAAGGCATCTATCTTGATTGTATTGTTAGAGTGAAATAGACAACATTAATTTAGACATTGTTATCCACATACAACCTATACATTCAAAAATGTTAATAAAAGAGAACTAACATGGACATTCGCAAAGTCAAAAAACTCATCGAACTACTAGAAGAATCAGATATTAATGAAATTGAGATTCAAGAAGGCGAAGAGTCCCTCCGCATTAGCCGTGCCTCTTCTGTCGTTGCTGCCCCGGTAGTCCAAGCTGCCCCTGTAGCAGCAGCGCCTGTTGCCGCTGCCCCAGTTGCCGCTGCTCCTGTTGCGGAAGCACCTACTGCTCCAGCCATTGATGGTCACGCTGTTACTTCCCCAATGGTTGGTACCTTTTATCGCTCCCCCTCTCCCGGCGCGGGCGCCTTTGTAGAGGTAGGTCAAACTGTCAATGCTGGTGATGTGATTTGTATTGTCGAAGCAATGAAAATGATGAATCAGATTGAAGCTGACAAATCAGGTACAGTTACCGCTATTCTTGTTGATGATGGTGAAGCAGTCGAATTTGACCAAGTTCTGGTTACAATCGGTTAATAGCAATCGGTTAAACCGGAGATTCTTATGTTAGAAAAAGTCGTTATTGCTAACCGTGGTGAAATTGCCTTGCGCATTTTGCGTGCCTGTAAAGAATTAGGCATTAAAACGGTGGCAGTCTACTCCAAGGCAGATAAAGATCTAATGCATGTGCGTCTGGCTGATGAAGCGGTTTGTATTGGCCCCAATGCGTCAACCGAGAGTTACCTCAATATTCCTCGCATTATTAGTGCAGCTGAGGTAACGGATGCCACAGGTATTCATCCTGGTTATGGCTTTCTGGCTGAAAATGCTGGCTTTGCTGAAATGGTTGAGAACAGTGGCTTTACCTTTATTGGCCCTAAAGCTGACACTATCCGCGTGATGGGTGACAAGGTTGCCGCCATTGAAGCCATGCAAAAATCAGGCGTGCCCACAGTACCCGGATCCAATGGCCCTTTAGATGATGATAACGAGCGCACTATGCGTATTGCCAGAGAAATTGGCTACCCAGTTATCATCAAGGCTGCCGCCGGTGGCGGTGGGCGTGGTATGCGTGTGGTACATAGTGAAGCGGCCCTTATTAATTCCATTTTTGTCACCAAAACCGAATCCAAAGCGGCTTTCGGTGATGACACTGTGTATATGGAAAAATTCTTGGAAAATCCACGCCATGTGGAGGTACAAGTACTTGCTGATGGCCAAGGCAGCGCTATTCATTTATATGATCGTGATTGCTCTATGCAACGTCGCCATCAGAAGGTAGTTGAAGAAGCCCCAGCACCCCATATCGACCCAGAAGCCCGTGCCCAAGTTTTAAAAGCCTGTACGGACGCTTGTATCGAAATTGGCTACCGCGGTGCAGGTACTTTTGAATTCTTGTACGAAAACGGTCGCTTCTTCTTTATTGAGATGAACACCCGTGTCCAAGTAGAGCACCCTGTATCTGAGATGGTGACTGGTGTCGATATCATTAAAGAGCAATTGCTTATTGCCAGTGGCCAGCCTTTATCTTTTAAACAAGAAGATATTGAGGTTAGTGGTCATGCTTTTGAATGTCGAATCAATGCTGAAGACCCAAAGAACTTCCTGCCTTGCCCAGGTAAAATTAACCAATTCCACGCTCCTGGTGGCCTTGGTGTTCGAGTTGATTCTCATCTTTACAGTGGCTACTCCATTCCACCTTTCTATGATTCCATGATAGCTAAGCTGATCACTTATGCACCTACTCGCGAGGAAGCATTAAAGCGCATGGAAGTGGCTTTAGATGAAATGATCATTGATGGTATTAAGACCAATATCCCGCTACAAAAGGAAATTGTTCAAGATACTAACTTTGCTGTTGGTGGTGTGAATATCCATTATCTGGAAAAGAAACTGGGACTATAATCAGTACAATAAGCCTAAACAAAGCAATCTCTAATCTATATATGTTAGATTAGTGGATTGCTTTTTTTGTTTTTGCATCGCCAAAAATACATTGGGCTTATGCCTTGCCTGATATAAAACTGAAAACATGAGAAAGTTCTATGCCTTGGGTACAGATCACCTTACACACGGATCCTGACCATACGGAAGCATTGGAAGATATGCTATTAATTTGTGGTGCTGGTGCGGTAACCATGCTTGATGGTGCCGATCAACCAGTATTTGAGCCTATCAAAGGCACTACGCCACTATGGCAAGATACCAGAGTAATGGGGCTATTTGCCGCTGATACAGATGCCGACCTTCTGTTAAATTATTTGCAAACTGGCTGGCAAGAGCAATTTGCAGGCGCAACCTTTCCCAAGTATAAAGTCGAAATTCTTGAGGACAAAGATTGGGAACGAGAATGGATGGATCGCTTTGAGCCCATTCAGTTTGGCAGCAAACTTTGGGTCTGCCCTAGTTGGAAACCTGTTCCAGAACCTTCTGCTGCAAATCTAATGTTAGACCCAGGCCTAGCCTTTGGCACGGGTAGTCACCCGACGACTGCGTTGTGTTTAGAATGGATTGCGCAGCAAGACTGGCAGTATAAGCGGGCTATTGATTATGGTTGTGGTTCCGGCATATTAGGCCTTGGGGCTTTGCTATTAGGTGCTGAGCATGTATTGGGGGTCGATAATGATGAGCAAGCCTTATTAGCTACCCGGGAAAATGCTCATCGTAATCAAATTAACCCCGATGCAATTCCTGTTTTTCTACCAGAAAATACACCCCAAGAGCCCGTTGATATTATGCTAGCTAATATTTTAGCTGGCCCACTAATTGGTCTTAGCGAGACCCTATCCCAACTCACCAAAAGCGGGGGTTTAATTACCCTTTCGGGTATCTTGGCGCATCAGGCTGACGAAGTTATTGAGGCTTTTAGTCCTTGGTTTAATATGCATACAGTAACCCAGAAAGAGGAATGGGTGCGCATCGATGGGGTAAAGTACTAATATGGAGTTTACTACCCCTGAGCTAATTGCTGTTTGTCTTATTTTTGTTTGGTCTGGTTTTGTGCGATCGGGCCTAGGCTTTGGTGGGGCGGCATTATCCCTACCCTTATTATTTTTGGTTGCTAACGAGCCCTTATTCTTTTTACCTATTATTGCCCTACACTTGTTGTTTTTCACTTTTATAACCGCTGGGCGCAGGTTAAATCATGTGCATTGGCCATTTATCCGCAACAGTATGCGCTGGATTATTATCCCCAAACTAGCAGGGGTCATTGGATTACTTAGCTTACCCGCCACATGGATGGTATTTATAATCTATAGCATCACTATCTTTTATGCTATCCAGTGGATTTTGAAAAAAACCTTTACCAGTGAATCTGACTGGGCAGACCGGATTTTATTAGCCGTGGGTGGTTATTTTAGTGGTGTATCCTTAGTGGGGGCACCTGTAATTGTGGCCGTAGCTGTGCGCCAAATTCCGCCTGCTAGCTATCGGGACACCCTGTTTGTACTCTGGTTTATGCTAGTCATGATCAAAATGCTGGCCTTCGTTGTGACTGGTATTGATCTCCAGTGGCAATGGGCGGGGTTACTTCTATTACCCACAGCACTTGGACATTTTATTGGTTTACGCATGCATGATTATTTGGTGCATCGCAAACCTGAAAAAATGCGCCAAGTACTAGGTGCTGGCTTGCTAGCCACTTCCGGACTGGGATTATATCAACTCTATATTTAGTCACCGATTGAAGCCATTTTTCAGCCCAGAGTAATTGAACAAATTTTGTACAATTGCTATAATTTACCGCCTCAGCAAAAAGCCATTTTAAGGTCATAAATAGGTTTCTATTCTATTGGCATAGGCGGCCTTTTTGCACTTTTAGCTAGCATAATAAATCTGCCATTATCTATGACAACAAGCCTGCATAATGCCATCAACGGATTCGCTATTGGCCCTCACCAATTGACCAATGGTTTATTTGTGGCACCCATGGCAGGCCTAACTGATCGCCCAACACGTAATCTATTACGGAAAATGGGGGCCGGCCTAGCTGTAGCAGAAATGCTTACCTCAGATACCAAGTTATGGCATAGTCGCAAATCTCAGCTGCGTCTTCCCCACGCCGATGACAGAGCGCCAATAAGTGTGCAAATTGCTGGCAATGATCCCATGCAAATGGCCGCTGCGGCTCAAGCCAACGTCGCCTTAGGTGCCCAAATAATCGATATTAATATGGGTTGCCCAGCCAAAAAAGTGTGTAAAAAAGCAGCGGGTTCAGCATTACTAGAACACCCCAAACTGGTTGCTGACATTTTACAAGCTGTGGTAGCAGCCGTAGCAGTACCCGTTACTCTTAAAATTCGTACCGGCAGTTCACCAGATGAGCGTAATGGTGTCGCCATTGCGCGCTTAGCTGCCGACGCTGGTATCCAATCTTTGGCTGTGCATGGCCGTACCCGCGCCTGTGCATTTAAGGGTGAAGTTGAATTCGATACCATCGCAGCCATCAAACAAGCCATCGATATTCCAGTTATCGCCAATGGTGATATAAGAACGCCCGAACAAGCCTTACAAATCCTTGAGCACACCCAAGCCGATGGCTTAATGATCGGTAGAGGCATACAGGGAAATCCTTGGATCTTCCAGCAAATCCATTATTTCCTTCGCACTGGAAAACATATGACACCGCCTAGTACAGAGGAAATTTGGCTTGTAGTAGAGGAACATTTAAAGGGTATCCATGCCTTATATGGTGACACCATGGGGCCGCGTATAGCGCGTAAACATATGGCTGCCTACTTGCCACAACAAGAAGAACGCAAAGCCTTTAATCAACTAACAACAGCAGGCCAACAGCTGGGATTTTTGCAACAACAGTTGCTTATTCCTGCTAATTATCAGGCCGCTTAAATATGTGAACTAAGATGACAATAACCAACACCACATCCAACCCATCGACTGAAAACACAGGGCATTCCTCGCAAACCCTGCGCCAAAGCGTAGAACAATCTATGCAAACTTATTTTGAGGACCTTGATGGCCACCAAGTAACCGGTTTGTATGATCTTGTTTTACAGCAGGTAGAAGCACCCTTATTTGCTAGTGTTATGGCCTATACCAAAGACAACCAGTCTAAAGCGGCTACTTTACTGGGCCTTAACCGAGGCACTTTACGTAAAAAATTAAAGCAATACGATCTACTTTAAACCCTTTTTTTCTTAAACCCTTAAACAGGACGCAACAATGCCCGATCCGCAAGCTATTTCCCGCGCTCTTATTAGCGTTTCCGATAAAACTGGCATCGTCGAATTTGCCCAACAACTGACCCAGTTGGGTGTTGAAATACTCTCTACAGGTGGCACCTTCAAACTATTACAAGACAACAATATTGCTGCTATTGAAGTATCCGATTACACGGGCTTTCCAGAAATGATGGCAGGCCGAGTTAAAACCTTACACCCAAAAGTACACGGCGGCATTTTGGGACGCCGTGGTACCGATGAAGCTGTGATGGCTGAACATGGTATTGACCCTATTGATCTGGTTGTAGTGAATCTTTATCCGTTTCAAGCAACCATCGCGCGAGAAGATTGCGACCTGGCCATGGCTATTGAAAATATTGATATAGGTGGGCCTACCATGGTCCGTTCAGCAGCCAAAAACAATGCCTCTGTCGCCATTGTTGTAAACGCTGGTGACTATGACAGTTTGCTTAACGAAATGCGTGATACTGGCGGTTTAAGCCAAGCAACACGTACCGATTTAGCCTGTAAAGCTTTTGAACATACTGCCCATTATGATGGTGCCATCGCAAACTATCTGGGTAGTCAAATTGATGTGGAGTCTGCATTCCCTCGCACATTCAGCACGCAACTTAAAAAAGTACAAGATATGCGTTACGGTGAGAACCCGCATCAAAATGCAGCATTTTATGTGGAGCATGACCCTAAGGAAGCAAGTGTATCCACTGCTAACCAGTTACAAGGCAAAGCACTGTCTTATAACAATATTGCTGACACAGATGCAGCCCTTGAATGTGTTAAAAGTTTTCAGGATCCAGCCTGTGTGATCGTGAAGCATGCCAACCCTTGTGGTGTTGCTGTGGCAGACGATATTACCGAAGCCTATGAAAAGGCCTACAAAACTGATCCTACATCGGCCTTTGGTGGCATTATTGCCTTTAACCGTGAGCTTGATGCAGGTACCGCACAACGCATTATTGATCGTCAGTTTGTAGAAGTAATTATTGCACCTAGCATTGATGCCACAGCCAAAGCAGCACTGGAGCGCAAACCCAATGTTCGGGTATTAGAGTGTGGTGAGTTACCCCAGCACTCAATTCCAGAACTAGATTATAAGCGTGTTACCGGTGGCCTTTTACTTCAAGACCGTGATTTAGGCGCCATTGCCGAAGCTGATCTAATTATTGTTTCCGATCGTATTCCTACAGAGGCAGAAATGACCGATCTGCAATTTACTTGGAAGGTGGCCAAATATGTTAAATCCAATGCCATTGTCTATGGTAAAGATGGAATGACTATTGGTGTTGGTGCTGGACAAATGAGCCGGGTTTACAGTGCCAAAATTGCCGGTATCAAGGCCGCCGATGAACAGCTGCAAGTGGCTGGCTCAGTTATGGCTTCCGATGCTTTCTTCCCCTTCCGCGATGGCATTGATGCTGCCGCTGAAGCAGGCATTACGGCTATTATTCAACCAGGTGGTTCCATGCGTGATGATGAAATTATTGCTGCCGCCAATGAACACAATATTGCCATGATCTTTACTGGCATGCGTCACTTTAGACACTAATTAACGGAGATTATGGTATGAATATTTTGTTAATTGGTGGCGGTGGCCGTGAGCATGCTCTAGCTTGGCAAGCCGCCCAAAATCCAGCTGTGGAAAAAGTGTTTGTTGCCCCCGGTAATGCGGGTACAGCCCTTGAGCCAAAGCTTGAGAATATTGCTCTTGATGTGTTAGATATTGACGGTCTATTAGCCTTTGCTAAAGAAAACCAGGTGGCACTTACCATTGTTGGCCCAGAAGCGCCTTTAGTAGCCGGTGTGGTTGATGCCTTCCGCAATGCCGATCTGGTCGTGTTTGGCCCCACTCAAGGTGCCGCTCAACTGGAAGGTTCCAAGGCCTTTGCGAAAGACTTTTTAAAGCGTCATCAAATTCCAACTGCAGCTTATGAAACCTTTACCGAGATTGCCCCTGCTGTTGCCTATATTAAGCAACAAGGTGCGCCAATTGTGGTCAAGGCTGATGGCCTGGCTGCGGGTAAGGGTGTTATTTTGGCTGACACAGTTGCTGAAGCCTGTGCTGCCGTTGAGGATATGCTCGCTGGTAATGCCTTTGGTGAAGCCGGTAGCCGCGTTGTAGTGGAAGAATTTTTAGTTGGTGAAGAAGCCAGCTTTATTGTTATGGTCGATGGCAAAAACATTTTGCCTTTGGCTTCCAGCCAAGACCATAAAGCGCGAGACGATGGCGACACAGGACCCAATACCGGTGGTATGGGTGCATATTCACCTGCACCCGTTGTAGACGCTCAGCTCCATGACCGAATTATGGCAGAAGTGATTCGCCCAACAGTGGATGGTATGCAAGCCGACGGCTACGAATATACGGGTTTTTTGTATGCGGGTATTATGGTGACGGCCGATGGCACACCTAAGGTACTAGAGTTTAATTGTCGCTTTGGTGATCCAGAAACCCAACCTATTATGTTGCGCTTAAAATCCAGTATTGTTGATTTATGCTTAGCCGCCGAGCGCAAAGAGCTTGACCAAATTGAGGCTGAGTGGGATCCTCGGGCTGCAGTTGGTGTGGTTTTGGCCGCGGGCGGTTATCCAGATAGCTATGCCAAAGGTGATGTCATTAGTTTGCCAGTTAGCACAGCAAGTGGCAGCAAAATATTCCATGCTGGTACCGCAACCAAAGATGGCCAAGTGGTCACCAATGGTGGTCGTGTACTCTGTGCCACCGCCCTTGGCAATTCGGTCACTGAGGCACAGCAAGCTGCCTATGCCTTGGTTGACCAAATCAGTTGGCAGGATATGTATTGCCGTCGAGATATTGGCCATCGCGCTATTGGGCGTGAACAAAGTTAAGGGGCATACCCATGAGTGAAACTACCATCTTTGATAAGATTCTAGCCCGTGAAATACCAGCAGATATCGTCTATGAGGATGATCAGGTATTGGCTTTTAAGGATATTGCCCCGCGTGCGCCAGTGCATTATTTGATTATTCCCAAAAAGCGCATTGCAACCTTAAATGATGCTAGTCCAGCTGATCAGGCATTATTAGGACATATGATGCTCACCGCTGCGCAGCTTGCCCGTGAGGCGGGTATTGCTGAGGATGGCTATCGCGTACAGATGAATGTCAATAAAGGTGGTGGGCAGGTGGTTTACCATATTCACCTACATATGTTTGGTGGCCGCCCACTAGCTGAATAATGCCCATTTGGACACAATGATAAGGACTTGTCATTGTGTCCAGATAAGCTAAATTATTTCTCTTAAAGCCGCCACTAAAGCTTCACACTCAGACTCACTACCAATACTAATGCGTAAGCGATTTAAAGTGGTTGGGTGGCTAGCTAGATGGCGCACAATAACCCCACGTTCACGTAATGCCGCAGCAATCTCGGCCGCGGCTAAACGCTCATGTTCAACAAACACAAAATTAGCCTTAGAGTCAGTCATACTAAAGCCTAACTCTCGCAACTGCTGACTCAACTGTTGGCGGCGCTCGATAATGGCTTGGCAGGTCATGTTAAAGTAATCCACATCTTCTACGGCTGCTTGGGCACCGGCCAAAGCCTCACGGCTTAATGGATAGGGATTAAAGCTGTTTTTCACTCTTTCTAGGCCAGCAATTAAATGCGCCTGTCCAAACGCCATACCCACACGTAAACCAGCCAGTGAACGCGATTTAGAAAAGGTTTGCACCACCAACAAATTATCAAACTCAGGCACCAAGGCAACGGCTGACTCGCCACCGAAATCAATATAGGCCTCGTCGATCACCACTACGCGATCTGGATTGGCTAATAATAGCTCCCTAATTTGCTGTAAAGGCAATAAACAACCCGTAGGCGCATTAGGATTGGGCAAAATAACGCCACCATTATTACCGGCATAATCGCTCACCGATATAGATAAATCAGGAGCTAACGGCACCGCCCGATGATTGATGCCAAACAGATCAACAAATACTGGATAAAACCCATAAGTGATCTCTGGAAAAATAAGTGGCTCATCTTGTTTTAATAAAGCTTGAAAAGCATGGGCCAGAACTTCATCAGAACCATTGCCAACAAATACTTGGTCTTTCTGTAAGCCAACAAAATCAGCTAGGGACTGGCGTAATGCCCCACAATTTGGGTCTGGGTATAAACGCAGGTCTGCATCCATTGCACCAGCCATAGCCGCTATGGCCTTGGGCGATGGTGGATAAGGATTCTCATTGGTATTGAGCTTTACCAGATTAGTTATACTGGGCTGTTCACCTGGCACATAGGGCTTTAAACCATGGGCCAATTTAGACCAAAAGCGACTCACGACTTAGGCTACCTCAATAATTTCAAAATTGTGGGTTATCTCTACCCCACCTTTGGCCAGCATTATGGATGCTGAACAATATTCATCAGCCGACAAAGCAATAGCACGAGCCACAACCTTGTCTTTTAATTTACGCCCAGAAACCACAAAATGTAAATGAATTTTGGTAAATACCGCTGGTACAGCATCAGCACGCTCAGCGGTGATTTTGGCTTCACATGAAACCACATCCTGACGTGACTTCTGTAGAATAGTCATAACATCAAATGATGAGCAACCACCCAAGCCCATCAACATCATTTCCATTGGTCGAGAGCCCTTGTCTTGGCCACCTTTATCCGCAGGACCGTCCATAAACACAGTATGGCCCGTGCCACCTTCGGCTTTAAAACTGACACCACCGTCCCAACTCACGTTAGCTGTCATTGTCATCGTCATTGTTTCCTATAAAAACCAAATAAATTCTGGCGGCTAAAACATTCTAAATTAAGTAAAAAGTTCTGCCAATTTTGCCCCCGGATCAGCGGCGCGCATAAAAGATTCACCTACTAAAAAGGCATTAACCTTATGTTGCTGCATGATAGCCACATCAGCTGGCGTATGAATGCCACTTTCGGTAATCACCAAACGCTCGTCAGGTATCATTGCCAACAGATCAAAGGTCGTCTGCAAGGTTAAATCAAAGGTATGTAAATTACGGTTATTAATACCGATCAAAGGCGTTGTTAGCTGTAAAGCCCGCTCCAGTTCATCGGCATCATGAGACTCAACCAATACATCCATGCCTAAATCTTCGGCCAATTCTGCCAAATCTTGCATTTGTGCATCTTCCAAGCAAGCCACAATCAACAAAATACAATCAGCACCAATGGCTCTGGCTTCATATACCTGATAGGGATCGACAATAAAATCTTTGCGAATTACAGGTAAGTTGCACGCCCCTCGGGCAGCACGTAGATAATCTTCACTACCCTGAAAAAAATCCGCATCAGTTAATACTGATAGACAAGTAGCCCCACCAGCAGCGTAACTTTTGGCAATCTGGGCAGGGTCAAAATCTTCTCTAATCACACCTTTGGATGGTGATGCTTTTTTCGCCTCAGCAATCACGGCTGGTTGACCGCTGGCCACCTTATCTAACATGGCCTGACAAAAACCCCGTGGTGCCATGGGACCAACACTATTAGCAACAATGGTCGGTAATAGTTCAGATACAGGTACTTGCGCCTGTCGCTCAGCCACTTCCTCAAGCTTGCGAGCAACAATTCGTTTTAATATGGTCGGTGTACTCATGCTGCAGACATTTCCTTACTTAAGGCAATCAATTGCTCCATTTTGTCCTGTGCCTTGCCACTGGCGATCATCTCGCGGGCAAGCTCAACTCCCTCAGCGATACTCGTTACCAAATCAGCCACATAAATGGCGGCACCCGCATTAAGTAGCAGCATATCTAATGGTGCCCCAGCTTGATTTGCAAACGCAGAGCGAATCACGGCCAAACTTTGTTCGGCACTATCAACAACTAACGCTTCTAAGTTAGGGTGGGCCAAACCATAGTCAGCAGGATTAATGGTATATTCGTGTATTGCATTATCTTTTAGTTCAACTACATGGGTGGGCGCTGCAATAGACAATTCATCGAGGCCGTCTTCCGCATGCACAATCATCACATGCTTGCTACCCAAGCGCTGCAAAACCTCAGCCATAGGACGTTGCCATTGACGACTAAACACGCCTAATAACTGGTGGGGTGCACCAGCAGGGTTGGTTAATGGCCCCAGAATATTAAAAATCGTTCGTACCGCCATCTCCCGGCGTGGACCAATAGCATGTTTCATAGCGCTATGATGAGCAGGAGCAAACATAAAGCCGACACCCAACTCACTTATACAGCGCGACACCTGATCCGGGCTCAGGGCTAAATTTAAGCCAGCTGTTTCGAGCAAATCAGAACTGCCACTTTTAGACGATATAGAACGATTGCCATGCTTAGCAACCTGACCACCAGCGGCGGCGACAATAAACGCTGTCGCCGTAGAAACATTGAATACCCCAGAGCTGTCGCCGCCAGTGCCACAAGTATCAATAATATGCTCACCGCTAACCGCAACACCGGCCGCTAGTGCCCGCATGGTTTCCACAGCCCCGGTAATTTCATCAACCGTTTCGCCTTTCATACGCAAACCAACCAGAAAACCACCGATTTGCGATTGCGTGGCATCACCAGTCATAATGATTTTCATCACTGAGCGCATTTCGCCCTGAGTAAGATCACGACCTTCAGTAACAGCAGCAATGGCTTCTTGCATATTCATTTATTCGGTTCCTAATGCTTTCCAAACCCGCACTTGGCTTGCTCACCAGGGCTAACACAGATTATGAGACAAGTGCTAAATAAGGGACAGTCTGAGAAAACCCCTACTTTAGCAAAAAAACGCTTACCTGTGCAGGAAATTAGCCAACAATTCATGACCTTGTTTGGTTAATACGGATTCAGGGTGGAATTGCACACCTTGGACATCTAGATGCCGATGCTGGACGCCCATAATAGCGTCTTTCTGGCCATCTTCAGTATGGCTCCAAGCAGTCACTGCAAGGCAGTCTGGTAGGCTATCCGGATCAATCACTAAAGAATGATAACGCGTTACTTCAAGTGGTTGTGCCAAACCCTTAAAAACACCCTGTTCAGTATGCTCAACTAAAGAAGTTTTACCATGCATTACCTGCCTAGCCCGGACTACCTTAGCGCCAAATACTTGACCAATACATTGATGACCCAGACAAACACCCAAAATAGGAATCTGACCAGCAAAATGCTTTATCAGGTCTAGGCTAATACCTGCCTCGTTGGGGGTACAAGGGCCTGGTGACACAACAATATGACTAGGCTGCAAAGCCTCTATAGCCGCCAAACTAAGAGCGTCATTACGATATACTTCTACTTCAGTACCTAGCTCACGAAAATAGCTAACTAGGTTATAGGTAAAAGAATCGTAGTTATCCAGCATTAACAGCACAATAAGCATTCCATACACAGCTCTCGACAGAGCATTATTATACAAGTAGCCACTTTCGGTTTACACAAATTATTGTCCCATAAGACAACTTAATAGTTGAGCTTAAGCGCGATCAAAACCACGTAAACCCAACACCAAAAGACCCGTGGCTAACAACAAATAAGCCGCCATAGTTAATACCGCGTCTTGCAACAGCCAACCTTTGTCCATCATCAAACCCAACCACACTGGACCTAGGGCCGAGGCAAATACCACTAAGGTCCAGAATAAACTTTTAATAGCGCCCAAATATCGCACCCCATAACACTCAGGCCAAAGGGCAGCCTGCGTTGTTTGGGCAAAGCCATTGCCCAAGCCTAATAGTATAAAATAAGGCCAAATCACCCAATAAGCGTCAAATAAATTAATGATTACTAAGGCCAGAGCCAAAGGTAGCAAGGTATATGGCATTAAGGTACGAGCACTAAATCGATCGACCAACTGACCCGTAATAATAGCCACACTGATAGCCACTAATGAGTAAAGCAAATAGTTACCAGTGAGAAAAGCATGGGACCAGCCCTTTTCATCAGCCAGATTTAAATGATGGAAGAACATAGCCGTACTGATCATGGAAATAGCTGATAAACCGGGCACCATTAAATAAAAGCGATAATCTTTTAATACTTCCCGACGCCGCCTAGAGATGGGGTTAGCTTTGCTATTGGAAGGGCCATTCTCTGCCCCTTGTTCCTGACTCTCTAATAATTGCTCATAAGCTTGGTGGCGGTTAGCGTGACCACGTAATAACCACATGCTTAAAGGGGCTATACATAGCAAAATAACCAAAGCTACGCCCATATAGGTAGTGCGCCAGCCTACTGCGGCAATACATATAACAGCGATGATTGGTAACATCGCCTCACCCATAGCAAAACCCACGGAGACAAAGGCCGTCGCCTTACCACGCTGTTGATCAAAATATCGGCCCATAGCCGTATAGGCCACATGGCTCATTAAGCCTTGGCCAGCATGACGTAATAAAAATACGCCTGCCACTAACCACCAAAGAGAGTACACCTGAGTAATAAACAAATTGGCCAATACAAGCAGCAATAACACCAACAAGGTATAGCGCGGCAAGCTAATCTGATCAATCCACTTACCGGTAACAGGTAATAGCAAGGCACTTAAGAGAGTACCGGCCATATAAACCCCACCCCATTGTGTATGACTGAGACCAAAATCTTGTTGAATAGATGGCCCAAAAACACCAAAGAAATAGGTTTGGCCAAATGAAGAACCAAAGGCAATAATTAAGCCAAAGGTTACAAAGCGCGTATGACTTCGAAGTAGCTGCCAATATGCATACATAAGCGTCTCAGGTTTGCGCAATAGGGGCACTAATGCCTCTGGTTAAAGTCAGTAAATCCTTTGGCGCCAAGGTAATTTCAAGACCTCGTTTACCCGCACTTACATAGATCTGAGCAAAGTTTTCAGCACTCGTATCAAGCACTGTCGGTAGTAACTTCTTTTGCCCAAGTGGACTAACACCACCTAAGATATAGCCCGTACTCCGTTGCACTTCATCGCCAGCCGCCATAGCTGCTTTTTTAGCCTTAAGTGCCTTGGCCAAATGCTTTAAATTGAGGTTGCCTGTAACAGGCACAATGGCTACGGCTAGTTGTTTAGCATCCAATTTAACCACTAAAGTCTTAAAAATTTGCTCAGCTGGCACACCTAACTTAGCTGCGGCCTCCAAACCATAAGCAGTAGATTGCGGGTCATGGTTATAGCTGAGCACCTGGAAATCAATACCCACTTTTTCGGCTAATACAATAGCAGGGGTCATAGATACAACCTTGTTCTTGGTAAGAGATTATAAATAATCATTAGATTACACTTTCGCGCCATGACAAACCCTGTCTTGTGGTGCCAGCTGGCTGATATTCACAACCAACAAAGCCGCCATAACCTTGGCGCTGTAATTGCGCAAACACCAGCTGATAATCGAAATCCCCTGTATCTGGCTCATGGCGTTGGGGCACCCCAGCAATTTGAATGTGGGCAACCTGCGCCATTACATTGGTAAAACGCTGTAAACTATTGCCTTGATATTTTTGGCAGTGAAAAAAATCAAACTGCAACTTAACATTATCAGACCCAATACGGGCTAACAAATCCACTGCCTGTTCTTGGGTGGTCAACATATAACCCGGCATATCAATTGGGTTGATGGCCTCAATGGTTAGCACCACACCCGCCTTGCTGGCTTCCTTGGCGGCCCAACTTAGATTCTCCACATACACTTGTTCAGCTTCCACTTGATCTAATTCAGGCGGCACCAATCCCGCCATAGCATGAATAAGTGTCGTTCCCATCACCTTGGCATAGTGCAATGCTTGCAGCACACTAGCACGAAAGTCAGCACCCTTATCTGGGTGGCATGCCATGCCTCGTTCCCCAGCCTGCCAATCCCCTGCACTAGTATTAAATAACACTTGTGGAATGCCAGCATCAGCTCTCACAGCATTCACTTCCGCAGCTGAATAAGCATAGGGAAATAAACATTCGACCCCACTAAAGCCATCTTCCGCAGCTAATGCATAGCGCTGCAGAAAATCAACTTCGTTATAAAGCATGGAAATATTTGCACACAGGGGTATCATTGACTCTATCTAGCCTATTAAATTGATGCATTTAAGAGCAAATACCTTACCATGAACAATCTACCAACTGTAGGCTTTATTGGCCTAGGCTTAATGGGCCAAGCTATGGCCACTAATCTACTGAATGCGGGTTTCCCCTTACATATTTATAGTCGTAGCAAACATCGGGCAAAGACATTAATCAACGATGGTGCTAGCTGGCATAATAGCCCAGCTGAGATGGCTAAGAATTTAGCGGCTGATATCATTGTCATTTGTGTTACTGATGGCCCAGCTTTGCAGGATGTGGTTGCTGGCGAACAGGGACTTATTAAGCATTTAGCGCCTAATACCTTAGTGATTGATATGGGCACAAGCCCCTTTGATTTAACCCAAACTTTGGCTAAACAGGTCACAGCTGTGGGTGGCCAGTACCTTGACGCACCTGTTTCTGGTGGTCAAAAAGGCGCTCTTGAGGCGACCCTTTCGGTTATGGTTGGCGGCGCAGAGGAGCCATTAACTAGAGCCATGCCGGCTTTTAATGCCATGGCGGCGCGGGTAACTCATGTAGGCCCTATGGGCTGTGGTCAATTGGCTAAAACAGCCAATCAAATGATTGTTGGAACAACCGTTGGTATTGTCGCTGAGGCCTTATTTTTAGCCCAACAGGCGGGAGCAGAGCCGGAACGAGTACGGGCGGCTCTAATGGGTGGCTTTGCCGATAGTAAAATCTTACAAATTCATGGCCAACGCATGATCGATGAAGCCTTTTCACCAGGTGCTAGAGCCACCACGCAACTAAAAGATATGCAGCAGGCCAGCAGCCTAGCTCAACAGCAAGAAGTTAACTTACCATTGCTGAGTCGAAGTACTGCTCAATGGCAAGCCATGGTCGAGGCTGGCCAAGGTGAATTAGATCAAGCTGGCTATCTGGCTTGGGTTAAAAAGCTTAACCAGCAATAAGCCTTATTCCTTAGAATAAGAAATTCGCAATCAGCTCTTTACCACCTTCGGTGGCAAAGGATTCAGGGTGAAATTGAATACCACTTATGGGATATTGACGGTGTTTTACCGCCATAATTTCGGCCTGCGCTGAATCCTTCTCAACCCCCGCAATAACTGCCGTAACTTCTAGACAGTCAGGTATGCTATTTCCCTCAGCAATAAGCGAGTGATAACGCATTATTTCAAGATTATCAGGAATATTGGCAAATAAACCTTGGCCATTATGGTTAATTGGGCTGACCTTGCCGTGCATGGGTAATTTAGCCAATACCACTTTACCGCCAAAACAATGCACGATACCTTGCATACCCAAACAGACTCCCAAAATGGGTATTTTTGGTCCAAGTTGCGTAATCACCTCGGCACATACGCCAAAATACTCGGGATCGTCGGGTGAACCCGGCCCGGGAGAAATAATAATCCGATCGGGTGCGGCAACGGCAACATCAAGCAAACTTACTTCGTCGTTGCGTTTAACAACGATATCAAAACTACCTACCTGCCCTTCTCGTTGCGCTTCTTCCATTATCTCGCCGATATATTGGTAGAGATTATAGGTAAAGGAGTCATAGTTATCGATGATCATTATTTTCATGCTTCTGACTCCATAAACTGATTAAGTACTTTGCGAGTGCCAGCAAATTTACGCTGAATTTCTTCATATTCATCGGCGGCATTGGAGTCATAGACATTACCTCCACAAGTTTGCACATAGGCCTCATCGCCTTTAGCAAAAATCGTGCGAATAGGTATAGCAAAAGTACAATCACCATTAAAGCCAAACTGACCAACGGCACCACCATAAGGCCCACGGCCATCCAACTCTAAATCATCAATTATTTTCATGGCTTCTATTTTAGGAGCACCCGTTAATGTTCCTGCTGGGAAGTTACTAGCTAGGGCACTAAACATATCATGCTGAGGTGCTAAGATACCGACAATTTCACTAGAAATATGTTGCACATGACTAAAGCGCTTAATATCCATTAAGCTGCGTACTTTTACACTGCCAAAGCGGGCTACACGGCCAATATCGTTACGGTGCAGATCAACAATCATATTGTGTTCAGCAATCTCTTTGGGGTCATTAAGCAAGGTGCGGGCTAAAGCTGTATCTTCCTCAGCTGTTGCACCACGTTTGGTGGTGCCTGCTAAAGGATAGGTTTCCATTTCGCCCTGGCGTAGACGGAAAAGTAATTCCGGGCTAGCACCAATAATTTGTTGCTCGCCAAAGCGCACATAGTACATTTGTGGTGATGGGTTCACCTCACGTAATTGTGCATACAAATTAATGGCATCACCCTGCATATTAAAACGATATTTAAAGCCCACCTCACACTGAAATACCTTGCCTTCGATAATCGCCTGTTTAACGGTTTCTACTGCATCAGCATGCTGTTGGCGATCCATATCCTCGCCTACCGGCTGAACTTGTAAATCACCTGCTTGAGGAACAGGTTTAGCCAGTAACTCTTCGACTAGGTCAATACGATTTTCTTCGTAGAAGAAGTAAGTCACCTCCCCAGTCATCTTGTCGTAAATCAAACCATCAAGGTAAACGCCAAAACGGAAGCCATCAAACCAATCACTGGTTTGCAGTTTTAAGCTTGGTTCAAAATAATTCATTGCGTCATAGCCAATATAGCCAATCAGGCCACCAGCATATTTACGACTTAATACATTTTGTGGCACTAGCTCACGTAATAAATAGTAGGGGTTGTCACTGGTATAGGTTTCCACCTGACCATCACGGTCCTCAATAGTTAACTCCTGCCCACGAGCAGAAATAGTTTGCTGGGGATCAAAGCCAATCAGTGAGTGACGTGAGATATGGCTATCTTCGCCTAGTGACTCCAGCATAAAACAATGATCGTACTCAGCAGCAACCTTTTTAAAGACATCAAAAAAATCACCTTTAGAGGTGACGGTTACATACTGTGGTTTACGAGGAACCCTAATGGGCGAGGGCTTGTTGGTGTTCATAAAAGTTTTCCTGCATCAAGCTTTTCAGGATGAAATTTTCCGGCTTGTAAGGCTTTTGAGCCACGGGTAACGGTAGCAATACCAACCCCGAGCTGTTTCGCTATCTCCCGCTGAGATAGGCCTTTAGTAAGCAAAGTAAATATTTGTAGACGATGGATAACCTCTTCCTGCTCATAGGGCGTTAATAAGGCTTCCAGGGCTTCCGTCATAGCCGGCAACTGCTTTTGGGCTAGCAAGTATTTGGCTACCTCAGTTAAATCACTTTTTGTCATCATTATCCAACCTGCATCAATGTACTAGTACACTAGCACAGTAAAGATAACTTGTCACCTATTATTGCGCAATTATATTTAATCTCAGACACTGGCAAGTAGCCCACAGCAAGTGAACAATAGCGTTGTGCTAACAACCACAGAAATAGTATTGGTTTAAAGGTTAGTATGGCAGCTTAACTGCCTACCTGTTCAAGGCTATCAACCACCCAAGTAGGCTTTGACAAGTTGATATCTTCACCATGATTATAGCCACCACGCACGGCCAGACTGCGCACGCCAGCATTGTGGGCCGCTAATATATCATTACGGGAGTCACCAACCATTAACGCCTGTTCTGGCGCAATGGAGAAAGCTTCACAAGCTTTTAACAAAGGCATAGGATGAGGTTTTTTCTCGCTAAAGGTATCGCCACAATAAATTTCATCGAAATAATGCAAAATACCAAAGTGATCAAGAAAAGATGGTGTAAAACGGGCTGCCTTATTGGTAATAACGGCTAACTTTACTTGCTGTTGTTGCAAGGTTTGTAACCATTGCTTAACCCCTGGATAAATTGAACTTTAGGCATGCTTTAACTCACCATAAGCATGCATATAACCAGCTAAAAGGGCGTCATATTGAGGATCTTGCTGTTGCGGAATATAAATACTATCGGCCAACACTCTTGCCGCTAAGGCACCAGCGCCATTCCCAATCCAAGTTCTTACTTTGCTGGCTTCAGGCGCCGGCAAACCAAGTTTAACGGCCGCCTGTTGAATAGCCACTTCAATATCAGGCATGCTATCAATAAGTGTACCATCAAGATCAAAAAATACGGCCTTCGGGGCAAATTCAACTGGTTGGTGCCAACGACTAGATAGATCAGGCATTGCGCAGTTGGTCCCGTAATTGGGCAATAGTAGCGCTATAGTCGGGTGTATTAAAAATAGCTGAGCCTGCCACAAAGGTATCAGCACCAGCTTGAGCAATACTGGCAATATTATCGATACCAACACCGCCATCGACTTCTAAACGAATATCCAAACCAGAGGCATCAATACGCTGTCGCACTTGCTGCAATTTATCCAAGGTACTTGGGATAAATTTTTGCCCCCCAAAACCTGGGTTGACGGACATAATCAGAATCATATCCAGCATATCCATTATATAATCTAAGTAATGTAACGGCGTGGCTGGATTAAACACCAAACCAGCTTTGGCGCCACCATCTTTAATCATTTGTAATGAACGGTCTATATGATCGCTAGCTTCAGGATGAAAGGTAATATAACTGGCGCCTGCCTCTAGAAAATCACCAATCAACCTATCAACGGGCTTAACCATAAGATGAACATCAATGGGGGCTTTAATACCATAGTCGCGCAGGGCTTTGCATACCATGGGACCAATGGTTAAATTAGGCACATAATGATTATCCATAACATCAAAATGCACCATATCAGCACCTGCTGCTAACACATTATCTACTTCCTCTCCCAAGCGGGCAAAGTCAGCAGCCAAAATGGATGGGGCAATTAAAAAATCAGACATGATGAAGTCCTGTGGTAACTATACAAAGCCAATAACCTTTTTCGCCAGCTATTTGCGTGCTCGCTTAACAATATCATATGCAGCTTGAATTTCCTGTGTTTTTTCCTTGGCAAGTTGCATCATTTCATCGGGCAACCCCTGCGCTACTAATTTATCCGGATGGTGTTCACTCATCAAACGCCGATAAGCCTTTTTGAGGGTTTTATTATCACATTCGGCAGATACCCCCAAAACGCCATAAGCATGTTCCAATTCCTGGGCATAGGTTTGGGTGCCTTGGCCAAAATGCTGCTGGTGAAAAGAGTGTTCTGCCGCTATCCGCGCACTAACCGCATCAAATTCACGCTGGGTCACCCCTAGTAATTGGCACATTTCCATGAGTACCCGTCCCTCATCAGGGCTAAAATGACCATCTACTAAAGCAGCAGCTAATTGAATTTCAACAAACATCATACGGGCGTTGGCGTTATCTCGGCCTAAGGCACGACGCAAAGGCTCTAATACCTCAGCCATATTGTAGTCAGGCTGTTTCCCGATGGTGAAAAATTCAATAGCCCGTTGACGCTTTGCACCTTGGAGTTGCATACGGGCCATAGTTGATTCAGCATATTGGATTTCGGCTTGGGTAACGCGGCCATCCACTTTGGCAAGTTTACCCATAACAGCAAAAGTAGCATCAAAAAAGGCACCTTGAGCCGCTGCTTGTGTCCACTGCCCACCACCGCCCGAAGAGCGTATTACTTTATCTAATTGGTAGCCAATATAAGCACCAAAAACGAGGCCAACAAATCCCCCTGAAGCAATACCTATAAGCCCACCTAGCACCATACCTGTGCGGTGCCTAGAAAAATTTTTACCTACTAAATATCCGTTCAAACTAAAATCCTATAAATATGCAGTTCCACAAGCGTGGTTTGTGGGATAAACTTACCATTTATTAGCGCCAATTTCAGCGTTTTTCAATTATAACTACATATTCATACTGGATTTATTTTGGCCCATCAGCATTCTTTTTTCGTCGCCACTTTTAGTTCGCTAAGTACACTCAGTACGCCCAGTAAGCTAAGATTGATACAGCCAAGATATCTATTTACGGGTCTGACCCTAACAATCAGTGCCTATTCCTTACCAGCTAGTGCTAATAATCTAGATTGGGTTTGGGATAATCAGCCCAGCGCGAACTATTGTGCTGGCCAATATATCCCTACTAACTTTGACATTTTAGACGCTGACCTACCAGCCAACTCACAGCCAATTTACACTAATTCAGATACCAGTGAGTTCGCTAATGGTGTTACCAAAATGCAAGGTAATGTTGTGATGCAACGGGGTGACCAACTGCTCAAAAGTGAACTTGTCAGTTTGGATAACAATACGGGCATTATTTATGTTGAAGACCAGGTAAAATATCGGCGCCCCGGTCTAATTATAAATGCCACTAATGGCACCTTCGACACAAATCTAAACCAAGCTAACTTAAACCAAGCTGAATTAGCTCAATTTGATAGTGAACTGCGCGCTGCAGCCGATCAGGTTGTCGTCAATAGTGATGACACTATGGTGCTGCATAATGGCAAATTTAGTTTTTGCCCACCTGGCGATAATAGTTGGCATATATCTAGCTCAAAAGTAGACATTCTGCCGGCAAAAGGTGTAGGTGAAGCGCGCCATGCCATGCTTAATTTAGGTTCTGTACCTATCTTCTATTTACCATGGCTAAGTTTCCCCATTGACGATGCTCGCCGGTCAGGTTTTTTGTATCCAAAAATTTCACTTAGCAATGATAATGGGCTGTACCTTGCCACCCCTTACTACCTTAATTTAGCAGCAAATTATGATGCTGTCTTGACCCCCCATTGGCGCGAGGATCGTGGCCTATATGTATCAGCCCATGGCCGCCATCTAAGTCAGGCAGGCCTGCAAGAAATCAAAACCATTGCTAGTGTGGATGACAAACTGAATCAACAGCAACGCTGGTATATTGATTATCAATATAGCAACCAAATTAACGATCGATTATCAGCTGACATAAAATTAGCGCGGGCCAGTGATATCGCCCTGTTTGATGATTATGATTATCTTTCTACCCAAGCCGACGACCACAAAGTTAGTAGTCAAATGGTTTTCATGTATCAATTTGATCAGCCTTGGCTAAAAGCTGGCACCATTGGAGTAAAGCAACATCAACAGCTTACAGAAAGTGCCCCCAGCTACAATTTGCTGCCTTATATAAATTTACACGCCAACGGGCGCACTAAAGGCGATTATGTTTGGCAATACCACCTAAACTACAGTCATTTTGAACGTGACAGTGACGGCACCTATCTGACAGCCATGCAAAAAATTAATGGCAAACGCACGCATTTTACGCCGTCAATATCCTATCAATGGCAATCAGATTACGCTTATGTTACACCTAAACTAACTGCGCCCCTGAGTATTTATGAGCTCACTAATACCCCAACAGGTGTGGCTAAACATCAGACCCGTGGCTTATATCAGTTAGAGCTAGATTCGGGTCTCTATTTTGATCGCATAACGCAAAGTGGCGGCCAGCAAACTTTGGAACCACGCCTCTACTGGGCCTATGCGCCCTATCGTGATCAAAGTAACTTACCAGTATTTGATACCAGTGAAATAAGCAAACCTTTATATCAACCAAATCGCTTTAGTGGCTCTGACCGTATTGCTGATACCAATCGTGTCACTGTGGGCTTAACCAGCCGAGTCCTAGGGGTGAGTGGTGAGCAAGAAGCTAAATTCTCCCTAGCACAAATACATTATTTTGGTGATCGCCAAGTCAAACTAACTGAAGAAGTTCGTACTTTTGCGGAAACTTCTTCTCCCATCTATGGTCAGATGGACTACCAAATAAACCGCCAACTAAGTACTAATATTAGTATTGACTGGGATAGTGCCAAAGGTAGCCCTGAGGAAGTCTCGGCTAATATGCAATACCAAGCTGCCAGCAACAAAGTCATTACGGCAAGCTATACTGAAACTGCAACCAGCAGACAAAATCAGTTGTCAATTATCTGGCCAATGGCACCTCAATGGACTCTATTTGGCCAATATAAAGGTGATCTAATCAATCAATCCAAGTTAGATCAAATTACTGGTGTAGAATATGCCAATTGCTGTTGGAAAGCGCGCTTGATTAATCGTGATTGGATACAAGATACAGAGCGCCAACATGGTATTTTCTTAGAGCTAGAATTAAAAGGTCTTGGTGATAGTGATACCCGCCTGTTTGGTACGGGTAACGCTAGAATAGAAGAATTTATGAGTAATATTACTGGATACAATGAACGTTTTAATTAATTGCAAATATAAGCTAGCTAGTTGCTTAATCGCGGCCACACTATTCCCATGGCAAGTTAGCCAAGCAGCCACAGATATCGATTATATTGCTGCCGTTGTCAATGATGACGTTATTATGGAATCAGAGCTAGCCATGGAACTAACCTCGGTAAGTCGTGAGCTTGAACGGCAACAGAGTATTGTTGCCCCCGCCGACGTGTTACGGGAAAAAGTCTTAGAACAACTTATTCTCGAGCTACTGCAATTACAGGCAGCTGAACGCTTAGGCGTAGCCATATCAGAAACGATGCTCAATAACGCTATGGCCAATATTGCCAAAAATAATAATTTAACCTTAGTGCAACTGCATCAAGCTATCGTTAATGATGGCCAATCAATCGCTGGCTTTCGGGAGCAAATCCAACGCACCATGACCATTGATGAAGTGGGCAAAATTGCCGTTAAGCGACGCATTAACATTAGTGAAAAAGAGATCGACCAATACCTTGCCTCGCAGCAAGGTGCTGCCTTATCAGACACTGAATACTTGCTTTATCATATTCTCATTAGTGTCTCAGAACAGGCCAGTGAGCTGCAACAACAAGTGGCTCAACAAAAGCTTAACGATGTGCAACAGGCTCTTACTGAAGACGGTGATTTTAGTAGCTTAGCAATCACCTATTCAGATGCGAATAATGCCCTAAGTGGTGGTAGTCTAGGCTGGCGTAGCTTGAGCCAACTACCATCCTTATTTAGCGATACCGTAGCACAAATGCAGGTGGGTGATATTAGCCAGCCCCTCCGTAACAATAGCGGTTATCATATTATAAAAGTGGCCGATCAGCGTGGCCTTGCCTTGCAAGAAGCCGATCAGACCAAAGCTAATCATATTTTAATATTGAACAATGAAATTCGTGATGCTCAGGCTAGTAAGGCCTTGGTAGATGAAATTTATGAGCGCCTGCAAAAAGGCGAAGAGTTTTACAAACTAGCCCGTAGTTTTAGTGATGATGCCAATACAGCCCTTAAAGGCGGCGATATGGGCTGGCTAAATCCTGGCCAATTACCAGACTTTATGCAAAGCCAGTTGGATATATTAGCAACTGGTTCGACAAGTGCTCCTTTTCAAGGTCCTGCGGGCTGGCATATTCTGCAGGTAAGCGATCGTCAGAAGAAAAATGTTGGCGAAAATATTTTGCGCAATAAAGCTCGTGATGCTCTCTATGAAAGTAAATTTGCAGGCGAGATGGAGAATTGGATGCGCGAATTACGCAATGACGCCTATATAGAGATTCGTTAAATTGTCTACTCATCAACAGCTAAAGCGTATTCTGGTCACCGCTGGTGAGCCAGCTGGCATTGGCCCTGACCTATGCTTACAACTTGCTGGGCCACAAACAGATTGTGAGATCGTCGTTATTGCCGATCAACAACTACTGCAAGAACGAGCCAGTCAGTTGGGTTTGTCGATCGACATTACTGCCATTGATCCACAACAACCACCTAGTGTAACTGCCCAGCAACAGCTTAAAGTATGGCATACGCCCTTAGTGGCTGACTGTGTTAGTGGCTCCCTCAGTATTAACAATGCTACTTATGTATTAAAAACTCTTGATTTGGCATGTGATGCTTGTCTTGCTGGCGAAGCTCATGCCATGGTCACAGCACCCGTGCACAAGGCTGTTATAAATGATGCTGGCATTGCTTTTAGTGGGCATACCGAATATTTACAACAACGCTGCCAGAGTAACCAAGTGGTAATGATGCTAGCTTGTGCCGCTATGCGAGTTGCTTTAGTAACCACTCACCTGCCCCTGAGTAAAGTCTCTGCAGCCATCACACCAGAGCGGCTTAAACAGGTTGTAAGGTTATTGCAAGCAGAGTTACAACAGCGCTTTGCCAAGCCTAGACCGACTATCTATGTGTGTGGTTTAAATCCCCATGCGGGAGAAGACGGCCATTTGGGTCGTGAGGAATTGGACATTATTATTCCTACCTTGGCACAGTTACGCCAAGAAGGTATTGATTTAGTGGGTCCATTACCTGCTGACACGCTATTTAATAGCCACAACCTTGAACAAGCTGATTGTGTTTTGGCTATGTATCATGATCAGGGTCTACCGGTATTAAAGTACGCTGGCTTTGGCAACGCCGTCAATATCACCTTGGGACTACCGATTATCCGCACTTCTGTGGACCACGGCACAGCACTAGATCTAGCCGGCACCGGCAAAGCCAGTGCTAGTAGTTTACTGGAAGCCGTTGCCCAAGCTAATTTGATGCGCTTGTAAATTTTCTCGCAATACTGCCAAACATGCCTCTACGCACTTGGTCAGCTATACTGACCAAGTGGCTGGCATTCTTTAAGATGAAACAGATTATTCGCTGGCAGGCTGCTTGCGCAGTTGCAGCCATTCTGTGTGGAAAGTCCCAGCCTTATCAGTGCGATTATAAGTATGGGCACCAAAGTAATCACGCTGGGCTTGTAGAAGGTTGGCTGGTAAGTATGCCGTACGGTAACTATCAAAATAATTCAAAGCCGAGGTAAAGGCGGGTACAGCAATACCTAATTGGGTAGCTGCCACAATCACTTCACGCCATGGCGCTTGATAGTTAGCTACGGCATCTTTGAAGTATGGGTGAAGCAATAGGTTTTCCAGTTGCGGCTCATTATCAAAGGCTTCTTTGATACGATCGAGGAATTGCGCACGAATAATACAACCACCACGCCATAAGAGCGCACAATCACCATAATTCAATGACCAATCATGCTCTTTTGCGGCTGCTTGTAATTGCACAAAGCCCTGTGCATAACTACAAATCTTCGAAGCGTATAGGGCTTGACGGACAGCTTCAATAAAGCCTTCTTTACCACCAAATTTGGCTAAATCTAGCTTGGTATCTGGGCCAGAGAAAAGTTGCCCGGCTTTTAAACGCTGTTGTTTCTGACTCGACATGCCGCGGGCGTATACAGCGGCCGTAACCAAGGTACTTGGCGCACCTAGATCAAGAGCTAACTGACTCATCCATTTGCCCGTACCTTTAGCACCTGCCGTATCAAGGATTTTATCGACCAAATAGCCGTCACCTTCAGGGTCTTTGACACTAAAGATATCCCGGCTAATTTCGATCAAATAACTGCGTAACTCGCCTTGATTCCAGGTATCAAAGACGTCATAAAGTTCTTCATTAGAGAGGCCTGCAGCCTCCTTAAGCATAATGTAAGCTTCACAAATAAGCTGCATATCACCATACTCGATGCCGTTATGTACCATCTTTACATAGTGACCAGCGCCGCGTGGGCCGACCCACTCACAACAAGGAATATCTTTGTTTGGCCCCACTTTAGCAGCAATAGCCTGGAAAATAGGCTGTATTGCAGGCCAAGCCTCGGCACTACCACCTGGCATCATACTAGGCCCAAAACGCGCACCTTCCTCACCACCAGAAACGCCAGCACCAACATAAAGTAAACCTTTTGTTTCCAGCCATTTGGTTCTACGCTCGGTATCATAAAAGTGGGTGTTACCACCATCGATGATAATATCGCCTGGCTCCAACAACTCGACGAGTTGCTCAATAACTGCATCTGCGGTTGCTGCTTCGGGATAAAGTTTGTCTTCTAGGGTTGGTACAGCATCACCTGACTTGATCATCAACATGACTTTACGTGGGCGTTTTAGACTCGCTACAAGCTCTTTTAGACTATGGGTACCAACAATGTTAAACGGCTTAGCAGCATCACTATTAACAAAGTCATCTACTTTACTGGTAGTACGATTGTAAACAGATACCTGATAGCCATTTTCTGCCATATTCAGAACCAGATTTTGGCCCATTACAGCCAAGCCCATCAAGCCAATATCACAATCAGACATATTTTTTATTTCCGTGAGTTATATAATTTTTGCATATTTATGCATCGTTTATTTAGACAGTCTTATGCGACTGCCTTCCCTATATATCGCTTGCTCTTCACACCCAAGTGCTAGTTGCATCTATATACACATATTATAAAAGTTTTTTAAACATTTTATAATGCCTAAATGGCACTCAAAGCATAAACAAATAAGCTAATTACACTAACTTATTGGTATGCTTTTGAATATGTCTATTCAGACAAATAAATTACTTAAGTATAAGTAATTCAAGGACCTTAAAACCTTATAGTTAGTAGCCTTATATCTAGCGAAAAAGCCTTTTTTCATGGATAATTGCCCTATACTGTTTGCCAACCTACTATGTTTCCAGCTATTCCAATGAGCAATCCGCCAGTACACAAAGCCCGTAAGCGATTTGGCCAGAATTTTCTTCAGGACCAGGGCATTATTCGGCATATTATTGCGAGTATTAAACCTCAACCTCAGCAAGGTTTGGTGGAGATTGGCCCCGGACTTGGCGCCATAACTGAGCATCTATTGGCGGCGGCCGGTGCCCTCGATGTCATTGAACTAGATCGTGATCTGATTCCCCATTTACGCATTCAGTATGCTACTTATGGTAATAACTTGCGCATCCATGAGGCGGATGCATTAAGGTTTGATTTTTCCCAGCTTAGCTCAGAGACTGATGGCTTACGCATCGTGGGAAATCTACCCTATAATATTTCTACCCCCCTAATCTTTCATCTCCTAGACTATGCGCCATTGATTGCTGATATGCATTTTATGTTGCAAAAAGAGGTGGTATTGCGGCTCGCGGCTCAAGCAGGGGAAAATAACTATGGACGCCTTAGTATTATGGCGCAATATTTTTGTCAGGTAGAAAATCTGTTTGCGGTGCCACCTGAGGCCTTTGATCCCCGCCCTAAAGTAGAGTCTGCCATTGTCAGAATGATGCCATATAATCAATTACCGCACCCGGCCGACAACTTTCAACATTTTGCCCAGTTAGTTAAGACTGCCTTTTCTCAGCGTCGTAAAACCCTACACAATAATTTGAAAGGCATTATGGATACCAGCCAATTGGCAACTATAGATATTGATACGAGTCTGCGCCCTGAGCGACTGACAGTTGCAGATTATGTCAAAATAAGCAATTATCACCAGAACAGTTAAACAGAGACTTTTCATCATGACCAAATACATGCCCAGTGAGTACGATGTTGATGTTAAAGTAGACACTCAATATGTGGCCGAGCAATCGGACCCGGAACGGGATCGATATGTGTTTGCCTACCATATCACCATTACCAATCAGGGTAGTCAAAGCGCTCAACTACTCGATCGGCATTGGTTAATCACCAATGGTAACGGCGAATCCCAAGAAGTAAGTGGCAGCGGTGTTGTGGGCAATCAACCTATTATTGACCCAGGTCAACAGCATAGTTATACCAGTGGTACGGTACTAGGTACTCGTGTTGGCAGCATGAGTGGTCGTTATGGCATGAAAGCGGCTGATGGCCATGAATTTAACGCCACTATCCCACCCTTTACTTTGGCCTACCCCCACGCCCTTAACTAATGGCCACCTATGCCGTTGGTGATCTGCAGGGCTGCTTAGAGCCACTGCAAAGATTACTAGACCAGGTACAGTTTAGTGATCGAGATCATCTTTGGTTTGCTGGTGATCTGGTAAACCGAGGACCTGACTCCTTAGCCACTTTGCGCTTGGTGATGCACATGGGTGAACGAGCAAAAGTTGTGCTTGGTAATCACGATCTGCATCTGCTGGCATTGCACCATGGTGCAACTAACCTCTCAGTTGACCCTAGCTTAGCCCCTATCCTTGCAGCACCCGATAGAGATGCTTTAATGCAGTGGCTACAAGCACAACCATTACTGCATTTTAGCCAACCATTTAATACCGTTATGACGCACGCTGGTATTCCCCCAAACTGGGATTTAACTACGGCACAAAGTTTATCTAATGAGCTCCAACAGGTGCTTACTGGTAGCGAACAAAAGCTGTATTTTGCCAATATGTATGGCAACCTTCCCGATCAATGGCAGCCTGATTTATCTGGCCCTGCCCGCTGGCGCTGTATAACCAACTACTTTACCCGCATGCGTTTCACTAATGCGCAAGGCAGATTAGAATTAACTACCAAAAGCAAGCCCAATAATGCTCCTGAGGGTTATGCGCCTTGGTTTACCTATCCAAGCCAAGTAAAGTGTCGACAGCTCTTTGGCCACTGGGCGGCCCTTGAAGGTGAAACAAATCAAGCAAATATCGTTAATCTAGATATGGGCTGTGTCTGGGGCGGCCAGTTAAAAATGCTGCGCCTCGATGATAGCCAAGTCTTTACTGTTGCTTGCTCATAGTACTAGGTTGTGCCAAGATAATTAGCCTAGTTTGTGCTGATTGTTTATTTAGCAACACCCGACAATTAGGCAACACCTTCAATAAAGCTATATTTAACATAGAGATAAAAACCTATGACTCAGGTGCAAATTATTGATTCTAATGGTATTGCAGACCAGCTTGATAAAGGCGCCTATATCTTGGATATTCGCGATATCAACAGCTATAATGCCAGCCATATTCAAGGCAGCCAACATATTGATAATGCTAGTATTCATCCTTTTTTGGCGGATGCTGATATGGATAAGGCTGTGGTTGTCTGTTGCTATAGGGGTATTAGCTCCATGCAAGCAGCGGAAGTATTTATTCAACAAGGGTTTGATGAGGTGTATAGTCTGCAAGGTGGCTTCAATGAGTTTTGCACCACGCAACCACAGCTATGTACCTAATGTATCTAACAAAAGTGAACTAAGTGCAGACAAACTGGCAATCCTATATCGTTGGTGGCGCGGTCCGCGACCGGCTTCTTGGTCTACCTGTATATGATTACGATCACGTGGTTGTGGGTGCTACGCCACAGGACCTAATAGATCTCGGCTATACACAGATTGGCAAGGATTTTCCGGTATTTCTGCATCCACAAAGTAAAGAGGAATATGCTCTAGCCCGGACTGAGCGCAAAGCTGGCAAGGGCTACACTGGTTTTGCTGTGCATGCTGCCCCGAGTGTCACTCTTGAAGAAGATTTGGAGCGCCGGGATCTAACCATCAATGCCATAGCTGAAAGTAAAGATGGGCAACTTATTGATCCCTTTCATGGCCAACAAGATATTCGCCAACGTGTGTTACGCCATGTCTCCCCAGCATTTGTAGAAGACCCTTTAAGGGTCATACGTTTAGCTCGTTTTCGTGCTCATCTAGGTCACCTCGGTTTTCAAATTGATCCGGCAACCAAGCAATTAGCCCAACAGTTAGTGGCTTCTGGCGAACTACAAGAAATAGCTATCCAGCGCTTATGGCATGAAACTTACAAGGCGCTGCAAACACCTAGCCCATGGGAATATTTTGCCACGCTATTAGAACTTGGTGCCCTAGCGCAGATCGCTCCTCCTTTAGCCAAACTATTGTTAAGTAGACGCAATCCTCTTGGCTTATTAAAACTAGCCTGTGAACAGTTAACAGACCCTAATGATCGACTGGCCATTTTATTTCACTCATTAAATAAGCCTCAGCAGGAAACACTGGGGAAAGACTTAAGTTTGCCCAAGAGTACCCTTAACCTATGTGTGCAACTTAGCATGCATCAACGTAAACTTCTGCACTACCCCCAACTTGATCCAACCCAACGCTTTATGTTGCTTCATAACTGTGGTGCCCTAAAAGATACTAGCCTTGTTAACCGCCTGATTATGCTGTGCGGTATCATACATAGCCAAGGCCAGATGGAACTACCGGATTTGAGTTTTGGTTCGAGTCTAAAACAAATAATTGATGCTGATTTATTAACCATTAAGGCCATAACCGCACAACAATATATAGCCCAAGGATTAGAGGGTAAAGCTCTAGGTGAGGCCTTAAAAGCAGGGCAAATAGCTGCCTTGGCAAAAACTATTTAGGTTAATCAAAAGCCAGTGGGGAAGTTTGAGTTGGCTGCCCCAACTCATTTTGTTGCCATAATTCTAATATGGTTTTTTGACTACCAGGATAAACTAATTGTGGTGCCAGCTTGGCTAAAGGTCTTAATACATATGCCCGCTGCATAATATCAGTGCGGGGTATATTATCGGCTGGACTTATCAAGTCACCATATAACAACACATCAATATCCAACCGATGACTGCTTGGCTGGGGCTGACTACGGTCACGTCCATGCTGTTGTTCAATCATTTTGATCCAGTCATTGAGTTCCGACAGTGTCCAATCCGTCTGACAAGACACCACCATATTTAAAAAATCTGGGCCATCAATATTAATGGCCGGAGCCTGATATACAGGCGACAAGTTAACCTCGGTAAAAGCTTGGCGGATAGCCCTAACCCCAGCTTGCAAACATTCTTCAGGGTCAATATTAGCCCCCAAACCTAGGTATATCTGAATAGTCATTACGGCTTCTGGCCACGTTCAATCATAACGCCCACATCCTGCGCTTCTGGAACAGCACCGGGCTTACCCAGCTTTAAGCGCACAAAAGGTACTGGAAATTCTGTCAAAATCAGGTTCGCAATTTCCTCTGCCATGGTCTCAACTAGTAAAAACTCACTGTTGGCAATAAATTCAATCAAGCGATCAGCTACATCTTTGTAACTCACTGTGCGATCAATATTTTCACTCGCAGCTGAGGCCTTAATATCGACAGCCATTTCCAGATCAACCACAACTTTCTGTTTAATGGTTCGTTCCCAGTCAAAAATACCGATAACTGTCTCTACAGCCAGACCATGTATATAAACCCTATCCATTATCTCTCCTTCCAAACCCAAACAGTTATCACTATTTGCTAGTGATGATTAAATATTGGGGCTAATTGATGGCAATTCTGTTAGTGGCCAACGCGGGCGAATCTGCAAGCTTAAATCATCAGCTTGACCGGCTTGTAGCCGCAAAGCACCAGCAAAAGCAATCATGGCGCCATTATCAGTACAATAAGCTGGGCGTGGATAATTTACTTGAGCACCTAATTTGGCTGTTGCTTGCGATAGCTTTAAACGCAAACGCTGGTTGGCACTCACACCACCGGCCATAATAAGGGTTTTATGCCCTGTTTGTTCTAAGGCACGCCGACATTTAATGGCCAAAGTATCTACTACTGCAAGTTCAAAAGCTAAACATATATCAGCTTTATCCTGCTCGCTTAACTGACCCGTAGCACTCGCTTGCTGTAAATCCTGCACCGCGTATAAAGCCGCTGTTTTTAGGCCACTAAAACTCATATCTAAGCCGGGACGATCAACCATAGGACGAGGGAAAGTAAAGCGCCCAGCTTGCCCACGTTCAGCCAAACGAGCGACATGCGGCCCTCCCGGGTAATCTAAATCCNACATCTTGGCGACTTTATCAAAAGCCTCGCCTGCCGCATCGTCCACCGACTCACCCAACAATTGATAATCACCTAACGCTCTGACATTAACTAACTGGGTATGACCACCAGAAACTAATAAGGCCACGAAGGGTGGTTGGGGCGCATTTTCTTCCAGTAAAGGTGCCAATAAGTGACCTTCCATATGATGAACGCCAATGGTTGGCACATTCCATGCCATACCTAAGGCACGTCCTGTTGACGCACCTACCATTAGAGCCCCAATTAAACCAGGCCCAGAAGTGTAGGCTACACCATCAATATCACCATAGCTTAGGCCCGCATTGGCAAACACTTCACGCATCAAAGGCACAAGTTTACGAATATGATCACGGGAGGCTAACTCAGGCACAACGCCACCATATTCCGCATGCACGGCTACTTGACTGTAAAGTGTTTCTGCCACTATGCCCTTTTGGGTGTCAAAAATAGCGACACCCGTTTCGTCACAGGAGGTCTCAATGCCAATTACTTTCATATCTATAATGCTATTAAGGCAGACTAAAAAATAGGGCTTACAAATGCCCTTAACAAGAGTAAATTTTACCTGTCCATTGGCACCTTGGCTATGGCTTAATGAGTAATGATGAAAACAATTATAGTGTCATGCTTTAAAGTGCTGTTGCCATTGAACATAGCCCACCGCACTATCTTTTTAATTGTACTAATAGCTGACCCTAGGCAGGCCTTATAAACCCAAAAATATTTTAGAAACTGGCTTTACACCCCCTAGAGCAAAGAGTAGAATATGCGACCTTAAACAATTGCTGTATTTTCCGTAAGGTAAATGGCAGTTTTAAAATTAACAGGATGGGCTAAAAATTAAGCCTTCCTACTGACAGGTAGAAATATGCCGGCTGTAAAACTGAAAGAAAACGAACCATTTGATATTGCTCTACGTCGCTTTAAGCGCGCGTGTGAAAAAGCAGGCGTACTAGCCGATGTACGTAAGCGTGAGTTCTACGAAAAGCCTACCAGCGTTCGCAAGCGTAAAGCTGCTGCCGCTGTTAAGCGTCACGCCAAAAAGGTGTCTCGCGAAAACCGTCGTCACGTACGCCTGTACTAAGACACAGTTTTTGCTGTAAGCTTGCTAGTTGGCAAGCTGTCAAAAGCACTAGATTCTGTCAAATGGCTTTGCCATTATGACAACAGCCTAGGGGCGGTTTTCAGTTACCCGCCCCTTTGTTGTTTCTGGCGTTTACACAATTGGCCATTTTAACATTTATAAACTAGCGCGAGGCTTTACATGTCTGATTTAAAATCCCAACTTAAAGATGCCCAGAAAGCCGCTATGCGTGCCAAAGATAAAGCGCGATTAACTGTTATACGCGGTATGTTAGCTGCTATTAAGCGCATCGAAGTTGATGAACGAATTGAATTAGATGATGCTCGTATTCTTAGCGTGTTAGATAAAATGTTAAAACAGCGGCGGGACTCAATTAGCCAATTTGAGGCTGCAGGTCGTAATGATCTGGCCGATCAAGAAAAATATGAGATGGGTGTGGTACAGGAGTTCTTGCCTGCCCAGCTTACTTCGGCCGAAATAGATGCCCTTATTGCAGCTGCCATAGCCGCCACTGGCGCCAACAGCATGCAGGATATGGGCAAGGTTATGGGGCAATTGAAACCCCAACTGCAAGGCCGTGCCGACCTTGGTAAGGTAAGCGCCCAAATTAAAGCCAGCTTAAACTAATCGGAAACAAGGCGCTATCGTGTCTGCGCAAACACCCCAACGAATTCCTCAGGATTTTATTGACACCTTACTTGACCGTACGGATATTGTTGATGTAATTGATAGCCGCGTCAAACTGAAACGCAGTGGTCGTAACTATACCGCCTGCTGCCCTTTCCACAAAGAAAAGACACCTTCATTTAGCGTTGCCCCCGACAAACAATTTTATTATTGCTTTGGCTGTGGCGCCGGTGGCAATGCTATTGGGTTTTTAATGGAATTAGAGCATCTAAGTTTCCCCGAAGCTGTTGAGGAACTAGCCCGTAAGGCTGGTATGGATGTGCCAAAACAAGACCAAAATCTGTCGCCTGCAGCCATTGCCGCCCAACAAGCCAAAACTCAGGCACGCAATCAGGCCTATGATCTTCTTGAGCAGGCTAACGCTTATTATCAAAAACAATTACGCCAACACCCACAACGCAAACAGGCCGTTAGCTATTTGCAGGGGCGTGGGCTAAGTGGCCAAATAGCACAGCGTTTTGGTATTGGATTTGCGCCTACTGGCTGGCAAAACCTGCTTGATAACCTTGGTAGTACCGAGTCCGCAAAGAATGCTCTCATTGATATTGGCATGGCGGTTAAAAAACCAGATAACGACCGAGTTTATGATTTTTTTCGGGAACGTATTATGTTCCCGATACGTAATAGCAAAGGCAAAGTGATTGCATTTGGTGGACGCGTCCTTGGGGATGGCAAACCTAAGTACCTTAACTCACCAGAGAGTGCCATTTTTCACAAAGAAAAAGAACTCTATGGCCTTTACGAAGCCCGTCAACATAATCGCGATCTAAAACGTTTATTGGTGGTGGAAGGCTATATGGATGTGGTGGCATTAGCGCAACACCAAATCCATTTCGCCGTTGCCACTCTTGGTACTGCGACTAGCCAATTCCATTTAGAACGCATTTTTAAGATGGTTAGTGAAGTTATTTTTTGCTTCGATGGCGATGCTGCCGGTATTAAGGCTGCGGTTCGCGCCATGCATACTTGTGTACCCTTTATGACAGATGGTCGACAAGCGCGTTTCTTACTACTTCCACAAGGTGAAGATCCTGACACCATGGTGCGTAAACATGGTAGTGAAACCTTGACTGAACTGATCGCTAATGCCACACCATTTAGTGAATTTTTATTTCAACATTTCTCCCACGATCTGGACAGTCACAACTTAGAACATCGCGCCAAATTAGCCACGGATATGATGCCAGTTATTCAGGCTATGCCCAAAGGTTTAATGCGCAGCATGATGCTTAGCAAATTAGAGGATCATACTGGACTCAATCAAGATACTTTAGCCCAATTAACAGCCGTAAGTGATAAGCCAGATATTGACAACAAAGAGTCAAGTGCTCAACCTAAGCCAGATCAGAGTACTTTAGCGAACAGCAAAGATGCCGAAGAACCAGTTGCCGCTGGTAACTCTGAAACTGATTTACCGCCAGACTACGTGCTCAACGACCAAACTTGGGCAACAGAATATCATCCTGAACATAATCAACACTCGCCAACAAATAGCCATCAACCAAGTCATGATCATGGCTTTGATCACCGCCATGGATCTAGAGTGCAAAACCCTGCTCAAGCCGCCATTAGGCTGATACTAAGGCACCCCGGTTTAGCTGAAGCCTATACTGAAATACCCGAACATTTGCGTTACTTGCGTATGCATGACGCCAGTATTTTGGTGCAGTTATTAGAAATATGCCAACAGGTACAAAGTCAATTGCAGCGCGTACCCCAAGCAGTAGAATTGCAAAGCGAATGCGCTGATCTGGAAGCGTGGCCCATGATGCGCAATTTAGCATCCCTAGAATCCTTGACCGTAACTACTGACCATAGCAGTCAATTACAAGAGGCTATAGATAAGTTACATCATCACTACTTTGATCAACGCTTTGATGACTTAAGTCAAACCCTACGTAATGCTACTAGTGATGAACATATCAATACCGCCAAACAACAGCTAAAGATTCTACTGGGGGAAAAAGAAACCTTGCAAAAACAACAAAAAAGTAGATAATAACCATTCTTCACAAGGTTCAGATAGGAACCTTTAGGCAAGGGCCACTCGCTTTTTAGATAGTGTTGAAAATGCGCCCAAGTAACGCCATATATACTAGACGCTTTGAATAGTGCGTCAACATCATTAATTGCGCGATTTACCTGGCACAAGATATAGTGTTCAACTATAATAATGTGTTTGCTAGATTACATATAATTCGCCTAATACAAAAGGTTTTTTATGGCAGCCAACGAACAACAGTCTCGTTTAAAAGAACTCATCACTAAGGGTCGCGAACAAGGCTTTTTAACTTACGCCGAAGTGAATGACCATCTACCGGAAGAAATTGTCGATCCGGATCAAGTTGAAGAAATCATTGGTATGATCAACGATATGGGTATTACTGTTTCTGAACAGGCCCCAGACGTTGAAACCCTGCTTATGACAGATGGTGATTCCACCGATGAAGCTGCCGCTGAAGAAGCCGCTGCTGCCTTGGCTGCAGTAGAAACCGAAGCTGGTCGTACCACCGACCCTGTGCGTATGTATATGCGCGAAATGGGTACTGTTGAACTGCTAACCCGCGAGGGTGAAATCGTTATTGCCAAACGTATTGAGGAAGGCCTACGAGACGTTATGTCGGCTCTAGCCCATTACCCCAATACCGTAAAAATTATTATTGATCTTTACAAAGATACCCTTGAGGAAGATGGTATACGCCTGAGCGACCTCTTTAGTGGCTATATTGACCCTGATGGCGAACCTGACCCCGATCCAGTCAATCCAACTACCGTCAGCCAAGATGACAATGATGACGAAGATAGTGAAGAAGAAACGGATAATGGCCCAGACCCCGTAGAGGCTGCCGAGCGTTTTGCCGAACTGGAAAAGCAATTACAAAAAACTATGCGTGTAGAGGCCAAACATGGCCGTGGCAGCAAGCAAACGCAAAAAGAATATGCATTGCTGGGTGAATTGTTTGCTCCCATTAAGCTGGTACCAAAATTCTTCGATGTAATTGCTCTAGCTCCCCGCGGTGCTTTGGCCAATATTCGTCAACAAGAACGTATTATTAGTCAGATCTGTAGCCGTCGGGCACAAATGCCCCGTGAGGTATTTTTGGCTGAATTCCCAGGCAATGAAGCCAATGTTGATTGGGCTGATGAGCTGATAGCTCGTGATGCGCCATACTCAAAAGCCATTAAACGCCATGCTATGGACTTACGTCGCGCGCAGCGTAAGTTAGGCAATGTAGCCCAAGAGGCCACCATTAGCCTATCTGAGATCAAAGAAATTAATCGCCGTATTTCCATTGGTGAAGCTCGTGCACGTCGAGCTAAAAAAGAAATGGTGGAAGCCAATTTACGTTTGGTTATCTCTATCGCTAAAAAGTATACCAATCGCGGCTTACAGTTCTTAGATCTGATCCAAGAAGGCAATATTGGCTTGATGAAGGCCGTTGATAAGTTTGAATACCGTCGCGGTTATAAGTTTTCAACCTATGCTACTTGGTGGATTCGCCAAGCGATTACCCGCTCTATTGCCGACCAGGCACGGACTATCCGTATTCCTGTGCATATGATTGAAACCATTAATAAGCTGAATCGTATATCGCGCCAGATGTTGCAGGAAATGGGTCGTGAGCCTACTCCAGAAGAGTTAGGCGAACGCATGGAAATGCCTGAAGATAAAATCCGTAAGGTATTAAAGATCGCCAAAGAGCCGATTTCCATGGAAACGCCCATTGGTGATGATGAAGATTCAAATTTGGGTGACTTTATTGAAGATAGCACCATGGACTCACCCATAGATTCTGCTACGGGTGAAGGTTTGCGTGAAGCCACTCGTGATGTCCTTGCCGGCCTGACTGCCCGTGAAGCCAAAGTTCTGCGTATGCGTTTTGGTATTGAAATGAATACCGATCATACCTTAGAAGAAGTTGGTAAGCAGTTTGACGTAACCCGTGAACGAATTCGTCAAATTGAGGCCAAAGCCCTGCGTAAACTACGCCACCCTGTGCGCTCTGATCACTTGCGTAGCTTTATTGAAGAGTAATGACCAAAGCCTGCAATTAAAGTGCAAGTAAAACAGCCAATTAGGCGTTTATTCTCTTGCCCAATAAGAGCAGCAAGGGTATCATTGCCCATCCTAAATAAGGGCCTGTGGCGCAGCGGTTAGCGCAGCGGACTCATAATCCGTTGGTCCTCAGTTCAAATCTGAGCAGGCCCACCACATTTATAAAAGGCTTACGGAACTATTCCGTAAGCCTTTTTTATGCCCTATATGTAATCACTGATAAGTTTTTTACAAGCAGAGTAAAGGTAAACTTTATTTTTAAATATTTTATCTGTATAAAAAATTCCTTTAACCATCACTAACCAACTCCCAACCAACATAGTCGTCATCATTATTTTTAAACTAAAATCAAGGCATAAAATAGAATATAATCCATCTACTCTTTAAACAAAAAGACCATTATCCTATTGATAAATATAAATTAAAAAAAATAAAGCAACTTTTTTATAAATTTTTAAAAACAATATTATTTTTAATTAATTACCTGTTAAAAGTATTAAAATATACTGAAAAATAAGATTTTTGAATTTAAAGCTAGCATTTACACTATAATTTTGTATAATAATAAACACAATTACACCACTTTTAAAAAAACTATGACTGAATCATCACCGCAAAGACTCGCTCGGTTGTTGCAACTTGTTCGAAGCTTAGAAGAAGATATGGGCATGGAAACTTTATCTAAGGCTGAGAAATTATTATTTACTAGCCTTGCTGATTTAAGTACGCCAGCAAATCCAGAAGTCAGTATTGACCAGATTATTGCTCACCCTGATTTGAAATCCATGCCAGCACCGACCATGTATAAATGTTTACGTGACTTGCAAAGTAAAGGAATGTTGCAAAAAATAGGTTCACCTCGCTCAGGTATATACAGATTAGCCTAAGCTGGGCGCCTTCCAGATTATTACTAGCCTCTAAGGGAGTAGCAAATGGAAGTTCTTAGCAACAAATGGATTTTAGTTTACAAAAAAGAATTGTTGGCTCTAATAATGGCCACGGCTGTTTTTTTGTTAATCAATATCATTAAACAGCCCCTCGCATTTGAAGCACAAGCTCTATATATACCTGAAACAACAGCTTTTATCCCTTTACTGTGCCTACCCCATGGTATCCGTATTATCATGACATGGTATTTTGGCTGGCGTGCCATTATTTATCTATTTTTTGCCAGCCTTCTTACCATCAGTCTTACCATTAGCCAACAGCCTTTAACGCCATTATTGATGGCATTCTGTTTAATGACAGCTACGATACCCTATATTACTTTCTACCTATTTAATTTAGGTGGTTGGGATTTATATAAGCTGAAAAATATCAAACCAGAAAAAAAATGGCATGCTTTGGTTTTAGTGGGCATTGTCTCAGCTTTGCTTAATGCTTTTGTGATTCATGTAATTCTTAGTGGTCATATTATGCCCGATAAAGCCGTTGACACGATTCTTTTCTACATTATTACCGACACAGTGTGTGCCATAAGCTTTATGGCTGCTTGTGCATATATGAGTAGCATAAGAAAAACATAAACTTATATTAATCAAACAATATCTAAAATGATAAAGTTGGCTAATGTACGCAGATGCGCTAAATTAATGTTGATGCTAGGAATATGGCTTAAAATCTAAGTATATTTATGAATCACATATCAAAAGAGTTTTTCACCTTAGGCTGGATCGGCGCGCTAATGATTTTAGCCGAATACCTTTGCGATTTCGTTTTGGAACCAGCTAGCAAGAGTCTGATTAATGAATATTCGCTTATTAATCTCATTTTATGTTTCCCAAAAGGTATTTTAATTATCATCACTTGGCTCTTTAGAGCCAAGGGGGTAATGTATTTATTAATCACAGGTCTAATTAGCCAGTATGTTTTCCATGCCGATGAGATAGATATCTGGTTTTTCAGCAGTATTATTATTTTTAGTACCATGCCTTTTATAATATTAGAAATGTTTAAGGCTTGTGGTATTGATATGTATCAAATGCCGGGCATAGCACTGCGAAAACAGTGGCGTTCAATAATCTTACTAACATTTGTTTGTGCGGTTTTTAATGCCATCTTTCATGCACAAATTATGGCAAATAAAGGGGTTATGCAGGATACCATGATACTTATATTGCAAGAGGTATTTGCTAATATCACTGGTGTCGTAACCTGCTTAATATTAATTAGCATTGGGGCAAGAATTGTCCTTTTATTCCAGCCAAGAAACAACTAGACTTCACCCAATTGCCGAGCCATCCAAATTGACAATTTATGTTTAATATTGGGCAGATTTTCCTGATCGCCCGCTAATGGTTGCATAACACCATCATGGACTAGCAGGCGATAAATATACTCCACCTTAGCATCCTGGGAGTCTGTTGCTTCGAACTTGGCCACGCCTCTTTTCTGCGCGTAATTCATACCAAAATGGATGGCTTTTTTTAGTAGTTCTTTTTCATTCTTTATCTTCTTCATATTGCCCTCCTCAACCATAAACGAAAACGCTTTATTGGCTAATAGCAACCTAAGTAAAAGGGAGCAGATATAACACCCTTATACTTCAACCCTAGCAGTAATGCCCTATTATTGGCAAGTAGATCGAATACTTGAAAAGACAAGTAAATATTTCAAATTATGTTGCCATACCGATATACTCATAGGGTCTACGATTATTTAGAGAAAGATACCCTATGCTGCCCAATGACTTTAGTTTGCCCCATATAGTTGCCATGGCAATGCTACTTATTAGCTGGTTTGCTTATTCGACCATTTTTAAACTAATCGGCAAACAAACTATTAATAATCAGTTAAAGGCTGTGCGGCGGGAGTGGATTAAACAAATTACTATGCATGGTAGAAGCCCGTTTGATGCCATTATGGTTGGTCATATTGTGCACTCAGTGGCTTTCTTTGGCTCTGCCACCTTGATTGTGTTAGCCGGCTTATTCTCGATTGTTATCAATCTGGACAGTATCCACGGCACAATGGCCGGGTTGCATTTTATTGAAAGCCTGAGTATTGAACTATTTAGTGCTAACTTTGCTCTGCTCGCCGTAGTGCTCACCATTAGTTTTTTCTCATTTATCTATGCTTTGCGTAAACTTGTTTACGCTATAGCAATGATCGGCGCCTTACCCGTTGTCAAAGGCTCAAATAAAGTCGACTATGCTGAAGATAACCTGCAGCAATTGATTGATGACACTACTACCGTGATGACTGAATCTCTAAAAACCTTTAATTTTGGCATTCGAGGCTACTACTATGCTATCGCTGCCATGTTTCTATTTGTTTCTGCCTATGCTTGTATTGTGATTACTTTATCGGCCACAGCCATACTGATTTATCGGCAGATGAACACCACCACGGCACAATCCATTAATCAATATATCAAGCAAAGGGAAAGTGATAGCTAAAGTGGGAGAGCCAATAAGAGGTTTTAGGACTACTAAATCTAGGCTGTTAACCTGTTTTGATACCAGTGGCCTAGCACCACAGCAAATAGAATAATGCCCGCCCCAAGCAAGGTGCTTAGTGGGGGTTGTTCGGCCAATAATAACCAAGCAAAGATAATAGCGTAAACTGGCTCTAAGCTTGTCACAATAGCAGCCATATGCGCCCTAATATGACGCAAACAACTGATAAACAATACATGGGGAAAGGCCGTCAATAACACCCCGAGTATGAGCAAGTTCGCACCGTCATAAGCATTGATCCTTAAGGCTGACCAATCTACCAATAAACAACAACAAACAGCCGCCATAGCTTGCTGCCAAAAACCTAAATGTAAGCCCCCAAATATGCTCACTAGGGATTTATTAAGTAGAGCAAGTACGGCAAATAAAGCCCCTGATATAACCCCCCAAGCTAAACCTTGGAAGGTGGCATCTTGCCAACTTATGGAGGGCGCCACTAACCACAAACCAATTACCACGATGGCCGTGACCAGAGCATCCATAGGTTGGACTTGGCGCTTTTGCAACAGTGCTTCTAGTAAGGTGACAAAAACAGGAAAGGCAGAAAAACCAACTACAGCTACGCCTACTCCAGCTAACTGTATAGCATAAAAAAATGTCCACCAATGGATGGCTAACATAATGCCAGAGCCGACCAGCAAGGTTAATTTACTCATCCCTACAGATGACCACCCAAAACGGTGCTCCTGTTTGGCAAAAAAACCAATAAACAAGGCTAGGGCAATGGCGCCAATAAGGGTGCGCCCCAGTACTAGTTGCGTAGCAGGCATGGCAATCACTTTACCCATTAAACCAGCAGCACCAAACAGCAGCACGGCTAGATGTAACTTTAATCCAGCTGACATCAAAGATATCCAGAAGTTATTTTATTGGCTTTATTTGCTCCAATAATGGCTTATACAAGGACACACTGCAATGGCAACAGATGATTACTAAACCTCTATTGAAGTCCATAAAGTGGGTATATTATGCTTGGTGAATATCCAGACTGCACAAAATATCATAACAAGCACCTAAATTATGGTAATCGCACTTAGCCCCAGGCAAGGCAATCCAATTGTCTAAGGGCTGATTATCATGGCTTAGCAGACGGTGCCAGATTGTCTGGTTGGGGACGATAAAATGCTCTTCTATATAGGCTGCAAGCTGATCAAATCGTGTTTGCAGATCTGTGTGCTGAGTAGTATTGATTAACCACGCTTGGGCGGCCAAGGTTTCGGCCTGTACCCAAAAATATTTGTGGTTATCACAAATTTTATAATCCGGATCAAAACCATAGAATAAGCCACCATAGTTGGCATCCCATGCCTTTTCCCACGCCAACTGTAACCATTTATGAGCACGTTCGACTAGCCATGGCTTTGGCGCATGGGCATTTAGCATTAGTAATAACTTAGCCCATTCGGTAAAGTGGCCAGGTTGATAGCCCCATGGCTTATATAAATTCTGAGGATCCTGCCGATTATAGTCCCAGTCCGGCTGCCAGTGCTGATCATAATGTTCCCACAGCAAGCCATCAGTGCTGTGAGTATTGCTAATAACAACTTTATCAGCCAATACCAAGGCACGCTCTAAATAATGACGCTGATTGGTTGCCTCATAGGCAGCAATCAGTGCCTCACAGGCATGCATATTGGCATTTTGACCACGATAACTATCTAGGGTTTTTAGATCGGCACTAAGTTGATCGGCATATAAACCATCTTTTGGTTGCCAAAAGTAGGTTTCCATTAAATCAAAGGTTTCTGTCAGCCATGGCCCAGCTGCTTCCACACCTGCCTGAAGGGCATTGGCGTAAGCTAGCATTAGAAAGGCATAACCATAACAGTATTGATCACTATCTTCTGGCTTACTATCAGCTAGCAGCCAATGGTATCCTCGGCCATCAGGCCAACGATGCTGGTCACGAATAAAGGCTAAACCATGACGCACCTGTTGGGTATATTCGGCATCACCAAAGAGGATTTTGCCCCGTGCAAAGTTCACCACTATGCGGGTACTACTTACCAGATGGTGAATATCATTTTCTGCATGCTGTCCTTGGGCATCCAATTGTTGATAAAAACCACCTTCTGGACGGACACCATTTTGTTGGTAAAAGTCTAGCACCCCCCTAATCTGGGTATGGAGATAGTCCTTATCTAACCATGGCTGGGTCATGTTTAATTCTCGTACTTTTTTTGTTACCAAATAAGGTTTTTAGACCAATGGCTGAGCAGTAACGATAATGCCATCTTTATCGGCATATAGATAATCACCGGGTTGAAAGCTGACCCCACCAAAGGTTAGTGGAATTTGAGTTTGTCCTACTGTGGTAGGTATATATTTGCGTGGGCATGTACCTATGGCATAAAGACCGACAGGTACATCGGTGATCTGCTCCGTATCACGCACATAACCATTAATCACAATACCAGCAAAGTGATTTTGCTGAGCAAATTCCATCAGCTTTTCACCCACCACCGCATAGTATTCTTGTTGTACATCAACGACTACAACCTTCCCTGTACCGTCTGTATCGCGCAGTAATTTAATCAGTTCACCGTTATATTTATCCAAAGCAACGGTAACAATTTCACCCTCACATTTATGCGCGCCGCCATAATTATTATAGCCAGCAGCCAACACTTGAACTTGGTCACTATACTCATCACAGAAGTCTGCAGTAAAAAAAGTCATAAAAATACGCCTATTAGCTAAATTTAAGCGCAACATTCTAGCATTAAATACCAATTTCCTTATAGGATTTTGCTATAATCGGTGCCTTTCGATTTGTTTGGACATGCCATAACCATGAAGGTAGTAACAGGCGTCATTGGTAACGATATCCATGTGGTTGCTAATCGGCTTATAGACCTCTCCTTAAAAGCTAGGGGTTACGAAGTATTTAATCTGGGGGTTAACACTTACCTAGAGGAATTCTTTGATGCTGTGATTGAGACCGATGCTGATATTCTGCTGATTTCTTCCCTTAATGGTGAGGCCGAGGGCTGGGGGCGCGAAGTAAAAGCTCTGAAAGCTGAATATAAAGGTCTAGATAAGTTAATCATGATGATTGGCGGCAACCTGACTGTGGGTGCAGGTAAGGCGGAAGACATTATTCCAAAATACAAAAGTTATGGTTTTGATCTGGTCTGCCACCAGATTGATCTCAATACCGGTCTGGATATGTTGGCAGATTATATTAAAGAGAAATCAGCATGAGTTTGCTCCAGGAAGAACGCGAAATTATCCTCGGCAACCAATATGTTGAGGCCTTTGATTTTGCCGAAGTTGAAGACTTTGTTAAAAACGCCAACAAAGAACTGTTTATTTCCCATCATTTTAAGCATAGCAACAAAATGCTAGTGCAGCCTCGTGGTGGCTTCCCCACTTACAAAAAACAATTTGCTTTATATGAGTTTTTTGTCAATGCCAATGTGGACGTACTGCCCCTAACCATTGATTCCAATACCCGTCTTAATGACTATAAAACCGCTGCCCGCATGCTGCGCCTAAGTGAAGAAAATGATGTTGATATGCTCAATGGTTACCCACTAGTTAACCATGGCTATCGCACCACTCGTAATATGATTACCCACTTTAATAAGCCGGTGAGTTTGCGTCATGGTACCCCTGATGCGCGGTTATTAATTGAGCAAGCTATTGCCTCGGGTATCTTTGATATTGAAGGTGGTCCTATCACCTATTTACTACCTTATTCCAAAAACTTCCCTTTGGATAAGGCGTTTTTGTATTGGAAATATGTCGAACGGGTATGTGCTAACTATTCACAACTAAATGAGCCCATTAACCGAGAATCCTTTGGGCCACTAACAGCAACTTTGGTACCACCGGCCATTACCATTGTTATTCAGTTGTTAGAAATGTTGCTCTCTCTTGAGGAAGGCGTTAAATCCTTTTCTGTATCCTTTGCCCAACAGGGCTCTATGATGCAGGATATTGTTACTGGCCATGTGCTAAAGAAATTAGCCCGCCATTATGCTGAAGAAATTGGCTGTGGGGACGCCAGCATTCACTTGGTTTATCACCAATGGATGGGGGCTTTCCCAATGGATCCAAATTATGCTGAACAGTTAATCAGTATTGCTACAGTTATTGCCTCCATGGTGCGTGCCGATAAAATTATAACCAAAACCAATCAGGAAGCAGCTGGCATTCCGACTAAGGAAGCTAATTCTGAAACCGTTGCCAATACCCAGTATTCACTGCGGATCCTCAACGGCTTGCCGGATATTACTGATGAGCAAGAAGAAGAGATTCTAACAGCAGAAGTTATGGCCATTATGGAGGCGGTATTTAATGACCCCGCCGATACTCTATGGCGCAAAGTATTTAACTGTATTAAGAGTGGCATTATCGATGTGCCCTTCTCGCCGCATATCATCAACCATAATCAGATGATTACTATTCGTGATGACAACAAAAATATCCGCATAATCAAACGTGGCAAAGTACCGATTCCTGACCACTGTTTCGATTATGAAAAGGCACAGTGCGACCTAAGCAAAGACACCACCAGTATTGTTAATGACATTATTCACGATATCGGGATTATGCAATGAGTAGCCAAAACGATAAATTATTAATCGATGTCGGCAGTACTTATTTTAAAGTCTGCGTGACCTCCGATGCCCCAGAAAGGCGGCAACTTGAGCAACACTTTCGCAACTTTAATCAAACCATTCTTGATGATTTGATGCATAAATGTGGCCATACTATCAGTTCTTTTGACCATGATGATGTGTTTATTTGCTCATCTGCAAATGGTGGCCTAAGCACCCTTATAATAGGTTTGACCCATACGTTTTCCCTAAAGTATGCGACCAATATTGCCTTTAATTCAGGCATTAATATTATCGATACCATTCTTTATCAAGATCTCGACTCGGCCACAGTGCCTAGTGACCTGATTGATGTGGTTATTATTGCTGGTGGTATTAATAGCAAGGGCGACGCTTTTGCTGATGACTTGTACCAATATCTGCATAATGTAAATTATTCCAATATTGTTTATGTGGGCAATGAACTTGATGCTGCTAATGCTAAAGCACAGTTACCCGAGTTAGTTATTCTGCCCAATATTATTGATGACCGCTTGCATATCATTGAAGAGGATCTTAAGGCTTACCTGACCAACCTCTATCAACAAGATATTATGGGCAAGGAAGATATTAAAGACCTTTACCAGATTAGTAGTAATCAGATTTTCTCTACGCCCTATATTGTTAACCAGACATTACCCCTGATTGATGCCAGTTATTCGGTGGTTAATCCCTTTATTCTCTTGGATATTGGTGGCGCTACTACGGATATTCACTACTCCAAAGATTTGGTAGAAGAGAATATGGTCACCAATAACGAATTTGATCGTTTGGTATTTAAAAAACTGGGGGTATATAAATCCCGGGAATCTTTGATCTTTAACGCCAAAAATAACGAATTTGTCTACGAACTGCTAATGCACCTTGGGGTCACAGAGAATATCTTTGAGGAGCAGAGTGATAAGGCCACCCGCATTTTGATGCAGCTAGCTATCTTTTTGGTACTCTGCAAAATGTCTCACTATCGCGAAGCCTATACCAACCTTAAGCTCACTGCTGTTAAATCCATTGTACTAACAGGAGGGGTCACCAAAGTGTTAAAGCAAGAAGAAGTAGACGATATTATTGGCTTCTTTTTTACAAAAATTTTGACCTCAAAGCACAGACCCGTCACTATAATGGATACAGACTATTCTATTTGGACGCTGGGTTCGCGAGTTCAGGACGTTAACCTTAGGGAACAGTAAGGAGAAGAAGAATGTCAATCAATTGCGTGCGCACCCTGCTTGAATATGCTGCAGCTTCCCACCCCGATAAGGTGGCTATCAAGCAGGAAGAGAAAAGCATCACCTATAGTGAACTCCTCACCAAGGTGAATCAGGTGGCACTCTATCTGGACGAACTTCATCTCCCAGCCAATACCCGCGTGGGGGTTTATTCTAATAAGGGCTTGGACCTTGTTATCGCTATTCTGGCCACGCTATCTACCAATTATGTCCTGGTTCCACTAACCAAACTCCTACAATCGGAACAGGTAGACTATATTATTAAGGACTGTGATATTCAGGTTATGATCACCGACCAAATGAAGTTGGAGACCATGCAGGATATCAACTTCGCAGGCCATATCATTGCCTATGAAACCACCGACCAAAATATCGCTTCCTTTGAAGAAATCTACAAATACTACAATAAACCCTTTGCTGCTAATGTGAATGGCCATGAAAATGCCGTTATCACCTATTCTTTTGGTTTGACTGGTACGCCAAAGGGTATTGTTCTCTCACATGCTAACTTAATTGATTCTGCCCGCGTGGTGTCTCAATATTTGGATTTGCAAGAAGATGATATTATCTCCGGCCTACTGATCTTTAATTTGGATTATGGCCTGAATCAGATCTTTTGTGCCTTATATAAGCGCGCCACCTTGGCCTTACACCGGTTTATTCTGCCCGAAGATGTGTTTAATCACCTGATTAATGACCAAGTCACGGTGCTGGCACTTATGCCGGTGCATATTGCTGAAATGTTTGAAGCTGTTGAGGCTAGACGCCCCACCGCAGGCTTATTTGATCAACTTCGAATTATTACCTCATCGGGTGGTAATGTAACGGCTAAGATGGTTAAAGACTGCCACGATACCTTCCAGCAGGCCAAGTTCTATTCTATGCATGGCCTAACGGAAGCCTTCCGCTCAGCCTATTTAGACCCCAGCCAAATCATGATTCGCCCAGACTCTATTGGTAAACCTATTCCGGATGTGGAGCTCTATGTCATCAATGAAGATGGCAAAGAATGTGCCCCGCGAGAAGTAGGCGAACTTATCCATCGTGGTGGCTTTATCTACCGTGGCTTTTGGAATGCCCCCGTCGAAACAGCGGAGCGCTTTAAATCTGTACAGATCTTAAAGGATGTGGTTAATTTGGAAGGCCAACTAACGGATGAACTAGTAGTGGCTAGTGGTGACTATGTCTATCGAGATGAAGAAGGCTATTTCTACTTTGTCGGCCGCCGCGACGATATGATCAAAACCCGGGGTTTCCGTGTCTCCCCCTTCGAGGTGGAATCAGTGGTCAAACGCAATATTCCCCAAATCCAACAATGTGCCGTATTTGGTGTGGCCAATGAAGCTATAGAAGAAGAAATTGTACTGGTCTATTCCGCATCTAGTCAGATCTCTGATCAGGAAATTCTATTTGAACTAAAACAGCATTTAGCCTCTTATATGCTGCCCAGTCGTATTGTGTTTAAAAAATCACTGCCCTTAGTACAAAGTGATAAGAATCGCATTAATAAAGAAGCGCTCAAAAAAGAGTTAGTAAATTAGACACACTTAAGAGCCTGTTATTGCGAAAACTCTCTGTAACCAATTTTTTTTGTAGAGAGAGTTGGCCTAACTGATAATACAACAGCTAGGCCAACTTGAGGTTAGCTTGCACTATATAGATGGCCATCTACATACAAACGCATATGCTTTAAAATTAATGTCTAACTGATCACAGGGAAAAAGTATGTCAGTCAATTTCCAAACTTATATGGCCTCTTGGATCACAGCTGTTAATGACAAAAACATGACGACATTGTCAGATCTATTATCAGATGACTTTGTCTGGGTAAATGATAAGTTGAAGCTTAAGCTCGACAAGCATGAAACCTTGGCATGGTGCAAAGATACCCCTTTCAAAGCTGGTGATTTTTCCTGTTACTATGAAAATAATGAAGTCCTGGTTGGCATCCATGACGTTATAGAACCAAATACCCCTGACTCAAGTGTGATGTTTATCGCTAAAATAATAGATGGCAAAATTGTTTCACACCAATATCTTCGTGAGTTTGAAAGATAAACACTGACTAGTTATGCATAGAAGGTTAGTTATCTAGAAACGATTACTTAAACCACTTGCGCGAACAACTTTTCTGGTCATGGCCTGCTCCAATACCTGCTCATCACCATATACCAATGAGAAACAGTGTCTGGCACGGGTAATACCGGTATATAACAACTCTTTAGTTAATACTGGATTATTGTGGGCTGGCAACATCAGCATGGTGTGGCTAAATTCACTGCCCTGAGACTTATGCACCGTCAAAGCAAAAACGGTTTCTACAGCACGCAGGCGGCTCGGTAAAACCCAACGTATGCCCTCAGCACCAGCACTAAAGGCCACCCTTAACATCTCTGCCCCAGACTGCTTATCTGTATAGGGCAAGCACACGCCAATATCACCATTCATTAAACCAAGATGATAGTCATTGCGGCTGACCATAACGGGCCGCCCAGGGTACCATTCGGTATCAGCATTAGGCAACAAATCAGCCTTTTGTAACAAATATTCAATAGTGGCGTTCATCCCTTCAACACCCCACTGCCCACGCCGTAGAGCTACCAATAATTGAAAGCTAGCATGGGCAGCCAAAACCGCGCTTGCCCACTGATCTTGATCACCCTCAGGCCCTTGCTTTACCAACTTAAGATAAGTGCTATAGCCCTCCTGTAAACTATGGGCTAAGGATGTCTGCAACCAACTTACACTATTTGCATTTGTAGATGGTGGTTGGTGAAATAACTGTACTTGAGGCTGGCGTTTTTTACGCTCTGCTAAAGCCGCTTCTTGGGCCACAATGGCATATAAATCTTGTACAGGTAATAGAGATGGCTGCCCCTCATAAAGTCCAGCATTCACCAGGCTAGCCAAAGCGTCGATACTGCCACCTTGCTGAAAGCGATGACTTACCCGCAACATCGTAGTGGATTGTGCCAGTGGACGACCGGCAGCAGAGACATATTGATCAGATAATTGGTCACCGGCAAATACGTTTAGCCACTTAATGGTCTCTGGCAAATAATGACCGTTACTAGCATCAGCACATAAGTCACCCAATACAGAACCTGCTTCCACCGAGGCCAATTGATCCTTATCACCCAGTAAAATAAGGCGCGTATGTTTATCCAACGCCTGCACTAGATTAGCCATCATTTCTAAATCCACCATAGAGGCTTCATCAATAACTACCACATCAGCACCGATTGGGTTGGTAGCATGGTGACGAAACTGCCGGCTATTGGCGATAGGCCCTAGTAACCGATGCAAGGTAGACACCTCCGTGGGAATAGCCGCCTTTAATTGTTCGCCATCGAAGTGGTCATTTGTGGGAAATACTTGTTGTTGCAAATTACTAGCAATGGACGCATTTAAGCGTGCCGCAGCTTTGCCCGTGGGTGCAGCAAGTTTTATATGTAGTGGCCCTAAACCCTGAGTTAATTGCAATGCCTGTAATAACGCCAACAACTTTAGCACAGTGGTGGTTTTACCTGTCCCCGGACCACCTGTGATAATGGCACAATAGCTGCGCGCTGCTAGGGCTACGGCGACACGTTGCCAGTTCACATTATGAGCAGCTTGATTGGCCGCATTAGGAAATAAGGCTTTAATGATTGCCGTAGCCTGCTCAGGTAACCTATTGCTATGCTGACTGCGTGCTTCAATAAACCCTACTAACTGCTGTTCACACTGCCAATAACGAGTTAAATAAAATAACGCCCGGGATTGACTCAGGTCCAAAACAAAAGGGGTTTCCACTTGGATTGAAGAATCAACGTGATCGATCACGGTAACGGCCTCACTGGCGCTTATCTCATCTATCCACTGTGACAGAGTTAAAGGTTTAATAAAGGCTGTTAAGCCTGCCTCAAAGGCCAATCTAGTAGGATTGGGCCCCAGCCCATCTTGATCATCAATGGGTAAACAGAAATAAGTTAAGGGCTCTGCAAGGACGGCTTTTAAGTCCACACAAACATGGCCCATGGCACTATGGCGGCTCACCAGTAGAATAGCCCATGCCAAATAATCGCTAATCGGGTTACTGCCACGCCGGTACATAAAATCTAACAGTGCCAGATCGACATCACGCACAATATGCAGCTTTTGCGCCTGCCCAATAAGCTGTTGCATACCCATTAGGCCACCTCCTCGACACCTTGAAATAGCCGATCAAGGCGTTCTATAAGCTCTTGTTCTGGCTTATCTAACAGTAGCCCCTGAGTATCTGGATTATCAATACCACGTAAAAACACATAAACAGCACCACCAATATGCTTGGCATAGTTATAATCCGGCAATCGCGACCGCAGTAAACGATGTAAGGCCAAAATATAAAGCACATATTGCATATCATAGCGCTTGTGCAGGAGCGCCTCAGCCATCGCATCCTGACTATATGCACTGGCATCAACACCTAAATAGTTACTTTTCCAATCCACCACAAAATACTGGCCATTATGTTCCAGCAGTAAGTCGATATAGCCTTTTAGCATGCCATTTAACTGTAGCGCTTGGGCTTGGGGGCGGGATTGTTGTGACCAAGTATATTGGCATACCAGACTATCCATGGCTTCCACATCTACCCCTTTGGTAGCCACTAGGAATTCCATTTCAACTAGCAATTGCTGCGCCGTTAAAGCCTGCAATTGGATGGGTTTTGCATTCAGTGATTGCAGTTGCCAAGGCATCTTGAATAAATCCACCAGCCAATTATCCAAGGCATCTAGCCAAGGTGTAAGAGTTAACGGTTGTAGATGTTCATTAAGGATTTGTTGGCGACTACTTGGCTGCTGAATGACTTCGGCAAATCCTAGCTCGGCACAATCTTCTAATATATTGTGCAGCATAGTTCCAAATAGCGCCCCTTTGGGGAGATTGTGAATATTGGGGACGCTATTGTCGATAATAGATGCAGAGGCATTTTGCTCGGCTACCATATTAGTAAGTACATTGGCCTCGCGCTCTTCACTTAAAATTGCATCTTGTGCCGTATCGGGTAGCTCTATGGCGGACTTGTCTTCAGTGTCGATTTGACTGCCAAAAGAAAGGCTAGAATAACTCGCAGTATGCCAGCTTTTTAGGCTTATATCAGGGGCTTGTCGGGCTGCTTTGGTAGAGTTAGCCCCTGTATTTGTGCCCTGAAATACCTCCTCAATAGGTAGTGGTTGGACAGTAATATGATCGTCCAAGGCTGCCAATGTAGGGGCTAACTCCCCACTTTTATTGCTCAGCATTAGCAAATTACCCAGGCCAGATTGCGCTATACCTTTTACCTCACCCAAGCCCAGATACTGACAACAAGCAGCCCGCGTTAAAGCCACATAAAGCTTGCGAATTTCTTCTGCTTGATGGGCTTTTTTGACGGCAGTCATAATGTCATCACTGGCCGTTAAGGCGACATTTTTTTGGTGCTTATCCGTGTGATAAATCAATGGAATATCAGTTTCTTTAGGTGCCCGAGTCAAACAAATAAAGGGCAAAAACACCACCGGGTATTCCAAGCCTTTGGATTTATGAATAGTGACTACCTGAACCAGATTACTATCACTCTCTAAGCGTTGTTGTTGCTTAATATCTTGCTGATCTGGGTTATCTAATAGGGTCTCAAAATGACGTACTAGACTATGTTCACCATCTAGTTGCACGGCCGCTTGTTGTAATAGTTCTGCCAAATGCAGTAGGTCTGTCAGCAGGCGCTCACCTGTAGCCATAGATCTAATTCTACTGGCGGCCTGACTATCAAAAATAACTTGATAAACCATAGCCAAAACACCTTTAGTGCGCCATATCTTATGATAAGTATAGAATCTATTAAGTTGCTGTTCCCAAGCTAACTCGTCCTTCTGCAAATGATCAAGACTGACAACATCTAACCCCAATAATTGCGTTGCCAGAGCCATACTTAACAAGCGGTCATCATCTGGGTTGGCTACTGCCCGCAACAATATTAATAAGTCCTCAGCCATAGGGCTGGTATATACACTACTAGCATCAGACAAATAAACACTCGCAATATGCCGTTGGGCAAGAGCAGAACGCACCGCTTGGGCCTGCTTTTGGTTAGCCACCAAAATAGCCAGATCTTTAGGTTGCAAAGTCTGCTGCTTATCGCCTCGCTGCAAGACCGCCTGATCAACTGCGGCCAAATTTAATAAGTGAGCTATTTTATTCGCCGTGGCATCACTTTGAATACTAATATAGTCCTTGTCTGCCAGTGCCTTACCCCCTTCTTCAGCGGACGCTAACCAAGCTGTTTGGGGCGCATGTAATTGCCCCTGCAAATACAGTTGATAGGGTTTATCAGTACCTGCCGCCACGGGGGCAAAAGGTAATGGATTATGCTGGGTCTGACGAAAACGAAACGCCCCTTCGGCATGGCTATCACCATAGGCAAATAAGCCATTTACCGCCGTTAATAGGTTACTGTCCGAACGGTAGTTATGGGTCAGGGTATAGTGATGTCCAAAGGTATGATTGCGCGCCTGCAAATAGGTATAAATATCCCCACCCCGGAAAGCATAAATAGCTTGTTTGGGGTCTCCTATCATAATAAAGCCGCCCTTAGGGCAACCCTCTCGAATTTGATAGATATGCTTAAAGATCGTGTATTGCACGGGATCCGTATCTTGAAATTCGTCCACTAGGGCAACGGGGAAGCGCTGTTGAATGGCTGCCGCCAATTGTTTACCACTTGGTCCAGATAAAGCCTGTTGTAACTTTAACAATAAGTCATCGTTACTTAGCAAGCCCTGCTGCTGTTTACTAGTGGTTAAGCGTTGCTGCAGCCAATGGGCAGCGTAGGTCAAAATTGTGGCATCTGGATTGGGTATTTGGTCAGCTAATGCGAGCACTTCGGCCACACATTTTGCCGGAGCAAAATTTAGGTCAAGTGAGTCTGGCTGCTGCCAAATAGACGTATCCAATAAGGCTAATTTTTTTAGGCTGGCTGAAGATTTAAGAGTATCTTCATCCGACTGAATATAGTTCTGTAAATGAGTAAAAGCGCCCGCCTCATGGTTACTTCGTAATTTGTTAAGATGCAATAAGCCATCCGCTCTGGCTTCAGCAAAAAATTGTTTGAGGGCGGGCAAATGTTTTCTTAATGCGGCTTTTAGATCAGCCACCATAGCCTGCTTTTGGCTCTGCTGCTCTTGAATATACGAAGCCAAATCCAGTACCGGCTCTGGTAGGCTTGTTACATGGGGCAATAATCTTACAACTTCCGGCAACAATGCCGCTGGGCTTTTAAAGCGCTGCATCATATAAGCTAACGCATCGCGATTCATACCAAGCACATTAAGTCGCCAAAAATCTTCACTAATTTCTTTGAGTAATTCCGTTTCAGATTCCAGCAACTGCTGCTCAAAAGCGCCACCATAATACAGTGAGAACTCACTTAGTAAGCGATAACACCAAGCATGTATGGTAGAAATAGCGGCTTCATCCATAGCTTCAGCTGCCATTTCCAGACGTTTAGCCGCACCCGCCTGCTGAGCAGGCTCGGTATAACTAGCACAAAGCTCCGCAAGCAGTGGATCAACGGACAAAGGGTTATCAATTAGCCCTGCCTCAGCTTCGATACAACTGCGTAAATAGGCTGCTGCTTCGACTAAACGCTGACGAATACGATCCCTTAATTCCTGCGTGGCTGCCTTAGTAAAGGTCACCACCAATATATTATGGGGTAGCAAAGGCTCCCCTAAAGCTGAGCTACCACCATGATTTAAGATCAGCCTTAAATATAGCATGGCTAAAGTATAGGTTTTACCCGTGCCGGCACTGGCTTCAATCAAAGCATGACCCTTAAGGGGCAAGCTTAAGGGTGCCAGTACTTGGCTACCCTGGATCATGACATCACCTCCACGCCATCACGTAAGGGGGTATATACCAAGTTGGCTAACGCCCGACAACGGTCCAGATCCATATCCAGCAAATGGGGGAAGTGGCGTGATAGGTAGTGCCCCGAATAGTCTAAATCTTTGTCATAAGTACTCGCCAGCACTGTGTCTGTGGCGGCTTTTTCAGCAATCAGTTTTATACCTAACTGTAAGCTTAATGGCAGGGGCTCATGCATGGCCATATGCCATACGGTCAATATATTGGCAAAATAGGTTTCTGCTTGATCAATGGCCATAGATGGAAAGCATAATTGTCCTTGTGGCGTTAACAGATAACTAGTGACAGGCATTTGGCTATATAAATGCGCCCCCAAATGCTCTACCCAAGCAGCACATAGATTGCGCCATCTTATATTCTTGGTATTGGCTTTTTCCAAAGCTTTACTAGCTTGCACTATAACCTGCTGACCCGTTTGACTATGCTGATCTAGTTGCAAATGTCCTAAGTCGATCTCCACTGGAATCGCATGTTCCTGCCCTGCTTTATCTTGCACACTATGCACAGCTGTATAGGTGACAGGCACAATCTGACCATGGCACTGTTGGTGTAATTGTTGCCAAACCTCGTATATTTCTACCAAGCTATCAAAATAAGCGCCGGCCTGAATCTGCCCAGCCGTGCCAGCTAACAAAGTTCCATCACGCTGCCAGGTATCCATCTGCCCCTGCATTTGTTGGCTGGTGGTGGCTACGGACTGCTGACTATCCCTATAGTTATGCACATGGGTCTTAAGTACTTCACTATGCAGTTGCCAGTTTTGCAGACCATCTAGGGTAAAACTCTCAGTGCTTGGGATATCGCCCTTGGTTTGTGGCTGAGGCACTAACAAACGTTGCTGATATAAGCTGTCAATCGGCGACTTTAAGAAGTTAACTAAATCAGCGCCACTAATTGGGCGTTCAGGTAACCATGGTGGTAATTGTGCCGTCTCAGGTGGCAAAGCATTGCCTTTTGCACTCGCCCATTCCCGCGCATAAGTATAAAGCGGCTTATCATTGGCAAAATAATGATCACTAAAGGGCTGCAAAGGATATTGAGTAGTAAGTTCTTGTAACAAGTCTTTGGTAGGCCAAGCTTTAGCAATATAGTCACGCAATTGAGCTACTAATACCGATGGTGGCTGTTCCGTATCATCTTTGATACTGCGCCCATGCCAGCTAATTACCAGCTTATCACGGGCTGACAATAAGGCTTCAAGAAACAGATAGCGGTCATCATCACGACGGGAACGATCGCCCGGGCGATAGTTATAGCCAATTAAATCAAAATCATTAAAGCTGCGCTTGCGAGGATAGGCATCATCGTTCATACCCAATAACCATATTTGCTTAAAAGGCACTGCCCGCATGGGCATTAGGGTAGCAAAGTTAATAGCACCGGTAATAAAGCGGCTACTTAAACTGGGGCTATCCAGTTGTTCGAGTAAGGCACTTTGCACAAGTTCAATAGCAATGGGCTCATCTGCCATTGATGCTTGAGTAACCACCTCTTGCCAGTGCTGCAGATACTCACTAATACGTTTATAGAGACGCTCAACCTCTTCCGCATCAAGTACAAAGAAGTCTTGCCAGAGCGCTAGTAAAGCTTCTACCCACTGACTAGCGGTTTGGTTTTGCTGTAGATTTTGGCGCCATTGCTCCAAACTATTTACAAAGCGGCTTAGGCTGCCTAATAGCTCCGCCCCCAAGCCACTCACCTCTGGGCAGGCCGCAACGGCTTGCCAACTGCCTGAGCTATCCGTGGCAAAGCCCAATAATAAACGATCAATACCCGCCTGCCAGGTATTATGACCATCCAAGGTTGGTAAGGCCTGCTGCTGGCGATGGTCAGCCGTTAACGCCCAGCGAATATTGGCTTTTTCGACCCAGACTTTAATTTGCTGTAAATCTGTCTCTTGGATACCAAAACGCTCTCGACACGCCGGCACTTCCAATAAACTTAAACCCTGCACTGAGGTCATACGCGACTGGGTTAGCCCCAACAGGGTTTCAAAAGCCCCTAAAATGGGGTTTGCAAAACGCTGACCTGTATCGGCAATATGATAAGGTAAAAACCGGCTATCTCTTTCCCCATTTTGAGCATGACTGCGGTAGCGCCCAAAGACAGCCTCTATATGGGGTGCATAGGTGCTTATATCTGGCACCATCACCAAAATATCACGGGTCTCTAGGGCCACATTATCGCCCTGCTGGTGGCGATCAAAATCATTTAATAGCTTGTCATGGAGAATCTCAATTTCACGCTGGATACTATGGGCACTGATAAATTCTAGACTGTGATCATCTGCCTCAAGCGATGTCTCAGTTTGTTCCAGCTGGGCGCGTTCCTGAGCCGAGCGAAGCTGTAAGATATCATCCTGAATTCTGGCCAATAGACTATCGCCATTAGCAGTTGCTGGCGAACTAAATACATCGACCTTGCCCATGGGCAAATTAGCAAAATAGTCTTGATATTGACTAGGCTGGTCCCATTCATCAAACAGGTGTAAAAAATCACGCCCCTGCTTACCCCATGAAGCTAATAAGGGATTACCATAAACATGCAAATGGTCATCACTAAACTGGCTATGATCTTGGCGCTTGGTTTGGCGTTTATATTCTTTGCGTAATAGCTCCCTGCCTTCCACCATATCGCCCCAGTAATGCTGACTTGGGTTCATCACAAACAGTAGCACTTGGGTAAACGGGGCAATGGCGCGCAGCACTTCTAAGCTGCTATTAGGCAAACTCGACATACCAAATACCACTACCCGTCTGGGTAAACCTATGGGCCTTTCCTTAGTATTGGCACAAGCTTGCAAAAAGCGTTCATGCAAGGCCGTTCGGCTAACTTGTGACCAGCCCTCAGCGGTGGTTTGGGTTGTTATATCAGCACACAGAGCGCGCCATATTACCGGCTGCCACTCTTGTCCTGTGGGTATGGCTTCACGCTGACCATTATGTTCGCATATCAAGTCGTAACCTTGCTCCCATAGGCCTAACCAATCGGGGCGAAAAACTTGATATTGATCATATAAGTCAGCCAGTTGGCGCGCCAATTGTAAACGATCTATAGGTAGAGAATCGGCTTGCACATAAGTGGACAATATAGGCGCTAATTGATCCAGATTCCAAGTGGCTAATAAGCGATATAAACGCCAAGTCAGGGCCTGCTTATCATATACGGAACGGCTTGATAAACCGGGTAACAGTGCACAATAACTGTGCCAGACAAATTGCCCCGGTAACATGGTGTTAATGGCCGCTGCCACCCCACAGCCACCGTCGGCTTCATCGCGCGCCAAGGTTTGCTTTAACCATTGCGCAATACCATTACTCTGGGCAAGTAATAGGTCTTCTTCCAAAGGGCCTAAAGGATAGCGTTTTAGCCATTGGACATAGGTAGTACAAAGGTCTTCCATGCGATTACCTTGCACTACCATAAACCCTTGTGGCCAATTAGCCATGGAAGACATTAGCTTTCCTTTTATATTCTTTCATACAACAACTGTAGCATGAGCTAGGGTCGGCTAAAAGCGCTTCGGAGTGGTTTTTTTGTGCGCCACCTTGCCCCCATATTGGTGACTGTTTTATGGCCACCTAATCCTCTATCAGAGCTGCCCTTTTTTGCTCAAATTAAAAGCCAATTAGGTGCCACAGAAGGTACTTACTATCTTTTCCTCTGGCTTGGGAGCCAAGGCTAAATGTTGCCACTCGGGGCGATAGGTAAAGGGCTCTCTAATAACCTCTAATAAGTCATTAATCTGAGTCAGATCATCCTGATAGGCTGCCTTTAAAGCCGCGTCCAAAAGATGATTACGGGGTATAAAAATAGGATTATGCTGGGACATTAGGGATAAGGCCTGTTCTGGCCCCGTTTCTTGCTCTACTCTCTGCAACCAATTAAGTTGCCATTTCTGTAATGCAGGACTCGCTATATATGCCTGCTCGGGCATACCATAAGCAGTTGAAGTAGGGGCTAATAAGGTCATTAGATAGCGGAAAGTCAGGGTATAGTCCAGTTTATCCTTTGCTAAAATCGCCAATAATTTATCGACCAAAGTAGCCGTATCACCCTGCAAACCTAGCTTGGCAGCCATATGCTGGGCATAGGCATGTTTATATTGTTGTTCATAGCCATTAATCGCCGCCTGTGCTTTGGCAACCACGGCATCAGAGTCTTGGTCTACGGTCATAACAGACACTAGGGCTTGGGCTAAACGCACTAAATTCCATTGGCCAATACCGGGCTGATGGTCATAACGATAACGGCCTTGGCGATCAATATAACTGTATACCTGAGAGGGCACATATGTATCCATAAAGGCACAAGGGCCATAGTCCACCGTCTCCCCAGAGACCAACATATTATCTGTATTCATTACCCCGTGAATAAACCCAAAACTCATCCACTGGGCAATTAACTCAGTTTGCTTAGCCACTGCGCATTGGAGTAAAGATAAATAAGGCTCTTCCGAGTTTTCTACCTCGGGAAAATGCCGCCCTAAGGTATAGTCGGCTAAGGCTTTCACAAACTCCACACCCTGACTGGCCGCATATTCAAAACTACCCACGCGAATATGGCTGGCCGCCACACGGGTTAATATAGCACCGGGCTCAGTGCCCTGCCGCCACACACTTTCACCACTACTAATTGCTGCCAGGCTACGACTGGTAGGCACTCCCACTGCATGCATAAACTCACTGACGAGATATTCCCGCAACACTGGCCCTAATGGCGCCCGGCCATCCCCCCGCCGCGAATAAGGCGTGACCCCAGAGCCCTTAAGCTGAATATCAACCCGCTGACCCGTTGGCGTGACCAGCTCCCCCAGCAGGTGCGCCCGACCATCCCCAAGGCGCGGGCTTAAATGGCCAAACTGGTGCCCAGCATAAGCCATAGCAATTGTATCTGGCAGAGCTTGATTACCCGATAAAATCTGCAGCGCTTCGGGAGAGGATAACCAATCAGGATCTAAACCTAATTCTTGCGCCAAAGTATCATTTAATAGCATGGCTTCAGGCTTAGTTACCGGGGTTGGTGCCACCTTGGCAAACATAATATCGGGCAGTTCAGTAAAGGTCTGTTCAAAAGTGGGTAAAGGCAACATAGTGGGTGTCATATGGAAATTACGTAAAAGATCAAAATCTATAAAGCTGATCTAAATAAAAAATGTATTGCAAATAGGCACCCAAGATAGCAATATTTGACCACTTTTAGAATCTAAAATTTGGCACAACCACATTTAGTAACTAGAATCTGCGCCCTAGATGCCATTATTTGGAGAAAGCACTATGCACAAAGATCTTATTGCCGCTTTTCACAGTGACAACACTGTCGGTGCTTCACCAGCCATCGCCCAAGCCTTAATGGACGCTGCCCAAGGTACGCAACTACCCTATGGCGCCGATACTTATCATCAACGTGTTGAACAACAACTAAAAGATATTTTCGAAACCGATTTAAGCTTATTTCTGGTATCTACAGGCACCGCAGCCAATGCCTTGGGCTTGGCCAGTATTACCCCACCTTGGGGGGCTACCCTATGTCATCCCGACAGCCATATCAATAATGACGAGTGTGGCGCGCCTGAGTTCTTTAATCCCGGTAGCAAACTTATCTGTATTGATGGCAAAGATAGCAAAATAGATCCTCAGATACTGTCTGACAAGGCCCAACAAAAACGGGGTGATGTGCATTCAGTAGAACCCACTAGTGTTAGTATTTCCCAAACCACTGAATCTGGCAGCCTATACAAAGTTGACGAAATTGAAACCATTGGCCATATCTGTGCGGATCAGGGTTTGACTCTGCAAATGGATGGGGCACGGTTTGCCAATGCTTTAGTAAGTCTAAACTGTTCCCCAGCCGCTATGACTTGGCAGGCCGGGGTCAAAGTATTAGCCCTAGGCGCCACCAAAAATGGCGCCTTAGGCGTCGATGCAATCGTCTTATTTGATAAAAGCTTGGCTAAAGAAATGGCCTTTCGCTGCAAACGCAGTGGCCACTTAATGTCAAAAATGCGCTTACTTAGTGCCCAAATGGAAGCCTATCTTACAGATGATCTCTGGCTCCATAATGCCCGCCATGCTAATGCCATGGCCGCCCGCCTATCTCAAGGCCTAGGCCAAATTAATGGCATTGATATAGTCAGCAATAGTGCCTCAAATATTCTCTTTGTACGTTTTCCAGAAACGGTGATTGAAGGCCTTTTACAACAAGGTTTTGGCTTCTACCATGATCGCTGGGATCAAGGTGTGGTACGCCTAGTTACCCACTTTAACCATCAACCTGAACAGATTGATTGCTTAATTGCGGCTGCAGGTAAATTGGCTAAATCACCGGCCTAACGCTTATGAAAGCGAACGGACATATAATCAAATAAGCAAAAACCTTAAGTTGAACTATATTTAGATAAATATTTTCAAATTAAGGAAGATCATATGTTAGCAAAGGATATTATCTTTGAAGGAATAACAAGCCTTTATCAACACAAATTAGCCCTATTAAAGGCGTTATCAATACCGATGTTTTTAGCCTTATTGTTAGTTATTGTGGCGGACACAGTCACTGTAAGTATGCCGTGGCTAATGGTAGTGGTAATCATGCATCTATTGCTTAGTGCTTATATCGCTATTGCGGCTCATCGCGCTATTCTATTAAAAGAAACCACTATGACCATTCAGCGCCGCACATTCTTTGGTTATATTGTGTGCTCTTTAGGTATTTTAATCATTATGGCACCAGCTATCGCCATAAACCTTATTCCATATATTGGCCTAGAGTTTGGCTTAATTCCTCACAACGCCGAACACCTTGTACCTCTAATTGGTCTGATTTTGGCATTAATTTTTGTCAGTCTCACCATGGCTGGCTACTACTTAATTCTACCAAGTGCTGCAATCAATCAGAGTCTTTCATATATAGCCACATGGGAAATATCGAAAAACCACTTTGGCACATTATTTATTTGTGTGGTTTTGGTAGTCGCGATTATCAGTATTCCAGGTTATTTAATGGATTATCTGCTAGGCATAACCATTTTGTCTGAAGTTTATTTTTGGCTGACGTTTATAGTCAATGTCGCTATTCTTTCGGCCGCCTATAGACACATTGTAAATCCAAATTGCGGTATAATCTCACCTGATTTAAGGGATTAAATTTTCCCAGCCAAATACAGCTATAAAAGCTTGTTATTAATCAGGATATATAATGCAGCAAATTGAAATTAATCGTGAACCTATCGAATTATTTAAAATCCTCAAGTTCGAGGGATTGGTGGATAGCGGTGCCCAAGCCAAGCAGGTAATTGCCGAAGGCTTGGTATCTGTAAATGGTGAACAAGAAACCCGCAAAAGCCGCAAGATGTATAATGGCGATCAACTTAGCTTTGCTGGGCAAGATTTTACTTTGCAACTAGCCTAAGCATAAGCTCCAGGCTAGTCACTAATTTTGCCCATTAATTAAGCGCGCATTGCCTTGCCCTGCGGATCATAGGGTGAGGCAGCAATAACCCGACAGGGGCGTTCCACACCCACAATATGCACACTGAGTTCCGTACCTGGATTCGCTAAATCACGCTTTACCAATGCCATAGCAAGGGATTTTTGTAGGCTATGGCCATAGGCACCTGAAGTAACAAAACCAACTCTTTGGTCACCCTGCCAAATGGGCTCATAGCCACCTGCATCGGCATCCACGGCATCAATCTCTAGGGTAACTAAGCATTGTTCCGCACCGCCCTTATCGCGTTCTTGGATGGCAGCATCACGGCCAATAAAGTCATCTTTTTGCCAATCTATCCAGCGATCCATACCCGTCATGCCAGCTGTATAGCCTTGGGTAAATTCTGCCGACCAAATACCGAAGCTTTTTTCCATACGTAAGCTTAGCAGGGCATTAAAACCAATTTCCTGCATGCCAAACTCGGACCCTGCTGCCAATAGCATTTTGCGTAATGCGATATGTTCAATAGCATGGCAATGGATCTCATAACCTAGCTCACCACAGACAGATAAACGCCCTACTTTGGCGTTAATCATACCCACATCCATGCTTCGACAAGCCATAAAGGGGAAGCTCTGATGGCTTATATCCTCATGACAAAGTCTTTCCAACACCTTGCGAGATTGGGGGCCTGAAATAGAAAAACCCACCATGGTATCTGACACATCTTCAACCCGTACATCACCTTGCAAATGATCATTAAACCAACGCATATGCCAAGCACGAAGGTAATATGAGCCGGTTATCCAGTAAGTCCCATTGCCCCAGTTAAAGATAGTAAGATCACCCTTTAACTTACCATTAGGCCCTAGCATGGGCGCTAATTTAGCACGACCGGGCGCTGGTAATTTGGAAGCCATTAATTTATTTAGCCATTGCTCAGCATCGGGGCCACTGACACAAAACCGAGAAAAAGCCGATATATCCAATAGCCCCACCCGCTCACGCACGGCCTGACATTCGGCCGCCACAATATCATGGGCATTAGAGCGCTTAAGGGTCAGGTTTTCTTCAAAGTCTTGAGGCGCAAAATACAAGGGAGTCTCCAGCCCCCAGCTCTGACCCCAGCGACAACCTGCTGCGGTCATACCTTCATAGGCTGGCGCCATTTTTACATTGCGGCCAGCGGGTAGCTGCTCATTAGGATAAGACATCACAAAGCGGCGGGAATAAAACTGCCCTGTGGTAGCCTTAATATATTCTTTGTTATTGGCATACTCACCATAGCGCGCCACGTCCATACCATAGACATCGGCTTCTGGTTCGCCATAGATCATCCATTCCGCCAGAGACTTGCCAACCCCACCGCCTTGTAGAAAACCAGCCATAACGGCACAGGCCACCCAGTAACCGTCTTTACCGGGCACGGGGCCCACCAATGGATTACCATCAGGAGAAAAGGTAAAGGCGCCATTTACCCAAGTTTTTATGCCAGCATCATTAAGGCAGGGGTAACGATTAAAGGAGTAAATTAGTTCATTTTCTATACGGTCAAAGTTTTCTTGTAGTAGCTCAATACCATAGTCCCAAGGTGCGCCATCCATCATCCAATGCTGATGCTGTAATTCATAGATACCTACCAACATACCATGTTGATCTTGGCGCATATAAGTAAAGCCATCTGGATCAACAGTCATAGGTAGTTCTTGCTCAAGAGCCGCCACTTCAGGAATATTGTCGGTAATCAGGTAGTGATGCTCTAAAGGTGACACCGGTAATTCCACGCCAGCCATACGGCCCACTTGCTTAGCCCAAAGTCCAGCGGCATTGACCACATGCTGACAATGAATGTCACCCTTATCTGTAGCCACTAGCCAACCATCATCGAGCTGCTGCAAACTTTCTACCTTGGTATGTTCAATCACCTCAGCACCGTATTTTTTTGCTGCGCCAGCATAAGCATGAACCGTACCTGTGGTATCTAAATAGCCTTCTCGATCAGCCCAAAGACCGCCTAATACATCATCTACATTCATAGCTGGATTTAGTTCACCACATTCCTCTGGGGTCACCAAACGACAGTCGTCGATACCAATAGTCTGAAACACGCGATAAGCACCCTGTAACCATTCCCAACGTTCAGGAGTGGTAGCAATGGTTAAGCCGCCAGTCATATGTAAACCAATATCCTGACCAGACAAGGATTCGATTTCTTCAAACAGATTAATGGTATAGGCCTGCAAAGCGGCTATATTGGGATCAGCATTAAGGGCATGGAAGCCACCCGCAGCATGCCACGAGGAGCCAGCTGTCAAAATAGAGCGCTCAATAAGGCAGACATCCTGCCAGCCAAACTTAGCGAGGTGGTACAACACCGATGTTCCGACTACACCACCACCAATGACTACCACACGGTATGAAGATTTCATATTTTTAAACCCCCAAAGGCCAAACTCTTTTTTATCATTATCAGATTCAGAATATATATGAGGATAATTCACTCTGTCCATTTGTTTTGCTAGCAAAGGCATAATTTTTTATTGGTCATTGCATTGGGCAATGCTAATAGGCACAATCAAAAGATGTTTAATTAGGAATGATGTATATGAAAAACTGGATATTTTTGACCTTGGCCATTGCTGCAGAAGTGGCTGGCACAAGTCTGCTTAAGGCATCAGAAGGATTTACTAAGATCGGCCCTTCCATAGGTTTAGTAGTAGCTTATGGTTTAAGTTTTTACTTTCTGGCCTTGACCCTAAAAGTCATTCCCGTAGGTATCGCTTATGCTATCTGGTCTGGTTTAGGGATAGTCTTTATTACCCTTATTGGTCGCTATTTTTTTGGTCAGCAACTGGATATGCCTGCCATTATTGGTATCTCCCTAATTTTAGCAGGCGTCATTATTATGCAATTATTTTCAACGGTAACCCACTAACTCAATATATCGGCTTAAAGAACTCAATACTAACTTTGCTCCCAATAAGGCTCCCCAGCAAACCAATCTACCAAATGATCAATAAATAACCGTGTACGCTGGGGTAAATAACGGGTTTGTGGATAAACCGCCCAAGCACTCTCCACCGGGAGAGGGGTATCCTTTAAAATGGCCACCAAGCGACCCGCTTGTAGGGCTTTGTAGGCAATAAAATTAGGTATAACTGCAACCCCTAAGCCTTGCTCAGCCATATGCAAAAGGGCTTCCCCATTATTGGCAATAAAGCGGGTATTTAGATTTACTGAAAAGGTTTCTGCATCGGCACTTGTCCAAGTAAAACGACTAGAAGCAAATGATGCGTACTTAAGAAATGGATGTGCTTCTAATTGCTCAACTTGTTGAATAGGGCCATTTTGGGCTAGGTAATCTGGGCTCGCACAAATAGAAAAGCCGATTGGGCAAATACGTTTAGCCTGTAATAAAGAATCCGACAGTGAGCCTATGCGAAAGGCTAAATCAAAGCCACCCTCTACGAGATCTGTCCGCGCATCATCATAAAAAACTTCCAATTGCACTTGCGGGTACTGCAGCATAAATGCTTGTAGCGCAGGACTTAAATGTTCAATACCAAATGATAAAGGTACGGAGACCTTAAGATGCCCTTTAACAGCCGTATCTCCTGCTTCTGTATCAGCAAATAACGCGTCTACTTCTGGCAATATACGTTGCGCATGTTGATAAAAGCCTTCGCCACTATCCGTCAGGCTTTGGCTACGGGTGGTGCGAGCCAGCAGTTTAACGCCTAAATCCTGCTCCAAACTGGATAAGGCTTTGCTTACGGAAGACTTGGTCATATGTAATTGTTGTGCCGCACGGCTAATACTGCCAGCGTCTACAATTCGCACAAAGATCTGTATTTTCTCAAAACGTCCCATAAATCATTGTTTCCATTTTTGAAACAGTAGTTTTCAATATGGCCTATTTATCAATTAATTTCAATCTAATAATATAAGTATATTAAATGTAAGAGGTTATTGGTTAAGTGAAAGCACAGCTTGCGTAATCAGTATAACAACTGACAGATTGGCCATTTATATGCAGAGCTTGGTTGCTTATGTTAGTGGCTGAGATTGGTGGCTATTGCTTAGCGCCAATAATAGGAGGATATGGTTATGACTATTGAGCGACAGATAATGCATCGCGTTAAGGGAATGCCTACCAGCGACGGCGCTGGCGTTAACCTTACACGATTAATTGGTACGCCTTATTTGGATATGGTAGATCCATTTTTGATGCTAGATTTCTTTTCTAGTGATATACCGGACCAATATATAGCTGGCTTTCCTTCCCATCCTCACCGAGGTTTTCAGACCGTCACCTATATGTTGGCTGGACGTATCCGTCATAAAGACAGCATGGGCAACGAAGGCGTTATTGAACAACATGGGGTGCAATGGATGAGTGCTGGCCGCGGGGTAATTCATGAAGAAATGCCAGAGCAGGAAGAAGGCCTAATGCAGGGTTTTCAACTGTGGGTAAACCTCCCAGCCAAAGACAAAATGAGTGCTCCCAATTATCAGGAATTTGCCGCCGAGGAACTTGCTGAAGAGCAGCTAGATAATGGTGGCTTAGTGCGTGTTGTCTCTGGCACAACTGCCGCTGGCACCCAAGGCCCGGTTAAGCAATTGGATATAGAACCCATTTATATGGATATTTCTTTGCCTCAAGCAGGTCAATTTACCCAGCCCGTTAACCACACAGCCAATGCCTTTGTGTTTATTATTAATGGCGCTATTAGCATTGGCAATAAACTACTGAATCAAGGCGAGTTAGCTATTCTTGGTACAGGTGATAGTGTGAACTTGCTGGCTAGCAGACCCGATACGCGGGTTTTATTGGTGGCAGGTAATCCTATTGGCGAACCCGTAGCCAAAGGTGGGCCTTTTGTGATGAATACCCGTGAAGAAGTGCATCAAGCCTTTACCGACTTTCAAACTGGCAATTTTCTTTAGGAGACCATAATGGGATTACTAATCAACGGTGAATGGCACGATAAGTGGTACGATACCAAGCAATCCAAAGGCCGCTTTGTGCGTTCAGAAGCGGCCTTCCGCAACTGGATTACCGCTGATGGCAGTGCTGGCCCCTCTGGCAGCGCAGGCTTTAAAGCCGAACCGGGGCGCTACCATCTTTATGTCTCCCTAGCTTGCCCATGGGCTCATCGAACCCTTATCTATCGTCGTTTAAAGGGCCTAGAAGATATGATTGGTGTATCCATCGTTAGCCCTTATATGCACAGCCAAGGCTGGGTCTTCGAAGATAATGAAGATCCCCGTATCGCAGACAAGATTAATAATTTTCAATTTGCCCATCAGCTATATACCCATGCCATGGCAGACTATACCGGCCGCGTCACAGTGCCTATTCTGTGGGATAAGCAGCAACAAACCATTGTTAGCAATGAGTCATCGGAAATTATCCGCATGTTTAATATTGCCTTTAATCATCTTGGCGCTACTCAGCTAGATCTTTATCCAGCAGAGTTACAAGAACAAATTGATGATTGGAATACATTAATTTATCCAAATATTAATAATGGTGTTTATCGAACTGGCTTTGCTACGACTCAGGCTGCCTATGAAGAAGCTTACCATCAGTTATTTGACTACTTAGACAAGCTAGAGGCGCAACTAAGTCATACACGCTATCTAACTGGCGATAGTATTACCGAAGCTGACTGGCGCTTATTTACTACCCTTGTGCGCTTTGATGCTGTCTATGTAGGCCATTTTAAGTGCAACCGTAACCGCATTGTGGATATGCCCAATTTATGGGGTTATTTGCGGGATCTTTATCAACAACCCGGTGTCGCCGAGACAGTTGATATGCACCATATCAAATCTCACTATTACGCCAGCCACGATATGATTAACCCAACTGGCGTAGTCCCAAAAGGCCCAGCTTTGGACTTTATGGCACCGCATCAGCGTAGCAAAAATAAGTAGACGACCCTAGTTTGAAATAAAAAAATAGGGCACTAATTGAGTGCCCTTTTTGTATTTGCGAAGAAAATAAACTAGTTGAATGTATTACAGAAATTTAGCCAACAGGCCATATTGTACAGAGTCCAAATCTAAACTGGCAGCATCCACGGGTAAGCGGAATTTTATACCACCACCAGGAATTTTCTCTAGCTCTGCACCATCGATTTTTTGTAACTCATTAACTGTAATTTCGCGGTTACCTTGAGGCAAAATAAGCTCAACGCGATCACCTTTTAGCAGCTGGTTCTTAGACATAAGTTCCAGCATACCTGCATCATTATCATAGCCAATCACTTCACCCACCAGCTTTTGGCGGCTTTCTTTGGAATGGCCCTGCACATAGTTTTGGTATTCATGGGTATGGTGACGCTGGAAAAAACCATCGGTGTAGCCACGGCTAGCTAAGTTCTCTAGCTTACCGAATAGAGATGGGTCAAATTCACGCCCAGCCACTGCATCATCAATGGCCTGACGATAAGATTGGGTGACGCGGGAGACATAGTTGATGGACTTGGTACGCCCTTCAATCTTTAAGCAATCAACCCCAATTTTGGCCAAGCGTTCGACATGCTCTACGGCACGCAGATCCTTGGAATTCATGATATAAGTACCATGATCATCTTCTTCCATCACCATGGATTCACCGGGGCGGCCTTCTTCCTCAATCAGGATGCGGTCAATATCGCCAACACTTTTTTCTACCCCAACACCCTCAGCCGCTTTGGTTTCGGCTTCGGCATATTGCACTGCTTGAATATCACCACTTTCATGGTCTTGACCTTCTACTTCGTTGTATTTCCAACGGCAAGCATTGGTACAGGTGCCTTGGTTAGGGTCACGATGATTCATATAGCCGGATAACAGACAACGGCCAGAGTAAGCAATACACAAGGCACCATGGACAAATACTTCTAATTCCATATCTGGGCACTGCTGGCGTATTTCTTCTACTTCATCGAGGGAAAGCTCACGGGATAGAATAATGCGCTCGACACCCATGGTTTCCCAAAATTTAACCGTAGCATAGTTAATGGTATTTGATTGCACTGACAGGTGAATAGGCATATCTGGCCACGCTTCCCGGGCCATCATCATCAACCCTGGGTCGGCCATAATTAAAGCATCAGGCCCCATCTCCACCATGGGAGTTAAGTCCTTAACAAAGGTTTTGATTTTGCTATTGTGAGGCAATATATTGGCGGTAATATAAATCTTTTTACCTAAGCCGTGGGCCTTATCAATACCAACTTGCAGATTCTGCATATCAAAATCATTTTCACGCACGCGTAGGCCATAACGTGGCATACCAGCATATACAGCATCAGCGCCATAAGCATAGGCGTAATCAAGATGGGCAAGGGTACCAGCAGGAGCCAGTAATTCTGGGGCTTTCAAGGCATTATCTCGGGCAAAATTGCAGGATGCGCATTATAACCCAGTAACGAGGTCGGGTAAATTCCCCCAACCATACCTAGTATAGATGTTTAGCGCAGGGGTTTACCCGGCCGCTGCTGCTCTTGCCATTGCTGATCGAGCCACACATCCACATTAAGGGGTGCTAAAGGTGCCTTGTCTAGAATCATATCAGCGGCTTTTTCAGCCACCATCATAGTTGGGGCATTTAGATTACCATTAGTAATAGTGGGGAATACAGACGCATCCACCACTCGCAGGCCTTGTATACCTCGTACCCGACATTGGCTATCCAACACGGCTAAGGGGTCATTATCAGCACCCATTTTACAGGTACAGGAAGGGTGATAAGCACTTTCCACATTAGCCCTAACCCAAGCATCAATTTGCTCATCATTTTCCACATCAAAACCAGGTTGAATCTCATCTTCCTTAAACATATCAAAGGCAGGTTGATTTAAAATTTCCCGCGTCAGCCGGATAGTATCACGCCAATCTTGGCGGTCTTGTTCATGGGTCAGGTAATTAAAGACAATCTCTGGCGCCTCAGCCATATCTGCAGAGTGAATATGCACATGGCCGCGACTAGACGGCTTATTGGGGCCAACATGCACTTGATAGCCATGGCCACTAAACGCTGCCTGACCATCATAGCGCATAGCTGCAGGCAGAAAATGATATTGAATATTGGGCCACTGCAAACCAGCACGGGAACGGATAAAACCACAAGACTCAAAGTGATTGGTTGCCCCCAAGCCAGATTTAAATAAAAGCCAACGGGCACCAATTAAGCCCATATTAAAATAATCGAGTTTGGAATTGAGGCTGATGGGTTGTTTACAACGATATTGAAAGTAAACCTCAAGATGATCTTGCAGGTTCTCTCCAACACCTGGCAGTTCATGCAATACGGGCACTCCTGCTGCTTCTAGTACTGACTTAGGGCCAATACCTGAAACCTGCAACAGCTGTGGTGAAGCAATGGCTCCCGCACTGAGGATAACTTCTTTATGCGCCATAACTGTATAAGCTTTACCAGCTTGTTTATAGGCTATTCCCGTTGCCCGTTTGCCCTCAAAGAGAACTTTTTGCACGGTCACTTTGCTTAACACTGTCAGATTTTTTCGGCGCCGGGCAGGCTTTAAATATGCATTAGCAGTGGACGCACGTACACCTTTGTCCACATTCATATGCATGGCCCCAAAACCTTCTTGTTGATAACCATTAAAATCAGATGTAGTGGGATAACCAGCTTGCTCACCAGCATCAATAAATGCCTGATACAATGGGTTTAGGCGCATATTATTACCGCCACAAGTGCCAACGGGGCCATCACCACCACGATAGGTATCTGCTCCATCCTGCCAGGTTTCAGCTCGCTTAAAATAGGGTAGGCAATCAGCATAGCTCCAACCATCAGCACCTTGTTGCTGCCACTCATCATAATCCATGGCATGGCCACGCACATACACCATACCATTTATGGAAGAAGAGCCGCCCATAACTTTGCCACGGGGACAATGCATTACCCGTTCGTCTAAACCAGGTTCTTGTTCCGTATGAAACTGCCAAGCATACTTTTCCGTATTCATGGGATAAGACAAGGCCGTGGGCATTTGAATAAAAATGCTACGATCACTACCCCCTGCCTCTAATAGCAAGACGCGATAATTGCCACAAGCGGAGAGACGATCGGCTAGCACACAGCCAGCAGAACCTGCACCAACAATAATATAATCAAAATCTTGTGACATGCTGTCTAAGCTCCATTCTCCGTTTATAGCCCATGGGCATCCCTTTTGCCTTGTCTACTTGGCCTAAAGAGTGGCATGGTTATATTTACCAAGGTGCCATATTAATCTGATCAGGAAAGGCCTGACAAGATAAATATGACAGTGTAGAGTAGAGATACCAAACAAGCATAGGTAAAACCATGATTACAGGCTATTTTACGCATCCGGACTGCCAACAACATGATATGGGTGCTGGCCATCCAGAAAGCCCCCAACGTCTGCGTGCTATTCATGAGCTGTTAGAAGCCGGTGGTCTGTTGCAAGACTTGCAAGCTATGCACCCAGCACCAGCTGAAAAAGCAGATTTATCCATGGCACACACTGCTAGCAGTATCCAACTGGTGCATGATACAGCCCCAAGTACTGGCATTGTGAGTCTTGATGCTGATACCAGTATGAATGCCCACTCCCTTGATGCTGCCCTGCTCGCCGCGGGTGCAGGCCTTGCAGCCACCAAAGCTGTGCTAGAGGGAAAAATCAATAATGCTTTTTGTGCGGTCAGACCACCGGGGCATCATGCTGAACATGATTTACCAATGGGATTTTGTTTGTTTAATAATATTGCTATTGCTGCCCTCTATGCCCTGCAACAGGACAATATTGAGCGCGTAGCGATTCTGGATTTTGATGTTCACCATGGCAATGGCACAGTGGATATTTTTGCTAATGATCCGCGGGTATTGGTATGTTCAAGTTATCAGCATCCCCACTACCCTATGCGCCATCATGATACCCTGGCTGAGCACCTAATACATTGTCCCCTTGAAGCTGGCAGTGGTAGTCGAGAATTTCGCCACGCCATCGAGCAGCATTGGTTGCCTGCCTTGCAAAGCCATAAACCTGATATGATTTTTGTCTCGGCTGGCTTTGACGCTCATCGCCTCGACCCTTTGGCCAATCTAAACTTAGTCGAAGCCGATTATGCCTGGGTAACTGAACTGATTATGGATCAAGGACGCAGCCATGCTCAAGGTAGGCTAGTGAGTATGCTTGAGGGAGGTTATCATTTGCAAGCTCTGGCGGCCTCCGTTGAGCAACATATAAAAACCCTACGGGGGCTATAAATAGGACCCAATAAAGATGCGAATTATAAAAATAATAAGTGCAAGTTTACTGCTAATAATAGTGGCTTTAACTATTCTAGTTTGGGCCATTACCTTTCATCCACCACCCCTACAAAATGAAAAAGTTTATAACCACCCTGATGCACCAATGCTGCAAGGTGGGCAAAACTTAAAAGTGCTGAGTTGGAATGTGCAATATATGGCGAGTAAGAACTATGAGTTCTGGTATGACCGTATTGATGGTAGCGGCCCAGATGTCCGCCCTAGCCGCGAGGATATTGAGGCCACATACCAGGAAGTCGTTAGGGTTATTGAGGCCCAAAACCCCGATATTATTTTGCTGCAGGAACTCCATGATGGGGCTGTGCGCACGGATTATGAAGACCAATTACAACGCTTGCTAGGGATGTTACCCAAGGACTATGCAAACTACACCGAAGCTTTTTATTGGCAAGCTGACTTTGTGCCCTTACCGCAAATAATGGGATCTGTTGGCATGAAGCTGGCCGTTATATCCAAATACCGAATCGATACGGCATTAAGGCACCAGTTAGCGACCATTAAAACCTTCCCACTGTATGATGAATTTAACTTTAAACGCGCTATTCAAGAAGTCCAAATACCCGTCTATGGGGGCCAACCTTTAACCCTTATGAACACCCATTTTGATGCTTTTGCCCAAGGTTCAGACACTATGCAGCAACAAGTAGCCTATCTGCAGGAGCTATTAAGCCAAAAAGACCAAGCTGAGCCTTGGTTAATCGCCGGCGACTTTAACTTACTGCCACCCGGTCAATATAAGCTATTACCTGAGGCTGATCGCAATTACTATCAAGCTAACTCCGAATTAGCCAGTATCTACGATGGTTTTAAAGTAGTGCCGAGTATCGAACAAGCCACGGGAGAAAATGCCAGACAGTGGTTTACCCATTTCCCTAATCGAAAGGAAGCCGTTGCACCTGACCGAACCATAGATTTTTTTGTCCATGCTGACAATCTAGATGATTTACAGGGTCAGGTGTTGCAGGAAAACACTTGGCATATTTCCGACCATCTGCCCATGGTCGCCAAATTTACCGTGCCTGAATAATTAAACATACGGAGAAACCATACTATGCAAGGGTCATACAGCCACATTCACAAAAGTTATAGTATAGCCGTTCTATATACCCTTGAGGCCTAATCTGCTATATTGCGCGCCATGGAACAGTCAGAGCTTTTTAGTGCCCCTAGCCCATGTATCGGCGTTTGTGAAAATAGTCCAAAAGGCTATTGCAAAGGCTGTATGCGCTCGCGGGATGAGCGTTTCCACTGGCATCAATTTAGTGTGGCAGAAAAATTACATATTATGAAATTGTGTGCTCGCCGCTACCAACGTGTGCAGGCACGACGCCAAGAGCTGGCTGAAGAGAACTTCGAGTTTGATTTTGACGATCCTAGGCCACCCCAACTCGATCTTTGGTAATGGGTTTGCCAATCTCGATCGATAACTTGCTTTACCGCATAGCAAAACCTACAGCGGCGCCATAGCCTCAACAATCAATTGCAAACTCTGCCGACCACGAAATTCATTAACATCCATACGATAAACCAACCTTACGCGCTGATATTCACCTGGCCAAATGGACAAATCGACATTAAAACAGATGGCATCAATCAATTCCCCAGTTTCCTGTTGTGCGACCACCATCTTTAAATGCTTTTGCCCCACAATGCGCTGTTGAATAAGGTCAAAATCACCATGAAAACTGGGTGCTTCAAAGGCTTGACCCCATGGCCCTGCAGTGGCTAAGAGTTGTGCTTGTTGTAGTTGCAAATCATGGGACTCTAAGACCCCATCTGTGCGCCAGGTTCGGGCTAATAAGGCTGGGTCTAAATGTTCTTGAGCATAGGCATTTAGAGCTTCTTTAAAGGCTTCTAAATGATCCAACGAGATACTTAGACCAGCAGCCATGGCATGACCACCAAAACGTTCAATTAAATGAGGATGTTTTGCATCCACGGCTGCCAAAGCATCACGCATATGAAACCCAGCAATACTGCGCGCCGAACCTTTTAATAAGCCATCCTCGCCTTGAGCAAACACAAGGCTTGGGCGATGCCAACGTTCTTTAATACGGGAAGCAACAATACCTACCACACCTTCATGCCAATCAGGCTGAAATAGGCATACACATGGGGGCAGTTCAGTAGTCTCTGCTTCTTGCAGCTGACCAACAATAATGGCTGCTTGTTCTTGCATCTCCCCTTCAATAGAGCGCCGCTGTTGATTCAGCTGATCCAACTGCTGGGCTAGCTGCTGAGCACGCTCATTATCATTGGTTAGCAAGCACTCAATACCTACTGACATATCATCCAAGCGCCCAGCCGCATTGAGTCTGGGCCCTAGAACAAACCCCATATCCGTGGCTTGTAGCTGATTAAGCTGGCGTCCAGCCTGTTGTACCAAAGCCAGGATGCCTGGGCGCGCCAAACCGCGACGAATACGTGCCATACCCTGAGCGACAAGAATACGATTGTTATACTCTAGTGGCACTAAATCAGCCACTGTCCCTAAGGCCACCAAGTCTAAGAACTGAGCCATATTGGGGGCGGTAATCTTAGCCTGCTGAAACCATCCCTGCTCTTGCAAATGCCGCCGTAAGGCACTCATCACATAGAAAATAACTCCCACACCGGCTGTCGATTTATGGGGAAATGGGCAATTTGGCTGGTTAGGGTTCACTATGGCATCGGCTTTAGGCAAACTGTCGCCAGCCAGATGGTGATCCGTAATGACGACCTGTAAACCAAGGGCATGAGCTCGCTCGACACCCTCATGGCTAGCGATACCATTATCCACCGTGACAATCACCTCAGGTGCCATGCCCATGGCCGCATCAACTAAAGGAGCACTTAAGCCATAACCATAGGTAAAACGATTCGGTACGAGATAACTGACTTTATGAGCACCCATGGCACCCAGCGCTAAATAAGCCAAGCTAGTGCTGGTGGCACCATCACAATCAAAGTCACCAACAATGACAATATGCTTTTGCTGAGTAATGGCTTGCGCCAAAATGCTTACCGCCGCTGCCATGCCAGCCATATCATGGTAGGGAGTTAGATATTGCAGCCCATAATCAAGCTGCTGTGGATTATCAACCCCGCGCTGGGCATAGATGCGCGCCAGCAGGGGATGCAGAGCAGCACTTAGTGCTGGACTAGGTTGGCCTTGTCGCTGCTTAATTTGTATCATTCCACCAACCTCTGTGACCAAACAACCAGCACTATGCCTGTCTAACGGAGGTTTGCAGGATCAGTGGCTATGTTTGGCAATATAGTCTTGTACTGCTGCCAAATCATTTGGCAACACAGCATAATCCTCAGGACGCTCTAACAAATCACTTAAATGACGTGGCAATTGCGGCCCATCTTGGCCCGCTTTAATAACCGCCTCTGGGAACTTAACCGGATGCGCCGTCGCTAAGGTAATCATTGGCACCTCAGGGTGCTCATTACATGCACGGCCGGCTTCCACCCCAATAGCACTATGGGGATCTAACAAATAATTATGCTCTTCAGCTACTTGTTTAATGACCTCACAAGTCAAATCATCGTCGACTTTATGACTAGCAAATATAGTGCGAGCTTGCTGCCATCGAGTGGTAGCTAAACTCTCGGCCTTACCGCTATTCAGGTCAGCGATTAGCGCAGCCAACTCTTCGCCATTTCGATCATAGAGATCAAATAGTAAGCGCTCAAAGTTACTCGACACCATAATATCCATACTTGGCGATAGGGTCTTCACTAGGTCATTTTTCACATAATGATTGGCACTGATACAACGATGCAAAATATCATTAGCATTGGTGGCGACAACTAACTGCTTAATCGGCAAGCCCATTTGCTGGGCCAGATAGCCAGCATAAATATCACCAAAGTTACCCGTTGGTACACTAAAAGAAACGGGACGTTGGGGGCCACCCACAGCCACAGCTGCATAAAAGTAATACACAATCTGCGCCATAATACGGGCCCAGTTGATGGAGTTAACTGCCCCTAGTTGACCACCTGCTAAAAAGGACTGATCGGCAAAGCTCTGTTTTACCATTTGCTGGCAATCATCAAAGTTACCAGTAACAGCAATATTATGAATATTATCCCCAATCAGGGTGGTCATTTGGCGTCTTTGTACCTCCGACACCCGCTCATGAGGATGCAGAATAAATAACTGCACATGCTCACTATGACGACAACCTTCAATGGCAGCAGAACCTGTATCACCAGAGGTTGCCCCCATAATCACCAGCTTCTTATTGCGCTTGCTGAGCACATGATCCATTAACCGACCAAGCAATTGTAGGGCAAAATCTTTAAAAGCTAAGGTGGGGCCATGGAATAACTCCAACACCCACTCATTACGATCTAACTGCACCAAAGGTGCTACGGCATGATGACTAAAACCAGCATAGGTTTCATCAACCATTACCTTTAGTTCAGCACTGGTCACATCAGCTTCCACAAAGGGTAAGATCACTCTATGGGCTAATTCCGCATAGGACATGCTAGCCATAGCCTGAATTTCGTCCTGACTAAATGCTGGCAGGCTTTCTGGTACATAAAGACCACCATCACTGGCTAAGCCGGTCAATAATACATCGGCAAAACCTAAACTGGGTGCCTGACCACGGGTACTGATATAACGCATGAATATTCTCTCTTTAGCCCTGCTTAACCGTCTAAATCTTCAACCCGGATACGAGTAATCTGACCAATAATATCATCCAAAGCTTCAATCGCAGTAATGGCAGCATTCATCTGCCCTTCCACAACTCGGTTGGTAAGCAGAACAACTGGCACTTGCTCAGTCGCATGGCCTTTTTGCTCAATCGCTTCAATACTAATGCCCCGTTCGCCGAGTATTTTGGTTACCTGAGCCAAAACACCTGGTTTCTCATTGGCCATCATCCGTAAATAGTAGGCTGTCTCAACCTGCTCCATGGACAAAATTGCAGTATCTGACAAATCTTCTTGGCCAAAGGCTAAGGAAGGCACTCGGGTGCCATTTTCTAGGTCTATATCGCGCACTACATCAACGATATCAGCAACTACAGCCGATGCTGTTGGTTCGGCACCAGCACCAGCACCATAATACAAAGTTGGGCCCACTGCATCACCATCCACTAGCACCGCATTCATCACCCCATGCACATTGGCTAGGAGACGTTTTTCCGGAATCAAGGTTGGGTGCACGCGCAGCTCTATGCCATTATCAGTACGGCGACTTATACCCAAATGCTTAATGCGATAGCCTAAAGCTTCCGCATTGGCGACATCTTCTTGGGAAACCTGACTAATACCCTCGGTAAAACAGGCATCAAACTGCAATGGAATGCCAAAGGCTAAGGATGACAAGATCGTAAGCTTATGGGCGGCATCAATACCTTCCACATCAAAAGTAGGGTCGGCTTCTGCATAACCAAGAGCTTGAGCTTCTGCTAATACATCAGCAAAGTCACGCCCTTTGTCGCGCATTTCAGTAAGAATAAAGTTACCAGTGCCGTTGATAATACCTGCTAACCAATTAATTTGATTGGCTGCCAAGCCTTCGCGCAGAGATTTAATAATGGGGATACCGCCTGCAATGGCTGCTTCATAGGCCACCACCACATTATGTTCACGGGCAGCGGCAAAGATTTCGTTACCATGGACAGCAATCAAAGCCTTATTGGCGGTTACCACATGCTTGCCATTACGAATAGCTGTTAACACCAATTCCTTGGCCGGCTCATAGCCACCAATTAGCTCTACCACAACATCAATATCGGGGTTATTGGCTACGGCAAAAATATCATCGGTAATCTGGGTGCTACCCATCTCACAGGTAGCATTAGGACGGCGCTGAGCAACCTGCTCAACGATAATATTGCGACCCGTGCGGCGAGTAATTTCACTGGCATTACGCTGTAATACATTAAAAGTACCGCCACCGACAGTACCCATTCCACAAATACCTACTTTAACCGGTTTCAAAATGAACCCCATACCCACTTAAATGGCTAAACAAGGTCAGCCAAAATTGACTGCCCAAAAAGGGTGATATTGTAGCCTTAGGGCACACAGGCTGCAATGTTCGAGCACACTTTAGATGTGTTTCTTGGCTGATAATGTTAACCACACGCCAACAATATTGTTTAGGGTTAATGATTGTGGCCTAGGTGACGCTCAATTTAGCTTTTAGAATGCTAAAAATGGTATTCCAATTCGACACCAACCCGTTGCAGTCCATCCATAGCAGCCAATTCAGAATCAGCATTAGCGGTGATACCCGCCAGAGTAAACAGGATATTTAGGTTATCGTTATAATCCCATTTCAGCTCAGAAATTAAGCCTGTCATACTGCCATTTAAGGCCCCAGTTAAATTAAGGCTCCAATTGAACTCACCATTAGCAAAGCTATCACTCACACCCATTCCATATTGGGAAGACCACTGACTGCTAGGTAAAAGACTCAGCTCAAAGGTAAGGGAGTCAATAATGACACTACTAAACTCATGGGTATGCTCGGGAAGATAGTTGCCAGATAGGCTCCACTGCCATTGCCGTTCGCCCACTTTAATCTCTGCACCCAAGGCCATATCTAGGCGCTCAACCTGAGTTAGGTCATTTCCGACTTGTTGGCCAAGCCCTTGTTTCCAAGCCAGATCAAACTTAAAAAGATTATCACCCCTAGCTTGATTATAACTAAACCCCAGTAAATCGTATTCAAACGCCGTTAACTGCTCCAGACTATTAACCAGTCCAAGAGTAGGTGAATTTTGCAAAAACTGACCAGCATAGACGGCCCAATCTGAACCACTATTGGCTACTTTATAGCGCAGACCCCATTCACGACTGGCTTGTTTAGTGGCGCTCAGATCTGGAAACTGAGCAATATCTGGGTCTAAATTAGTCAGCAATTGCCATTCGCGAGGCCCCATATAATGGTTATAAGCCACTAACCATTGGGGTTTAAAGCCACGATCTGGGTCTGTTAGACCTGGGGCAGGATTAATAATATCCAACACACCAGCCCCTTCTACCTCTCCCCAACTATTAATATAGCGGCCCAATTTAAAGGCCCCCTGTTGGGTACTAATTTGTATAGCCGAACTATATATTTCCGTATCCCACTGCCCTGTTAGCCAATCCTGTGTGGCTTTTAAATCTATATTGGCAAAACCACTTAACCCAAGGGTGGTTTCCGCTGTTAGATGTAAGTTGCTATAACTATTAGTGGGGTCTTGTGTGGCCTGTGGATCAAGGACAAGGCCTTGCTTGAGCTGCCATTGATAGGGTGATTCTTGTAATAGTAAATCTGTATTATCTAGACTAAATTCACTATCATCGAAAATCGCTTCCGTATCAAACTCATCATCTAACAGGAGATCATCAGCTTGTATAGGTAGGGATAAACCTACCCACGAACCCAATGCCAGCATGCAGAGTAAACTTCTTCGAATCCCCATATGCTACTTTGCCTGTGCGCGCAATTGGTTAAGATTTGCCTCACGAAATGCGGTATCGGTTAAGGCTCGCTGTGACAAAAAAGCTTCATCGATATCCACCCCAAAAGTAATACCATCCAATTTCATATTGGTCAGGCGCTGAGCGACTAAATTAAACATGGTTAAACTTCGGGTCACCCAAATACCATCAATTTTTTCTATCTTACCAACCTGCATGCGCTTAGTCAGATTGCCCTGCTTATCATATAACTGCACTTTTAACGCCAAGAAACGTTCCGCATCAACCCAAGTTTGGGATTTACTATAACGGGTTTTGCGCTGTCGCTCAGGGGTAGCAACGGCTTCAATCACATACACAGGCCGGCCCTTATATTCACCCTGATCGACAATCGAATAGATATAATCATCGAGCTTACCCGTTTCCATGTCTTCGGTGGTGATTTCTGAGCCAAACAGACTCGTTGGTTCACTATCTTCATCGGCACCAGCGGCTATACGTTTGACCTTACCCAAGGCAGAAAGATATAACCAAGTTTCATTATCTCTAGTACTGTCGTCATAGGTCCAAGATAACATGCCAATACCCTTTTCACTGGCTGGCTGCAAAACGATGGCAATGGATTTAGTATCCTTATTGTTGTCACCCAAATTAATTTGTGCCGACTCTAAAAGCTTCACGCGCGGCTTTTCCACACATTTTAACTTGCCATTTTTAACCCCATATTTACAGGTAGTCAGTTGCATGCGGTTAAAAGACGATTCACTTGATGCTAGACGGGTATCATCCATCTTTTGCATTATATCCCGCGCACTTAAATCAGCGGCCTGTGCGGAGCTCCACCCACCTACCGTAGCCAGCAGAGCGGCAAAAAGAACAGCCAATCCTGGCAATAATCGACTAGTCATTGATGACATTGGTGACTCCTTTAAAATCTAAATTGTCTTTCACATTCTTCTGCCCAAAACGAGGTTTAAACCACATAATCAGAGCGGGGAAAAATAGCAAGTCGCACAGCAGGGCAACAAAAATAGCCAATGAGCCAAACATGCCCACTTTGGCAATACCTAAATAATCACTAAAACTTAACATAAAGAAGCCACAACCTAGAATCAAACTAGTAAAAGTGACTGCCTGACCGACTTCCTTAATAGTGTTGATCAAAGCTAACTTCATATCATTAAATTTTGCCAATGCCATACGGTAATGGGTAATAAAGTGAATGGTATCATCCACTGCAATACCAATAATTAGCGGCGCAATCATTAAGGTATCCCCATCTAGGGGAATGGCCAGCAAACCCATCAAACCGAAGGTTAAGGTGGCCGGAATTAGGTTAGGAATAATGGCCAATAGGCCCGCTTGTATGGAACCCAAGGTCAATATCATCAAGGCAGAAATGATCACCACCGCCAAGGTTAAACTCTCAAATTGACTACGACTAAGGTCATCCATCAACCGCATCATCATGGCTAAGGAGCCCGTAGCATGAACGTCCATATCCGGATATTGATCCCTTAAAGGTTCAAAAGCGGCAATAATATCTTGCTGTATGGAGGCAAAAAATTCTGAGTACTCACTGGAACCAGCATTCAGTAGGGTAAAGTTGATATGACTGGCAGAGTAATCATCATTGACTAAAGCCCGACGCGCCTCAGGGTTAGCGCTATTAAATAGATATAGCAGCTGTGCTACAGCAATTTCAGAGTCAGGTATAGTTCGATAACGATCGCTGCCATCTTGCATGGTGGCATGGGTTTCTTTAACCACATCCGCTAAGGAATTACTGGTCACCACAAACTCACTGTAGGTTTGTTCCACATATGCCTGCAAATTCGCCATTGTATTTAGTACTTGTGGATCATTGAGGGCATCGGAAGTGCCCATATCAACCATAATGGCCACCGCCCCAGTACCCGACATATTGGCATCAACCACATCATATGCCATCCTAAAGTCAGTGCCTTCACGGTAGAGTTCAGCAAAATTAGAATCAATCTTGACCTGTGTGGCACCATATAAGCACAGCAAAAAAGTACCAATAAAGACCCCATTCACCAAATGTCGATGGCGTTGCACAAAGGCTGGAGTACGATCCAATATGGGCTGCAACCAATGCCGTTTGGCTGCATCCTCATCAGCTTCACCCGCTTTCACCTTAATGCGTGGATGCCATAAATCCAATAACACCGGCAGTAACACCATGGTATAAATAAAGGCCATTAGTACCCCCGCAGCAGAGGATAAGCCAAAGATAACAAACTGGGTCATGCCTGTAGCAGCGAGGGCTGACATGCCCGCCATAGTCGTAATGGTGGTTAATAAAATGGGTAGGCCTGTTTGGCCATAAGCAGCAGTTAAGGCTTCTTGGTGCCCATGCCCCTTGCGCAAAAAGTACTGATAACTACTCATAACATGCACACAATCGGCCACACCAACAGCGACGATTAGCATTACCGTCAAACTAATTAATTGACTGGTATCAATACCCATCCATGAGACAGCACCCACCACATATAAGGCACTCAGACCAATAGCAACAAGGGGCCATAGTACCGCACTCACAGAATGGAATAAGCGCCACAGCAAGATAATAATAATGAGCACTGTGCCTATGGATAATACTGCAGCCATGATCATCGTATCCCAAGCCAAATCAACCATGGCCGCGCCACCAATAGGATAGAAATTAAACTGCCCTTGCATTTCAGGCGTACTATATAAGCCTACTATAGGCTCCATAAAGCCCAGATAAAGAGACGAATCCATATCTTGAAACTTTACTTCTGTCACTTCAGCCGTTAAATCCAGCTCGGCAGTAAAATCGTCAGCAAAACTATCTAAATCGTCGACCAGCAACAGATCATCAGAGCTTGCCTGTAAGTCATCGACAACGGGAACGGCACCAAAGTCTGTGGTAACCATAATGGCACCAAAACGAAAATCTTTGGAGAATAAAAATAGTGGCAAGTTATTTTGTGCCATAGCTTGGGCTTTTAGCGCCTCTCGTTCCGCTTCACTCATACTAAGCTGCTGGACTAAGCGCGGCGAACTGAGGGAGTCACCCGTATTTTGCTGGATACGAATATTGGTTAAAGACTGGACCCGTTTAATATGGGAGAGATGGTCAATTTGCTCTTGGGTAAGGCCCATACTGGTAATCGTTTGAGGGTCTAAGTCCTGCCAGTTTTCTAAGCGTTCTGTAAGTTGATCAATCAGGCGCAATGATTGGTCGGAAAATACATCCCCATCTTTGGCTTCATAAACGATATAGAGACCATCGTCACTACCAAACTGACTGCGAAACTCATCTAATGATTGTAAAACGGGATCATCTTCCTGAAACCAAGAATCCATGGTCACATCCATGGCAAAGCGGCTTAGGCCCATGGCCATAAAGACACTAAGTATGGTTGCGCTAATTAATATTGGCCAACGGTAAGGTCGCAGGGCATTAGGCACCAGAGAAAAAAAGTGGCTTATACTGGTTAATACTGACTTCATTTGGCGCTCCTTGCTTGGCCTCACCATAGTCTTTGGCGTTAGAGGTTTGTTGTCAAAACTGATTATAAATAAAAGCAGTAAATTGTCAATAGTGATAATTTACTGGCAGCCAGTTAGTTCGAGAGCATTTATTGTGAATATTATTGGCGCGCCATTAACGTGCCTTAATTTATACCCAAACGTCTTGCCAATTCATCCGCTGGCAAATATCCAGGCCATAATTCACCTGTTTCTATGATAATGGCAGGTGTTCCGGTAAGTGCTAAAGTCTGGCTTAAAGCAAAATGATCAGCCACTGGGTTTTCACAGGCAGTTGGTGATGCCAGTGGTGGCATACCATCTTGGGCTCGCTGTTTAGCCTTAGTTAGAAAATCATTGGGGTCTTCAGCACACCAAGCATCAACCATCACTTGATATGACGATGAGCCAATACCCGCCCGGGGAAATGACAAATAGCGAACTTCGATACCTAAGGCATTGATTTGCGCTATGTCTGAATGTAATTTCTGACAGTAATAGCAGTCAACATCAGTGAATACAGTGATACTAGCCTTGGTCTCACCCTTGGCCTCAAAGATCCATGCATTTTCGGCAATAGCACTTTGCATAATGGCTTTACGTGATTGTTGCTGATCTACTTCAGTAAGATTTAAAAAACCTTCCTCAGGGGTATTTTGATAAAGATTACCCGCCAAAAAATAGTTACCATCAGCGCTCATATAGATGGTTTCACCGGTATTGATAACGACCTTTAATATACCAGTCATAGGGGTTTCAGCCACTGCCATAATCTGTAGATCAGGGCTAAGACGCGCCACACTAGCATGTAAATCGGCGTAGTCATCTGCCCAGCTATTAATACTTAAAGCAGATAAACATAAGAAACTAAATAAACGCCTAATAGACATAATTGTTAACCTCGAGGGTGATGTTGTTGATGCAGCGCCTGTAAGCGATGGTTGGCTACATGAGTATATATTTGTGTAGTGGATAAATCACTATGACCCAGCAACATTTGGATCACTCGTAAATCAGCACCATGGTTTAATAAATGGGTAGCAAAGGCGTGGCGCACCACATGGGGAGACAGTGGCTTGGCAATACCCGCCGTCTGAGCATGCAACTTAATACGATGCCAAAATGTCTGCCGCGTCATCTGGGTTCCCCTCTGGCTTGGAAATAGCACACTTTTCACGCTGTTCCCTAACAGTTCCACGCGGGCGGTTTTTAAATAACGCTCAAGCCAATCCTGAGCAGCCTGCCCCATAGGCACTAAGCGCTCTTTCGAACCCTTACCCATCACTTGTACTAAGCCAAGACTTAGTTTGACCTGACTGGTTTCCAAACCCACAAGCTCACTCACCCTTAATCCACTCGCATAAAGCAGTTCTAACATAGCCCGATCACGTAAGCCTAATGCCGTCTGAGTATCTGGCGCTCCTAATAAAGCTTCTACTTCTGCTTCTGTTAAGGATTTCGGCAAGGGCCGGCCCAACTTAGGCGCTTGTATCAGCGCCGTTGGATCAACTGCTAGGCCTTGATCCCTAACTTGGGTACGAAAATAGCCCTTTAAACAAGATAAATGCCGGGCCACGCTAGCTGGCTTAGCACCAGAGGTGGTGAGGTCGGCAAGGTAGCCCAAAACATCCATATCCCGAGCTTCAACCAAACGCCGGCCTTGTGGTTGTAACCATTTATTGAACCGCGTCAAATCTCGACCATAGTTTTCTAAAGTGTTATCGCTTAACCCCTTAGCTAACCATAGAGACTGCAAGTAGTCCTGAATTTCGGGAATGAAATTGGTTTTCATGGTTAAATAATAGCCTATTTTCACTGGCTTTATGGCCAGCCCACAAAAAAAGGGACAGGTGCTTTTGGCAATTACTGGCCAAAAAAACCGGTCCCCTTATTTAGTGTTTTTTCCTAGCCCTTATTATCGAGCGAGAAATCACTTATTGAGTTACTTTGCCTGTGACTGACCAAGATACTTAAAGAACTCACTATCAGGCTCAACCAGCATAATATCGCCACCATTACCAAAGGTTTTACGGTAGGCATCTAAACTACGATAGAAGCTATAGAACTCAGGATCTTCGTTATATGACTCAGCATAGGTAGCAGCGGCTACAGCATCACCATCACCGCGGATAAGTTCAGCCTCACGGTAAGCGTTGGCCATAATAACCGTACGTTGGCGATCAGCATCGGCACGAATACCTTCTGCTTTCTCTTTACCCTCTGAACGTAATTCACGTGCTTCACGCTCCCGCTCAGTGCGCATACGATCATATACCGATTGACTTACTTCCTGTGGTAGGTCAATGCGTTTTACCCGCACGTCCACCACTTCAATACCCATATCGGCAATCACCACCATATTCAGTTCTTCACGTAACTCATTCATCAATTCGTCACGTTCACCGGACACAACCTCGGTCAGGGTTCGTTCACCAAACTGGTTACGCAGGCCGGTATCAACACGGGATGCCAATAACTTGGCTGCGGTATTTTCGATACCTGAAGTTGCCGTGTAGTAATCCGCAACATTTTGAATACGCCATTTCACAAAAGAATCAACAATCAGACCCTTCTTTTCCATGGTTAGATAACGCTGAGGGCGGGCATCAAGGGTAAGCACTCGCGCATCAAACTTGCGCACAGTGTTCACAAAAGGAATCTTAAAATGCAGACCCGGTTTAATATCAAACTGCACTACTTCACCAAAACGAAGCATAATCGCACGTTCCGTTTCCTTCACTACAAAAATAGAGGAAGAAGCAATCAGCAGGGCAACAAATAAGCCAACTAGGCTAAGTAATGTACGAGAAGTCATATTAACGGCTCTCCCTTGTGCTGATACGAGTAGTTGTGCGGGTGCCTAGCTCTTGAATAACCTGATTAGTTATTTCGTCTATATCCGCACTCGTTGCTGCACCACCAAAGCTATTGGTGCCGCGCTTAGCACTGCTCATAATTTGATCCAGTGGTAATACCATCATATTGTTACCACCATCGACATCTACCAACACCTTATTGCTGTTTGATAGTACATCTTCCATGGCCACTAGATATAAACGCTCGCGGGTTACTTCTGGGGCTTTTTGGTATTCAGCTAATAGTTTACTGAAACGCGTCGCTTCACCCTCTGCTCTGGCCACCACCTCTTCACGGTAGGCGCTTGCTTCTTCCATCATGCGCTGCGCTTTACCACGCGCTTCAGGCACGATGCCGTTGGCATAAGTTTGAGCTTCGTTCTTCACCCGCTGCTCATCTTCACGAGCCTTGATAACATCATCAAAAGCATCTTGTACTTGTGATGGTGCACTGGTGTTTTCGATGTTGACCTTGCTAACTTCTAGACCCGTTTGGTAACTGTCTAGATAATCCTGCAAACGTGCTTGCACCTGATCGGCTAATATTGCACGACCCTCAGTAAGCACATCATCCATCTTCGAGCTACCCACCACATGTCGTAGCGCAGATTCAGTCGCCTGCGCCAAACTATTTTCAGGTGATCTTACTTCTAGCTGAAAATCTTTTGGATTAGAAACCACATACTGTACAGACAAGCCAACTTCAACGATATTCTCGTCTTTGGTCAGCATCAGTGAAACATGATCATGGTTACGTACCGCCGTTACATTTACTTTGGTTACGTCATCCACTAGAGGCGGGTTCCACTGCAGGCCAGGCTCAACTGTTTCCAAGAATTTACCCAAGCGCAATACCACCGCACGTTCTTGCTGATCGACGGTATAGAAGCCCATACCTGACCAAACCACAGCAACTACTGCGAGGATGACCAGGATTAGCTTGCCACTCGGTGCTGGAGCAGCTGGCTCTTGGCCACCGCTATTGCGTTTGCCACCACTGCCACCAAACAGGCCATTAACTTTATCTACTAACTTACCCAAGGCTTCATCTAAATCAGGTGGCCCCTGATTTGACCCACCTGAGCCACGATTTCCCCAAGGATCTTGATCCTTGCCGTTATTACCCGGTTCATTCCAGGCCATAGTCGTCTCCTTTAGAGGCTAACAATTAATCTAGTGTTCCCAAGGCTGTTTGGGTTTACCCACAAACGGCTCAGGGTCCATACCAAGTCGGTTAAGTATTTGTAAAAACTCTTTCTTTGGCAAACGGATATCCAATACCATATTGCCAACATCATCAATCTTCTCTTGCTGCACCGCATTATGCGAGTACATTTGTGCCCGCATTTGTCCTTGACCCGGTTGCAGAGTTAGTTGGCCGGTGTACATATCATCACCTAACAACTCCTGAATAGCCTGCAACAATAGCTCACTACCTTCGCCCGTGAGAGCCGATAGCCACACTCTCTCTGGTTTACCTTGGGCATTATAATCAATGCGTGGTGGTGTATCAGACAGCATGTCTATTTTGTTGTAAACCAACAATGTTGGCAATCCTATGGCATCAATTTCCTGCAAGACATCATTTACTTCAGCAATATTGTCATCTCGCATTTCATCACTGGCATCTACCACATGCAACAGCAGTGATGCTTCTGCTGTTTCCTGTAGAGTGGCTCGAAAGGCATCTACTAGTTTATGGGGCAGATGGCGGATAAAACCAACTGTATCAACCAATATAGTGGGGCCCACATCAGTAATTTCAAGACGTCTAAAGGTTGGATCCAAAGTAGCGAATAATTGATCCGCAGCATAAACGTCAGCAACAGTAATGCGATTAAACAAACTGGACTTACCGGCGTTAGTATATCCCACTAAGGATAGGGTGGGCACTTCTGCCCGGCGCCGCGAACGTCGCCCTTGCTCACGCTGCTTACGAACCTTTTGTAAACGCTTAAGAATGGAAGTAATTCGAGCCCTTAATAAACGCCGGTCGGTCTCTAATTGCGTTTCACCTGGGCCACGCAGACCAATACCACCTTTTTGACGTTCTAAGTGGGTCCAACCACGTACCAAGCGCGTGGACATATGTTCTAACTGCGCTAACTCAACTTGCAACTTACCTTCGTGAGTACGAGCACGTTGGGCGAAGATATCCAGAATTAACCCCGTACGATCCAGTACTCGGCATTGAAATTCCTTTTCTAGATTGCGTTCTTGGCCAGGACTAAGAGTGTGATTAAATATCACAATCTCTGCTTGATGCTCACTAACAGCGTGACTTATTTCCGCCACTTTGCCAGAACCAACATAGGTTTTTGGATGGGGATGGGAGCGCGCACCACCAATCATTACGATGGGGTCAGCTCCAGCCGAAAGAACCAATTCCTTTAATTCGTTGGCATCCTCACGTTCACCCTCCTGTCCCATTTCCATGTGGACCAGGATGGCGCGTTCGCCGCCGTCATGACGTTCAAAAAACAATAGTTTGACCTAAATGTAATCGAGCACCCAAAGGTGCTCGTTTAATGACAAAAGCACCAATAAATTGATGCTTATTGTGGCGTCTATACACTGAAAAAATTTAACTCGCTTCTTCTTCGGTCGGTACCTTGACTGGGCGAGCGGGTACCACAGTCGAGATAGCATGTTTGTATACCATTTGAGAAACAGTATTCTTTAATAAAATAACGAACTGGTCAAAAGACTCGATCTGACCTTGCAGCTTAATACCATTTACCAAGAAAATGGAAACAGGTACTCTTTCCTTGCGCAGAACATTCAGATAAGGGTCTTGTAGGCTTTGCCCTTTTGACATTACTAACTCCTTTAAATATAAATTTTACACCTATGGAAAGTGCACACAGCATGCAACAAAATAGCTGTTACAGCGAAAATTAACATATTAAGCTTAGTCGTTAATTTTCATCTTTACATTCTATCGAATATTTGTGAAACAGTGAATGCTAATTTTGTCTCCATACTGTCAATATAGTGTAAATCAGGCCATTTTCTTAACCAAGTTAGCTGCCTTTTAGCTAATTGTCTTGTTGCAACCACACCTTTATGGATCATAGTCTCATAATTATAGTCGCCATCAAGATATTGCCACATTTGCCGATATCCGACACAACGCATAGACGGCATTGATAAATCTAAGTCGCCACGGTCACGCAAAGCCACCACTTCTTGCTCAAAACCTTGCTCCAACATGAGTTGAAAACGTTGCTCTATGCGCTCATGTAAAATGCCTCGCTCAGGCGGCCAGATACCAATAGAAGTAACTTTATAAGGCAAACTATAATCTGCTTGGCGAGCCCAATGGCTACTCAAAGCCTCTCCAGTAAGTTGATAAACTTCTAGAGCACGTAACACCCGCTGGCTATCAGTATTATGTAAACGCTGAGCGGCTATGGGGTCCACCTTAGCTAAACGCGCATGCAGAGCAGGTATGCCAAGCGCAGCCGCATCAGCTTCAAGTTGCTGGCGTATATCGGCATCAGAAGCCGGCAAGTCCGCTAAACCATCCATTAAGGCCTTGTAGTACATCATCGTGCCACCAACTAGCAAGGGCACTTTGCCTCGAGCAGTAATATCCGCCATTAATGCCAATGCGTCGGCACAAAACTCAGCAACTGAATAGGAGGCTGAGGGTTCACGTATATCGAGTAAATGATGGGGCGCCAAGTCTAAGGTGGCGGCATCAGGTTTCGCACTGCCAATATCCATACCACGATATATAAGTGCTGAATCAACTGAGATAATTTCGCAGTTTTGATGTTGTGCCAAGGCTACGGCTAGATCTGTTTTACCAGCAGCAGTAGGCCCCATTAAAAATACAGCTGGGGGTAACATAGGGCTCATTATTGGCCTCGCAAAAACAGCTTATCTAACTCTGATAGATTTAACTGAGTCCAAGTGGGGCGACCATGATTACATTGACCGCTCCGCTCGGTGTGTTCCATATCACGTAACAGAGCATTCATTTCAGTTATAGATAGCTTGCGATTGGCTCGCACTGCGCCATGGCAGGCCATAGTGCCTAACAACTCGTTATGGGCAGCGCGAATCCGATCACTACTGCCAAAGGTTACTACATCAGCTAATACATCACGGACTAATTGCTCAATATTGGCATGCTGCAACACACTCGGCACTTGCCGCACTATCAGTGTCTCTGTACCGGCACGGTCAATTAATAGGCCCAGCTCCGCAAAGGCATCATTACAGCTTTCAACATGATCTGCTTCACGACTACTGACAGCTATAGATAAAGGCACTAACAAAGGTTGCGCCCTAACACCCTGATCATTAAGACCAGTTTTCATTTGCTCATAAACAATGCGCTCATGGGCAGCATGCATATCAACTAAAATTAAGCCCTGCGCATTTTCTGCGAGGATATATATGCCATGTAATTGTGCAATAGCAAAACCCAGAGGCGGAATAATCACCTCTCCTGTAGCCATATCAACTTGCTCACTAGTGGGCGCCGCCATGTCCCCGGCCACCTGCTGACCATGCAGTTGGCCATAGACTTGTGCCTGCTCCTGCATCTGTTGAGGGTTGGTGCTGGACAAAGCAGATCGATAACCAGAAAAGCTGCCTGCGCTACCACTAGGTAGGCTGCCATGATCGTTACCTACCCCCATGGCCAGATTACTTTGCCCCGCAAACACACCCGCTGCCAAGCCCATATCTGGCTGACTTGCTGACGGTATGCCTAGCTCATGTAAGCCTCCCCCCGTTGGCACTTCAGGGCGGACATCAGCTAGGGATTTATGCAAGGAGCGGAAGATAAAGTCGTGCACTAGGCGGCCATCACGAAAACGTACTTCATTTTTGGTGGGGTGCACATTCACATCTACGGTGGCCGCATCTAATTCTAGATACAAGACAAAAGCAGGATGACGGCCATGATAAAGCACATCACGATAGGCCTGACGTACAGCATGACTAACCAACTTATCTTTTACCACGCGTCCATTAACAAAGAAATATTGCAAATCCGCCTGACTGCGAGAGAAGGTGGGTAGACCTACCCAACCCCAGATACGCAAGCCTGGTGCCTCCATTTCAATATGCACGGCTTGAGGCATAAAATTTGGCCCACAAACACTGGCGACCCGCTTTTCTTGCGCCGCCTGTTGCTGTGCCGGACGTAAGTTATGAATTACTTTGCCATTATGTTTAAGTTGGAAGGCCACATCCATACGACTTAGAGCAAGGCGTTTTATGACTTCTTCAAGATGCCCAAACTCCGTTTTTTCTGTACGCAAAAATTTACGTCTGGCTGGGGTATTAAAAAATAGATCTCGTACCTCAACAGTGGTGCCTATTGGATGGGCTGCTGGCTGCAACTGCGCATCCATATCTCGCCCCGCCGTCGATACCTGCCAAGCACTATCTTGTTGTGCTGTATTTGAAGTGAGTGTTAGGCGTGCCACAGAACTGATACTAGCTAAGGCCTCACCACGGAAACCTAAACTACTGACCGCCTCTAAGTCATCTAAACTACTGATTTTACTAGTAGCATGGCGACTAAGGGATAAGGCAAGATCGTCCTTTTCAATGCCACATCCATTATCCCGAATACGCATTAATTTGACGCCACCTTGTTCGACATCAACACTAATTGTATCGGCACCAGCATCAAGACTATTTTCCAATAATTCTTTTACTACTGACGCAGGGCGCTCAACTACTTCACCAGCAGCTATCTGATTCGCCAAACGAGGACTGAGCAAATGAATTCGGGACATCATATTTATCCTGTAGGAATAACCAATAACTGACCAATCTGCAGAACAGACTTAGCATTCAATTTATTGGCCGCACGCAATTTACTAATACTGGTATTATAGCGCTGAGCAATCTCAGACAAAGTATCACCCCTAACCACTTTGTAAGTTAATTGTTGGCCTTTAGCCGCTACCAATGTTGCGATATAGGTATTGGCCACGGGGTTGGCGTAATAATATTCCTTAATTCCAGCCGCAATGGCTTTCGCCATTTTCTTCTGGTAACTAGGCGTGCGCAATTTCGCCGCTTCACCTGGATTAGAAATAAACCCCGTTTCTACCAGTATAGATGGAATATCTGGCGATTTAAGCACAGCAAAACCGGCCCGTTCCACATGATCTTTATGCATCCGCGCCATTTTTGAAATATGGCGGTGCACACTAATGGCAATGCCACGGCTGATTGATTGGCTATGGGTCATGGACAGATCAAGTAAGGTTTTTGCCAGATCTTCTTCTTTATCATCGAGGCTGACCCCACCAATACCACCAATCAGGTCAGCGCTGTTTTCTTTTCTGGCTAACCAACGACCCATCTCACTAGAAGCGCCACTTTTGGACAAAGTCCATACCGAAGCACCACGAGCCTTAGGATTAGTAAAAGCATCAGCGTGGACAGAAACAAATAAATCAGCACTCGCCTGACGGGCTTTTTTGGTTCTATCGCGCAAACCAATATAATAGTCACCACTGCGAAGCAGCTCACTTTCAAAACCCGGCATACTATCTAATTCTTTTTGCAGATACTTAGAAATAGCCATAACTACATGCTTTTCACGTAATCTTTTACCATCAAAACGCGGGCCCAATGCTCCAGGATCCTCGCCACCATGACCGGCATCAATAGCAATGACAATATTGCGCTGGTTATCTATGATGGGCAAGCTTTTTACCGCTTGCTGCTTAGGCTGTGAGCTAACCTTAGCACCAGATACTTGATAGTTATTTAAATCAATCACCAGACGATGGCCATAGGACTGGTTAGGCTTAAGAGTAAATAATTTGGCTTCTAGCTTATGCTTTAAATCAAGCACCAAGCGCAGTTTATTATTTGGGCGCTGACTATGCCTAATGGCTTTAATCGGGCTTCCGGTAAAGTCCAGTTGCGATAAGGCTGCTTGCAGTCGACTTGAAGGTATATCAATCACCAGACGTTCTGGATTAATTAGGCGAATGACTTCAAAGGTAACTGGCGCACTGATATCAAATACCACTCGCGTACTATCTGGCGCTGGCCAAATGCGTACGTTTTTTACCTCTGCTGCCCAACTCTTTACGCCAACAAACAATAAGCCGATAAGCATGGCACGAAATAGTAACCTAAACACGGCTTGCCTCCCGCAGCTGTGTTAGTAAACTCTGGGCTGAATGACTGCTTGCCGCAAACAACAATTCCCTTTGTGGCCCAGCACCAGTAATCGTAATGGTTAAATCAGCTGTTGGCAGAATACCCGCACCTTTGTCTGGCCACTCGATAAGATTAATGGCTGAGCCAGAAAAATAGTCGCGAATACCAAGAAATTCCAATTCTTCGGCATTACCAAGGCGATATAGATCAAAATGATTAACTTGCAAGGCCTTAAACTCGTAGGGTTCAACCAAAGTATAGGTAGGACTTTTTACCGCACCCGTATGCCCAAATGAGCGCATTATACCCCTTACTAAGGTGGTTTTTCCCATACCTAAATTACCCTGCAAAAACACCACTAAGCCGGAATCTTTAGCTTGCATAACAGCGCCCAAGTGATGACCAAGGGCCACCATGGCATCCTCTCCTTGCGCTTCTAGTAGCAGTTGTTCGGTCATGGTAAATGTATTGGATCCGTGGGTTAGTTGAGGAATATTTTTAGCCAGCGCCCATGATACCTTGTCCAAGCACTCGTGCGTAGTCTTTCCATAGCAAATCAAGGTAAAATATCCCTATGTCTGAAAATGCTACCCAAGCTCCGCCCCTAAGCCAACAACAATTGCACAGTTTACATGGGCAAATTCAACAACTTGCCCAGCAATTTGGGTTTGCTGAAATGGGTGTGGTGAAACCTGATTTAGAAGCTGCTGGCCAACGCTTACAAGAGTGGGTTACCCAAGGCTATCATGCCGATATGGATTATATGTCAGCCCATGGCAGCAAACGCTATCGGCCGGCTGAATTAGTACCAGGTACCGTAAGAGTGATCTGCCTTAGCATGCATTATTTGGATCCGCAGTTGACCACCAAAAGTTGCTTAGAAGATGATCAACAAGGCTATATCGCACGCTATGCTTTGGGTAGAGATTATCACAAGCTAGTTCGCAAACGCTTGGCACAAATGGCCAAGGCCATGGAGGCCTTAATTGGACCTTTTGGTTATCGGGTGTTTGTGGATAGTGCGCCAGTCATGGAAAAACCCATGGCGCAACAAGCTGGTCTAGGCTGGCAAGGCAAAAACACCCTGTTAATTAATCGCCGCACTGGATCCTGGTTTGTACTGGGCGAAATTTTTATCGACTTACCTTTACCCACAGACGAACCTTACGACAAAGATCATTGCTCCCGCTGTAGCGCCTGCATGGATCTGTGTCCAACCAAGGCCTTTCCCGAACCTTATGTATTGGATGCTAACCGTTGCATTGCTTATTTAACCATTGAGCATAAAGGGGCTATTCCAGAAGCAATTAGACCCTTGATGGGCAATCGCATTTTTGGTTGTGATGATTGCCAACTAGCCTGCCCTTGGAACCGCTACCCCCAAGCCACAACAGAATCTGACTTTAAACCACGCCATGGACTAGACCAAGCCAGCCTGATTAGCTTATTTAATTGGTCAGCTGAAGAGTTTGACGAACGCACCCAAGGTTCACCTATTCGCCGGGCTGGGTACGAAGGCTGGTTACGCAATATTGCTGTCGCCCTTGGCAATGGCCAAGCGAATGCGGCCACTATTGCGGCTTTACAGGCACGCTTAAAGGATACATCAGGGATGGTGCAGGAGCATATCCAATGGGCATTACAGGAGTTAGAGGAGCGGGCTGCACAAGCCATCCCACTCAAGCCATTACCCCTACTCACCTTGGATGCACGCAAAATTAAGCATCTACGTTAAGTTACTTTTCTAAGTTAATTGGCTAAGCTACTTGGCTATGCTACTAGGCCACGGCAAACGCCAAGTTAAATCTTTAACATGCGCTCCCGATAAAACGCCAGTTCAGCAATGGAATCAATAATATCGTCCATGGCCAAATGGGTACCTTGCTTATGAAAATCAGCCAACAACTCTGGCTGCCAGCGGCGCGCTAATTCCTTTAAGGTACTGACATCTAAATTGCGATAATGGAAGTAGTTTGCCAGCTCAGGCATATACTTCACCAAGAAGCGTCGATCTTGCCCGATACTGTTACCACACATAGGCGAAACCCCCGCCTCAACATATTGTTGCAAGAATGCTAAGGTCATTTGTTCAGCCTGAGTAGTGGAGATGTCACTCTCCCGAACTCGTTGGGTTAAGCCCGACTGGCCATGCTGTTTAATACACCAGGGATTCATATTGGCTAGCACTTCGTCCGTCTGATGAATGGCTAAAGATGGCCCTTGGGATAAGACATTAAGATTGGCATCTGTAACAATGGTGGCTATCTCGATAATCACATCTGTTTCTGGATCCAAACCGGTCATTTCCAGATCAATCCAAATCAGGTTATGGGGGTGCTTGGCCATGGTATATCCTTGTAGTGCTATGAATGACAATAAATTTGTTTAATCGGGGCGAAAACCTGAATTATGCCCCACTTCGCGGTAGAATAAACCCCAAATAGTCAGGCTAATTGCAATTACATGGCAAAACGACAGTTAACCCGCCGCCAAAAATGGCAAATTGAGAAGGTGCAGGCCGAGCGCCGCGCCCGTGCTCAGAAACAAGATCAGGCCATCGACTCAGCTATCGAACATGGCGATCTAGGTCCCGAGCAGCAAGGCTTAATTGTCGCACATTATGGTTCGCAAATCGATGTAGAAGCTGAGCAAGGAACTATTTTCAGATGCAAACTACGGTCTAATTTAGGTCATCTAGTCACTGGTGATAAAGTCTCTTGGCGTCAGGCCGCTGATCAGACTGGGGTTATTGTGGCCAGGGATCCTCGCCATAGTGAACTCAGTCGCCCCAATAAATACGGTGAACTTAAGCCAGTTGCTGCCAATATTGACCAGATTGTTGTCACCATTGCCCCCAAACCCCATACCTATGCCAACCTGGTAGATCGTTATCTAGTAGCCGCTGAAGCCAGTGCTATTGAGCCCATTATTTTACTCAATAAAACGGATTTATTGGATGCCGAGTCGGAAGCCCATCTAGCACCCATGCTGGCCCGCTATGAACAACTAGGCTATCGGGTTATTCGTGCTTCCACCAAAACCCAAGATGGCCTCGAGGCTTTGCTAGCCGTCCTTAACCAACGTGTAAGTGTGTTTGTTGGGCAATCTGGCGTGGGTAAATCTTCATTAGTTAATGTTTTATTGCCGGGGACAGGTTTAAAGGTCAGTGCCTTATCGGAATATCACCAACAAGGAATTCATACCACCACTACAGCAAGATTATTTCACTTTCCCAATGNTGGTGACCTAATTGACTCACCGGGCATTCGCGAATTTGGTTTGTGGCATATGGATGCTGATACTTTACTAGAAGCATTTCGTGAATTTCGCCCGTATTTGGGCTATTGCAAATTTAGTAATTGTTCCCATGAACATGAACCAGGCTGCGCCCTTTTGCAGGCTGCAGAGGACGGTGAGATTGATCCAGTCCGCTTAGCTAGTTACCGACAAATTAAAGCCTCACTGGATGAGTTTGATACTCATCATTAAATTGACTCAGGAAATATTATGAAAGACCGTTTGTTTGTTCTGCTGCAATATATTATTCCCCAGCACCTATTGTCACGTTTGTTAGGTGCTTTAGCAGAAAGCCGTCTACCACTTATCAAAAACCCATTGATTAAACTGTTTGCCAAGCAGTTTAAAGTTAATATGCAGGAAGCCGAGCGCGAAGACTTTGCAGATTATGTGAGCTTTAATGATTTCTTTACCCGCAGCTTAAAAACAGATGCGCGTCACATTGATCATGACCCAGCACACCTAGCCTGTCCCGTTGATGGCGCAGTTAGCCAAATCGGTGATATTAATGCTGGTCAGATTTTCCAAGCCAAAGGCCAAGAGTATAGTGTTAACGCTTTATTGGGGGGCAACCCTGCTTGGTCCGCACCATTCGAAAATGGTCAATTTACTACCATTTATTTAGCACCTAAAGATTACCATCGTATCCATATGCCCTGCGATGGCAAACTATTACGCATGGCCCATGTGCCAGGACAGTTATTTTCTGTCAATCAGGCAACCGCGGCCAATGTGCCTAATTTATTTGCTCGTAACGAACGCTTAGTGGCTATTTTTGAGACAGAATTTGGCCCTATGGCTATGGTACTGGTGGGCGCCATGGTGGTTGCTAGCATAGAAACAACTTGGTCGGGCTTAGTCTGCCCCACGGGTAAGCAAGTGCAAACCTGGGAATATGGTGATCAACAAGAGATTTCTTTACGCAAAGGTGAAGAAATGGGCCGCTTTAAACTAGGCTCAACGATTGTTCTTTGCCTACCTAAAGATACTTGCACATGGAATGCTGAACTTCAGCCGGGTGTCACTACGCGCATGGGACAGATGTTAGCTAAGCTAATGGGTGATTAAAAGCTAAGACTTCAGCAATTTCTTGTTTTTTATAGGCCAGCATTAAGATGCGTTCCACGCCCATAGCTACCCCCGCACAAACGGGCAGACCTGCCTGCAAGGCGTCAATTAAACGCTGATCGGCTGGCATATTTGGTTTGCCTAGTTGTGCTCGTAACTGATTATCCTGCTTAAAGCGATGCGTTTGTTCTTGCGCATCGGTTAACTCTTGATAACCATTAGCCAGCTCCATACCTTGTATATAAACCTCAAAACGACGGGCTACGGATTGCCCTGCGGCATCAGTCTCAAGTTTGGCCAAGGCGGCTTGGGCTGGCGGATAATTGTATATAAAGCAGGCTGTTGGCAGGGCAGGCTCTATACAATGACTCATCAAAAGATCTAGCCATGTCTCCCGTGGCGTATCGGCAGGCAGCACAATATCAATATGCTGTTGTGCCAAGGTCTGTACAGCCTGATCATCCATTAACCAAGGATTGACCCCGAGTATCTGCTCAAAAGCCTCAGCGTAGCTCAAATAGTGCCACTCTAATGGACCTAAATGTGGCGCCAACAATAGCCCCAATAAGTCAGCCACCTCTGCCATTAACTGCTGCAGATCAAAGTCCACCCGATACCATTCCAACATGGTAAATTCAGGATTATGACGGCGCCCCGCTTCACCATTACGAAAGGCTTTGGCTATCTGAAAAATACTGCCACTACCTGACGCCAATAAGCGCTTCATAGCATATTCAGGGGAACTCATTAGAAACATGGTTTCCCCATGACTAGCACCATCGGGCGTAAACTCAGCCCTGATACTATCAATATGGGGATCACTCACACCATGGTGGGAAAGAATAGGGGTGTCTACTTCTAAAACCTGGCGGACAGCAAAAAAGTCTCGCACCTGTGCTAGCATTTTCGCCCGCGCTTGTAACATGGTTATATCAGCGCTGGGCTGCCAAGTAGACACTTTAGACATGCTAAACTCGATCGTTATTTAGAAGCGTAGAAGCTAGGCAATTGCCCTTAAGATCTTGGTTACAGAACTTAAGGGCAGACTATAAGATTAAGCACGGCTAACGTATTCGCCAGTGCGCGTATCAATCTTTAGGATTTCACCTTCTTCAATAAATAGCGGTACACGCACCATAGCACCTGTTTGCAGGTAAGCAGGCTTACTGCCACCTTGAGCGGTGTCACCTTTCAGACCAGGGTCTGTTTCAGTAACCTGCAACTCCACAAAATTAGGTGCTGAAACACTAATGGGAGCACCATTCCAAAGGGTTACCAGATAAACATCTTGTTCTTTTAACCACTTGGTACAATCACCTACAGCTGTGGCGTCCGCAGCAAACTGTTCGAAAGAGCCGTCGGTCATCATAAAGTGCCAAAACTCACCATCGGTGTACAGGTACTCCATATCGCGATCCATAACGTCAGCACTTTCAATGCTCTCTCCCGATTTAAAAGTACGTTCCCAGACCCGGCCACTTTTTAGGTTTTTCATTTTTACCCGGGTAAAAGCCTGACCTTTACCTGGCTTAACAAACTCCACATCCACCATGGAACATGGGTCGCCTTCCAACATGACTTTCAGACCATTCTTGAATTCGTTAGTGCTATAATTCGCCATCGTGTTGCTCAATTAATTGTATAAACGGAAAACACTAATGATACCTGAAACTCTGGCACAAGTTGAGTCTCACGCTGAAGTTATCCTAAGCCCAGAACAAAGGGCTGAAGAAAACCATTGGCGCCAGCAGCTAGCAAACAGTGTACGCGACCCCAAACACCTACTACAACAATTACAATTTAGTGAGGCCGCAATACAGGATTTGCTGGCTGACGATCAAGGTTTTGATACCTTAGTGCCACCCACGTTTATTGCCCGCATGGAGCCAGGCAATCCCCAAGACCCATTGCTCTTGCAGGTTTTACCTCAGGCTGCCGAGGCTATTACCACAGCTGAATTTTCCCATGACCCCTTAGCTGAAGCTGATTTTAATCCCACACCTGGCGTAGTGCATAAATACTATGGTCGTGCCTTGCTTATCGCCGCCGGCCATTGTGCTATTAATTGCCGCTATTGTTTTCGCCGGCATTACCCCTACGCTGAACAACAACGTTCCCGCAGCCAATGGCAAGAAAGTCTGGCACAGCTAGCTAAGGACACCAACCTAGAGGAAATTATTTTAAGTGGTGGTGACCCACTAGCGCTGACCAACAACATGCTTTTTTCTTTACTGGACGAGGTAGAGAAGCTACCCCAAATTAAGCGCTTACGGATACATAGCCGTTTACCAGTGGTACTGCCATCACGCATTACCTCAGCCTTATGCCAACGCCTGCAAAACTCACCTTTGCAAGTGGTGATGGTTATCCACTGTAATCATAGTCAAGAAATTGATCAGGAAGTGATTGAAGCTTGTGGACGGTTGCATCAAGCCGGGGTGACCATGCTTAATCAGAGCGTGCTATTAAATACCATAAATAATGATGCAGCCAGCTTGATCGCCCTAAGCGAGAGCTTATTTAAGGCGCAAGTATTGCCTTATTATCTGCACCTACCAGACCATGTCGCTGGCACGGAACATTTCTTTGTTGGTATTGAGGAAGGCCAGCAATTAATCCTTAAATTACAAGCCAAATTGCCTGGCTATCTGGTTCCACGCCTAGTTAAAGAAGAGCCAGGGGAAGCCCACAAAACCTTAATTAATATCTAACCACAATAAAGACTAAAACTAGTCTTATATTAAGTCCTTATCAGCCAAACCCAATACATACAGCAGCGCATCAAGGCCAAAATGGCTGACGTGGTGAGGCGCTTGCTCAATAACCAGAGGTTTGGCATGAAAAGCTACACCTAAACCAGCAGCACCAAGCATCGGTAGGTCATTAGCACCGTCACCAACGGCCATGGTTTGCGCTACTTGCCAGTTATTGTTTGCACTGATTGCTGTTAATAATTCGAGTTTACGTTCAGCATCCAAGATAGGTACCGAGATATCACCCGTGAGTTTATTATCAACTTGTTGAAGAGGGTTAGAGTGCGCTTCCTGCATGCCCAAACGCGCAGCAAAACGGTCAGCAAAATAACTAAAGCCACCCGATAAAATAACACAGTAAACACCTTGATTAACGAGATTGCGCATTAGCCTTTCCGCACCCGGCATCAATTCGATACGCTGATAAATGGCTTCCAAATCGCTACAATCAAATCCTTTCAGCAGACCTAAGCGACGCTTAAAGCTCTCTTGAAAGCCAATCTCACCCCGCATAGCACTGGCGGTGATGGCTGCTACCTGCTCCCCTATACCTGCCTCATAAGCCAATTCGTCCATAACCTCTGCCTGAATTAAGGTAGAGTCCATATCAAATACAGCCAATTTGATTGCCGGTGCCTGTTCACCGGCATAAAGAATATAGTCAGCTTGTCCTTGCTGCATATCAGCAGCCAGTAACTGGGAAATATCACCTTCTAAGGCTTGTGGTATACCTGCAAACACCCACTGCCAAGCATAGCAATCATGGTTTGCCCCTAACTGCATAGGTTCTTTGTCAATACCATGCTGCAGCATTAAGGCGGCAACTGCCTGGGGAAAAGCAGCATTTTTATGCAACAAAGTAAGGCTAGCAAACATGAAGATAATCCTTGATTAATAAACTATATGCAGGGTTAGTGATTGAAACCTAAGGCATAAGCCCATAGAGGTTAAAAATATGTCTTATTATTTTACCACTTCCTGTGTAAAATGTGAGGCTTGCACAAGCGCCATAACTTGAAAATTTATTGTGACCAATCAGAATAGAACACGTACTTTACGTCAACATATGCAGTCGCGTATCAGCCTGGTTCAAAAAACCATTCTGTTGACGCTAATGGTATTTATTTTTAGCTTGCTAGCGCTTGGCAGTATGACCTATATGCATTTGCAAACTGCAGCAGGACAACAGCAACAGCACCAGCAACAACAGTTGGGCAGCCAGTTAGCTAAGCTGAGTGCACCATTAATTCTGCGCCAAGACCTGATTAGCCTCAATGTATCTTTGCAAGAGCTTATTAACAGTGACACTATTACAGGCGCAGCTATTTATAATGCCGATGACAAAATGTTAGCTAAGGCTGGTTTTCTTGGCAGCCGAGATCTGGATAAATTTACTATACGTAGTAATGATCTAGTATTAGGTAGTCTTCAAGTCAAGGTTGCTGCGGTTAATCTACAACCTAGCTGGCAAGCTCTTATACAGCTTTTATGGCCTGGTTGCTTGGCTCTGGGCTTACTTAGTCTAGTAGTTGGCTGGTGGTTCGGCTCCCGCTTATATCAGCCTATGCAAGACTTACATGAAGCCCAAGAACAGCTTCTGCTTTATGATCGCGCACCTCCACTCGATGACCAACGCCTAGATGAATGGGGCATTTTGAATTTAGGTTTTAATTCCGTTAATGAAAACCATATGCTGCAGGCGCAAACGGAGCATCAGTTTGAACTAGATATGCCCCAAGGTACGGGCTTACCCGTGATACCAGCCAGCTCCTTAGAGGTAGGTCAGGAAGGCTTCGACCATGAGCTACATAGTTTGGCACAAGAGCTGTCTGATAGTCCTGATTTAGGTGATATTGGTGACCCATTGTTAAGTCCAAATATCGGCATACAACAACCTGTCGATACAGAATTTACGCGCCATGTACCTATCGTGACCATGGAAGATTTACAATATGCCGGCAGCCCGCAAGACCCCATAGCCATCAATCCATCAGGTATGGATAACGAACCCCCGGCAACTTTGGCTAATACCCCTATACCTGAAGCCTTGCGAGCAGAAATTAGTGCTGCCGATGAGAACGCACTAGTCAGCCTGCTATATATTAATGTCAATACTCGTGATCAAGGTCCCATGGTAGCCGATGAGAAACATCGCCTGTTGAAGGCCTACCAGAAATTAGTGGATCAGGTTTGTGCTATTTATGGTGGCACAATTGAAACGGAAGACAATCACGATGTTTTGGTGACCTTTGATAAGCCCCAAGAGCATATGACCCATTGTGTTAATGCACTTTGTGCAGCACAGTTTTTCTTTGGTCTATATAAAGCCTTTAACCAGCAGCGGATTATAGATGGGCGACCTTGTTTAAATATTCAGATCGTTGTCCACACTGGGCCCTTGGATGATACAGCTGACCTTATTAATGAGGCTGCCGAACTCTCTCATGCCGAACGCTTAGACGATATGATGATCAGTCGCCAAGTGGCTTATCATCCTGAACTACAACAACGGGTTTTGCAGCTCGATAATTGCCAACTACTGAACAATGGCTCCTTTAGCCTGACTCGTTTAAGCAGTGACTACCAAGATCTACTGAATATGCAGATCGATCACTTTTCCAAAACTTTGTCGTCCTAAAGCGTTTCTGTTGAGATTGGAAGCCGGCCAAAAAAGAATCTTTTCGAGTACCGGCTTTAACAATGCTTAGTCGGTGACTATGTCCTCAACTGCCACTTCTTCTTTGGCCACAACCTCTAAATCATCAACCTTCTGGAAGCCCCGCGGCAGCTTATTACCCCGGCGGCCTCGCTCGCCACGATAGTGAACTAAATCTGTGCCTTTAAGGCGCAGGTAACGTTTGCCCGAATGCACCAGCAGCTCATCGTCTTCTTTGACCAAAGCTACGGATACCATAAACTCATCACGGCTAGCGACGCGGGCCGCAGATATATTGATAATCTTGTTACCTTTACCCCGGGCTAACTGGGGTAAATCCTGTAGTGGAAATACTAACATACGGCCTTCATTGCTAACCGCAACTAACCAGGTCGTATCCACCTCATCGATAAACTGAGGGGTTTGCACCTTGCCACCCTTGGGCACACTCATTACCACCTTACCGGCTTTGTTCTTGGTTAACAGATCAGCAAATTTAGCTACAAAGCCATAACCCGCATCGGTACACATTAACAATAACTGGTCTGGCTTAGCACAAACAGCAGCGGCAAAATGCACACCACTAGGGGCATTAAAGCGACCACTTAGTGGCTCCCCTTGGCCACGAGCAGAGGGCAATGTATGAGCCTCTAAAGCATAAGCACGACCGGCATCATCAATAAATGACACACTTTGATTGCTACGCCCTTTAATAGCTAAATAGTAAGCATCGCCTGATTTATAATTCAAATTCTCGGCATCAACATCATGACCTTTAGCAGCACGCACCCAGCCTTGCTTAGACAGGACAATGGTGACTGGCTCAGAGGTCAAGAGATCCCTTTCCGATAAAGCTTTGGCCTCTGCACGTTGCACAATAGGCGTACGACGATCATCACCAAAGGCTTCGGCATCTGTTGTTAGTTCGCGTTTAATTAAGGTTTTTAAACGTGCTTTGGAGCCTAAAATCAAGGTTAATTCATCGCGCTCTTTGGCCAAATCTTCTTGTTCGCCTTTAATACGCATCTCTTCGAGTTTGGCCAAATGGCGTAACTTTAATTCAAGGATGGCTTCCGCTTGACGCTCTGATAGAGCAAAGCGCTGGATAAGCACTGGCTTTGGCTTTTCCTCTTCACGAATAATCGCGATCACCTCATCGATATTTAAAAAGGCAATCAGCAAACCTTCCAATAAATGCAGCCTATCAAGTACTTTATCCAATCGATATTGCAAACGTTTGCGTACAGTTTCCATACGAAATTGCAGCCATTCACCCAGAATAGTATGTAAGGCTTTTACTTGCGGTAGACCATCAGTGCCTATCAAATTAAGATTAACTCGATAAGTCCGCTCAAGGTCTGTGGTGGCAAAAAGATGATTTAAAAGCTGCTCAGTATCAACACGGTTTGAACGTGGCACAATGACTAAACGGGTTGGGTTCTCATGATCAGATTCATCCCGCAAATCCGCCACCATGGGCAGTTTTTTGGCCTGCATTTGTGCAGCGATTTGCTCTAATACTTTGGCCCCGGAAACCTGATAGGGTAAGGCAGCAATCACTAGATCACCGTCTTCATTATTGACCACGGCACGCATACGAATACTGCCACGCCCCGTTTCATACATATTTAAGATATCATCACGGGAACTGATAATTTCTGCCGCCGTGGGCATATCAGGCCCTTTGATAAATTCACATAAATCGCGTGTAGTTGCTTGGGGATTATCCAATAGATGGATACTGGCCTCGACCACCTCGCGTAAATTATGGGGTGGGATATCCGTTGCCATACCTACGGCAATACCCGTCGCACCATTAAGCAATACGTTAGGTACCCTAGCAGGAAGCACGAGGGGCTCTTGCAAGGTGCCATCGAAATTTAGGCCCCAATCAACTGTACCCTGACCCAACTCACCCAGTAAAACATCGGCATAGGGGGCCAGGCGCGCCTCGGTATAACGCATGGCAGCAAAGGATTTCGGGTCATCAGCCGAACCCCAGTTACCTTGGCCATCGACAAGGGTATAACGATAAGAAAAAGTTTGCGCCATATGCACCATGGCTTCATAACAAGCGCTATCACCATGGGGGTGAAATTTACCTAATACATCCCCTATGGTGCGTGCAGATTTCTTATATTTAGCCGAATTTTTTAGACCTAATTCGGACATGGCATAAACAATACGGCGCTGTACGGGCTTTAAACCATCACCAATATGTGGCAATGCCCGATCGAGGATAACGTACATGGAATAGTCTAAATAGGCCTTTTCCGTATACTCCTTAAGAGATAAACGCTCGACGCCCTCATCTATGGGGATGACACCTGACATAAGCTACAAATTCCTGAAAATAATCGGCCTGCTAAACCACCAGTATAACGCAAAAAATACTGGTGCCACCATAAGCAAAACAATCAATTCTGGCTATTTTTAAGGGCATTACCTAATGAACAAAAAAGCGCTTTGATTAGGCGATATAGACAAAATCATAATAGGGAGAAAAGAAGCGTTAAAGCATGCATTTTGCCAAAACAATTACTTCAACTTTGGGGCTTTTAATGAGGCACTTAATAATGTCTGGTTAGCCTATAAGGGTTTAGCTATAAAGGTATTTCGTCAACCCCATCAGCTACTTCCTCAATGGTGGCATCTACCGCGTCACCTACAACTGGCACCACAGAAACCACAGCACCCACAACTCGCATAGGCGTAGTTACTGCTTTAGTTAATACACAGCCTGAAAGAAACACAGCCAGGACACATATTAATAGTGCTTGGCGCCACCAAAGATTAACCACAGCCATTCAATATTACCTTTATTATTCAGCTTCATTAGGGTCTAGACGCGTACCCACTAAACTGTGTTTAATACTACGCAAATGATCCTGAAAATCTTCGCCACGACGTAAGATAACACCCGTAGCCAAGACATCCAGTAAGGTTAGTTGAATTAACCGAGACTGCATAGGCATATATACATCGGTATCTTCAGGCGCCACAATTTTTAAAGCCATACTCACCTCTTCAGATAGGGGCGAATCCGGTGCTGTCACCGCAATAGTAACAGCCCCAGCTTGACGGGCAATACGAGCTATCTCAATGGTTTCTTTAGTGCGGCCAGTAAAGGACAGCAATACCACCACATCACCCCGTCGACATGCAGCCGCATGCATACGCATCAATAAAGCATCATTGTGAGCCACTACGGGAATATTAAAACGAAAGAATTTATGTTGCGCATCTTGGGCAACCGCACCAGAGGCACCCATGCCAAAAAACATAATCTGATGAGCCTGGCTAAGATAATCGACTGCCTTGCTAACCATGGCTGGGTCAACCTTACGGCGAGTTGCTTCCAAACTGGCAATGGAACTAGAGAATATTTTGTCGGTATAGGTTTCGGCGCTGTCATCAAGAGCCACATTCTGACTGATATAGGGCGTGCCTTTGGCCATACTTTGGGCCAAACGAATCTTAAAATCAGGAAAACCTTTGATACCAAAAGAACGACATAAGCGGTTTACCGTAGGCTCAGAAACAGACGATTTTTCCGCCAAAGCGGCAATACTTAAACCAGTTGCCAATTGCGGGTCATTCAGAATCACCTGAGCAACCTTTCGCTCAGATCGGTTGAGGCTATCCAATTGCGAACTCAATTGTTCCAGCAAATTATCGACTGGGCTCATTTTGACTGCACTCCTGCATAGGGCATAATTCAATATTTACGTAATATTACCAACATTTTAAGATAAATGCCTACTACGAACGCAAATATTGTAGTATTATTACAATCATAATTCGCATCAACCCATATTTTAACGATGGCCACAGCAAACCCAAACAGCAATAATTTTAGTCAAAGTCTAGTGCTATTTGGCGCCCTAGGCGATTTGTCTTTGCGCAAATTACTGCCCGCTTTATTTCAATTGGATAAAGCCAACCTGCTTAACGATGATACCCGCATTCTTGGCCTAGCACGCAAAGCATATGATGTTACTGATTTTACCCAAGACGTTGACAATACTCTAGCCAAATTTGTTGCAGCTGACGAATTAGATAGTGCAGTAAAGCAACGTTTCTTGCAGCGCTTAGATTACTTGCAACTTGATATGCAAGACACCCAAGCCTATACCAACCTAGCCAACAAGTTAGCTGACTGGGGGCCTGATACGACTTTTTATCTAGCCACCCCACCAAGTATTTTTGGTGATATTTGCAGCAATCTAAAAGCTGCTGGTTTAAACGGCAATGGCAGTCGTATTGTGCTAGAAAAGCCCATCGGTCACGATTTAGACTCTTCAAAAGTGATTAATGACACCGTCGGCAAATACTTCGCAGAAGAACAAATTTATCGTATTGACCATTACTTAGGCAAAGAAACGGTACAAAATCTGATAGCGTTACGCTTTGCTAACCCAATATTCGCAGATTTATGGAACCACGACCATATTAGCTATGTTGAGATTACCGTTGCTGAAGAAATAGGTATTGAAGGCCGTTGGGGTTATTTTGATCATGCCGGACAAATGCGTGATATGGTGCAAAACCATCTTTTACAGCTACTATCACTAGTGGCAATGGAACCCCCATCACGTTTAGATGCTGATAGTATTCGTAACGAAAAGGTTCGCGTTCTAGAAGCCTTAAAGCCCATGGAATCGAGTAGCATCAATAAATACTTGGTGCGTGGGCAATATGGCGATGGTGAATTTAAAGGTCAACCAGCACCAGGTTATTTGAACGAACCTGATGCCAACACAGCAAGCCAAACTGAAACTTATCTGGCTTTACGAGCTGATATTGCTAACTGGCGCTGGGCTGGAACACCATTTTACCTGCGCACAGGTAAGCGAATGAGCAGCAAGACTACTGAAATTGTGATTCATTTCCACCCTAATCGTCACCATATCTTTGATGATGATCAGGCGGCTTTGGCCGAAAACAAACTGGTTATTCGACTGCAACCATCTGAGGGTATTGCACTGCAAACCCTAACCAAAGAACAAGGTATTGATAAAGGTATGCGCTTACGTCGCGACCCATTAAATCTGGATTTTGCCCAAACTCAAGGCAATGTTCGTATTCCTGATGCCTATGAGCGCTTATTGCTGGAAGCACTGAAAGGCAACCAAAGCTTATTTGTGCGACGAGATGAAGTAGAAGCTTCATGGCAATGGTGCGATCAAATGCGAGCAGCTTGGGAAAATAGTGATTCACCTTTACATTCTTACCCAGCGGGGAGCCGTGGCCCACAAGCCGCTGATGACATGATTAACGCTTTTGGACACCGATGGTATGAGCACTGCTAAGCCTAATTATTTACCTGAACATACGCACTGGTATACCAGTGATAGTTCTGCCAACTTGGCTGTCGATCTAGCTCAAGCCATTGCTGACTGCCTACGACAAGCCTTAGCAGAACAATCTCGCGCTAGCTTGGCTGTGTCTGGTGGCCGCACACCAACGGTTATGTTTGCAGCTCTGAGTGAACAGGCCCTGGATTGGTCACGAGTTGATATTACTCTTGTCGATGAACGCTGGGTTGCCGAACATGAAGCTGGTAGTAACGCCGCCTTAGTGCGTGAGCATTTATTACAAAATGCCGCTGCCAGCGCTAATTTTGTGCCTATGTATAACGGCGCTGCCAGTAATCAAGAAGGCTGTCAAACGTGCCATGAGCATTTGCAGCAAATGAGCCGCCCAATTGATGTGATGATTTTAGGTATGGGTAATGATGGCCATACGGCATCACTATTCCCAGAGTGCCCTAATTTATCACACGCCATGGCAGAGGATAATCCCTTGCTTTGTAGCGCCACCACTGCACCAGTGGAGCCTACCCAACGTATTACATGGACTGGCCAACAAATTCATTTAGCAAAGCATAAGTTTTTGCATCTAGTCGGCGATGACAAACTGATTACCCTTGAGCAGGCCATGCAATTGCGCAGCCCTGTCAAAATGCCTATTTTTGCTTTTTTGCAACGACCTATCAGTATCTATTGGAGCGCCTAGCATGAACCTTATGTCACAACACACCCAACGTATCGATGCTATCTGCGCTGCAGCTCCGGTGATTCCGGTACTCAAGCTAGATAATGCCGAACAAGCCCTCGGGGTGTGTACCGCATTGGTCAAAGGCGGTCTCAAAGTACTTGAGATTACTTTGCGTAATGACTATGGCCTACAAGCCATTAAACAAATTAGTGAAGCCCTGCCCGACGCCATTGTTGGTGCTGGCACGGTGACTACTCCGGAACAATATGAAGCTTGTATTGAGGCTGGCGCTGACTTTATTGTTAGCCCTGGCGCCACACCTGGCCTACTGGCCTATGGTGCACAAGCTTCTATACCCCTTTTGCCAGGGGTTGCCAGCGTAAGCGAAGCCATGGCCGGCATGGAGCTTGGTTACGAGAGGTTTAAGCTATTTCCAGCCGTTGTTGTGGGCGGTGTGGATTTACTAAAAGCCTTCTATGGCCCCTTGGCAAATCTTAAATTCTGTCCTACGGGTGGAGTCAAACCTAACACTGCAGAGCAGTTCCTAGAATTGCCTAATGTAATGTGTGTGGGTGGCACATGGCTAACCCCAAGTGATATAGTAGCGCAACAGGATTGGGCTAGTATTGAGGCCTTGGCGCAGCAAGCTAGTCAATTAGATTTTCAGAAGTAACCGTTTTGCTCACTTTGCCCATCCTCGGATGGGCTTTTTTTTGCCTAAAATTTAGATCAGCAAATAAAAAATTACCCACTAAATTAATAACAAACAAAGCTTTCTTAACAAGCTTTATGTATAGTCACGTTTTTTCTAAGAGCGTTAAACATGGCCCAGAGTGCAACTATATACAAAGCCGAGCTGCAAATTGCTAATTTAGATCAGCATTATTATGCCAATCATAGCCTCACGATTGCTCGCCACCCATCAGAAAATGAACAACGTATGATGGTGAGGGTTTTAGCCTTTATTGTTCATGCCAGTGAACACCTTAGCTTCTGCAAAGGCATAAGCACTGACAATGAACCAGACTTATGGCAACGATCATTAAGCGATGAAATAGAGTTATGGATTGAATTAGGACAAGTTGACGAAAAACGTATGCGCAAAGCTTGTGGCCGCAGCCAAGCAGTTCATGTATATACCTATAGCGGCAATAGTGCGCATATTTGGTGGCAACAGTTACAAAACAAAGTGTCTAGTATTAATAACTTAAAGGTCTACAATTTACCTGAAGAGCAGGTAGACCAATTAAGTAAAATGGCAGCTCGGAGCATGTCTATTCAAGCCACAATTGAGGATGATGAAATTTGGCTATCAAGCAATGCAGCTGATTGTCGAATTCAATTAGAGCATTGGAAAACGTAAGTAATGCTAAAACCCGAGAATCTCTCGAAACTTGCTGTCACAAAAATGCCATTTGGTAAATACCAAGGCCGCTATCTAATCGATTTACCGGAAGCTTATTTAATCTGGTTTGCTAAAAAAGGTTTTCCAAAAGGGCAATTGGGTGCACAAATGCAACTTGCCTTGGAGCTAAAAACCAATGGCCTTGAATATCTAATTAAAGCCATTGAGCCGAATGGCATAAAAAAACCGCGGTAACAGCTTACCACGGTTTTCGAATTTGGTAGCGGGGGCCGGATTTGAACCGACGACCTTCGGGTTATGAGCCCGACGAGCTACCAGGCTGCTCCACCC
>NYZU01000025.1 GCA_002686055.1 Oceanospirillaceae bacterium | reverse complement strand
TAATGGCTGATAAACTTTATTAGCGGTATCACTTTTGGTATCACGATAAACAGAAATCGCGCTTGACGTACAGTTGAAATACATATATAACAATTAGTTAAAGCCACTATGTGGCCAGTGTGATTCTCTCCGGGCGCGCCATATTTATCTAAAAACCGCACCTTAAACCGCCTGTTATCTGGCAACCTTTTTTGATGAGTTTAATAAAAATAATCAGGATGCTGGCTTTCAAGTAGTGGTAATTTTGACATGCTAGCTGAGATATCAGTGCGAAGTAAATTTAAAGATCGTTGGATATCACCAGACTGTATGCCATCAACAATAGCCTGATGGGCATCGACTACCCATTGCATTTTGCCGCTATTAGGCAGCTCAAGTCGCCTTAGTCTGGCTAGATTTCCTAGCTTTGAAATAAGCATGGCATGTAAATCTGGCTGCCCCACAAATGCAAACATAGTGAAGTGGAATAGCTCATCTAGGGCGTGAAATTCATTGGCACGCTCTGGTGAATTTATTAAAAGTCGCTGTTGTTCGATAACACGGCTGAGTGATGAAATTAGTTCGCTGGTATGGTTTTCGGTGATTCTGCGTATGACTTCCGATTCAAGAGATAACCTAAGAAAGTGGGCTTCTCCAAGCTTTTTGCTGTCAATGCGCGTCACAAAGGTTTTGGATTGAGGTATAACCACAACCAATTCCTCACTCTCTAGGCGTTGTAGTGCTTCACGTAATGGTGTCAGGCTGACGCCGAGCTCATCACTTAAGGTTTTCCTTACCAGAACCGTGTCCGGTTTTAGGTTAAAGAAAACAATACGCTCTCTTAACTGTTGGTAGGCGTGGTCTGCGGCAGACCCTGTTTTGGAGTGTAGATTAAAGGCTGATATGTTGCTTAGTTTCTGCATGATATGTGATTTTGGCTGGCTAAAAGTGATATCCCTAATACATTCGATAAATAATATTTACTCGAACGTTTAAGCTCTTGAATTTAAAGAGCATAGCCTCAGACCAGAATCGTCTCCCTAATGTGTCAATATTTGGCTGATAAATTCCTTAGCTCGCTCAGAGCCTGGGTTTAAGAAAAATTCTTCTGGCGGTTGGTCGTCTATAATTTGGCCTTGATCCATAAAGATGATTCGATCAGCAATTTTACGTGCAAAAGCGAGTTCATGAGTAACGCAAATCATGGACATTCCATCTTCCGCTAAAGAGATCATAGTATCTAAAACTTCATTAATGGTTTCTGGATCAAGTGCTGATGTTGGTTCATCAAAGAGCATGATCTTTGGTTCTAAACAAAGGGAGCGGGCAATGGCCACACGCTGTTGCTGCCCACCGGATAAGTGCTTGGGTAGTTTATGGGCTTGATCAGCAATTTTGACTCGATCAAGGTATTTCATGGCACGTTCCGTTGCTTCTGCTGGTGACAGGCCTAGGGTAGTGATGGGCGCTAATGTGCAGTTTTCTATAACCGTTAAATGAGGGAATAAATTAAACTGCTGAAAAACCATGCCGATATTTTCTCTGATTTTTCTTAACGATTGCCCGTCCTTAAGGAGCCGAATACCTAGTACGTCAATGGTTCCTGATGTGTGTAGCTCCAGTCCATTTAAACACCGTATTAAGGTTGATTTGCCTGAACCAGAGGGCCCACATACAACCACCTTCTCACCCTTTTTAGTGGCAAAGTTAATATCATTAAGCGCATGAAAGCTATCAAACCACTTGTTTACTGATTGCATTGAGATAGCATCCATAAGGTACACCATAGATAGGCCCGGCCCAGTTAAGGGCCGGGTGATAATTAAGATTTAAAGAGTCGGTAGTGCTGGTAAAGATTGACCAAGCCATTTCTTGGAAATTTCATTCAGGTTACCACCTAGGGTCTTATGCAGAATAAACACATTTACCCAACGCAGTAAATCATCATTACCTTTCTTAACGCCAATAAAACAAGGGCTATCTTTGAGGATCAGCTTACGCTCAAGATCCAGTTCAGGATCTGCAGAGGTCAGTGATGCGGCAGCAGTGTTACCCGTTACCAGTACTTCAACCTGACCAGAGGTAAATGCAGCTAGTGTTGCAGCGTTATCACCAAAGCGAATGATTTCGGCTGTTTCCGGTGCGATGGCGGTTAGTTCCAGATCTTCTAGACTACCGCTAGTGACACCAATTTTCAGGTCAGCAAGATCGGCTGCACCAGCAATGCTCAAGGTTGATGGTGCAAAGATACCGGAATAGAAAGGCGCATAAGCACTGGAGAAGTTAATGGATTTAGCCCGCTCAGGGTTGGCGCCCATAGTTGAAATCACTAGGTCAACCCGATCCGTTTCCAAGAATGGTATACGTTGCTTTGATACCACTGGAACTAGTTCTAGTTCCACGCCTAAATCCTTGGCAATAAGTTTGGCGACATCGACGTCGTAACCTTCATGTTCGCCACTCATACCAACAGAGCCAAAGGGAGGGAATGACTCAGGTACGGCGATTTGGATTTTACCATCGCTTAAGATGTCTGAAAGATCAGCAAAAGCAGTAGAAGACAACAGTAGTGTTGAGAGTGCTGCTACTTTGAGTGATTTAAAGAGAGTTTTCATGGTTTTTCCTCGTTAGTTTAATTAAATTCGTTTAATAGATCGTGCTTCAAGGCGTCTAGCGTAAAGCGCAAGTGGATAACAAATGCAGAAATACATGACGGCCATCAGCGGAAAGATAATGAAGGGTTCTGAGCCTGGCACAGGTGAGTTGGCCCAGCGTTTGCCAATTAACATCAAATCTTGAAAACCGATAATGTAGGCAAGTGACGTGCCTTTAATTATCTGCACCATAAAGCCGACGGTTGGTGCTAGTCCGTATTTAAATGCTTGTGGCACGATGAGCTTGCGCAGAATTTCCATAAAGCTCAGGTTTAGGGCGTAGCCTGCTTCCCATTGGCCTTTGTCGACAGACTCGATGGCACCTCTCCAAACCTCTGACATATAAGCCGAGGTGAACAGCACCAGAGCGATCGTAGCGGCAGTCCATGGGCTAACTTGAATATTGAATAGGCGAGGCATGCCTAGGCCACAAAGAAACAACAGCATTAATAAGGGTACAGATTGGAACCACCAAATATAGGCTTTGCTACAAGCTTGTAATGGCCGCGAATTAGACACCCTCATCAGGGTTAATAACAAGGCGATGGCGCCACCGCCAAAAAAAGCGATCAGGGACAAATAGATGGTTAATTGCCCAGCATCAAGGAGCTGGAAAATAATGATTCCATTCGGTTTGCCTAGGACTTCAATAAACCAATCTTTCATGCTTAAGCCCTTTTACCAAGGGTATGGGTAAAGATAAGTTGCATTAGCCCTCTTAGTAATAACGCGATGGCAATATAAATAATGGTTAGGGTCATAAATACTTCAAAAGAACGAAATGAGCGGCTTTCAATAAAAACGCCTGCATGAGTTAGATCCCCGACCCCGATTTCTGAGATCACCCCGGTAGTTAAAAATAGAAAAATAAACTGGCTGCTTAGAGACGGAAACATTTTGATAATTGTTTGCGGCAGAATGATTGATTTAAATTGGGTGAATTTTGTTAGGTTGAGTGCCGCTGCTGCTTCGAACTGCCCTCTAGCCGTTGATGCGAAGCCACTGCGTAAAATTTCTGCGAAATAGCCGGAAAAGTTAATCGACAGGGCAAGTAATGCATGAGCCCAGAATGGCCAAACATAACCAAGTAGAAGTGGCAGGCCAAAAGCAATAAAGAATAGCTGAACGATTAGGGGTGTATTGCGAATAAAGTCAACATAACCAGCCGCTAAAATATTAAGTAGGGGCACTTTCCAGTAGCGAATAGATGCCAATACAANGGCCAGAAGAAATCCAATGATTCCCGCCGCTAGGGTCAACCAGGCCGAGGTTAAGGCGCCCGAAAATAATAGATCTAGGTATTCCTGGGATCGATAGATTTCAAAAAATCTAAGTTCGTTCATTATGATATTGCAACTGATATATTAGTATATATGCTGTCTGCATTATCTATGCCAAAGTTTATTTATGTTTTAAAAACAGTGAGTTAAGCTAGTTTAGCCCTGAGGGAATGGGTCTGGGTTTAGGGTGTGTGGCACTTTTCAAGTGCAATAAATCCGTTTTTGGATATTTTGGTGCATTTTTAGTTAGCAGACTTTACCCGAGGTTATCTTTCTAGGCTTACTAACAATCCTTTTGCAGAAGTTATTAAGTTTTGGCTTCACTTTCGCCTTTTTCTTAAAATCAAACTGAAGGACAAATAAGGCTTTTTACTTAAAAAAGATAATTGGCAATAGTCCTTTTTTGATTAAAAAATATATTTAAAATTAATAAATGAAAATATATAAACATTAAATATCAATAAGATAAAATAATAAAATAATATTTATTTATAATTTATTATAGTTATGTATAATAAAAAGATTCTAATATATGCAAGGAGAGCATTATGAGAGTCTTATTTAAAATCACTCTTGCGACGATTTTATCCTTTGTCACACTTATTGCTGGTGCAAATGTAAATACACTAGTTTCAGAAATCGAAAACCTTTATTCATCATCTCCGCAAGCAGTTACAAAAAGTGATTATATAGACGTTTTGCGTGCCCATTATAAGCCAGAGAGTCAAGAGCAAAGTGTTTTTATTGATGGGGTACTAGGCCAAAATGAACTCTCAAATGCGCAGCTTACAATAATAAAATCTATTGATAAAACGACAGACTTTAAACAAATAGTTGCCTTTAATCCTGAGCTATTATTTGTTTTGGATAATTCTATTCGTAATGATTACCCTGCTTTAAAAGAGAATATTTATTTAGATATGCAAAGTGGGTTCTTATCTGTATATAACAATTTGCAATCAACTAGTGAGACACAAGGGAATGGTGGAATATTAGCGATTGTTGGCCTTTCATCAGTGTTATTTCAGTCTTCAGAAGATGAAACTATTCCCCCGGCAAAAGCATCTGTCTCGATATCATCAGCTAAAGTTGCAGAATCAGCTCAACAAGTACTCACTCTTACGGCTAGTCTATCAAAGGCTGTTGATGTTCCAACTACCTTAAATCTATCAGTGACATCAACTCCAACAAACTCACGAAGCTCACAAACTGGATCTAATTTTATCCTAGCTTCAACTTCTATCGTCATTCCTGCTGGAGAAATCAGTAAAACGACCACTTTGACAATAACGGATAACGCTGACGCTTTAGGTTCAACTGATCTATCTGTAAAAATCACTAGTGTTTCAGGGGCAACAAATGTAGAGATAGACTCAACACCTGCTGTTGTTGAAGTTGTCGATGATGAAAGTGTGCCAGTTATTTCATTATCCGCTACAACCACCACAGTTAAGGAAGGCGATGCTAGTATTCTATTGAATGCCACTAGCTCGGTTTCGGCTACTGAAGATATCGTTGTTAGCCTTAGCTTTTCTGGTAGTGCTGAAAACACTGTTGACTATACAACGAGTGGTACTATTACAATTCCAGCTGGAAGCACCAACGGCAATAGCTCATTTTCCATAATTGATGATAATCTTTTTGATAACGAAGTTGCAGAAACTGTTGTTATTAATATTGATTCAGTTGCTGGTGCAGAAGCATTTGAAAATGGTGATCAATCAGTTTCCATAAATATTAATGATAATGATGTTGCCCCTATGGTGACCATGTCTGCAAGTGTGGATTCTGTTTCAGAGGACGGCATATCGCCTACCATTACAGCAACATTGTCCCATCCAACATACCAAGATTTAGTCTTGGCCTTAGCTACTAGCGGCACTGCTACAACAACTAATGATTTTAGCTTATCGGCAACAAGCATTACGGTACCTAGTGGTAGTACAACAGGCACAGCTACAGTAAATTTGTTAGATGACAATGCCCATGAACAGGATGAAATAATTATTGTTTCTGTGGATTCGATATTAGGTGCAATATCAGGCGATAACCCACAGCCAGTTTCTGTGGCAGTAAATAATGATGACTCAGCACCAACTGTAGTATTGTCAACTAGTGCTGAAACGGTGCTGGAAAATGATTTATCGCCATCAATTATTGCCACCTTATCAAACCCAACCTATCAAGATATTGTCGTCTCCTTGGCTACTTCTGGAACGGCATTATCTGGCAATGATTATACCCTGCCTGAGACCACAGTCACCGTCTCGGCTGGCGACTTATCTGGCTTATTAACAGTAAATCTAGTTGATGATACGACTTATGAACTAAGCGAATCACTTATAGTCTCTGTTGGCTCAGTAACTGATGGCGCTGAAGCAGGCGTCTCTCAAACTACTGAATTAACTATTGAAAATGATGATCCTGCTCCTACTGTTGTTTTAACACTTTCTTCATATTCACAACTTGAGAATAACGAGGATGCAATTAATATGTTAGCAACCTTATCAAACCCTTCCTATGAAGATGTTTATGTAACACTAATTGACTCAGGAAGTGCTATTGCAGGTTATGATTGGCTACCTTCTGATACGTTTACTGGCGAAATCATCATTGGTGCGGGAGAGTTAACAGGGTATGAAAGCGGTTATATTATTGACGATGGGATATTTGAAGGAGATGAAACAGTTATTTTTGATATAGAAAATGTTTATGGTGGTGCCGCAACAGAACAAAGCGAACAACAGCAAACGTTTACTATTTTAGAAAATGAATCAGCACCAGTAGTTACACTCTCAGCATCAGCAAATTCAATTGAAGAGGCATCTGCAGGCACCATTAGTATTACAGCAACATTATCAGAAATATCTGCAATAGATACTGTTATTTTCTTCGAAACTTCGGGCACAGCCACTGAGGGATCGGATTATAGTTCAATGTCAGATATAACAATTCCAGCAGGCACTACAACAAACACATCATCCATTACATTTGTAAATGACACACTCTATGAAAGTGATGAGACAGTTGTTGTAGAAATTAGTAATGCTGATGGAGCTATTGAAGAAAGCAATCAGCTTGTGTCATTGACCATTTTAGAGGATGAGTCGGCACCAACAATGACCTTAACAGCATCCTCAGCAAATATTTCTGAAAAAAATGGATCTGCCACCATAACCGCTACTTTAAGTTCAGCGGTTGGATCTAATCTTGTCGTGGCTTTTTCTACCAGTGGTTCAGCAAGCCATGGCACAGATTACAATCTTAATGCTATAGAAATCACACAAGGTGACCTAACAGGGGCAAGTTTGCTTACAGCCATAGCAGATACTGATTACGAGGCAGGCAGTGAAAGGGCTGTTGTGGCCATTAATTCTGTTTCAGGGGTTCCTGGGGTAATTATCGATGCTACTTCAGTCGCCATCAATATTACCAATGAGGCATTAGATTCGGGAACAACAAAAGCAATAGTCCCAGGTAGACAAGCGGCAATTGAAGCAAGTATTGAATACCAGGATATTGATTTCTATTCTGAATACAGAGAGGAGGATTTTAGCCCCTATGAAAACATTAATCTGGCTCAAGCATTGGCTTACGATGTAGAAATTAGCACTGCTATGATATCCATAATGGATGGGGGTTATATGGTAAATGGTGCTGGTCATGCTTCCACTCATCAAGATTTAGACACTTTAGAAATCAAATTAGTTGAAGGTGCTTATTATGGCGCTGCAGATTTTAATTATGTCCACGGCACTCAGGTAGCTGTTATTGCTGCTGGTGATTTAGATGGTGATAATGGGTTAATGGGTGTAGCACCTGGAGCTCAGTTACATTTGGCAGATATATACGCAAGTGGATTCCACCCAGAAGTCTGGGCACTACTTGTTGAAGATGCGGAATTGCAAAGTGTTGATGTTCAGAATAACTCATGGGGTTTTGACGATAGTCAATATGGGGAATTTGAAGACTGGGCTGCAAATTCCGCCACCATATCCAGTTATGTTAATAAAAAAGATGAGGAGGGCTGGACAGGAGCCGAGACACTTTATGCATTCCAACATCTGGATACCGATGGTAATGGTTATAATGATATCCTTCTGGGAACAGAAGCTTCTACAGACGCTTGGCAGGCATATATAGATGCACTTGATAGTCTTCAGGATCAGGCACCCATTGTCTTTGCAATAACAAATAACTTTGAATTTACAGATGCCGATGTTTCTGCAGCCTTGCCTGAGCTTTTCCCAGAGCTAGAGGAGGCTTGGATTTCCGTTGTTAATGTTGATATTCAGGGTCAAGATGAGCTTATTTACGAGTTATACTCTGGGCCTTGTGGTTCAACGGCTGAATATTGTATGGCTGCAGATGGTACTGACATTACATTACCTAAATATAGTGATGCCATAAATGAATATACTCAGGAAATGGGCACTTCATTTGCTGCGCCACAAGTATCGGGTGCGATAGCATTACTGAGTGTCCATTTCCCTAACCATACTCCAGAGCAGTTAGTGGATAGGCTACTTGCCTCAGCAAATAACGATATCGGTTTTGATCATACTGGCTATGTTACTTTTGGCAATGGTGTTATGCATGGCTACTCCCATGAGGCGGGCCATGGCATTTTGGATGTTTATGCAGCTTTACTGCCGATAACCAGTAGTAGCTATTCGGCGCGTATATATGCTGGAGAGGGATCACTAACTAACCAAGGTTACGCTATAGAAAGTACAAGTTTGGTAGCATCAAGATCATTTGGTAACACCATTAGCAATAGTTTACAGGGTGTAAGCTCCTACTATTATGATGCTCTAGGCGGTGGATTTGATTTTGAGCTGTCGGAGCTTACTCGTTTTAATGATGAGCCTACTCGTTTAGTAAAAAGTTTGCATGAAAATATCTCAGCCTTAAATTCTGTAGCTAATTTAAGCCAACAAGCTACG
>NYZU01000024.1 GCA_002686055.1 Oceanospirillaceae bacterium | reverse complement strand
GTTATTTTGATTACCTGGTGGTTTCAATCAATGGGGATAAGCTTTGGTGTATTACCGACCGCCCTGCTAGCTTTACCTTTAGCTATTGTAGGTGCTATTGCCCTTAGTCTTATGTTTGATAAAACTGTTTATGAATTTTATCGCCAGAAAAAAAGCCCAGCGGTGATTTTTGTTATCGTATCAACGGGTGTTATGTTTATTATGAACGCCATTGTGCGTTTTATTATTGGCCCAGATGATCAACGTTTTATGGATGGCGCCAAATTTATCTTTAGACCCAGAGAATTTAAGGCCTTTACTGGCTTAAATGAAGGTTTAGCACTAAAGTCTACACAAGTGCTTACTGTTGCTATCACCTTAATTGCCGTCGCTGCGCTCTTCTATTTTCTGCAAAAAACCCGCACCGGAAAGGCCATGCGTGCCTTCTCTGATAATGAAGATTTGGCCTTATTATCGGGTATAAATCCAAATCGCGTCGTTTGGGTGACTTGGATAATTGTTGCCACTTTGGCCACTATAGCAGGCACTCTGTATGGTTTAGATAAAAGCTTTAAGCCCTTTACTTACTTTATGTTGCTATTACCCATGTTTGCTTCAGCTATTGTGGGTGGCATAGGCAGCCCTCTGGGAGCTGTAGTAGGTGGTTATATTATTGCCTTTTCTGAAGTAATGGTGACTTATGCCTATAAAAAGTTTCTTATATATCTATTACCAAAGTCATTAGAACCCTCTGGATTGGCCCAGTTCCTATCCACAGACTATAAGTTTGCCGTATCCTTTATCATACTCGTGGTTGTGTTGTTAATCCGACCCACAGGCATCTTTAAGGGGAAGACAATCTAATGAATCGTTTATTTACTGAAGATAATCGGGCACCTTTAGCCTTTGGCATAATGGCGGCATTACTGCTTGGTGTTGGCTTTGGTCAATCTTGGTCTTTATCCTTAGCCATTTTAAATTTGTGCCTTATTTCTGCCATTATGTCATTGGGTGTGAATATCCAATGGGGTTATGCCGGCCTACTAAACTTGGGCGTCATGGGCTTTACCTCTCTTGGTGGTTTAGCCGCTGTTTTAGTTTCACAAGCTCCTATTCTAGAGGCCTGGGCTGTAGGTGGCCAAGGTATGCTAACCAGTTTTGTATTGGTGGTTATTACTATTGTCTTGGCTATCCTAGTCTATCGATCAGTGGCACCAGGCAGGCCGCGTCGAATAGCTATGACATTACTATTTATTGGGGCTTATTTTGTTATTAATAGCTTCTATGCCCCAGCGGTAAAAGCTATTGAGGGGGTTAACCCTGCTAGTGAAGGCTTCTTAGGTGGCATGGGACTACCCATTATTTTCTCGTGGTTACTCGGCGGTATTCTTGCGGCCGGTGTCGCTTGGGTAATAGGCAAAATAACTCTGGGTTTGCGCTCAGATTATTTAGCTATCGCCACCTTGGGTATTTCAGAAATCATTATTGCCGTGCTCAAAAATGAAGATTGGTTGGCTCGTGGGGTAAAAAATGTTGTGGGTATCGACCCTGCTCCTGTACCCGAACCAATCGTTCTACAAAATAGCCCTTGGTTTATTGATTTGGTGAGTAGTCTATTTAGTGGCCGCTTAGACCAAATGGGCGATGTGGCGGCTCAAAAAGCCCTCAATGATCTTGTTATTCAGTCCTCAAGCATCTTTGTTAAGTTATGCTTTACTAGTCTGTTCTTGGTGGTCTTAATTGCTATCCTATGGCTTTCAATTCGTGCTCTTAACTCACCCTGGGGACGCATGATGCGCGCTATCCGAGACAACGAAGAAGCGGCAAACGCTATGGGCAAAAATGTGGTCAAACAACATTTACAGGTATTTATACTTGGTAGCGCCGTGGTTGGTATTGCGGGGGCCATGTTAGTGACCTTAGATGGCCAGTTTACGCCAACCAGTTATCAGCCTCTGCGCTTCACTTTCTTGGTATGGTTAATGGTTATTGTAGGTGGTAGCGGCAATAATTTGGGTGCTGTGTTTGGTGGCTTCTTTATTTGGTTTATGTGGATTGAAGCTGAACCTGCGTCTATAGCCTTTATGGATTTGGTAACCAGCAGCATGGATGCGGAAAACGGTTTACGTGAACACTTGTTAAAAAGCGCTCCACATCTGCGTTTAGCCATTATGGGTTTAGTGTTACTACTAACTATGCGCTTTATGCCAAAAGGCATTATCCCCGAAAGGACCCGCCTGCACTCAATATAATGTCGATATGGCAATGCTTATGTGGGGTGATAATTTGCCCCATATAGGTAATGATACTTACACTTTATAAGCTGACAATTGATTTAATAAAGTCTCAAAATCCTCATCAATATTGGCCTGCAACGATAACGCTGAACCATCTTGCTTAACCAGTTGAATTTGCTGGCAATGCAACCATAATCGGCCAAGACCAAAATAAGCAGCACAGGCTCGGTTTAATGGCCCCTTCCCATGGCGGCTATCACCAATAATTGGGTGGGCTATATGCTTTAAATGCCGCCTTATCTGGTGTTTACGCCCAGTTACGGGTGTACATTGAAGCAACGAAAATCGTGTCTCGTTATAACGATCCAAAGCTTTAGGCAAACTATATTTAGCTAATAAAGCAATATGGGTAATGGCTTGTTGTGCCTCTTTACCTGCCTCTATACCTGCAGTCAGATCTGCCTCTTGTCGTAAAGCATAATCAATGGTCATATCCTCTGGCGCAAAGCCTCGAGAAAGAGCCAGATATTGTTTCTTGACCTTATTTTCTTGCCACTGCTGGCCATAATAACTAGCTGCCTTGGCACTTAAGGCAAACACCAGTACACCAGAAGTAGGTTTATCCAAACGATGTAACGGATAAACATGCTGTCCACCCAGTTGATTACGAAGCTCTTGCACTGCAAATTGTGTTTCACGCTTATCGATAGCACTGCGATGGACTAGCAAACCACTAGGCTTGTTAATAGCTACCAAATCATCATCTTGGTAAATTATGGGCAGCATTTATTGCCCTTGGAGCGTTATCATTATAGATCGAGAGCCGCCATGATCACGATGCTCGCCAAGGTATACGCCCTGCCATGTTCCTAGAGCCAAGCGCCCTTTTGCTACTGGGATATGTAAACTAGCACCTAGTAAACTACTCTTAATATGCGCAGGCATATCGTCAAGACCTTCATAATCATGCTCATAAAGGCTAGCGGAGTCTGGCACAGTTCGCAGAAAGTGCGCTTCCATATCGCGTCTAACACTTGGATCACAATTTTCATTTAAGGTTAAGGAAGCCGAAGTATGCTTAATAAACAGATGTACTTGACCTATATTGACCATAGGCATATCTGATAAGGCACTCTCAATATACTCTGTAATTAAATGAAAGCCCCTTGCCATAGGCGGAAGCTTGATGGTGGATTGGTTCCAAATCATTGACTATCTCGTAAGGATATTTTTTGCCATTCTAGCATTTTAACAAACCAACAGGCACAAAAAAGCCCAACCAAATGGCTGGGCTCTTCACTATTTTCTTCATCTCAACTAGTTGATATTAACATCAGCTAGCAATAATGAAGTTAGTTTACTACTGTCGTTTATTACCCGACGTAAACCTTAGTGTACCTTGGCTGTTTCGAAAGCACCGTCAACAACTTCAAGTTCTTTGTAGGAACCAGCAGGGTCACCGTTAGCGTCAAATTCTACGTTGGAAGCACCTTCGTAGTTAACCTGACCACCATTGGCTAGAATTTCTAGACCCTTGGCAATTTCACCAGGAAGAATCACTTCACCAGGCGCATTAGCCACATTGGCAATGTTTGCTACGATGCCTGCACGATCAGCAGAACCAGCAGCTTGCATAGCCAAAGCGATTATGGCTGCTGCATCATAGGATTCAGCTGCATATGGACCAGTTGCAGCACCGCCAGCAGCGGCAACTTCAGCAAACATCTTGGCACCAGCAGACTCAGAACCAGGTAGAGTACCGAAAGTACCTTCAATACCACCGTCTACAGTTAACAAAGAATCACCGATCATACCATCAGCCAAAATAAAGCGATCAAAAGCACCAGAATCTAGAGATGCTTGGATAATGCCACGACCACCTTGGTCTACATAACCCAGAACTACTAGTTCAGAGGCACCAGATGCAGATAAAGCACCTACTTCAGCAGAGTAGTCAGCTTTACCATCTTCGTGAGCTGCTTCGATGGTGATGCTACCACCCATACCTGTAAAGGCAGAAGAGAATGCATCGGCTAAACCCTTACCATAGTCATTGTTGGTATAAGTAACAGCTACAGTATCAATACCACGATCCATAACCACTTCAGCCAATACTACACCCTGACGAGCATCAGAAGGTGCGGTACGGAAAAATACACCATTGTCTTCAAAAACAGACAAACCTGGTGAAGTTGCAGATGGAGAAATCATTGCTACACCATTTGGCGCACCAACATTCTTCGCAATTGCGCCAGTAACACCAGAGCAGTCTGCGCCCATAATAGCNGCAACACCATCAGCATTAACTAGACGCTCAGCAGCAGCTGTAGCCGCAGCAGCNTCAACACAAGTTGANTCAGCACGAACNGAAGTGATGGACTCTCCGCCTAGNAATTTACCGGAGTTAGAAGCTTCAGCAAAAGCTAAGTCTGCAGCATCAGCCATAACAGGGGTCAATGATTCGATAGGACCAGTGAAGCCCAAGATCACGCCTACTTTAACGTCAGCTTGAGCAGCACCAGAAATCATGGTGGCAGCGGCTGCAGCTAGTAAGGTCTTAGAAAAAATTTTATGCATATACCTATTCCTCCGGAATATTATCATTTTGTTATTAGATATCGATAAGTGGCAAACACCAGAATATGTCCAACAATAGCATGCGGAACAGTCATTATTTTANTTTGCCTTNCTAACACCAAAGCNCTTAGAGCAAGACAAACCGACACCCACAGCNCATAGAAAACCCATGGCCAGCCTNGGAGTATATAATCATGTATTACATAATTTCAAATTAAGATGTCGCCTAATGTCAGGAGATGTCGCATTTGCTATAATTTCAATGTTATTTTTAATAAAACCTTTCGATCAAGTCTTAAAAATCAATATATCGTAGACACCTTTTGGTCTGCAGGTTATCCTGTAGCCCATTGTTATTTATCAGGAACCTGACATGCCCATTCGTATTCCAGACGCTTTACCCGCTACCAGCTTATTGCAGCAGGAAAACGTGTTTGTAATGACTGAAACAAGGGCATTACATCAGGATATTCGCCCNCTAAAAGTAATTTTACTTAATCTGATGCCNAAAAAAATTGAAACGGAAAATCAGATTATGCGCTTATTATCCAATTCATCTTTGCAATTGGATATCACCTTATTACGGGTTGATAAGCGGGAAAGTCGCAATACACCAGCGGAACATCTTAATAGCTTTTACCGGGATTTTGACGAGATTCGTGAAAGCAACTATGACGGCCTAATTATTACCGGTGCGCCTCTAGGTCTGGTTGAATTTGAAGATGTAGTCTATTGGCCGGCGGTGGAAGAAATTATTCAATGGTCACGTACACATGTTACCTCTACCCTGTTTCTCTGTTGGGCTGCTCAGGCAGGTTTAAAGGTTCTTTATGATCTACCTAAACAAACGCGCAGTAAAAAGCTTTCAGGGATATATACCCATCAACTGGTTAAAGACCATGAGCCTTTAACNAGAGGCTTTGATGACAANTTTAANGCNCCNGCATCGCGCAATGCTGATTTCCCAGTGGACTTTATTAATGACAACACGGATCTAGAAATTCTTGCCCAGTCTGATGAAGTGGGCGTGTATATTATGGCCAGTAAAGATCGTCGACAAGTATACTTAACTGGCCATCCAGAATATAACGCAGTAACTCTAGCCGAGGAATATCAACGAGATCTAGCCGCTGGAATAAACCCAGATATTCCCGTTAATTACTTTCCTGATGATGACCCTAGCCAGATACCCAGTGCTACTTGGCGCAGCCATGGTTACTTATTCTTTAGTAACTGGCTTAACTACTGTGTTTATCAGGCTACACCCTATAACTTGGCGGACTTACAACCTGCTCAAAGCTAATTCTGTTAAACCTAGACTAACCACTCATTTAATTGTTTGCTGGCAGCAGAGATATCACCAATATTATCCGCCACCCATTGGTCATTGTAGTAGGTATCTAAGTAGCGCTCTCCTGCATCACACATCAAAGTAACAAGAGAGCCAATATGTCTATGTTGGCGCATTTGATCTGCCACCATTAATAACCCCCAAAGATTTGTCCCTGTTGAGGGACCTCCCATATGACCAGTATGTTGGTATAACCAGCGCATCGCCGCCACACTAGCGGTATCTGGCACCTGCAACATATCGTCAATAACACTGGGTACAAAAGACGCCTCGACCTCGGGTCTACCAATGCCCTCTATGCGGCTACTTATGCCAGTGGAGTGATTAAAATCCCCATTCATAAAGGCTGTATAGAAGGCTGAATTTTCTGGATCAACTACCCAAAGCTGGGTATCGAAGCCCTGATAACGAATATAGCGGCCAATAGTAGCCGATGTGCCTCCAGCGCCAGCTGACATAATAATGGCATAAGGTATGGGATGGGGTTCAGCTTGCATTTGAGTAAAGATACTTTCAGCAATATTGTTATTACCTCGCCAATCAGTGGCTCTTTCAGCATATTTAAACTGATCTAAAAAAACACCCCGTTTGCTAATAGCCAACTCTTGAGCAGTTTTGTGCATTGCTGTAGCACAATCAACAAAATGGCAATGGCCACCATAACGTTCAATCAAGTTAATTTTGTGCTGTGATGTAGAACGCGGCATAACGGCATAAAAAGGTACGCCAATAAGGTGGGCAAAATAGGCTTCTGATACAGCTGTATTACCTGAAGAAGCTTCAATAACCGGTGTTTTTTCGGTTATTTGGCCATTACACAAGGCATACAAAAACAGCGAGCGTGCTAAGCGATGCTTTAAGCTACCCGTTGAATGACGGCTCTCATCCTTTAGATATACGTCTATACCTGTATAACCTGGTAAGGTTATTTTTAACAAATGGGTATCAGCAGAGCGCTGAAAATCCGCTTGAATACGTTTAACTGCCTGTTTATTCCATTCCCTCATTGCCAAACCTCCTTTTACCTAAACGTTTTTACCCAGCTAACTTAGGGGCTCACCAGGAACATCCAATTCCTTATAGTTACTATAGTTACGTGAACGCACTTCGCGTAAAGTGATATACAAACCACTTAATGCAATGATAAGTAATCCTAGCCAAACTCTGATATCCGGCCAATAATCGAATAATAAGTAGCTTAGCAGTGTTGCAGCAACTATTTCGAAATAATTAAATGGGCTTAGTTGCGATGCTGATGCATATTCAAAGGCTTTTATAATCAAAAAATGCCCCGCGGCAGCAAAGAAACCCATGGCCGCCATCATGGCCAAGCCTTTTACATCAGGTAGTGCCCCATGGGCCAGCATAAAAGGGGTTAACACAATTGAGCCACCCACTGCCGTATGCAAAAGAGTGGTTAAAGAAGATCCACTAGGGTCACTCAGTTTGCGCGTTGCCATCAAATAGAAAGCATAGGCAAAACCAGCTGCTAAAGCCCATAAAAGACTTGGTTTAAAGGCTGATGAGTTAGGTTGCAGGATAACTAATACACCAATAAAGCCGATAATAACGGCTAGTAAACGGCGCAAATCAAAGCTTTCGCCTAACCAAAAAGGTGCTATCAGGGCCACCACCAAGGGTGAAACAAATAATAGGGACAGCGCAGCTGGGATAGGATTATCAGCAATGGCTAAAAAGAAAAACAAAGTAGTCATAGTAATAGCCATACTGCGTAAGAACTGCTGCCCGGGTTTATTGGGCAAGCGCCACCAAGGACGCCTCAACAGTGAAAGTAACAATATTAGCCATAAAGTATGAAATACAAACCGCGACCAAGTAACCTGAATAACACTATAGTCTGCACTTAATAATTTGGCACATATATCTAACACTGGCACCACAATCATGGCAGCCAGCATTAGCATAATGCCTAATAAGGGACGTTGTGAATTCATTGTCACTTACCTCAAACTCTTTAAGTGTTTGTTTATTTTTATATTCGGCATGCAATGTACCTTATGCACTGCTGACTAGCTAGCATAAGGTCGCAGATGCTAACCAATATGTCGAAAGTGGCGTATAATATAAGCCTTAAATTGATTGTTATTCGGTAACCTAATGCTTTATTTACGCCAGTTTCTTAAACTTTCTACAAGCCTGTTTATTGCACTTTTTTTAGTCGCACCAACTGCGCAGGCTGCACAGCATATTAATGTTTTGCTTTATCATCATGTTAGTGCCGACACACCGCGTTCTACCTCAATATCTCCAGACGAATTTGCAGGCCATATGGCTTATCTGCAAGAACAAGGTTACCAAGTAATTGCGTTAGGCCAAGCTCTAAGCCTTTTACAAGCGGGTGAGGAAGTGCCTGACAAAAGTGTGGCGATTACCTTTGATGATGCTTGGCGTAATATTTACACCAATGGCTTGCCCATTTTGGAACAATATAACTATCCCTTTACTGTATTTGTGAATACCGATCCAGTCGATCAAAACAATAGAATGGCTATGACTTGGGATATGTTACGGGATATGAAACAACGTGGTGGTACCTTAGCTAACCACACTACGGACCATGATTACCTAGTTAGGAAAGCCGATTATGGTTCACAGTGGCTAGCTGATACATTAGCCAATATTGATAAGGCCCAACAACGCCTTGAGGCAGAAACGGGTGCCACGCCCAAGTGGCTGGCTTATCCCTATGGTGAATACAACAACACACTAAAACAAGCCCTTAAAGAGCGTGGTTATATCGCTTTTGGTCAACATTCGGGCGGTATTGCCCACTTCTCTGATTGGCAGGCCTTACCTCGGTTTCCTGCTGCCGGCATTTATAGCAATCTCAAAACCTTAAAACTTAAGCTAGCCTCCCAGCCAATGCCCATTAATTATAATGACCTGCCAGATCCTGTTATTCGCTTAGACCAAGATCACACCAACCCCCCTGTTCTAAACGTTAATATGCTGACTAAAGAAAAGAAGGGTGTGCGGGATCAATTAAGTTGCTTTATTTTGGGCAGCCCCCAAAAGCCAGTCTGGCAAGACCAACAAAACTGGCACATCAGTGCTGAAGCACCCTTACCAAGTGAACGCAGCCGTTACAATTGCACAGCGCCTATTTGGGGGCAAAAAAACTATTACTGGATGTCCCATCAGTGGCTGGTATACGAGCACTAATTTAGCAAGGAAACTAGGAAGCTAGGCGTTGTTTTGGAATAGTACAAAGTGCTTTAGGATGCCGCATTTAAAACCTTTAATGGCGCTCCTATCCAGATACAGAGACAACGCATCAGCTAGCATTAAGCGTTAATTTTAATGATCCCCAAATGGGTTCTTTTGCGGGTAGAGACAATATTATGGCCTTACGACTAGGTATTGATACAGGTGGCACCTATACAGATGCAGTCTTAGTAGACGATGCCAATCAAGTCCTGTTGGCGGTAAAAAGTTTAACTACACGGCATGATCTCACCATTGGTATTGGCGAATCTTTGCGCAAAATACCAAGCCAATATATAGGCCAGATTGAATTAGTTTCCCTCTCAACCACCCTCACAACCAATGCTGTTGTAGAAGGCAACGGTGCACCAATATGTGCTCTACTGGCAGGTTTAAGTGATACACAAGTCACTAAAAGTGGTTTACGCGAGATCTTAGAAGATGAGCAAATTATTCTTTTATCTGGAGGGCATAACGCCAGCGGGCAAGCCCTTGAGGCATTAGATGAAGAAGCCGCCAAAGCAGCGATTCTAGCCAATAAGGACAAGGTATCAGCATTTTCTGTTTCAGCCCAGTTTGGGGTGCGTAATCCTACCCATGAATTGCGCTTGCAAGCATTGGTCAGAGAGCTTACAGGTATGCCTGTAACTTGTGGCCATGAGTTAGCCACGAGTCTAGGCGCCCCAAGGCGGGCTCTCACAGCTAGTTTAAATGCCCGCATGATTCCCTTTATTCAGGCCTTGATCACGGCTGTGCAGGCCATTCTAGAAGAACTTGCTATTACCGCACCACTAATGATTGTTAAAGGTGATGGCTCCATGGTCAATGCAGCTACGGCTTTAGTTCACCCTGTAACGACTATCTTATCTGGGCCAGCAGCTAGTGTGATTGGCGCCTGCGCTATGTCTGGCGCCGAAAATGCCATTATCGCGGATATGGGTGGTACCACGACGGATATTGCCATTGTTACCGATGGCCAGCCTGAGCTGGCCGCTGAAGGTGCCCGCGTCGGCGATTGGCAACCCATGGTGGAGACTGTCAAAGTCTATTCCATTGGTCTGGGTGGTGACAGTGAAGTACGTTTCCATGGTGGTAATATTAAGCTGGGCCCACGTAGGGTAGTGCCACTAAGCCTATTATGCCACCAGTACCCTCATCTATTACCGCGCTTACAAGCTCATTTAGCTGACGCACCTAGTCCAAGGCATAATCGCTTTATTACCCGCTTGGAGCACAATGAAGCGCTTTTAAAGCAA
>NYZU01000023.1 GCA_002686055.1 Oceanospirillaceae bacterium | reverse complement strand
TATTTCCAAAATTATATTGAGGACAAAGAATCTTTTTTCGAGTTTCTTTTACAAATTGGTATGCGTATGGGTAATCATGGTCAAACGGGTCACCATCATGACCAAACCAATGATAGTAAATCATCAAAGGATGACACTTGATTGATTTGCAGAGTCTGGTAGAGACAGCTGAACAATTGCCGAATTATGCAATTGATACTTGGCGGCCGCAGCAGCAAGGAAGTATTGATATTATTATTCGTGCCGATGGCAGTTGGTGGCATCAAGGTGGACTTATTAAGCGTCATAAAATGGTGCAACTATTTAGTCGTTTGCTTAGTTATCGTGATGGCCATTATTGTTTAATTACCCCTGTTGAACAACTCAATATTGAGGTAGAAAAATTACCCTTTGTTATTGTGCAAGCTATCCAACTAGACGATAAGGTTTGGCAACTTACGACTAATGTTGGTGATCAAATCAAGCTTACCCAACCCAATCAATTACAAGTGGATTTGTCTGTACCTGATCAGATACCGCAAGTATTAGTTCGACAAGAATTGTGGGCCACCCTGTCTAGGCAGGCGTATTATGATATGGCTTTAGCGGTGGACAGCATAGATAGGGAAGGGCGATCTGTGGCACAATTGGAAAGTGGTAATTGTGTCTATGATTTTGGTATTTTGGAGTATTAAGAATGGCAGTTATTGAAGTACAACATGCTTTGGTGAAACATAAGTTAGGCTTGCTACGCCAAGCTGGTTTGCCAGTTTATGAATTTCGTCGACTAACCAATGAGTTGGCGGGTATTTTGTTAACTGAAGCTTGTGCTGAAATGCCCTTGGAGGATGCTTTTGTCGATGGTTGGCAAGGTGAACCAATTGCCGTACAACGTTTGCAACAAACGGATCCAACCATTGTGCCTATTTTAAGAGCAGGCATAGGTATGTTAGATGGCTGCCTGCAAGTGTTGCCAACGGCCACTGTAAGTGTGGTTGGCTTATATCGTGATGAGTCGACCTTAGAGCCAGTTGCTTACTTTGATAAAGTTATAGACTATGTTGATCAACGCACAGCTATTATTATTGATCCTATGTTGGCGACGGGTGGTACCTTGTTGGCCACCATTGAGTTGCTTAAAGCCAAGGGTTGTAAAGATATCAAAGGCTTATTTTTGGTGGCTTCACCGGAGGGTGTTGCCAAGCTCACTGAAGCTCATCCTGATGTAGATTGTTGGGTTGCCGGAATTGATGAGCGCTTAAATGATAAGGGTTATATTTTGCCTGGCTTGGGTGATGCCGGAGACAAAATATTTGGCACAATTTAAATAAATTAGCCCTTATTATTATTTCTTAACCGTAATCTCTAAGGGCAGGATTATTGGCTAATGATTCTAGCTCTTTACCTACAAAGTAACTTTCTTTTTTGTTTAAAAAGCGATGCAAGCTAGCGTATAAGCGGTTTGGCTAAGATTGGATGTTTAGGTGATCTTTTCGTGTCAATTTGGCTAGCAAATTTGGCCTTAAATCTTTATAATATACGCGCCTCTTTTTATGGGTTTGTGTTTCTGGACAAAGTCGGTCACCAATAAAGCCAACTTTGTATTAATTACAACTCCAACACCAGAACCATTAGCCAAACGATAACTTAGTATTTGGGTATGACTTATGATCAAGATCAAACGCGGTCTGGATCTGCCGATAACCGGTGCGCCTGAACAGACTATTGATGATGGTAATCTAGTCAGTCAGGTTGCTGTGCTTGGGGCCGACTATGTCGGTATGAAACCAACCATGGCGGTTAAGGTAGGCGATCGAGTGAAGCTCGGTCAGGTGTTGTTTTCTGACAAGAAAACCCCTGGAGTAAATTACACTGCACCCGCTGCAGGTACTGTCAGCGCTATTAATCGCGGCGCGCAACGAGTGTTGCAGTCAGTAGTGATTGATGTAGAAGGTGATGACGCGATTGAGCTGCCTAGTTATAGTGCAGACCAGTTAGCTGATTTAGGTGCTGATAAAGTCCAAGAAGCATTATTGCTTTCTGGCTTATGGTCAGCTTTGCAAACACGTCCGTTTAGCAAAGTTCCCACCCCGGGCACCGCCCCAAGTTCGATTTTTGTCACCGCTATTGATACACATCCTTTGGCGGCCGACCCAGCACCCATTATTGCCGCTGAGCAAGATGCTTTTGCTCAAGGTTTACAGGTGCTAACTAATCTATCTAGTAAAGTTTTTGTTTGTGCTGCGGCAGAAACAACTGTGCCTGAAGTAAGTGGTACCCAAGTTGAACGCTTTGGCGGCGTTCATCCTGCTGGCCTACCTTCAACACATATTCATATGCTTGACCCTGTCAGTGCCAATAAAACAGTTTGGACTATTGGGTATCAAGATGTTATTGCCATCGGTAAAACCTTTGTTACGGGTCAACTAGCAGTAGAACGTATCATTGCTATTGGCGGCCCAATGGTTGGTAATCCCCGTCTCCTACGTACTCGTTTAGGTGCGTCTACTGAGCAACTGGTTGCCGGTGAGCTGCAAACCGGTGAACATGCTAACCGCATCATCTCTGGTTCAGTGTTAGGTGGTAGAACTGCCCATGGTGCTGAAGCCTTTGTGGGACGTTATCACACCCAGATTAGTGTCTTAGAAGAAGGGAAGAAGCGTGAATTCTTTGGCTGGTTAACACCTGGCCCTAACAAGCATTCACTACTTAATATTTATACCTCTTCCCTAAATCGCAGTAAGAAAATGAACTACACCACGTCTACTAATGGTTCGGCACGAGCCATGGTGCCTGTGGGTTTGTTTGAAACGGTAATGCCTTTAGATATTTTGCCTACACAATTGTTACGTGCGCTAGTCGTGGGTGACATAGTGGCAGCCCAAGATTTAGGTTGTTTGGAACTAGAAGAAGCAGATTTGGCCCTGTGCACCTATGCTTGTTCTGGTAAATATGAGTACGGTCCCGTTTTGCGTGACGTCTTAACTCGCATTGAGAAGGAGTGTTAAAAGTGAATTTACGTAATATGCTTGACTCCATAGAGCCCCATTTTCACAAGGGTGGTAAGTACGAAAAGTTCTATGCCCTTTATGAGGCTGCTGATACTATTTTTTATACGCCTGGTTATGTTACCAAGACCAACGCCCACGTGCGTGATGGTATCGACCTAAAGCGCATGATGATTACTGTATGGCTGTGTACCTTCCCAGCTATTTTCTTTGGTATGTATAATGTTGGCTTACAAGCCAATTCAGCCTTAGCTACCATGGGTATGACTGAGATTGAAGGCTGGCGGGGCAGCATTGTGGGTGCCTTAGCTGGATATGATGCGAGTAGCATCTGGAGCAATATCCTTTACGGTGCTGTGCATTGGCTACCTGTTTATATAGTGGTATTTGTGGTCGGTGGTTTTTGGGAAGTCTTATTTGCGGCTGTGCGTGGTCACGAAGTAAACGAAGGCTTTTTCGTTACCTCTATCCTCTTTGCCTTGATTCTGCCGCCAAGCATTCCCTTATGGCAAGCAGCCTTGGGTATTACCTTTGGTGTGGTTGTTGGTAAAGAAGTATTTGGTGGTACAGGAATGAACTTCCTTAACCCTGCCTTAACCGGCCGTGCCTTCTTGTTCTTTGCTTACCCTGCACAAATGTCAGGTGATGCAGTATGGACGGCCGTTGATGGTTACACTGGCGCCTCTGCCCTAGGTATGGCTAGCATGGGTGGCGTTGAAGCCATTACCCAAGCGGGCATTACTTGGTTTGATGCTTTCCTAGGCACTATTCAAGGCAGTGTGGGTGAAGTATCGACCCTCGCTATCTTTATCGGTGGTGCTATTCTACTTTATACCCGTATTGCTGCTTGGCGAATTGTTGCCGGAGTATTTATTGGTATGGTGTTGACCAGCTCATTACTGAATGCCATTGGTTCCGATACCAACCCCATGTTTACTATGCCTTTCTATTGGCATCTAGTATTGGGTGGTTTTGCCTTTGGTATGATCTTTATGGCAACTGATCCCGTATCTTCATCTATGACCAATACCGGCAAGTGGTACTTTGGTGCCCTTATTGGTGTAATGGTGGTGTTGATTCGTGTGGTTAATCCGGCCTTCCCCGAAGGCATGATGTTGGCGATTCTATTTGCTAACTTGTTTGCGCCACTAATTGATTACTTTGTTACCGAAGCCAATATCAAGCGGAGGGTAGCACGCAATGGCTAGTAAAGACTCTATTTCACGTACCGTGATGGTGGCGCTGGCTCTTTGCGTCGTCTGTTCTGTGGTGGTTTCATCCGCTGCAGTGGTACTTAAAGAACAGCAGGTAGCGAACGCTGCCAATGAGAAAAAAGCCAATATCTTAGCGGCTGCGGGTATTGCTGTAGTTGATGGTGACTTAGATGCGGCTTTTGCTCAAGTTACACCTAAGCTAGTTGATATGGCGACGGGTCAATTTACTGATGCTTTTGACACCAATGTCTATGACGATGTCAAAGCCGCCAAAGATCCAGCTCTAAGTGTTGCTTTAACTGGTGACCAAGATATTGCCTCTATTCGCCGTCAAGCGAAAATTCGTACGGTATATCTGGTAGAAGGTGATAATGGCCTAGAAAAGGTTGTATTGCCGGTCCATGGTTATGGTTTATGGTCCACTTTGTACGGCTTTATTGCTTTGGAAGCTGACCTAAATACTGTAGCAGGATTAGGTTTCTACTCCCATGCGGAAACTCCTGGTTTGGGTGGTGAAGTAGATAACCCTCGCTGGAAGGCTGTTTGGAATGGTAAGCAGGTATTTGGTGCTGATACTTCTGAACCCCTAATTGGTTTAATTAAGGGCACGGCCTCACCATCATCTAAGCATGATATTGATGGTTTAGCCGGTGCCACCTTAACCAGTGTCGGTGTTACCAACTTGGTACGCTTCTGGATGGGTAAAGATGGCTTTGCCCCGTTTTTGGCTAATCTAAAAGCAGGGGAGGCATAATCATGTCGAAGACAAAAGATATCTTAATTAGTCCGATTTTTGCCAACAACCCGATTGCTTTGCAAATTCTGGGGGTTTGTTCGGCCCTGGCGGTAACCAGTTCCTTAAGTGTTACTTTGGTAATGTGTATTGCCCTGACCACGGTAACCACTTTTTCTAACCTGTTTATTTCGATTATTCGTAATCAGGTGCCAAACAATATCCGTATTATTGTGCAAATGACGATTATTGCCTCTTTGGTAATTGTAGTAGACCAAGTCTTGAAGGCTTATGCTTATGAAATCAGTAAGCAATTATCGGTATTTGTTGGTTTGATTATTACCAACTGTATCGTTATGGGTCGTGCCGAAGCCTTTGCTATGCAAAACCCACCTTTGCCATCCCTGCTTGATGGTATTGGTAATGGTCTAGGCTACTCTGTCGTGTTGCTGTTTGTTGGTTTCTTACGTGAACTATTTGGTTCTGGCTCGTTATTTGGCGTTGAGGTATTACCTCTAATCACCAATGGCGGTTGGTATTATTCCAATGGTTTGATGCTATTACCACCAAGTGCATTCTTCGTTATTGGTGGCTTTATTTGGTTGTTGCGTACTTGGAAGAAAGACCAGGTCGAACCTGCCGAATTCACTTTGGCCAAGCACACTAAATAGGAGTCAGTAACGTGGAACATTATATTAGTTTGTTTGTTAAAGCCGTGTTTGTTGAAAACATGGCCTTGGCGTTCTTCCTAGGTATGTGTACTTTCTTGGCTATCTCTAAGAAAGTAAAAACAGCTATTGGCTTGGGTATTGCTGTTATCGTAGTACTCACCATTACTGTGCCTGTGAATAACTTAATTTATACCTATTTGTTGGCGGATGGTGCTTTAGCTTGGGCAGGTATGCCTAACGTGGATTTAAGCTTCTTGGGTTTGATTTCCTATATTGGGGTTATCGCCGCTATGGTACAAATTTTGGAAATGACTTTGGATAAGTACTTTCCGGCTTTGTATAACGCACTAGGTGTGTTCTTACCTTTGATTACAGTAAACTGCGCCATTATGGCCGGTGCTCTGTTTATGGTGGAACGTGATTACAATTTTGGTGAATCAGTCGTATATGGTCTAGGCGCAGGTACTGGCTGGGCTTTGGCCATTGCTATTTTGGCGGCTATTCGTGAAAAACTAAAGTATTCTGATGTACCTCCAGGTCTGCGTGGCTTAGGTATTACCTTTGTTGCTGTGGGCTTGATGTCATTAGGCTTTATGTCTTTCTCTGGTATTCAGTTGTAAGGCGAGGAGTGAAGTAATGAATATTGAAATTATCATCCTTGGTGTACTGATGTTTACTGCGGTGGTGCTATCTTTGGTAGCCATCATCTTGGTAGCGCGCAATAAGCTAGTTAGTTCTGGCGAAGTGACCATTGAAATTAACGATGATCCAGACAAGACAATTAAGGTTGCGGCTGGCGACAAATTACTGCAAACCTTAGCTGCCCAAGGCGTATTCTTGGCTTCAGCTTGTGGCGGCGGTGGTACTTGTGCTCAGTGTAAATGTATAGTGAAAGAAGGTGGTGGCGGTATGCTGGCTACTGAAGAATCTCACTTTACTATGCGTGAGGCCAAAGAAGGCTGGCGCTTATCTTGTCAGGTTGCGGTTAAGCAAGATATGCAAATCGAAGTTGAGGAAGATGTATTTGGTGTTAAGCAATGGGAATGTACGGTTGAATCTAACCCTAATGTGGCCACCTTTATTAAGGAATTAACCCTACGTTTGCCTGAAGGTGAAAACGTGGATTTCCGCGCTGGTGGTTATGTTCAGTTAGAATGTCCTCCCCATACAGTAGATTACAAGGACTTTGATATTCAGGAAGAATATCGCAGTGATTGGGATCGCTTTAATGTCTGGGATAATGTTTCTAAAGTTGATGAAACAACCATTCGTGCTTATTCCATGGCCAACTACCCTGAAGAAAAGGGCGTAGTGAAGTTTAATATCCGTATTGCTTCACCACCTCCGGGTAGTCAGGGCATCCCTCCAGGCAAAATGTCATCTTATGTGTTTAACCTAAAGGCAGGTGACACCATTACTGTTTATGGACCCTTTGGTGAATTCTTTGCTAAGGAATCCGATAATGAGATGGTATTTATTGGTGGTGGTGCTGGTATGGCCCCCATGCGCTCACATATCTTCGATCAGCTTAAGCGTTTGAATTCTACCCGTAAGATTTCCTTCTGGTATGGCGCTCGTTCAATGCGGGAAGCTTTCTACTCTGAAGAATATGATCAGTTACAAGCGGATAACGATAACTTTGAGTGGCACTTAGCTTTGTCAGACCCCCAGCCTGAAGATAATTGGGATGGATTGACAGGCTTTATCCACAATGTATTGTACGAACAATATCTAAAGGATCATGAAGCGCCTGAAGATTGTGAATACTATATGTGTGGGCCACCGATGATGAATGCGGCGGTTATCGCCATGCTTAAAGACCTGGGTGTTGAAGACGAAAACATTATGTTGGATGACTTTGGCGGATAGGCAAAACAATGTGGCACCTAAGGGTGCCACTTTGCGTTTAGGAAGATTCGGCCTATTTAGCCTGATGCTGGTATGGTTGACGGCTTGCTCTACAACAGAGCAGGAGCAGCTTAAAACCGTTACAGGTCTCGCTATGGGGACCAGTTATAGTATCAAATGGTTGCCCGTTGACAGTGCTGCAGAAGCAGATTACGCTAATCAAATTAATACCTTGATTCGCCAAATTGAAGGTACTATGTCCACTTATATGGACGCCTCGGATTTATCTGGCCTAAACGGAGCCCCAGCTGGTATCTGGCATAATGTACCAGCTGAAATGGCAAGCCTTATTGCTGAATCACAGGCGATTAGTGAAAGTACCGATGGTGCCTTTGATATTACCATTGGTCCGGTAGTGGATTTATGGGGTTTTGGTCCTGATCCCAAACCGGATACCATTCCATCCGCAGAGCAGTTAGAGGCTTTGCGTCCGGTAGTTGGTTATCAACAAATTGAGGTGCGTCAAGATCCACCGGCTGTAAGAAAGGCTAAGGCCAACGCCATTGACCTGTCAGCTATTGCTAAAGGGTATGCTGTGGATCGCGTGGCTATATGGCTTCAAGGGCAGGGTATAGAGCACTTTATGGTGGAAATTGGGGGTGAGATACGCACTCAGGGTGAAAAGCCTAAGCAGCAACCCTGGCGTATTGCTATTGAATCTCCAGGTGAGCTAGCGCAAAGCGTTTTCGAAGTAGTTGAAGTGGTTGATCGTGCTTTGGCTACATCTGGTAATTATCGTAATTATTACGAAGAAAATGGCATTCGCTACGCCCATACATTGGATCCCCAAACACTACAACCAGTGCGCCATAAACTGGCCTCGGTAACGGTGATGGCAGAAAGTGCTGCGCGTGCCGATGCTCTGGCCACGGCTTTAATGGTGTTAGGTGAGGATCAAGGTGTGGCATGGGCGACCATGAACAATGTGCCGGCCTATTTTATAATATGGCAAGATGGTCAATTTGTCGCCCGCCAAACGGCTGGCTTTGAAGAGTTTATTCAGCCTTAAAACAAGGTTGTGTGACAGCATAAGTAAAGACAAGTTTGTCTCCACAGTTGGTGAGGAAATGATATGGAAACCATGATTTTAACATTTATTATTTTACTAATATTGGTTGCTGGCATGGCGATTGGGGTGATGATGGGGCGTAAACCCATTTCTGGTTCCTGTGGGGGTATGTCTGCACTGGGTATGGATGTTGCTTGTGATATTTGTAAAGGTGATCCAGAGGTCTGTGAGACAGAACAACAAAAAGCTATCAAGGCAGAACAGAAAGCGACGTCACTTGGTTATGACGCGAGTAAATAATGTCGATTTTGACTAATGCTATTTATTGAGGATTGATAGAATATAATTATGCGCAAAGAGAAAATCGTGGCTGACTATAATTATGATTTGGTTGTTTTAGGTTCAGGGCCTGCCGGTGAGGCTGCTGCAATTAACGCAGCTAAAATAGGCAAAAAAGTCGCTGTGGTTGAAGCTCGTGAGCAAGTCGGTGGTGGTTGTGCCCATAAAGGCACTATCCCTTCTAAAGCCTTACGTCACGAAGTGAAACAAATTATTCACTTTAATACCAATCCAATGTTCCGGGTTATAGGTGAGCCCAAAAATTTCTCTTTCCCCAAAGTGATGGCTGTCGCCAGCGAAGTGATTGCCAAACAGGCCATGTTACGTACACAATTTTATGCCCGTAACAGAGTTGATGTGTTTTTTGGTGCAGCTAAATTTATTGATGCAAATAATGTGTTGGTACAAACCAAAAACCAAACTGAGCACGAAATCTTACATTTTGAACAAGCCGTTATCGCCACTGGCTCCAGCCCATACGAGCCTGCTGATGTTGATTTCTCCCATCCGCGGGTATATAGCAGTGACACGATTCTCGATTTAGAACATACACCACGTAATATGATTATCTATGGGGCGGGGGTTATTGGTTGTGAATATGCCTCTATCTTTGCTGGCCTTGGGGTGAAGGTAGAGTTAATTAATACACGGGCCAACTTACTGGAATTTCTTGATGTGGAAATTTCTGATGCCTTAAGTTACCACCTACGTAATAATGGTGTGCGCATTCGTCATAATGAGACATATAAGGAAGTTGTCTGTGACGATCAATCCGTTATTTTGCATTTAAAATCGGGCAAAAAGTTAAGGGCTGATGCCTTATTATGGTGTAATGGCCGCACTGGTAATACGGCTGATTTAGGTCTAGAGAATATTAGTTTGGTAACCAATAAACGTGGTCAAATTGATGTAAATAACCGTTACAATACCAGTGTGCCTGGTATATCCGCAGCAGGGGATGTTATTGGTTGGCCTAGTTTAGCTTCTGCGGCTTTTGACCAAGGTCGATCGGCCGCTTCTGACCTCTGTGGTGGTAAAGATTTCCGATATGTAGATGATGTGCCAACAGGTATTTATACAATTCCTGAAATTAGCTCCATTGGTGCCACAGAAGAACAACTGACAGCAGAGCAAGTTCCTTACGAAGTGGGGCAAGCTTTCTTTAAAGATATTGCTAGGGCCCAAATTTCAGGTGAAGTTGTGGGTATGTTAAAAATCCTTTTCCACCGCGAAACCTTCGAAATTTTGGGAATTCATTGCTTTGGTGACCGCGCTTCTGAGATTATTCATATTGGGCAAGCTATAATGAATCAAGAAGGTAGTGCCAATACCATAGAATATTTTGTCAACAATACCTTTAATTACCCGACTATGGCAGAGGCCTATAGGGTGGCAGCGCAGCTTGGGTTAAATCGGGCGCGCTATATTAATAAATAATAATTAAGCTCGGCAATACCGGGCTTGTGGTTCCTTTATGTACCAGTCATTAGCCCTAACCATTGGACTTCGATATACCCGCGCCAAGCGGCGTAATCACTTTATTTCCTTTATCTCACTGATTTCTATGTTGGGTCTGATATTGGGGGTAGCGGTGTTGATTATCGTCTTGTCGGTAATGAATGGTTTTGACCGTGAATTGCGCCAAAGGATTTTGGGTATGGTACCTCACGCCATGGTGCAAACAACTGACCCGATAATGGATTGGCAAAGTCTAGCCACCCAAGTAACAAGCCACCCAGGGGTGACAGGGGTAGCGCCCTTTGTGCATGGCCAGGGTATGTTTACTTATAAAGGTCGGGTGCAGCCAGTGATGTTCCATGGCATTTTACCTGCCGTAGAAAAACAAGTTTCTATTTTGCCAGAGCATATGCATACGGGCTCTTTAGATAGCTTGCAGGCGGGTGATTTTAATTTGGTTATGGGTGATATATTAGCCCGAAATATGGGCCTCAAAGTAGGTGATAAGGTCACCCTGATTATGCCTGAGGCTAGCTTAACCGTGGCCGGCATTGTACCGCGTTTAAAACGTTTTACCTTAACTGGCATCTTTAAAGTGGGTGCCGAATTGGATGCTAGCTTAGCTATTATGCATATGCAGGATGCTAGCCGTCTTAAGCGCTTGGGTGGGGGTGCTGAGGGTTTACGTTTACAACTAGATGATCTATTTACTGCCCCAGCAGTGGTAACGGCTGTTGCGGATTCTTTAAATGGCGATTATTGGACCAGTGACTGGACCCGTACCCATGGTAATTTGTTCCAAGCTATTCAAATGGAACGGCGCATGCTGGCCTTATTATTAACCCTTATTGTCGCTGTAGCGGCATTTAATATTGTTTCTACACTGGTAATGCTAGTAGTGGATAAACAGGCTGATATCGCTATTTTACGCACTCTAGGCGCCACGCCACGGGATATTATGGGTATCTTTATTGTACAAGGTTTGGTGATCGGCGTATTTGGTATCTTGGTAGGGGTCTTATTAGGTTTATTAGTCGCGCTTAATATTACCGAACTGGTTGCTTGGCTAGAGCAATTATTTGGCTTTAAAGTTCTCAGTGCGGATGTTTACTTTATTAGCTATTTCCCATCGCAGGTTAAACTCGACAATATTCTGCTGATTGCCGGTGTGTCCTTAATACTGACTTTGTTAGCAACCCTATATCCGGCTTGGAAAGCATCTCGGGTGGAACCCGCGGAGGCATTGCGCTATGAGTAACACTATTTTGCAGGCTCAAGCAGTCAGCAAAGCCTTTGCCGATGCTGATAGGTCTATTCAGGTATTAGAGGATCTAAACTTTAAACTGGCAGCCGGCACTAGTGCCGCTATAATTGGTGCCTCAGGCTCTGGTAAAAGTACTTTGCTGCAATTATTGGCTGGCTTAGATCAACCGGACACTGGCCAAATAGAGGTGGCTGGCCGACCATGGCATGGTATGTCGGCAGCGCAAAGTGCCCGTTGGCGCAACCAACATTTAGGTTTTGTATTCCAATTCCACCATCTGTTAGCTGAATTTAGTGCCTTAGAGAATGTTGCTTTCCCTGCCATTATGGCTGGGCAAAAGCCTAGTGAAGCGAATAAAACTGCTAGTCATTTATTAACAGAACTGGGTTTGCAAGAGCGTATGAATCATCGGCCAGCTGCACTATCTGGCGGCGAGCGTCAACGTGTAGCTATTGCCCGCGCTCTGGTGAATAAGCCAGTATGTGTATTAATGGACGAGCCTACAGGTAATCTTGATCAGGCCAATGCGCAACAGGTTTTAAGTCAATTACAATTGGTGAAGGAACAATTTGATACGGCTTTTGTGATTGTTACTCATGATGCCGCCATAGCCCAGCAGCAAGATCAGCGATGGCAACTGCAAGACGGTGGACTGCACAGCTTATCAGTCTAGTTCTCTTCGTCTATGCGTCGAATGCGCCAGGTTTTACGCACCTTCCACACCCATAAGCGATTTACCACTACATAGCCCAATATAGAACCAACAATGGCACAGATAAATGCGCCAAGTAAAAATGGTTGCCATATTTCTTCTAGGCGGCCATAAAACCAACTGATTGATAACTCAAATAATGGGTTTCGGACTTCCTCACCCATGACCCAGCTACCCAACTTATATTGAAATAAATACAGTGCTGGCATGGTTAGGGGATTACTAATCCATACTAAGGCTACAGAGATAGGCAGGTTGGCAGCGCAAAGATAAGCTACATAAGCAGCAAGTACCATCTGAAAGGGTATAGGCAACATGCTACAAAATACGCCAATAGCAAATGCTTTAGCGATATTTATGCGTTTATAGCTCCAAATATCCGGTTTATGCAATAAACCATTAAGCCAGCCCAAAGCACTTTTTTGCGCCAGCTTGTGTGGAGGAGGGCTAATTTTTTTAAAAAATTTACGAGGCATGGAAACCACTTACTGCCAGTGAGGGGCTATTATGCCTTGCTCAGTGCTGCAAGCCAAGCCACATGTGTATAAATATTTTGTAAAGCAACTAAACTTAATACTATGTAATCCAGTTAGATTTGAAGTTTGCCAAGGAGTGGCGAGATGCGGGTTTTTATCTGTGGATGTTTTTTATTATGGCTACTGGCATGGAGTCAGTTGCAATGGTGGCAGTGGTGGGGGCTTTGTGCTGGCCTACTGCTAATTTTAGGTTATAAAGCCTCCCTTAAAAATCACAAACAAATGTTTATGCTTTTTCTAGGCATATTTTTTATGGCTTTGGTCGCTTATCTTATGGCCTTAAAGCATGGCCAAAAACAACTGCCATGGTACTTTCATAAACAACCATTATTGGTCTCTGGTTGTTATGAAATACTGCACAAAAACCAATATCCTTTGCAATTGCATCTGTATCAACCCAGAGTGATGTCACAGCTGACTAGTGAAAGTGTTACTAAAGTATGGCAACAGCATAGCCTAGGGTCAGGTTATTTAAAGCTAAGTATTTATGATGCTGATTTAATAAAGGCCTTAAAGAATCGCACCAAAGGTGCGCTGGTGACCATGGTGAAAGTGAAAAAGCCACGCAATTATTTAAATCCAGATGGCTTTGATTATGTCCGCTGGGCCCAGTCGCAAGGGCAGTTAGCCAGTGGCTATATTAAAAATGAGTTAACGACATGGAATGCTTGTCATAAGCCAGGCTTCAATTGGCTAAATAGAGGGCAACAGGGCTTTTTACAAGCTTTAGAAGACATCCCTCATAAGGGTATGGGGCTGCATTTATGGGCAGCACTGACAGCCGGCTATACCGGTGGGCTGGAAAGTAAAGATTGGCAAGTTCTACATCGCACTGGGACTACACACTTATTGGTCATATCTGGCTTGCATATTGGTTTAGTGGCTGGACTCTTTATGGGCATCAGTCGTGGCTTGTTACGCTTATTCAAACAGCCTCAAAATCACGCTGTAGCTATTTGGATAGCTTGGGCTGTTGCTTTGAGCTATGCCCTGTTTAGTGGTTGGGGGCTACCAGCACAAAGAGCCATGATAATGCTGTCTGCGGTTATGTTGGTTAATCGCTTTGGGCTAGCATGGACTATTTGGCAACGTTTGTTGTTGGCCTGGAGCGTGACCTTATTATTACAGCCAAATAGTCTATATAGCCCAGGCTTTTGGTATTCTTATCTGGCAGTGGCTAACTTGGCTTTGGTATGGCGTGGAAATACGTCTAAGGCTTGGTATATGTGGGTATGGCAGTTGATATTAAGCCAGCTAGCTTTACTCGCTATTTTAGCGCCGGTGATAGGGTTTAGCACTGGCGGCTTAAGTCTTGTCGGCCCCCTAATCAATTTATTGCTGATTCCCTTGTTTGGTTTGTTTATCGTACCTATGTTGCTGATGGCTAGCCTGTTATTATTTTGTTTGGGGCCGCATCATAGTGTTATGCACTATATGGCAATAGCTATGGATGGACTTTGGCAGTGTTTACAGTGGTTGGCTAGTTGGCCCTATGCCATGCTTAATGTTGGGCATTGGCCAATGGCAGTGTGGATATTATGGATAGTGCTAGGGATACTGTTCTTACTGTGTCGATGTTATTGGTATGCTGCACTTGGTCTCTTAGGTGTTATTTTTCTGCAGCCTATAAAAGCGACCCAGCAAATCACGGTATTTGATGTCGGGCAGGGCTTATCAGTATGGTTACAAACCGCTGAGCATAATTTTATCTATGATTTAGGTGATCGCCCCAGTAATAGTTTTAATTTACTCCAAGCAGTCGTTTTGCCAGCCCTTTATCAGGCGGATGTAGACTCTTTAGATCGTGTTTATATTGGCCACTGGGACCGCGATCATAGTGGCGGCTTGCCTGCCCTTGTTAGTCCTTATGAGAATATAACCGTAGGGCAATGGTGGTTGCCTCAGGAGCGCCATAAAGAGCTCGAGCAATATATTCCGGCTAATGCCCATATTAAACGCTGCCAGACTACATCATGGCAAACCATTGGCGATATACGTTTACGCCATCTAAGCCTCCAGCAGGCAAATTTAGCAGGCAATTTAGCCGGCAATAATGCTTCATGTGTATTACAAGTTGAAATACAGGGGAAACGCATTCTGTTTACGGGTGATATTGAAAAAATAGCGGAGCGCAAATTAGTGGCTTTATATGGCCATGAATTACGGAGTGATATTCTTATTGCCCCTCATCATGGTAGTCGTAGTTCGTCGTCTTCCATATTTTTATATACCGTAGCACCACGCATGGTGATTATCTCTGCTGGTTATCAAAATCGTTTTGGCCATCCCCATCAAGACGTACTGGCGCGTTATTGGCAACAGGATATAACTTGGTATAACACCGCTTTACATGGCCAAATTCGACTATCTTTTTCACCTTCTGGTGAACTGCTTGTGAGACATGCATATTATTAGCCGGCAGGCTATAATTCCTTTTTATCAGTGGGTTTTTAGGACAGAAGGCGAATATGTCTGAAGGTTTAATTAAGGCTTGGTATCGAGGCGCATGGTGGTTATGGTTGTTATGGCCGCTTAGCCTTATTTACCGAGCCTTAAGACAAGTTTTAGTGGCCTTTAGTTCGCCCCCAAAATCTAATCCTGTACCATTGCTTGTGGTGGGCAATATTAGTTTAGGTGGTACTGGCAAGACACCCGTTGTTCAAGCCCTAGTGCGGCAATTGACTGAGCGTGGTGTTCGTTGTGGCATTATTAGTCGTGGCTATGGGGGGCAGGCAGGCCCTGGCCCTAAATTAGTAATGGCAAAGGATAGTCCAGTCAGTGTGGGTGATGAGCCTTATTTGCTGTGGCAAACAACACAAGTACCCGTTGTTGTGGGCAGTGATCGCCAAGGGGCAATAAATTTGTTGGCTAATGAATATGATCTGGATCTGATTATTAGTGATGATGGTCTGCAAAACTTGGCTATTAAAGGTGATATTGAATGGTTATTAATTGATGGCCACAGGGGGTTAGGTAATGGCCAATGTTTACCTATGGGGCCATTGCGTGAATCGCCTCATCGCCTTAATAGTGTTGACGCTGTTATGGTTGTTGGTGGTCAAGCAGGCACTATACCAAAAGGTGTTGCTGCCAGCAGCAAATCGGTTAATTATATTACCCCACAATTAACCCAACTGAGACAGCTTCATGATAATGCAGAGGTATCATGGCCAGACCATGATAGTTCAGTAAAAGCCTTGGCTGGCGTGGGTAACCCCCAACGTTTTTTTGCCGATCTGGCAGCTAAAGGTTTACGTGTTGAACCATTTGCCTTTGCCGATCACCACCAATTTACCCCCCAGGATTTGGCACCTTTTTATGGTATGACCCTGATTATGACAGCTAAGGATGCCGTAAAATGCCATGCTTTGGCAGATTCTCAACAGCAGCAATGGTATTATGCTGAACAGAGTATTGAATTACCCGAGGCGGCTTTGCAAGCGGTCTTAGACAAATTAGATTTAACTGGAAAACAAGATCATCATGGATAAACAATTATTAGAAGTTTTGGCATGCCCCGTTAGCCATGCAGGCCTTGAATATAATGCCGACAACAATGAACTGATTTGTCGAGTGAGTAAATTGGCTTATCCAGTGCGGGAAGGGATTCCGGTATTATTAGAAACAGAAGCCCGTGATCTGACTAGTGACGAATTAGCCGCTTTAAACGATTAGTAGGCTTATATAGATAGCAAGATGATGAAAATATTATTTGTTTGTCTAGGTAATATCTGTCGTTCGCCAGCTGCAGAGGCGACCTTTCGTCAATTATGCCAGCAACAGGGCACTGAGCAACGGTTTACTTGGGATTCAGCTGGTACAGCGGCTTATCATATAGGTAAAGCCCCCGACAAGCGTATGTGTGCGGCTGCAAAAGCGCGGGGAATGGCTATGGATGACTTACGTGCGCGCCAGGTAAAGGTTAGTGACTTTTACGAATACGATATAATCATTGCTATGGATAAAAGTAACCAGGCTAATCTTTTATCCATACGTCCAGTTGATAGCAGTGCTGATGTAAAGCTGATGCTCGACTACATTGATAGTGGGCAAGCAGAAGTACCAGATCCTTATTATGGTGATGAAGATGGTTTCTATCAGGTTTTGGATCTGCTAGATAATGCTTGTCGCAACTTACATAATAAGTATTGTTAGCTGTTACTGCTAAACTAGCTTAGATTATGGAACTTACCTTGAATAATCCCGCAGATACTGATTGGGCACCTCAGACTAAGGTTGATTTACAAGCTTTCAATACCTTGTCATTGCCAGCACAAGCGGCGTTTTATTGTCAGTTGCAACAAATCTCAGACCTTTATGCCGCTCAGCAATTTTGTCAAGCTCAGCAGCTCAATTGGATGCTTCTTGGTGGGGGGTCTAATGTGGTGCTTACGGATGACTTTAATGGTCTTGTGATGCATATGCAGTTATTGGGCAAGACTTGGCTAACTCCAGAGCAATTACATCATCCACCAGCCGTTAATGATGATGACTTGGTCTATTTGTCTGTTGGGGCAGGTGAGCATTGGGATGAGTTGGTGGCTTGGAGTCTTGACCAAGGAGCTTATGGCTTACAGAACTTATCTTTAATTCCTGGCTTGGTGGGAGCTGCGCCAATTCAGAATATTGGTGCCTATGGTGTTGAGTTGGCCCATGTTTTACATGAAGTGATGGTATTTGATTTTGCTTCGGGTAAACAGTTTAGTTTGTCGGCCGAGCAGTGTGAATTAGCCTATCGTGACAGTATATTTAAGCGCCAACCGAACTGGCTAGTGGTTAATGTCACTTTAGCATTAAGCAGAAAGCCGCAAATCCAAATTGACTATGGTGATATTGCTGCTCACTTAGAGGCCACTGTGTCTATTCCTAGGGCGCAAATCACACCCCAGCAGGTACGTGATGCTGTTATTGTAATTCGCAGACAAAAATTACCTGATCCTGCCGATATTCCAAATGTAGGTAGCTTTTTTAAAAATCCTGTTGTGAGTGTAGATAAAGCGGAACAAATACGCTCGCAATGGCCGCAACTAGTAGCCTATAAACAAACCAATCAACAGGTCAAAATAGCCGCTGGTTGGTTAATTGATCAGTTAGGATGGCGTGGTTACAACAAGGCTGGTGTGGGTGTGCACAAGCACCAGGCTCTGGTACTCGTGCAATTGGCTAACTCACCTAATAAGTCGACTGGCCTAGAACTATTAAACTTAGCCCAGCAAATACAAGCTGATGTTGAGCATCATTTTGGCATCCGTTTAGCTGTAGAACCGCGATTATTTGCCAATACAGGTGAAATCAGTATTGATGCTATTTAGTAATTGAACAAAAAAATTCCCGCATTGAGCGAGGATTTTTGGATCAAAACTTGCCTTTCTATTAGGTGTTATCAGAGATAAAAGCCAATAGATCTGATTTTGATAAAGCACCAACCTTAGTACCAGCCACTTCACCTTTATCGAATAACATCAAGGTTGGAATGCCACGAACGCCAAAACGCCCAGCGATTTCAGTGTTTTCGTCAACATTGATCTTACATACCTTGACGCTGCCAGCAAATTCAGCGCCAACTTCTTCTAGAACAGGGGCAATCATCTTACAAGGGCCACACCACGGCGCCCAAAAATCCAATAATACAGGGATATCTGAATTGATTACATCTAGATCAAAAGAGGCATCCGTTACTGCCACTGTGTTCTCGCTCATGGTTATCTCCTAATGTGCTCGCAATTGCGTCAATAATAGTGCTAATGATACGTGTTTTTTATAAAAAACTCAGNTNTATTTTGGCGCTTTTATAGACTTTTTGTCGATAAGTTTAAGCATTAATTACTTGCTGCTGAGTTAAGGGCTTATGAATTATATAAATCACTCTAAAACACAATAGGATAGCCGCACAGCTTAAGCCAAATATAATGCCTATCCAGAAGCCCTGGGCACCTAGGGCTGGTAATAAAATGTCAGTTAAGCCCAATATATAGCCTAAGGGTAGGCCGATTAGCCAGTAGGATATTATGATCATAAGCATCGGCCATTTAGTGTCTTTGTAGCCACGTAAAATACCAGCACCTGCAACTTGGATCGCATCGGATAGCTGAAACATAGCAGCTAAGAAAAATAGGCTTATAGCCACATCAATAACAGCCTGATCTTGGGTATAAATACGGGCGATCAAATCGGGGAAGGATAGCATTAGGCTGCAGGTAGCAGTGGCCATAACGAGAGCCAATGTGGAACCAATAACGACTAGCTGTTTTGCTGCTTGGGCATTACCTGATCCTACAGCATGGCCAACACGAATAGTTAAAGTGATGCCAATGCTCATGGGTAGCATAAAACATAAAGAGGTAAAATTAAGCACTAATTGATGGCCAGCCACCACAGTAGCGCCTAAGGGGGCTAAAAACAAAGCCACAATAGCAAACATGGTGGCTTCAATAAAAATAGAAATGCCAATGGGAACGCCTACCTTTAATAGTTGTTTTATGGCCTTAAATTGGGGCCAATATAAGCGTTCGAAGAACCCATAATGACGATAAGCAGGTCGCCAAAAAATATAGCCAGCCATGCCTAAAGTAGCAACCCAAGCACTAATGGTGGTAGCCCAGCCACAACCAACGCCTCCCATAGCGGGAAGGCCAAACTTGCCATAGATAAGAATATAGTTGATGGGTATATTGATCATCACTCCCAAAAGACCAAAATAAACCATAGGCTTAGTAATACCCAAGCCTTCACTAAAGCTGCGCAAGGATTGCATTAAGGTAATGGCGGGTAGGGCAAAAGCGACAACAAATAGATAATCTAAGGCTATATCGCGAACTTCGCCAGTTATCAACAGTAAGTCAAATATAGGTTCCACAAAACGTAGCAATAAAATACCTAGTAAGCCAAGGCTAATGGCTAGCCATATTGATTGTTGCACAATAGGGCCAATATGGAGCAGCTGTTTAGCGCCAAAAGCTTGTGCAACACTCGGCGTGGTGGCCATGATGACGCCGACGACAAAAATCATCAGGGGGAAAAGGGTACTGCCACCAATGGAAACACCAGCTAGGTCAACGGCAGAATATTGCCCAGCCATAATGGTGTCTACCACTGTTGAGCTTAAGTGGAGTATCTCAGCCAATAGTATGGGTGAAGCGAGTTTAATAAAGCTTCGCCACTGGGAGGCATCCTTGAAGGTTGTTGTTATAATAGACATAAATAGGGGTGTGACAGAAGAGAATAAAGCAGTATAGCCCCTCAATCATATTGATGCATTAAAAACTAATGGAAGAAAATGTTTTACGGTTGATTAGCTTATTTAACAGCTTATTTGCCCAAACTTATAATACGCAATTAATAGCTGGTACAGATGAACCAGTCTATTTGCCAGCCAATGACCAAGTTGCATATCACCAATTGGTGTTTGCCCATGGGCACTTTGCCAGTGTGTTACATGAAGTAGCCCATTGGTGTGTCGCAGGACCTGAGCGACGTTTATTAGAGGATTTTGGCTATTGGTATCGTCCAGATGGAAGAACAGCGCAACAACAAGCTGACTTTGAGCAGGTTGAAGTTAAACCACAAGCACTAGAATGGATTTTTGCTCGTGCTTGTCAGCGTCAATTCCATGCTAGTGCAGATAATTTGTCTGGTACCAACACAAATGATCGGCCATTTAGAATGGCGGTAGCAAAACAAGCCCGTACTTATGTTCAACAAGGCCTACCGGAACGCGCAGAACTATGGGCGCAAGCTTTACAAAAAGAATTTGGTGGTCAGATCAAACACCAAGACTTTTACTGGCCTGATGAGCTTCCAGACAAATAATGCCTTGTTTTGTTCTACATACCCTAAGTCTATAAGTTCTGTTGCATTTGCAAAGCTATATCTGTTGCTGATGTATTATGGGGTATGGTCGTCAGCAGTTTGCCTTGTTGATCGATCAAGTAAATGCGTGATGTATGATCTACTGTGTAGGCTAAGGCAGAATCTGCTAAAGGAATATGGCGAAAGTAAGCGCCATATTGTTTTGTGAGCTTTTCAAGATAGTCTAGATCCCCAGTTAAGCCCTTCATAGTAGGATAAAAATAGGCCGTATAAGCGGCCATATTTTCAAAACTATCGCGCTCCGGATCAACACTGATAAATAATGGTTGGATTTGATCTTGTTGCTTTGGATCAAGGCTTCTTATGGCGGCTGCCATAGAGGAAAGGGCAGTTGGACAGGCATCAGGACAGGACAGAAAACCAAAGTATAGAGCCACTAATTTGCCTTGGTAGTCACTTAAACGTACCTCGCCATCAATACTGCTTAGCACAAACTCACCACCTAATCCTGAGGTCGCTGTTGCGGTGTCCTCTTGCTGCATACTTTGCTGGGCAATCCATAGTCCGGCTGCGAAAAACAGCCCTAGGAAGATAATATAAATCAGCTTTGCTTGCCTACTCATGGTATTAATCCTCGATACCCTGCGCACTGGAGGTGAAATAAAAATCACCACTATAGGGGGGTAATAAGCTCACCTGCCAAATCATACCGGCATCTGTATTGCAGCTTGGCAAAGGCGTATTAGCTTGCCAACTCTGATCACTCTGACGTTCAAAATCAAGGTCAAACTGCCCCATATACATATTTACCCCAGTAATGCGTGCCTGCATATCTGCCGCCGATATTGCCCCGGTAACAGCGAGTTTAATATTTGCTGGGGTAATAATATTGTTGCCAAGGGATGAAGTGACGCGCATGTTAATGGCTTGATTACCATTTACTGAGCCACACCATTGCTGACTAGCGTCACAAAGAGCCTGTTCTGGAGGTGTCGATATGCTTGATTGATGCCACTGCTGAGCCACAATAAAGCCCATAAAACTACCAATACAGGCAATTAATATAAGGCGTAAAAGGACAACTTTATTCATCGTCACTAGTTATCCATGATCTCGATAGGGGTTAGCGGCATAAGTGCCTAATAGCCTAATATCTTTAGCAAAATAGCTTAATTCGTCCATAGCTAAAATCATATTTGGATCATCGGGATGGGCTTCACAATCAACATGAAATTGGGTGGCAATCATACGCCCGCCAGGAGTATAGCTTTCTAGCTTAACCAAGTTGACACTATTGGTGGCAAAGCCCCCCATAGCTTTATAGAGGGCGGAAGGTATATTGCGAACGGTAAAAAGAAACGAAGTAATATATTTTTTGTTTGCTTCACGGGCAGGGATTTGGTGCTCTCTAGAAAGAATTAAAAACCGCGTCGTATTGCCATCCACATCTTGGATATTGTCCTGCAAAATTTGTAAATCATAGAGTTCTGCTGCCAAACTCGAAGCAATAGCGCCATGACTAGTATCTTGGCGTTGTTTTACTTCCAGTGCCGCACCGGCTGTATCTAAAGTCGCTTGGCATTCGATACCTAATTTTTGTAGCTGTTGAGCACATTGGGCCAGTGCTTGGGGATGGGAGCCAACACTTTTAATTTGCTGTAACTGACTATTTGGTAAGCCCAGCAAACAATGATTGACGGGTTCAAAGTGTTCGCCAACGATATAGAGAGAGGTTTGGGGTAGCTGACGATAGATCTCTTCAACCCGACCAGCAGTCGAATTTTCGACTGGGATCATAGCAATATCTGCCTCGCCACGCTCTACTGTGGCCATAGCATCAGCAAATGTAAGACAAGCTTTGGTAGGCACATTAGGAAACACTTTAGTACAGGATAAGTGGGAATAGGCACCTTGATGACCCTGAAAGGCCAAAACTTTGGGATAAAGGTTATGCATAGGGTTAAAATAATCTAGTCAATTCGAATCATAGTGTACCAAAAACAGCCCTGAAGTTGTTATCATTGCCTTTCGATTAATTGACTATTTGTCATCATGACCCCATCCCGCTTAGCAAAGTTCCAAAGTACCTTGGCGCAAAGACAGTTGGACTTGACCATAATCACTGATCAAGTTAACAAAGGTCAGAATATTGCCGCCTTACTGCGAACCTGTGATGCTGTTGGCATGCACCGTGCCCATACGGTTATTCCCAAAGAGGGATACCGTGACTACAGTGGCACAGCTCGTGGCAGCCAGCAATGGGTGGAAGTCCGTCAGCATCAGTCTATTGCGTCAGCGTTAACGACCGTTAAACAGCAAGGTATGCAGATCATAGCTGCGCATTTTAGCGAGCAGGCTGTGGATTTTAGGCAGGTAGATTACACCCAGCCCACAGCCTTGGTAATGGGCGCCGAGATGGAAGGAGTGAGTCCACAGGCAGTGGCTGCGGCTGATCATCATGTGGTGATTCCTATGTTAGGTATGGTGCATTCGTTTAATGTTTCCGTGGCCGCAGCGGTGATCTTGTTGGAAGCGCAACAACAACGCCAGCAGGCAGGTATGTATGCACAACCGCAGTTGTTTGGCAGTGAGTACAATGATACCTTGTTCCGCTGGTGTCACCCGGCGATTGCCGACTACTGCCAGCGTTATGGCCTACAGTATCCAGCCATGGATGAATATGGGGAAGTACCGAACCTAAGTCAATGGTATGCCCAAGCTAGGGCTGGTAAAGTGCCCTCTAGAAAATACTAATAAGCATTGCTAGTACAAAATAGGTATCAATCACTATGAGCAAGTTACAAATCGTTGCTGACGAAAATATTCTTTTGTTAGATGAATTTTTTGCTCCCATAGCGGATATTACAAAAGTAAATGGGCGTAATCTGCAAGCTGAGCAGGTTACTCAGGCAGATGCATTGGTATTACGTTCAACAGCCAAGGTGAATAAAGCTTTATTGCAACATAGCTCAGTAAAATTTGTCGGTACCTGTACCATAGGTATTGATCACCTAGATACGGCCTATTTGGATAAGCAAAATATTCACTGGTCCAATGCTCCTGGCTGTAATGCTGATGGGGTAGTTGATTATGCCATCAATGCCCTTAATCATGCTTGGCAAGTTCATGGTATCGATCCACGCCAAACCACGATTGGGGTAGTTGGAGCCGGTAATGTCGGAGGGCGTCTAATTAAACGCCTTCAAGCTGCTGGTTTGCATGTTATCTGCACAGATCCACCTCAGCAGGCAGCGGGCCTCGATAACTTGCCTTATACCGATTTAGCCAATCTGTTACAACAAGCTGATGTGGTATGTTTACATGCGCCACTGACTAAACAGGGCGAATCCTCAACTTTTAACCTGATAAACAAGCAGGCCATAAATCAGTTACGTCCGGGTACAGTTTTGATTAGTGCAGGTAGGGGTGAGGTAGTCGATCAAACAGCCTTGCTTGAGCGTTTGCAAAAACAAGGTGATTTGTATGTCTATTTGGATGTATGGCAGGCCGAACCTATGGTAGATCTCACTATAATGCCATATTGTCAAACTGTTACCCCACATATAGCAGGCCATTCTTTGGAAGGTAAAATGCGTGGCACGGCCATGATCTATCAGGCTTTGTGTAGACATTTTGGCTTGCCAGCTACCCAACATTTAAATGCCCACTTACCAGCACCTTCTATCAAGCGTCTTGAGGTGGATGCTGGGGCGGATATGAAGTCCATATTAAATGCTGCTTGCAATAGTGTTTATAACCTATCGCAAGATGATGCCCGTACGCGTCAAGCTTTATCTAAGGCCGATCATTCCACTCTAGGTAGTACATTTGATTATTTGCGTAAGCATTATCCTGTGCGCCGAGAGTTTTCCACTCTGGAGGTAGCTGGGGTGATTGATGCTGATCAGCGCCAATTGTTGCAGGGTTTTGGTTTTAAGGTGATCTAATGGGTTTTAAGTTAGGCTTGATCGTTAACCCCGTGGCTGGTTTGGGGGGTAGTGTAGCTTTAAAAGGCAGCGACAATATGACTAAGGAAGCCTTAGCAAAAGGTGCTGTTCCCAAGGCTAATTTACGCTGCATAAATGCTTTGCAAGCTTTGCAGGATCTGGATATTGAGGTATTTTGCTGGGCTGGTGATATGGGTGCTGATTGTGCCGCAGCAGTGGGTCTCAAGACCACAATCTTAGGTCATGCTGCAACTGAGCCTTCCACTGCTCAAGATACCCTAGATGCGGCTCAAGATATACTTGCTGTCGGTGTCGATGTGATTTTATTTGCCGGTGGTGATGGCACTGCTAGGGATATACTTAATGCTATTAGGGATCAGGTACCCGTAGTCGGTGTTCCTGCCGGGGTGAAAATACATTCTGGGGTGTATGGTATTACTCCCAAGGCTGCCGGGCAGGTAGTAAAACAATTGGTTACCGGTGAGCTGGTCAGTCTGCGAAGTCAAGAGGTGCGGGATATTGACGAAGAGGCTTTCCGCAATGGGCAGGTGAAGTCACGTTATTATGGCGAAATGCTGGTGCCAAAAGAACATCAATATATACAAGCAACCAAAAGTAGTGGTAAAGAAGTCGAATCACTGGTGGTCAAGGATATAGCTGAATTTATTGTTGATAATATGCAGGAGGATATCCGTTATATTATTGGCTCTGGCTCTACGGTAGCAGCAGTTATGGATACTTTAGGATTAGACAATACCTTGCTAGGCGTGGATGTGGTTGCCAATGGCCAGTTACTTGCTGCTGATGTGACCGCGAAAGAATTATTGGCTTTGTGTACAGGTCATCAGTGTAAAATGGTGATTACTCTGATTGGTGGTCAGGGACATCTTTTTGGTCGTGGTAATCAGCAATTAAGCCCTGAGCTAATTCGGTTAGTAGGGCTGGAAAATATACATATAGTGGCTACAAAAACCAAGATAAAACAATTACATAACCAACCTATTTTGGTTGATACGGGTGACCCGCAACTAGATGATAAGCTAAAGGGGCTAGTACCGGTGACTTGTGGTTATGACGATCAAGTCTTGTATCCAATAGGTAATCCTGAGCATTAATTTCTGCTGGATTACCTGTCAGCTATTCTATAACTTTGTTGTCTAGAATGACTTATTAGCACAATTAGGCGAGGGCAGTTGGATCCTTGCGCAATACTGCTAAATAGTTGCCTATGCGGCCAATGGCTTCAACCAGCTGTTCTTCATGGGGTAAGAACACAATACGGAAGTGCTGATTGTCGCTTAAATTAAAGCCACTGCCATGGACGACTAGAACTTTTTGCTGGGATAAAAGTCCATAAGCGAAGTTCTCATCATGGGCTATAGGATACATCTCTGGATCTAAGCGAGGGAAGAGATATAAAGCACCATCTGGCTTATGGCAACTCACACCAGGTAAATCAGTGAGCATCTGCCAAGCAAGATTTCTTTGCTGTACTAAGCGACCATCACCGTGAATTAACTCATTGATACTTTGATAGCCACCCAATGCTGTTTGTATGGCATGCATGGAGGGTACATTAGCGCATAGGCGCATACTCGCCAGCATATCTAAGCCTTGAATGTAGTCCTTGGCACGGTGTTTGGCGCCAGATAAGACCATCCAGCCAGATCGAAAACCTGCGGCCCTGTAGGCTTTTGATAAGCCATTAAAACTAACAAAAAACACATCGTCGGCCAAACTAGCTAAGGGAATTGCTTGGGCTTCACCGTAGACAATTTTTTCGTAAATCTCGTCAGCATAGATGATTAGGTCGTGCTGGCGTGCTAACTCAATCAGTGCGGTTAAAGTTTGTTCACTATAAACGGCCCCAGTAGGGTTATTCGGGTTAATAATGACCAAGCCTTTTGTGCGTGGCGTTATGCTGGCCTTAATATGCTCGATATCGGGTTGCCAGCCCTGATCCTCATCACAGCGATAATGTATCGGATTGCCACCTGCTAGGGCCACTGCTGCCGTCCACAGGGGGTAGTCTGGTGCTGGTATGAGAACTTCATCACCCTCATTTAACAAGGCTTGCATGGCCATAACAATAAGCTCACTAACCCCATTGCCAATATAGATATCTTCAATACCTACATTAGCAATCTGTTTGCGCTGGCACTCATGCATGACAGCCTTACGGGCAGCAAATAAGCCTTTCGAATCACAATAACCTTGTGCGTTAGGCAGGTTATGAATTACATCCTGCATAATTTCTTCTGGCGTATCAAAGCCAAAAGGAGCTGGGTTGCCAATATTTAATTTAATAATACGGCTACCTTCATCTTCCAGACGTTTCGCTTCTTCCAACACAGGGCCACGAATGTCGTAGCAAACACTGTTCAGTTTATTGGATTTCCTTACCTCAGGCATCGGATAAATTCCATAGGTCGTTATAATCAATGCTAATCATACGTTGCATAAAAAATTAATCAATTCGTAAATGAAATTGACGATACTTTTTTCGCTTATTGTACGTAATTTGTTACTCTAAGAGGCAATTATTATAGTTTAGATAAGCCAAGCATATTTCTGGAGTAAGAATATGGCCGATTCTGACAAAAACGATAAAGCAGTCTCACTGACCAAAGAGCAGTGGCAAGAACGCTTGTCACCTGAAGCTTACCGTGTATGCCGAGAAAAGGGCACAGAGGCACCGTATAGTGGGGTTTATGACCAGCACTTTGCTGAGGGCATTTATGTTTGTCATTGCTGTGGTGCGGAACTGTTTGCTAGTGAAAATAAGTTTAATGCTGGTTGTGGGTGGCCGAGTTTCGATGCGGAGCATACCTCTGGCAAGGTAGCAGAACATGCCGATTATAGTCATGGTATGGTGCGTACAGAAGTGACTTGCAGTCGCTGTGATGCCCATTTGGGGCATGTGTTCAATGATGGCCCAACAGCCACTGGTTTACGTTATTGTATTAACTCAGTGGCTTTGGATTTTAAGGAATAAGTCTAACTAAGTCGGCTTTAGTTATTAAGTATAAATTTAGCCAAATTATTATCAGACAAGGCTCTATCAATTGTATCACTAATTAATTTGTTCAAAATGCTGGCATTCTTCGCAGCATCTGGAGCCTGACCAAATTGGTGATTACCTTGGGTTTTATAATTACCTGTATGCACATTCCCAGCAATAGTTGTCGTGACATTCATTGAGGCCTCTAAATCAACATAATAAAGCAGGTTCTTTTGTTTGGTGTCATAGGTTAACTGGTTAATTGTAATCACCATGGTAGCGGGTTGGGCGCCACTATTGCCATTAAAACCAAGTTGCTTGAGGCCATCTTGAGTTGTTGCCAACACAGCACTTTGCAGATTGTTATTGATGGTAATAGTACTGCTACTATCGTACACTCCACCACGACTGCCTAAAATTTGACTGTCACGTTTATCCACTACTTGCACATCCACTTGGCGGCCTTGCCCATAAGCAGGACCGGAAACCTTCACTTGCGGATAAATATCCACGACTTGTGGACTTAGGGCACAAGCACTTATTAATCCTAAGCTTAATGTAAGGGTGATGAGTAGGCGAAGCATAATATCTCCTGTCGAGTCGGTAACCATTTTTATGTTTGAGTTTAGCAAAAACCAAAGGTTCCCGGTAGCTAGATGATAAGCTCTTATTTCAGCATTAGCTTGAGCTCGATTGAGAGGCATAAGAGAGAAGTTGATTGCTATTTAGCCAATTTCTAAAAAGTTGAAAAAAAACAGGTTTTTTTTATTTATTCGTTTGACATGACTGTGAAAATCATTAAAATGCGCAGCACTTGAATGCGACGTCAAACACGACTTAGTCTTCAGTTCTGCGGAGCGGTAGTTCAGCTGGTTAGAATACCGGCCTGTCACGCCGGGGGTCGCGGGTTCGAATCCCGTCCGTTCCGCCATTTCTATGCGATCAGTTGAGATCATTCAGCCGCTTAATTGCGGTTTTTTTATGCCTGTTATCTGGCCAATTTATTTGGCTATCTTTCTTTTTCTAGTCTTCTTGATATCTTGCTTGGGGTATATCAAGTTGCTATTGGTTATTCAAACATAACCTTTCTTGAAGTAGTTATGCCTCATTAAACTAGTTTATTTATCAATAAATTAACCCAATTATTTTATTTTTAATTATTAAAATATAGTTTTTTATTTTATCTTTATATTAAATAGCGAATTAAAACAATAATATAAATAATTATAAATATTGGGTTTGCTTTTTATAATATAAATAAATATAGTAACAAGTCATTACTTTTAAAAGATTTAAGAGTTTATGTTAGGCATTAGTCTAGCGAATAGATCTTTGTCATTGGCTAACCAGGGATAGGCAAGATTACTACTTTATTTAAATTAGAAGCGCCCATTTCTATTAGGCCAAGCTTATTCTCTTAACGAGGGGAATACTGTGTTGGTGTTTCGATTAAACAAAATTAATCTGTTAACGACTTTTGTATTGGAAAATCCTTACTTGGTTTGTATTTGGCTATTTGTCTTCTCAATTACCCATGCCAAAGCAGCAACACTAGAGGCTTTAATTAATGATGCCGTAGTGACTCATCCAACAGTGCGTGCTCAAATGGCATCAGCTTCAGCCGCAGATCTTGGCATCGAAATAGCCCATTGGCAGTTTTATCCAACACCATCCATATCAGCAGAGGGCCTGAAGACATCCGCAAAGGATCCTATTTATCAAGGTGATGATCATAGTATAAGCCTTAGTATAGAGCAGCCATTGTGGACTGGTGGTCGACTTACAGCTAGCTTGGACCAAGCCAATGCTAAAGCTAGGTTTACACAATATGAGGTTGCAATACAGCAGCAAAAAATTGCCATGGATGTGCTACAGGCATATGTCGATTGGTATGCCGCGTTTTTACAAATTAAAGCGCGTGAGGGAAGTTTAGCTACCCATCAAAGATTGTTTGATTTTATAAACCGTCGTGTTACCCAAGGGGCTTCGGCAGCAAATGATTTGGTTCTAGCTAAAGGTCGACTGGCATTAGCGGAATCACAACTATTAGCAGCCACAGTAGAAGAAAGCCGTGCATTGGCACAATTAGAGCAGCTTGTTGGTGCTTCCGTTAATGCCGATCAATTGGCCAATAAAGTAGCTAAGCCAAGAGTTATCGCAACTAGTCAAACCGATACACTCGCCCAGATATTGCTTATTAGTCCCGATATACAAGCTGCTTTAGCTAAAGTAGATATGGCTAATGCCGATGTGGCTAAACAAAATGCGCAACTGCAGCCGGAATTTTATCTCCGTTTTGAACGCCAATTTGGTAGTTACACAAATTTGGATTATGGCGCGCATAACCGCCTATTTATTGGCACGCGCAGTCAGTTTGGCCCAGGCTTATCCAGCTTCACCACAGCAAAACAAACACGTTTGCAATATCATGCGGCTTTGGCAAATGTTGAAGCACGGGAACTGGAAATTACCCAACAGGCCATGATGGACTTTGCTTTGCTTGAGGCTATAGAGCAACGCTTGCCCGCTCTGCAGGTTAATCAAGAAACGGCACAGCAAGTGTTGTCATCTCAAGAACGTCAGTTTCAGGTAGGCCGAAAAACTTGGTTAGATGTGCTCAATGCCGTTCGTGATTTGGTGCAGGCGGAACTGGAACTAGTTGATACACAAGTCACTCAAATTTTGGTTACTTGGCGCTTAAGTATCGCTATGCATAGGAATACCACATATGGCTAATGATATGTTGCAAGCATGTTTAATGCGCCTCGGTCAGTTACAGAAGGCTGCAATTAATCCTTTGGTGTTGCAAGAAGCTATTATTGCAGCGCAGACTGAAACGCGCTCAGCAAGGCAATTACAGCTTATAGCTAGTCACTTACAACTTCCCAGAGTGAAATGGTTTAATAGCCCCAACCCAGTTCATGCTCCGGCCTTATTAGTTTCCTCTACGGGTGAATGGTGCCTATTACGTGGCCAAAATGGTCATGGCGATTGGGTTATTGAGGAGTGGGACCCTGAGCTGGCAAAGTGGCGAGAAACAGCGCCCCAGTCAATTTCTGATTTCACCATGGCTGTGGTGGATATGAGGAAAGTTTATAGGTCTAGCAAAAGTCCTGTATTGCAATTGATTCGCCGCGAATTTTTTTCTCAGAAACGCCTACTTTTAGAAGCCCTATTGGGTAGTGTGCTGATTAATATAGTCGCTCTCGGCGTCACTTTTTACACCATGCAGGTTTATGACCGAGTTATACCTACAGGGGCTTCACAAACCTTAATGGTACTGACATTGGGAGTAGTGATAGCGATTGGCTATGAATTTATTGCCAATAAAACTCGCTCTAAGCTGTTCGAACGTTTGATCGATCAGATCGATCAACGTTTGGCACGCAGTGTATTTATGCGTTTTTTGTCTGTGCGTTTAGACCAGTTACCTAAAAGTGTGGGCGGATTGGCCTCACAAATGCGGGGCTATGAAACGGTACGATCATTTTTAGCTGGCGCCACCACCCATTTAATGGTGGATACGCCTTTTGCCATAGTATTTTGTTTTGTGGTTTGGACGATTGCTGGTTGGATAGCCTTTATACCCTTAGTGTTTTTTTTCTTAAGTGTAATTATTGGTTGGTATTACCGCAGTTTAGTTGATGCTTTGGCCGATAAAGGTAATGTGGCTGCCAACTTTAAAGTAGGCCTGCTGGTTGAAACCGTGGAAGGCGCTGAGACTATCAAATCGGGTCAGGGGGGCTGGCGCATGTTATCTCGTTGGATGAATACCACTGATGAGTCACGTAGCTTCGAGCTGCAAATGCGCAATATTAATGAACACTCCCAGTATTTAGTAGCCTCTTTCCAACAACTTTCTCATATTCTTATTGTCGCCTCAGGGGCGCTTTTGGTTAGCCGTGGTGAGCTAACCATGGGCGGACTTATTGCTTGCAGTATTTTATCAGGTCGTATTTTAACGCCCATTGCTGCACTACCTTCGCAACTAGTGCAATGGGCCCATGCTAAAGCTGCTTTGTGTGGTCTGGAGCAAGTATGGGATTTGCAGGATGATCATTTTGGTCAGGAGCAGCCGGTATTACTGGAAAAGATTAATGGCCATTATCACTTTGATAAGGTTGCCTATCAATATGACCAAACCAGTGCTTTAGCCATTGATGGGCTAAAAATCTCACCAGGTGAAAAAATTGGTATTTTGGGGCCAGTAGGAGCCGGAAAGACCACACTATTACGCTTATTGTCAGGTATGTATAAACCTCAAACGGGGCGCATTTTACTGGATAATATTGATTTAGCGCAGCTATCTAAACCCATGCTGGCAGAAAATATTGGTTACGTACAGCAGGATGGGCGCCTATTTGCCGGCAGCTTACGCGACAACCTGACCTTAGGTTTATTGGACCCCGGGGACGATAAACTATTACAAGCTGCGCGACATACTGGACTATTAGATGCCGTGATCACGCCTAATTCGCAAGGCTTACAACAAGAGATTTATGAGGGTGGCACAGGCCTGTCTGGTGGCCAGTGTCAATTAGTCCATATTACCCGTGCTTTTTTGCGTGAGCCTACTATTTGGCTCTTAGATGAGCCAACGGCATCAATGGATCGTAATCTCGAGTTACAGATTATTTCTGCACTAGAACAAGCATTAAAGCCAGAAAGTGTACTGGTATTGGTAACGCACAAGCTGGAAATGCTGAAGTTAGTCGATAGGTTGCTTGTGGTAGCTGGGCATCAGATTGTTATGGATGGCCCTAAGTTACAGGTATTACAAAAACTCCAAACACCACCATCCCAAAACAATAAACAAAGCCAACAGAACCAAAACACGCATAACTTAAAGCCACAAAGTGCCCCAGTTTAAGCTGTGGGCTAATAGGGAATTACGTTTGACAAAAATATTCTTGTCGGGAGTTGAAAATGGCTGAAATTGTGGATATTACTTCTAAACAAACTACAGAAGTGGATCCAGCTGAAGCAAAACAAGGGCTTGCAGCATTTGAGCCTGCAACTTTGCTTAATACTGGCAAAAAGCGGACAAGTTTTATCTCCACCACCAGCTTGCTGTTTTTGGGGCTGCTGGCTTTTCTGCTATGGGCAGCCTTATTTGAACTTGATGAAACTGTGCGGGCGGGTGGCAATGTTATTCCTAGTGCCAGAACACAAATAATTCAAGCCGTCGATGGGGGTGTGCTGTCTGCATTACTGGTGCAGGAAGGCGATAAGGTCAATATGGGAGAGCGGTTAGCAGTGCTGGAAAAAACCCGGGTTAATGCATCCTATGAAGAAAGCCGAGCGCAAGTGGCTTCACTTAATGCTGCATTGGTTCGTGCTAAGGCAGAGGCAGCGGGTGAAGTCCCTATATTTGGTCAAGAATTCGCAGACTATCCTGAATATGTGTTAATGCAGCAAAGTTTATATCAACAAAAGGTTCAAAAGCTGCGTGATGAAATAAGTATTCTTAACGCCAAACTGACATTAGCCAAAGAAGAGCAGGTGATCTATGAACGGCTATATGCAGATGGTGACGCCAGCCGTATGGAGCTGATGCAAGTACAACAGCGAGTAATTGAATTACAGGGCAAAGTATCCGGCCTTAATAATCATTATTTACAGGAAGTGCGACAAGAAATTGCCCAATTAAGTACTGAGCTGGCAAGTAACCGTTTTCAATTACAGGAACGCAAAAACAGGCTTATACATACAGATATTATCGCACCCGTAGCTGGGGTAGTGAAATATATGCGTTTAAACACAGTGGGTGGGGTGTTGCGACCAGGCGACGAGTTGATGCAGTTATCGCCTACCGATGGCGACCTAATTATTGAGGCTAAGGTGAATCCTGTTGATATTGGCCAATTAACAGAGGGCCTGCCAGTCAGTGTCAAATTAGATGCTTTTGATTATTCCATCTACGGTGGCCTGGAAGGCGTACTGACCTATATTAGTGCTGATACATTAACAGAAAAAAGTGAAGGTGAGGGCGCAGCAAGTTATTACAGAGTGCAAGTAAAACTAGATAAAGACGCGCAAGCCAATAACCCTAAATTAGCTAATGTGGTTATTAAACAGGGTATGACAGCCTCTATCGATATTAAAACCAATCGCCGTACAGTTTTGCAGTATTTAGCTAAGCCAGTGTTACGGGCGTTTAGTGGCGCTTTAAATGAGCGCTGATATTAAGCATTAAGGATGGGAATCAACATTATGGATAAGCTAGAATTGATACCAGGTAAGCCAGTGATTATTAAAACCCAAGTGGGTGAAGAATACAGTGTCGTTAGTGGCTCAGGAGATGCATTAGATCTCCTTAATAATGTTATTGTGAAGCGCGTTGGCGATGATATCGTTTTGCTCTATCCAAATAATATCGAAATCGTTTTTGAAGACTTCTATCTAGTCTGTTTGGAACCCGAGGCTTGTTCTATAAACTTGCCTGCTGCTGAGGGTAAGATATTTACCTTAACTAGTGCAGAATTAGCAACAGATTTAGGTGATGGTTCTAGCCTGATTTATGTCTATGGCAATGCAAATACTTTGTTAGCTATGGCAAAAGATAATGATGCCTTGCAAAGCTTATTTAATTCCTATGACGATCAACAGATCAATTATTTGACTTCAGTTGAGCCAGTTGAGACTTCTTCATCTATAGGTCTTTTATCTAGCGGTATATTAGGAATAGGAGCCTTAAGTGGTATGTCTGGTGATGCTTCTAATGCACCAGAAGTTGGCAGTGTAACTTATGATATTGCAGCCATGTTGGGCCCATTAATAGATAACGGTGAGGGTTCAATTGTTAGTCTTTATAAAGCCGACGGAACTAAATTGGGAGAAGCCACATTCGATGTAGAAACCCAGCGGTTTATCTTTGAAGATATTAGCTCCTATACGGGTGTTGTTATTGCGTGTTTGCAAGATAAGGACGATATCGCTGACTATATGGATGAAGCAACAGTGCAGGCTAAGGATATTCCCACAGACTTATTCTTGGTGACCACTGTGACGGCTGCAGATCAAGGTCAAACCGTTAGTTTCACCATTACACCTTTATCAGCTATTGCTGCTATTCAAGCAGGCGTTGTTGTTGCCGATAACAATGTCTCTATTTCGGCCAATACGGAGGAGGTATCAAGTGCAAATATTGCCGTGGCCAATGCCTTTGGTCTTAGCGATATCGAACTGGATCGTGCAGAAGTTAAGCCTACTATCGATAGTGCTGGAGTGAATACAATTAATAGCAATACATATGGGCAAGTTTTAGCCTTAATTTCTGCTTGGGAAGATGCAACCAACGCAACAGAAAATGGTAATGACACGATCACTTATTTTAATAATCATTTTTCAGCAACAGACTTATCTAACTTAGTTAAAGCAGAGTTGGTATCGGCCGCTGATATCATTGAATTACCTAGAAACGAGGTGATTAAACTACTCAATTATTCACCAACTGATTCTGATTTACTTCAAGCTATAGGCAATTATGCGAATGAAGAGGATAGTACAGCGAAAAATGCCCCAGGCTTATGTGCGGAATTACTTAATGAAATTGAAGGTATCGATGGTGCTGTAATCGGTAATGAAGCAGCTTATGAAGCTTATATTGTAAGTAACCCATCCAAGTTTTCAGAAACAGCCACACTTTCTGAAGTTCAATCTATGGTTCATATTGTGAATGCCATTATCTATATCAATAAGGCATTGGGTAACCATGATATGGCTAATCCAAGCATCGATCATTTTGTTAATGCCGATGTAACTGGTGTCAATGAAAGTAATTTGAGCGCTATAAATGAGTTATTGACCAGCAAAAATACAGATGCAATAGATACAACAGCTGAGATTCAAAGTATAGTTAACAGTTATAACACAATATTCAACGCTGCTAATGGTATTGATGATGATGGCACTAAGCCTGAGGCAAATGATTACAGCACCATTGGGGTGAGCGGTGTTAATAGCACAGAAAAAGTCAGCCTAATGGGCGATATATTAGATATCAAAACTAGTTCAGATGTGGATACGCTAGCCAAACTACAGAACTTGGTCGATATCGTTAATAAAATCATGCACCATTCAGAAACTACTCCCCAATTAATTACCCAAAACGAATTGGAAAGTATTGGCATCACAAATCTGACATCTGATAGAACGCAAGATTTACTTAGTAAAATAGCCAATACATTAAATGACAACTTAGTTATCGACACATTAAGCGAAATTCAGGCGATGGTTGATACCACAGCGCCAATAGCCAGTATAAATCTTGATAAGGTGACCACTGACGCCATCATTAATATCAACGAGGCTAATATGGCAAATATAACCATTAGTGGTGAAGTCGGTGATGATGTTAAAGAAGGTGATATGGTCACCTTACTGGTAAATGGTAAAACGTATACAGGTAATGTCCTAACAGATAATACTTTTAGCATAGAAGTTGCCAGTGGTGATCTTGCCAGTGATACAAGGATATCTGCCAGCGTCATCATAACCGATACAGCCGGTAATAGTACCACTGCCACGGACGCTACAACCTATAGTGTGGATACGTCCCCACCAAGTGCCAGTATTTCCCTTGATACAATAGCTACCGATAATATTATCAATGCCAGTGAATCCAATCAGGATATTACTATTACCGGTACAGTTGATGATGATGTACAAGCGGGTGATACGGTGACCTTAACTGCCAATGGTCAAACGAGCACTGGTTTAGTACAGGAAGATAATACCTTTAGCATAGCCGTTGCTGGCAGCGATTTGGCTGCTGATACCAGTATAGAAGCCAGTGTCACCACAACTGATACAGCCGGCAATAGTACCACTGCCACGGATGATAAAAGCTACAGTGTGGATACCACACCACCTAGTGCCAGTATTACCCTTGATACGATAGCCACCGATAATATTATCAATGCCAGTGAATCCACACAGGATATTACGATTACCGGTATGGTTGGTGATGATGTACAAGTAGGTGATACGGTGACCTTAACAGTCAATGGTCAAACGACCACTGGTTTAGTGCAGGAAGATAATACCTTTAGTATTGCTGTGTCGGGCAGCGATCTGGCTGCTGATACCAGCATATCTGCAAGCGTAACCACAACCGATATAGCAGGCAATAGTACTACGGCCACGGACGCTAAAACCTACAGCGTGGATACGACAGCACCTAGTGCCAGTATCACACTTGATACGGTAGCCACCGATAATATTATCAATGCCAGTGAATCCACACACGACATTACCATTACCGGCACTGTTGGTGATGATGTACAGGCAGGCGATACGGTTATATTGACGGTCGATAGTACAGAGTTTATAGGCGAGGTACTGGCAGATAACACCTTCAGTATTGCTGTATCAGGCAGCAATCTGGCTGCTGATACCAGTATAGAAGCCAGCGTTACCACAACTGACACAGCCGGCAATAGTACCACTGCCACGGACACTGAAACCTACAGTGTGGCTACGACACCACCCAGTGCCAGTATTACCC
>NYZU01000022.1 GCA_002686055.1 Oceanospirillaceae bacterium | reverse complement strand
CAAGCTAACATAGGGCACCTGCAATTTGCGCTTAAATAAACGATAACTAATAGGCGACAGCCGATAACATACCAGCATAGGCCTGGAAAATAACATGGTTTCAAGGGTTGCTGTGCCTGAAGCTACCAAAACAGCATCGGCGGCAGCTAGGGCGGCACGTGTTTGATGCAGCACGATCATGATCGTATCAGCTTTGGTGCGGGTGGCGACCAAATTTTGCAACTCTTTATATCTGGCTTGATTTGCTGCTGCTAGGACTACTTGCAATTGTGGGTAACTGTCTTGTAACCGCAAAGCTGTATCAATAAATTGACTAGCTAACTGCTTTACCTCCATAGCACGACTGCCCGGCAACAGGGCTAACACGGGTGCATCTACTTTTAGTCCTAATTGGGTTTGGGCCCCTGCTTGATGCCATTCGCCAGGCAACTCATCTGCCAACCGATGACCCACAAAAGTAGCAGGAATATCATGTTGACGATAGTAAGGAATTTCAAATGGTAGTAGAGCTAAAACATGGTGACAGGCCTTCGCTACGGTAAAAACCCTATCTTCCCGCCAAGCCCAAACGGAAGGGCTGACATAGTGTACCGTGGGTATACCTGCTTGCTTCAGACGCGCCTCAAGTCCTAGGTTAAAATCTGGGGCATCAATACCAATCATGGCTAAGGGCGGTGTCGCTTGATATTTTTTAATCAAGCGGCGGCGCAAGAAAAGTAACTCAGGTAAGCGCCCTAGTACTTCTACCAAACCCATTACCGACAAGCGCTCCATCGGCACTAGACTATTAAAGCCAAGGGCCTCCATGGCCGGCCCACCAATACCCTCAAATTGCAAATTGGGATCACGCTCTAACAAAGCGGTCATTAGGCCAGCACCCAGTAGATCGCCAGAGGCTTCTCCGGCAATGATAACGATTGTCTTGCTAGTCATAAGGCCCGACGATTAGCGGATAATACCGCGGGTCGATGCCTGCAGAGATGCTACTAAAACAGTCACTTCGTTTACCTCAGGTACCATTTTCTGTAACTGAGCAATGGCTTCTTCTAAGGTGTTGCCCTGGCGGTAAATAACTTTATAGGCTTCACGTAAACCACGAATAGCCGATTTACTAAAACCCCGGCGCTTGAGGCCTTCAGTATTAATTCCATGAGGAGCAACAGCATTACCATTGGCCATCACAAAGGCAGGGATATCTTTCAAAACAACACTACCCGCTCCAGTCATACAATGGGCGCCTAGCTGGCAAAACTGGTGCACAGCTGTAAAGCCGCCTAAAATAGCGTGATCACTGATCTTAACATGGCCAGCAAGGGCGGCATTGTTGGCAATAATAATATTATTACCAACCACACAGTCATGAGCAATATGGACATTGGCCATCAGTAAATTATTGGAGCCAAGTTGCGTGATACCTGCATCTTGAATCGTGCCGCGGTGCAAAGTACAGCCTTCACGGATAATATTATTATCGCCTATAACTAGACGCGTAGGTTCACCTTTATACTTGAGATCCTGACAAGCCTCACCGACGGAACTAAACTGATAGATATGGTTATTGGCACCAATCTTAGTCGGCCCCTTGATAACCACATGGGACTCGATTTTAGTACCAGAGCCAATCTCGACATGGGGCCCAATAACACTGTAGGGGCCAACTTCAACGTCATCAGCTACAATAGCGGAGGCATCTATAAGTGCAGTTGGATGAATAGTCACGAAGTTATTACACCTTTCTATCGGCACACAGAATGGTGGCTGATGCTACCATATCGCCATCCACAGTAGCCTGACAATCAAACTTCCAAATACCGCGTTTCTCAGAGACGATGGCAGCTTCTAATTTTAATTGATCACCAGGCACCACAGGACGCTTAAAGCGTAACTTATCAGAGCCGACAAAATAATAAATGGAACCATCTTGTGGCTTCTTATCCATGGTTTTAAAGCCAAGAATACCAGCCGCTTGAGCCATAGCCTCAACTATTAACACACCAGGCATTACGGGGTGATCTGGAAAGTGCCCATTAAAAAAGGGCTCATTAACGGTAACATTTTTGTAGGCAACAATAGATTCGCCTAGCTGTAGATCAATAACACGATCTACCAATAAAAACGGGTAACGATGAGGTAGATATTCCCTAATTTCCTTAACATCCAATAACATGAGTTTATTTGCCTTCTTGTTCAACACTAGTTGGCGTCAACTTTTAAGTTGCGTTGACTAACCACTATGTGATTATTAAGTATATTTTACTGCTTTTGTTCCAATTGTTTTACACGTTTGGCTATTTGGTCCAATTGTTTAAATCGAGCAGCGTTACGACGCCATTTATGATTGGCATCTAAACTAGTACCTGATGAATAAGCACCAGCTTCTTTAATTGAATGAGTGACCAATGACATAGCGGTCACATGCACACCATCTGCTAAATAAAGGTGACCGGTAATACCACAGGCACCTGCAATGGTGCAGTTTTTACCTAAGGTTGTACTGCCTGCAATGGCGGTACATCCAGCAATAGCTGTATGGTCTCCCAAGACAACATTATGAGCAATTTGCACCTGATTATCCAGTTTTACACCGTTACCAATACGGGTATCATCCAGTGCCCCACGATCAATTGTTGTGCCAGCACCAATCTCTACGTCATCACCCGTGACTACACCACCTAACTGATGGATTTTTACCCAATCAGCGCCATCTTTTGCAAACCCAAAGCCATCAGCACCAATCACCGCACCACTATGCAAAATATTGCGCTGTCCTAAAGTTATGCCATGATAAAGCGTTACATTTGCTGCTAAGCGTGTTTCTTTGCCTATGCTGCAATGATCACCTATAACGCAATTAGGGCCAATATTAACGCCACCTTCTAGACGCACATGCTCACCAATAACGACACCAGGCCCTATCACCACATCCTCACCAATAAAGGCTGATAAGGCAACCACTGCACTGGGATGTACACCCTGGTAGGCGCTGGCTGGGGCAAAAAATGCCGAAAGTTTGGCATAACCCAAATAGGGGTTATCAAGCAATAGCTTATTGCCAGCAAAATAATGGGCTTGATCGGGGTGCAGAATAACTGCACCCGCTTTACAATCCACTAGTTGCGAGGCGTATTTCATATTCGCTAAAAAACTTACTTGATGTGGCTCAGCACTAGCCAGTGTGGCAATCCCTGTCACTGGATAATCGCCATCGCCAATTAACTCAGCATTTAGATGCTGTGCCAGTTCAAGTAAAGTCCAGTGCTTCATATAGAAACCTATTTTTCATCTAACAATGAAGTTATGGCAGCAGTAATCTCAATATCATCCTGCACATAGACAACGGCATTACGATTTAAAATTAAGCTAATATTATTGGCCTCTATATATTTGGTGAGGACCTCATCCAGCTTTGGACGCATTAATTGCAAAAATTCTTGTTCAGTTTGTAACTTGGCATTATTTAAATATTGGTTTAATTGTTGAAATACCTGCGACTGCTGATTAATTTGCTGTTGTAATTGCTGCAATTCTTCACTACTCATTAACGCTTGATCTTCTTCCAAACGCTTTTGCAGTGCTTGTAGTTCTTGACCAACTGACTCCAAACGTTGACTTTGGGGCTGTAACTGCTCACTTAATTGTTGTCCCAGCTGAATTGCTGCTTGAGTATCAAAAATAGCTTTTTCAGGGCTAAAAATAGCAATTTTATCGGCTGCAGCTAGACTACTCAAACTAATACCTAGGGCTACTAATAGCCCTCTAAATAGATTTTTCATGTTGTCATTCCTTTTTTCCACAATATCCTAACAACTCACTCGTAGGATTATTTGACTACTTATATTAGTAGCCAAATCAATTAAGTGATAATTAAACTTTAACATCAACAGGGCTTCGCAACAGACTAACACCTACGGCAATAAACCATGCAATTGCCCCAAGACCAAAAATAGCACCTGCAATATCACCCAAAGCAGGGATTAAGCTAGCAAACCCAACTACACCCGTCAGCAAACCAAGTCCCATAGTGAATTTTTACACCTACCCTTAGTAACGAATTATATCTGCTCTAAGAAGCACACTTAAATTAACAAGACTAGTAAGAACGTCCCAAGGTTATATGGGTACTGGTTGTTGAATCAGTAGGTTCAGATACCAATGGTTGAGCCATAACTAAGGTTAATGGGCCCACTGGTGTTAACCAAGCCAGACTAAACCCTGTTGATGCGCGTAAATCAGCACCAGAAAAATCACCTTGTGCAAAGACATTACCGACATCTAGGAACAACATGGTTCTAACGGATGGCATATCGTCAAGCAAAGGGAAAATCCATTCACCTGTGGCAGTCGTCAATATTTGACCACCCATGGGACTATCATCACTAGCTTTTGGCCCCAAGGAGTTATGCCCAAAACCACGTACAGAACCAAAACCCCCTGCGTAGTAATTAGCAAAGGGTGGCGTTAGTGTAGAGCTGCCAAAAGTATCCGTGTAGCCTAACTGGGCACCAAAGGAGGCAATATAGTTGGCGCTATTATCTAGAGGAGTAAAATAACGATAATTATACTTAGCCTGATAATAATTTAAGTCACTACCTGGCAAAGCCAAAAACAAATTCAGATTATGAGAGCGACCTTCCGTAGGGTACCAAAAATCATTTAAATTATTATCTTTATAGCTTATATTGCCTTTGTATTGAGCAAACTCTGCCCCTTCAGCGTCGACAAATTCTTGTAGTTGAGTTGTCACTGAAGAACCCAAAGTCAGATCAATTTTTTCATAGCCTAAATTAAAACTTAAGTTTGCATTATCGGACAGGGGATAACCAAACTGCATACCCAGCCCCACGCGGTCAGTAGCATAACTACTTACATCTATTTCAGAATAATCACGCTGTTGATAGGTCACATCCACACCCAAACTCACACCATTAACGGTATAGTAGGGATTGAGATAACTAAAATTATATTCTTGGGTACTAGCACTAGAAGACAAGCTGGCTTCTAACTTATTACCTGTGCCGAGGAAATTGTTCTGATTGATGGAACCACCCCAGAAAGCACCCTCACCGTCTGTATAGCCAAGCATAATTGACCAGTCAGCAGTTAGGCCTTCCACCACATCGAATTCCACATCCAACATATCATCGGTACCAGCCACTGGCTTGGTATTGACATTGACACTACTAAAATACCCCAAGCGCTGCAAACGTAGTCGAGAAGCCCTAATATCCGCAAATGAGGCCACACCACCTTCCATCTGGCGCATTTCTCGTCGCAATACATCATCTACTGTGCGAGTATTACCATTGAAGTTTATGCGGCGCACATAGGTGCGCTTACCTGACCTAATTAAAAATTGCAGATCAACAGTACTATCTTCATTATTTACTAGGGGAACTGGCTGCACCTCAGCAAAAGCAAAGCCATTATCACCCAACAGTTGTTTTACTTCTTGCCCAACATTCATCAGTTCATAGCGTGAAAACACATCACCTTGAATAGCGCCTACCAGCTTTCTAACTTGATCTTCGGCCACGGGCACATCACCAGAAATATTAACCTCACCGACTTTAAACTCAGGCCCCTCGTTTATATTAATGGTGATAAAAACTTGGGTTTTATCCGCTGCAATGGCTACTTGGGTGGATTCTATATTGAATAAAACATGTCCACGATCCAAATAATGGGAGCGTATATTTTCCAAATCAGCGGTCAGTTTTTCGCGCGAATACTGGCTTGATTTCGAAAATAGTGACCAAAAGCCATCAGCACGCAAACTCATTAAGTCGAGCAGTTGACTATCGCTATATTGGTTATTACCAATAATATTGATCTGACTGATAACCGAGTTAACACCTTCGTTGATTTCTACCTCTAAACCAACACGATTTTCTTCTAGCTCTTGAACCCTTGTCTCTACCAATACCGAGTAACGCCCCATTGCGTTATATTGACGTTCTAACTCCAATTCTATCTGCGCTAAGGTTGACTGTTGGAAGATCTCTCCTTCAATCAATTTGGCACTTTTTAACGCCCCTTGTAACTGCTCAGTACCGATAATCTTATTACCGGAAAGTGCGATACTAGCAATAGCTGGGCGTTCTTTTAGTTTAATAACCAGAATATTATCGTCGCGCTGCAAGCTAATATCTTCAAAATAACCACTTTTAAATAGACTTCGGGTCGCTGCCGCTAAGGCGCGTTGATCAACCTCATCACCAACTTGGAGGGGCAAAAAGCGAAACGCGAGAGCATTATCCACCCGTTGTAAACCTTCTATACGGATATCCGCAATTACAAAATCGGCCGCTTGGGCAATCTGCGTGGTTAGGGTCATTAAGCCTAACAAGACACCCAGCATTAGTCGTTTTATCATTATCATTTTTACTTTACCCAACAAATTAACAGTCCATTTTTATAAACGCGCTATATCATTAAAGATAGCTAAAAACATCAGCCCACCTACCAAAGCCATACCAATACGCATACCAAATTGCTGCACGCCATCGGAAACTGGCTTACCGGTGATCAATTCAACCAAATAATACAATAAATGCCCACCATCCAACATAGGTACTGGCAGTAAATTCAATACCCCAAGGCTAACACTTATATAAGCCAAAAAAGTAACAAATGATGCCAGCCCCATCGCAGCTGAGTCTGTGGCCACTTTGGCAATGCTAATTGGCCCACTAAGGTGCTCTACAGACATCTCACCCATTATCATCCGGGTAATACCCTGAAAGGTAAGACTAATCATTTGTCCAACTTGCGCCACCCCACCCTGCAACGCTTGCCATAAGGATGGTTCAGCTTTAACAATCAAGCTATCTGGCCAAGCTAAGGATGCTATGCTAACGCCAATCACTCCCACCAAGCTACCATCAGCCAACTGCTTACTTTGAACTTGCACAGGTGCTTGCATTACCTCACCTTGGCGCCGATAGGTCACCATCACAGACTGATCAGGCAAGGCTTTTATCCTATTTACAAAGACAGCATATTCATCGACAGGTTCATTATTTAAATGCGTAATCACGTCACCACTTTTTAAACCAGCCAATTGCGCTGCACCAGCATCCATAATTTGATCTAGTTTGACAGGAACCTGAGGACGCCAAACCCTAAACCCTAACTGACTGATCGGAGACGCTTCTTTGACTTCTGCCAACCAATTACTGACGCCCAAAGAATAGGTTCTTGGAGCACCCTCAAAAGTAAGTTCTTGGCCCACCCTTTGATCAATTTGCTGTTCTGCCTGAGCTTGCAAGCGAGGTATATTTAAAGCTTGCATTTGGATTTGTATATTTTTTGTCTCCCCCATATGCTGCAACAGCTGTATATTCACATCTTGCCAACTCTTGGTACTAACGCCATCAACTGAGCGTATTAATTGACCAGCGGGAATTTGGACTGATGCTGCTGGCGAACCAGAAGCCACCTGACCAATAACAGGCAATAACTGCGACACACCCGCATATTGCACACCCGCGTATAACAAGGCAGCAAATATCAGATTGACCAGCGGCCCCGCTGCCACAATAGCAATACGCTTATAGACATTTTGTTGGTCAAAAGCCGAACTATATTCCGGCTCGGTTAACGTATCATTACGACTGTCTAACATACGCACATAACCACCGAGTGGAATAGCTGCCAACACATATTCAGTACCATCGGCGCCAACTCGCCGCCAGATAGGCCGACCAAAACCAATGGCAAAGCGTAATACTTTTACTTTACACCAACGTGCGACAAAGAAATGACCTGCTTCATGGACAGCTATTAGTACAGCAATCGCCACTAAAAAAACAGGGATAGTAAATAATAGTGAACTAGTTAAAACTTGCATGGGAGCTTTTTATTTCCACTAAAGATAACAGCATCTTATGTGATGCTAAGGCTATTAATCAACCTTAGCTTAAGCACCAAGACTGATAAGACATAAAGCAAATACTGGGGCTGCCGCAGTCAAACTATCGATACGGTCCATGACACCACCATGACCGGGCAACAATCTGCCACTGTCTTTAATACCACAGTGGCGTTTAAACATACTTTCTAAGAGGTCACCAACTACCGAGGCAAACACCACCAATAATGCCAACAAGTATATACCTAATAAAGTATTATTGGCGAAATCAAAGTAGGGCTTTGCGGCCAAAGATACTAACAATACAGTTACTACGGCGCCACCAACACCAGCCCATGATTTAGCCGGGCTAACCCGCGGCATAAGTTTACGTTTACCATAGCGCTTACCAGCAAAATAGGCGCCCGTATCAGCCCCCCATACCAATAAGAAAAGATATAAAATAAGCCAAGGACCTGCCGCTAATTCTCTTACTTGCACTAGTGCCAACCAAGTCGGTAGCAGTACCAATAAACCAATTACACCTTTGCTTACTTTATTGCGCCAAGATAGAGTAAAACGCGGATAAACAATGACAAGGGCTGTGGCGATTAACCACCAACACACAGCGATGGAAAATATGACCACCTGATATTCAAGCAGATACTTACTGGTCAGTAGTAATATTAATAACAAGAATAAAACGTAAGCCATACGCTGACTAAAACGCATCAGGCGCATCATGGCTGTCCATTCCCATGCCCCCATAAGCACAACTACGCCAATAAAAGCAGCAAACCATGGGCTTGGCAAAAGAAACACGGAGCCTAGGGTAATAGGGGCTAAGATTAGTGCAGTAATGATTCGCGATTTAAGCATCTTGTTATTTTATTCTACTAGGGCCCTATCCAATTAGGCACTAGCTTCCTGTTGTTCTAACTGCTCGGCAGTACAACCAAATCTCCGTTGGCGTTTACTAAACTCAACCAGCGTATCGACAAACTGCTGGTGTTGAAACTCTGGCCACAGGTCTGGAGCAAAGACAAACTCCGCATAGGCCAGCTGCCACAGTAGAAAATTACTAATACGCTGTTCGCCACTAGTGCGCACACACAAGTCAACGGCAGGCAAATCACTTAAGCATAACCAATTAGCCAAACTTTTTTCGTCTATGTCATCAACACGCATTTGACCTTCAAGAACAGCACTGGCAGCTTGGCGGGCAGCCCTAGCAATATCCCAATGGCCACCGTAATTTGCCGCGATATTAAGCTGTAAACCAGTATTCTTCTCAGTCAAAGCTTCGCCTTTGATAATCAGATCCTGTAATCCAGACTCAAATTCAGCTGTATTACCAATAATACGCAGGCGGATATTATGTTCATGTAATTTATCAACTTCACGTTCCAACACATACACAAACAAATCCATCAACGCCCGCACTTCGAGTGGAGGTCGGCGCCAATTTTCACTACTAAAAGCAAATAAAGTTAGGGCCTTTAATTCGTAATGTACTGCTGTTTCAATAACCGCTTTTACCGCTTCAACACCGGCTTTATGGCCTGCCACACCGGACAAGTCCCTTGCTTTAGCCCAGCGATTATTGCCATCCATTATAATAGCTACATGTTCAGGCATATTGGTAATCGGTGTTGCCAATATTGCCGCGCGTGGATCATCCATTCACGCCCCCTTCCAGATTGGGAAATTTATCACAGACAGCTCTAACCAAATGAATATCTTGTTCCTTGACACAACCTAAACTAACGCTTGTGGGTAATTTATACATAGTAAATGACCACTTACAATTTTTTCTAACGCCAGCTGCTTGAACCATCGGTATCCATTCAAGGCTCAAACTGCCATTAAATCTTTTTCTTTTGCTGCCAAAGCCTGATCAACTGCTTCGATATGGGTGTTAGTTACTTTTTGGATTGCATCTTCTCCACGTCGGGCATCATCTTCAGTAACTTCTTTTTCTTTTAATAAGTCTTTGATATCACCATTAGCATCACGACGAATATTGCGAATTGAAATACGTGACTTTTCTGCCTCTTCCCGCGCCTGTCGAATATAGCCCTTGCGGGTCTCCTCGGTTAGGGCTGGCATAGGTACACGGATAATTTCACCACTAGTGGCAGGATTTAAACCTAAATCAGCCTTCATTATGGCTTTTTCTATTTCCGGAATCAGTGGCTTTTCCCATGGCACAATCGATAAAGTACGACCATCTTCGACATTAATATTTGCCAACTGACTTAGGGGTGTATCAGCACCATAATATGGCACCATAACCGTATCTAGAATACTCGGGTGAGCTCGACCAGTGCGGATTTTCTTAAAAGCCGTATGTAGGGCTTCTACACTCTTATCCATGCGCTCATCAGCATCATCACGAATTTCATTAATCATTTATTTCTCCAGCTTCTGGCAGGTTAACATTAACCAAGGTGCCTTCATGGCCGCCTACAACTAGGTTAACCAGTGCACCAGACTTATTCATATTAAATACACGTACCGGCATGCCTTGATCTCGACATAAGCACATAGCCGTTAAATCCATCACCCCTAATTGACGTTCAATAGCTTCATCAAAGGTTAAATAGTCAAATTTTTCCGCATCGGGGTTGGTGACTGGGTCATCGGTATAAATACCATCCACCTTGGTTGCCTTAAGGACTGCATCAGCCTCAACTTCAATACCACGCAGGCTAGCCGCAGAGTCCGTTGTAAAGAAAGGGTTACCCGTACCAGCCGAAAAGATTACGACATTACCTTGGGATAAATATAACATGGCATTGCGGCGATCGTAGTGATCAACAACACCACTCATGGGAATGGCCGACATTACTCGCGTAGTGATATTTGACCGTTCCAATGCATCTCGCATTGCTAGGGCATTCATAACTGTTGCCAGCATCCCCATATGGTCACCTGTGACCCGATCCATGCCAGCTTGGCTTAAGGCTGCTCCGCGGAACAAGTTACCACCACCGATAACTAATCCTACTTGTACACCGATACCGACTAGCTGACCAATTTCTAGAGCCATACGATCCAGAACTTTGGGATCAATACCAAAATTCTCGTCACCCATGAGGGCTTCACCACTTAGCTTCAATAAAATACGCTTATAGCGTGGCTGGCGCTTATCGAATGAGGGCATATAAGGGTCTCCAATTTCAGCAAGTGGCTTATTCTACAAAAAATTTTGCCAAAGTGCTTTAACCATGACAACAAAATTGCAGCATTTATATTTAGTTAGCTATACTTTGCCAACAATAGTGGTGCAAATACAAGGTCTAAACAAAACCATAAGCTAAAAAAAAGGCGCCGATAATATCGACGCCTTTTTTAATTGCTTCACTTAGCCTTGCAACTGGGCAGCAACCTCGGCAGCAAAGTCAGTTTCTTCAACTTCAATACCTTCACCCACTTCCAAACGCACAAAAGCAGATACTTCAGCACCAGCAGCTTTTGCTAAGTCACCCACTTTTTGCTCTGGGTTCTTAACAAAAGGCTGTTCTACCAAGCTGTTTTCAGCCAGGAATTTGTTGATACGACCAACCATCATTTTTTCGATGATAGCTTCAGGCTTACCAGCCATATCTGGCTGTGCTTTAATGATCTCTTCTTCCTTGGCTAGTTCTTCTGCTGGCATATCATCACGAGTATTAACCCGTGGATTTACCGCAGTAACATGCATGGCAATATCTTTTGCCAATTCTGTATCGCCAGCTGTCATGGAAACTAATGCCCCAATCTTGCTGTTACTGTGAACATAAGCACCAACATTAGCGCCTTCCAGTAATACAGTACGACGAGGAGTGATGTTCTCACCAATTTTTTGTACCAAAGCTTCACGCTCAGCATCTAGGGCTGCCGCGATAGGTGCCATATCTGTTGCTTTTGCAGCAAAAGCAGCATCAGCCACTTGGTCCACAAACGCCAAGAAGCCAGCATCACGCGCAGCAAAGTCAGTTTCAGAGTTCACTTCAACCATTACAGCGTAGGAGTTGTCATCAGCGATACGCACAGCAACAACACCTTCAGCGGCAGTACGACCAGCTTTTTTGGCTGCCTTCATACCGCTGTTTTTACGCATTTCTTCGATTGCTGCCTCAATGTCGCCACCAGCAGCTGTCAAAGCTTTCTTACATTCCATCATGCCCAGACCAGTACGGTCGCGCAGTTCTTTTACCATAGTTGCAGAAATTGCAGCCATTGTTAGATCCTCAATAATCGACAGTTAGGCTTCTGCTTCGGTTGCCTCTTCAGCAACTTCAACAAACTCACCAGCCGCTGCACCAGCAGCATTTTGACCGGCCGCACAGGCATCAGCCATAGCGTTGACATAAATCTGAATGGCACGTAAAGCATCGTCATTCCCAGGAATAACATAATCAACACCATCTGGATTACTGTTAGTATCCACAATGCCAATAACTGGAATGCCTAATTTGTTAGCTTCGTTAACAGCGATACGTTCGTGATCAACGTCGACTACAAATAATGCATCTGGCAGACCGCCCATGCTTTTGATACCGCCAATGGAACGCTCAAGCTTTTCCATTTCACGTTGACGCATTAGTGCTTCTTTCTTAGTAAGCTGCTCAAATGTGCCATCGTTGGCTTGGGTTTCTAAATCGCGGAAACGACGGATGGATTGACGGATTGTCTTGTAGTTAGTCAACATGCCACCTAACCAGCGGTGATTAACATAAGGCATGCCAACACGCTCTGCTTGCTCTTTGATAACCTTAGCGGCGGCGCGCTTGGTACCAACAAACAGAACTTTGTTCTTGTTAGACGCCATGTTTTGGACAATGGCTAGGGCTTCGTTCAACGCCGGAACAGTTTGATCCAGGTTGATGATATGAATTTTGTTACGTGCACCAAAGATGTACTGGCCCATTTTTGGGTTCCAGTAGCGAGTTTGGTGACCAAAGTGTGCGCCTGCTTTTAGCAAATCACGCATTGCTACTTGAGTCATAATATTTTCCGTTATGGGTTAGGCCTCCACAAACCCTTAACCAGCAGCGCTGGAGCATACCCAAATCAATGATTCGAGAACCATTGACACCCGAGGGCATGTGTCGGTTTGTGTGTGACGTTAGTTTAAATTACCTGACCTACAAAAATCAGGCGCGTATTTATATCACAAAGACCTATGAAAAGAAAGGTAAATTGCTAATTTAATCGTGACCCTTATGACCAATATCTGTTACACTCAAGCCATTATTAAATGGGACTTAAGCAAGCATATAACTAACTTAGATATTGGCACCAATAGCTTCACAAATTAACCTATTCTGTATTCTCCACAGCAATTTGGTTTAGTAGCTAGATACGGCCTTTAAACAGCTAAGATTATATGCCCAAAACTACCCAGAAACCGCAGCTTATAAGCGAGAGAATTTCGTCGTGAGTATTATTATCAAGACCCCAGATCAAATCGAAAAGATGCGTATTGCCGGCCGTTTAGCAGCCGAAGTACTAGAGATGATCGAACCCCATGTAAAACCAGGGGTCACCACTAATCAGCTGAATCAAATTTGTCACGACTATATTGTTGACGTACAGAAAGCTATTCCTGCACCTTTAAACTATCACGGTTTTCCCAAATCTATCTGCACCTCGGTAAATCATGTTGTTTGTCATGGCATACCCAATGACAAACCCCTTAAAAAAGGCGATGTAATCAATATTGATATCACCGTCATTAAAGATGGGCTCCATGGTGATACCAGCAAAATGTTTAATGTTGGACCCATCCCCACCCATGCCCAGCGCTTAATTGATGTTACATATGAATGTATGAATAAAGGCATTGAACTAGTAAAGCCCGGCGCTCGTTTAGGTGACATAGGCGCAGTTATTCAGCAACATGCTGAAGCGCATCACTATTCTGTGGTCAGGGAATATTGTGGCCACGGTATTGGTGAGGTATTTCATGAGGAGCCACAAGTCCTGCATTACGGCCAAGCTGGTACGGGTGTTGAGCTCAAACCTGGTATGATTTTTACCATTGAACCAATGATTAATGCAGGCAAGCGCCACGTTAAATTGCTGAAGCGTGATGGCTGGACTGTAGAAACCACGGATAAACGCTTATCTGCGCAATTTGAACACACCATACTGGTTACCCCCACAGGTTACGAAAATCTTACTCTGCGCCAGGAGGAAAAACTCTGAACGCCCAGACCAATATTGGCCAAGATATTCAGCAAGCTATTTTTGATCAGGCGTCATTAACCGCCCAAATAGCCTCTCAAACTGGCCCAATCACCCCCCTACTGAGACAAGCTTTACAAAGTGGAACGGACCAGCTGGATGAAATTTTTTGCACCTCCCGCCATGAACGGGTGGTGGAGATGGTCCATGCCCGAGCCTGGTTAACTGATCAGATTCTAATGCTCCTGTGGCAACAATATAGCTGGCCAAAGGGTGTAGCCTTGGTCGCTGTTGGCGGTTATGGGCGTGGGGAATTACACCCACATTCTGATATTGACCTGCTGATTTTGGTTGCTGATAAAGAGCCCCCTGCTAGCTGGGAAGCCAGTGCCCAAGCCTTTGTTACTGCCCTCTGGGATTTAGGTGTGGCCATTGGTAGTAGTGTTCGCACCTACAGCGAATGCCAAACTCAAGCTAAGGGCGACATTACTATCGCTACCAATCTAATTGAGTCACGAGTGATTATTGGTGACAGTGACACGCGTAAATGCCTATTTGAATGGCTTATGACGGATGATGCTTGGTCTGATGAGGCGTTCTACAAAGCGCGCATTAAAGCCCAACAAGACCGTTATCAGCGCACCAATGATACGGAATATAATCTAGAGCCCAATCTTAAAAGCTCACCTGGTGGTCTACGGGATATTCAAACAATTACGTGGATTGGTAAGCGCCATTTTGGTTTGCGTTATATGCGTGACCTATACCAGCATGATTTTATTACCGAAGATGAACTAAGCTTCCTTTACCGTGCCATTGAATACCTGTGGACTATTCGCTATGCCTTGCACTTGCAAAACCGCCGTCCAGAAGACCGTTTGCTATTTGACCAGCAACGCAAGTTAGCGGCTTTTTTTGGCTATGAGGACAATGATCAAGACCTAGCCGTAGAGCAGTTTATGCGCAAGTATTACCGCGTCGCTATGCGCTTAGCTGAACTTAACCAAACTTTGCTACAGCTATTTGATCAAGCCATTTTACGTGCTCATCAACCAGACTTAGTTATTCAAGTTAACCGCCGCTTTGAAATTCGGAATGGTCTGTTAGAAGCGAAACACCCGTTGGTTTTTGCCAAACAACCTTTTGCCCTAATGGAAGCCTACGTCATCTTGGCACAGCACCCTTATTGCTCGGCCATTGGTGCTGCCACCCAACGCCTAATTCGCACCCATCGGCCACTTATGAACGATAAGTTGCGCAAGGATATTCGCGTTAATAGCTTGTTTATGGAACTTTTGCGTTCCCCTAAACGTATGTCACACACCTTGATAGATATGCAACGTATCGGACTCCTATCAAGATATTTACCAGCGTTTGATCATATTACCGGGCGCATGCAACACGATTTATTCCATATATATACTGTTGATGCCCATACCCTAAAAATGGTGAAGCGTATGCGTGAAATGCTGCTGCCGAGAGATCGCCAACGTTTCCCCATTGCCACAAGGGTGATACATGAACTGCCCAAAGTGGAGTTGCTTTATATAGCTGGCCTATACCATGATATTGCCAAGGGCAAAGGTGGTGATCACTCTAAATTGGGGGCGGAAGAAGTAAAAGCATTTTGCCAGCAGCACCAGCTAGGCAAATGGGATACTGATTTGGTGAGCTGGTTAATACGCCATCATTTATTAATGTCCATGACCGCACAAAAGCGGGATATCGGCAGCCCAGAAGTTATCCATGAATTTGCCGCTATTGTTGGTGATGAATTACATCTGGACTATCTATATGTAATGACAGTCTGTGATATTTACGCCACCAATCCAGAACTATGGAATAACTGGCGCGCCTCTTTAATGCGCCAGCTATATACGGAGACTAATCGTGTCTTGCGCTTAGGCCTTGATCTGGATACGCCCATTGATCATGCTAGTCTGATCGAACAAACCCAGTGTGATGCCCGCCATTTACTTGTTGAAAAACGTCTAAACCCTGCTGCTGTGCAGAATCTGTGGGACAAGTTAGGTGATGATTACTTTATCCGCGAGCAGGCGGCAACGGTAGCTTGGCATACCCAGCAAATTATTGGCCATCAAAGCAACGCCCCCTTAGTAGCTATTAGTGATTTTAGTTTTAACGATTATGAAGGTGGTAGTCAGATCTTTGTGTATACCAAAGACCAACCTAATCTATTTGCAGCCATGTGTGCGATTATTGGGCAACTAAACTTAAATATCTTTGATGCACGCATTATCACTACCGATGATGGCTATAGTATGGATACTTTTATTGTCTTAGATAATGAAGGCCAAACTTTAGACCAAACCACTGAGGTACGGCAACAATTACAAGATAGGTTAACCAGTGCTTTGCAGCACCCTAAAGACTTTGCTTATCTGGTAGAACAGCGCACTCCGCGTTTACAAAAGCTGTTTAATATACCCACACAGATCAATATCACCAATCCCAAAGACTTTAGCTGGAGCCGCTTAGAGTTAATCTGTGCTGATCGCCCCGGTCTCTTGGCACAGATAGGGCTGGTGTTTATGCGTCTTGGCATTAGTATTCAAAAAGCCAAAATTCAGTCTATGGGAGAGCGCGTAGAAGACGTTTTCTTTATTACTGACCAAAACGGCCAACGCATTACTGATAATGACATTTTGCAAGATCTAGAACAACAACTCTGCGCTGCTCTTGATAGCCATGTAAAACAAACACAATAGGGTGAAAATTACAGCTACCTTGATAGGGCAGGCTATAATAAAGTTTGTTATCATAGGCGTCTTTATCAAACCGACCCAACTAAGCTATGGAAGCCAATTCTTTGAGTGACATTACCATGCATGGCATTGTCAACTGTGACACCATTAAAAAAGCCAAAAAATGGCTTACTGAGGCAGGCATTGCTTATGATTTTCGTGATTACAAAAAGCAGCCCCCAAGTGTTTCGGAAATAGAAAATTGGGCTAAGCTAGTGGGTTGGGAGCAGTTAGTAAATAAACGTGGCACTACTTGGCGTAAGCTTGATCCTGCCATACAAGCCAGCATTAGTGCTGAACTAGCACCAAAACTTTTGGCCGACAACCCGAGTATGATCAAACGGCCACTGGTTATCAAAGGTGATCAAGCCATACTTGGGTTTGCTATTACTAGCTACGAACAATTTTTTGCTTAATACCCTATTCTCAGGAGATTTTTATGAGCCACTTTAGTTTTGCTTTTGGTGTGGGCACTCAGTCCAGTCAAGGTGAATGGTTGGAGGTGTTCTATCCGCACCCAGTTTTGAACCCAAACGATAGCCTTGTGCAAGCCATTGCTGATGTGCTTGGTAGTAATTTGATCACTGGCAATCATGCGGTGACCATTACTGGCCAGCAAGCTAGTCAACTCGGTAAAGCTTTTGCGGCAATTGATAGTCATGAACAAGCCAAATGGCTAATCCAAGCAGCAGATGCCAGTCAGCCCATGGTTATTACACTTTTGGAGCATGATACGGCACCCACCAGCACCCCCGAAGTTTATTTAAAATTGCAATTACTTTCGGATGGGCAAATTCAACCCCATGGTCAAGATTTAACCGGCATCTTTGGTTTATTACCCAACGTTGCTTGGACCAATGAAGGCCCTATTGCAGTGGCTGATCTTACCCAACGTCAAATGGATGCTCGCTTGCGGGGTGAGTGGTTGCATGTCAATGCCGTGGATAAATTCCCGCGTATGGTAGATTATAAAGTGCCAGCAGGCGTCCGCATTGGTGATGCTTCTCGCGTGCGCTTGGGTGCCCATCTGGCCTCTGGCACCACGGTTATGCATGAAGGTTTTGTTAACTTTAATGCTGGCACAGCTGGCAATAGTATGATCGAAGGACGTATTTCGGCTGGGGTAATGGTTGGTAAAAACTCTGATTTGGGTGGTGGTTGTTCAACCATGGGCACCCTATCAGGTGGTGGTAAGGAAATTATTGCCGTAGGTGAAGACTGCCTAATTGGAGCCAATGCAGGTATTGGTATTGCCTTAGGCAATCGCTGTATTGTCGAAGCTGGTTTATATGTTACCGCAGGCACCAAGATCACCGTGCTAGATGCTCACAATCAAGAATTGGGCACAACCAAAGGCATCGCACTATCTGGCAAAGATGATCTACTATTCCGCCGCAACTCACAATCAGGCCGCGTAGAAGTGAAGCCAAATGGCACCGCTGTTATGCTTAATGACGCTTTACATAGCAACAACTAATTGGAAATATCATGACCGACTCAGCCACCTTAGCGCTCACCAAAGACCTTATCAGTCGTGCATCTGTAACGCCTGTTGATGCTGGCTGTCAGGAAGTTATGATCGCTCGCCTTGAAGCGATTGGTTTTGTGGTAGAACGTATGCGATTTGGTGAAGTGGATAATTTCTGGGCGCGCCGGGGCGACCAACATCCGGTGCTGACTTTTGCCGGACATACTGATGTTGTGCCTTCAGGCCCCGAGGCTAATTGGGATACCCCTCCCTTTGAGCCAACTGAAAAAGATGGCTATCTGTATGGTCGTGGCGCCGCCGATATGAAAGGCAGCCTGGCGGCATGGGTAGTGGCTTTAGAAAGGTTTATTGACCAACATCCAGACCACAAAGGTAGTTTGGCACTATTGATAACCAGTGATGAAGAGGGTCCTTTTGTCGATGGCACCACTCGCGTAGTCGATGCCCTTGAGGCACGCAATGAGAAGATGGACTGGTGTATCGTAGGCGAACCCTCATCATCAAATAAAGTGGGGGATACTATCAAAAATGGGCGTCGCGGCTCCCTAACTGCGGAAATCACTGCCAAAGGTATTCAGGGCCATGTGGCCTATCCGCATTTGGTAGATAACCCTATTCATAAGGTCGCACCCGCGTTGGCTGAGCTAGCCCACACAGAATGGGATCAGGGCAATGACTTCTTCCCACCCACTAGCTTTCAAGTGGCCAATATTAATGGTGGTACTGGTGCGTCCAATGTGGTGCCAGGACAGGTAAAAATTCAGTGCAACTTCCGCTACTCTACTGAAGTGACGGCAGACCAGTTAGTGCAACGACTAGAAGCTATCTTAGATAGCCATCAAGTGGACTATGATATTAACTGGACCTATAACGGCCTGCCCTTCCTGACTGCAGCTGGTGAACTTGTAGATGCCTGCCAAGCAGCCATTATGCAGTTGACCGATCAGCAAACGGAACTGTCTACTGCCGGTGGCACCTCTGATGGTCGCTTTATTGCACCTACCGGTGCGCAAGTGGTGGAACTTGGCCCTTGTAACGCCACCATACATAAACTAAATGAGTGTGTAAAAGTAGCCGATCTAGAAACCCTAACGGATATTTATGCTGATATTATGCAACGCTTATTGGCTTAGCTATTAACCATTTACTAAGTACAAGTGTTATGTCACAACCTGATATTGAGATCTATGTTAAAGGGCCAACAGCTGAGCAAATACAGGAGTGGTTAGTAAGTCGCTTTGATTCCTTAACTGTAACTAGTCAAGGTAAGAAACGGCGTCACTTTTTAGCTAGCTGGCAGGGCATGGAATTTGAAGTTATCGTCTTGCCTAGGGTGCAAGATGGTTTTACCAGCATTTGGTTTAACCATAGCCAATTACCTTGGAGTGACGATAAAAGCTGTGCGCAACAAGCATTGCTGGAAATAGAGTCTGCTGCTTTGCAAATCCGCTGTGTTGCTTCTGGTTGGCAAGAGGGAGATGCTCCCGATCAATGGTTGCATCTAGATAAAGGCGGTGAGCAACTTATTTCTTGGCCTCAATAAGCGACCCTTTCACATAACATTATCTAGTTTGCATGCTTCGAAATGTCAGATTTACCCTACTCTGATCTACTTTTTTGGCTACAGGTAAGGCGTGTAGCCAGTGCTTTTGGGTATCGCCCTGCATAACCAGCAAACTGCCATGGGCTAAAGTTAGCTCCACTTTAGCCTTTGTTCCCCTGTGCTTAAAGCAAAACCGTCGTGGCGCCCCCAGACTTAAAGACGCAATGGCAGCTTCTGGCTGCAAATCTTTTTCATTATCACAATGGTAACCCATAGCATCGTTACCATCATGATAGAAATTTGCCAAACAAGCATTAAAGGTACTATCAGAGCAGGCTTCAATTAACTGCTTAAGACGCAACAAAGGTTCAGTCCAAGGTAAAGGCCTTTTAGTGACACCAGCATAGGTATAACTTAAGGTCTGACTAGCATACCAGGCAACTAAACGCCGAGTCGTGATTAGTCGCCCCATCATTTTTACTTGGTCAGCCTGCCAGTCCAAGCCAGTGCTTAGCTGTTGCAGGTATTTATCCGCCTCAGCAAGGGAAATAATGGGCCCGTAATAATAAACCTCACCATCATAAGGGAGCCAATTAAGACTAGGATTTTGCTGGTCATCGAACAAGTCCATAGGCCCTGCTGATTACCTAATTGATGATTGAGTGTATAAAGGGGCCAACGGCCTCAACACCTTTATCTTCCATCACGCGAATGGCTTCCGAGCCAATAATGGCCACATCTGCTTTGCCACGGATAAAGTCAAAGTCGGCTTTAGATTTAACTCCAAAACCTAGGGCTAAAGGCAAATCTGTCGCTTGGCGACATTCCACTAGGTATTCACCTAATTCATCACCAAACTGTGTATCCTTGCCAGTCACCCCCTTACGAGCCACAGTATACATGAATCCTGAGGTATGTTCGTTAAGTTCTTGTTTGCGCTCTAGGGAGCTATTGGGGGTAAAAATATGCACAGGGTCTAGCTTATGCTGCTGCATAGATTGTAAGTATTCACTAGCTTCCTCAGGAGGTAAATCTGGGATAATCGCTCCTTTAATACCTATATCATGCATCTTGGAAACAAAGTCACTTACACCATGTTTAAACAGAATGTTGTAGTAGGTCATAAATAGAAAGGGTATATCGAAATTAGCGGTGATCTTCTCCGCCATTTCTAGACTTTTCTCTAAGGTCGCCCCTGCTTTTAAGGCTTCCGCATTGGCTTTTAAAATCACCGGGCCATCAGCCATTGGCTCAGAGAAGGGAATCTGCAACTCCATTAGATCCACCCCAGCCTCTACCATACTTTCTACCAAGTACATGGATTTATCATAGGACGGATAACCTAATACAATATGGGTCATCAAAAGCAATTCTTTGTGCTGCAAACGGTCTTGAATATATTGTTCCAACATACTTATCTAACGCCTCCTTCGGTAGCAGCGCGGGCACGATACTGGTCGGCCTTAGTAATAATAAATTCACGCCATTTGGGGTCATCAATGGCATCAGCGACAGTAAAGATATCTTTATCTGCCCGGCCAGACTGATTGATCAAAATAATCTCATCTTTGCCCATGTTCGGCGCTTCTTTAAAGGCTTGGGCAAAAGCATGAGATGATTCAAGGGCGGGGATAAGTCCTTCTTTTTGCACCGTAAGCTGCATCGCTGCAACCACTTCATCATCAGTCGCGGCTTCAAAGCGCACCTGACCCGTATCATGATAATTAGCTAAGATGGGTGATACACCAACATAATCAAGACCAGCGGAAACAGAATGGGTATCCATCATTTGGCCATTAGGATTTTGCAAGAAATAGGTCTTATAACCTTGGGCCACACCCACCGTCGCATCGTCATAAGCTAAACGAGCAGCATGCTCACCCATACCTTTACCACGGCCGCCGGCTTCGACACCCACTAGCTCAACTTCTTTATCATCTAAAAAGCCACTAAATAAACCCATAGCATTAGAACCGCCACCGACACAGGCATATACTCGGTCTGGTAAACGACCCTGTTGGCTTAACATCTGTTCTCGCGCTTCAATACCAATAATGGACTGGAACCAAGCGACCATTTCGGGGAAAGGATAAGGACCACAAGCGGTGCCTAAGGCATAGTGAGTATCATCCATATTGGTTACCCAATCACGGAACGCCTCATTAATAGCATCTTTTAAAGTAGCACTGCCATCTTCAACAGGCACAACAGTGGCGCCCATTTGCTCCATCCAGAACACATTAGGGCGTTGTCGAGCAACGTCTACAGCACCCATATAAATAGTACAGTCAAAGCCAAATTTAGCTGCCATAGTCGCCGTGGCAACACCATGCTGCCCAGCACCTGTTTCAGCAATCACTCGGCGCTTACCCATGCGTTTAGTTAATAGGCCCTGGCCCATAACATTATTAGCCTTATGGGCCCCAGTATGATTTAAATCTTCACGTTTAATATAAATTTGCGCCCCACCCAAATGCTTGGTTAAGTTCTCCGCGTAGGTGATCGGCGTAGCACGACAGGAGTAGGTCGACATTAAATTAACGTATTCCTGCCAAAAAGCAGGGTCAGCCTTGGCTTCCAAGTAGGCTGCCTCCAACTGATCAAACGTAGGTACTAAAATTTCGGGAATAAAAGCACCACCAAACTGGTTAAAATATCCGCGGTTCTTCATCGCTATATCCTAGGGTGTTGTATAAATGTTCTGTGAAAAATTAAATCGGTCTGTGCGGCACACAATATCGCAATAGATTAGCCCAGTTTGCTTACCAAAATGTAACTTTCGGGCTACATGCAAAAGGGGCAATTTCGTATTAGCCTGCATCAATGTCGCCAGCCTTCGGTTTGGAAACAGTACATGAAAACTTTGTTCTGCACTCGTTACCGCATAAAAATATTGTTGTTTTACTTGGCCTGATAGGGAAAGTTGAGGATTAAAAATTTGATCAAAATCATTAAATACCTCAGCATCCAAGTAAAAGGTTTCTAATAACACCGGCTCACTATCAATCCGTGTTAAGCGCTGCAGTTGATATGCAGCCGCAAAGCCACCTTTGCAATCATCTCCTGTTACTAAATGGGGTAATAGTAACCACTCACTATCAGCTGCTAAGTCACTAGCTTGCAAAGCCTGACCTGTACCACCTAATGATAACAAGTCGATATGCTTAGCTTTAGGCATGACATAAGTACCTGAGCCGCGGCGACGTTCTAAAATCCCTTCTCTAACCAGCATATCGGTGGCTTGGCGGACCGTGGGACGACCAATGCCATAGGTTTCTGCCAAGGTATGTTCTGACGGAATCTTCTCCCGCTCAGCTAATTCGCCAGCTTCCATAGACCGACGCAACAATTCTGCAAGTTGTTGGTACAGGGGCACTGGTGAAGCTGAATTAAGCATTTTTTAAGCCATTACTAGATATCTGATAGAGAGCTTAAATACTAATTGTAAAGTTGTCAAGACAAATTATATTTTCCTCGAAGCAATGGTCTTAAAAATAAGCTTTCAAGCAAAATATAAAATATGACCTATATTTACTTGGCTAGTTTATTTTCGCCTTTGTGTGGATGGCTTTGGTGTTTTTTGTCTCTTGTTGGCCAGATGCCATCCACTTTTTTTGGCACAAAAAAAAGCCCTGCGGTTGTGCGCAGGGCTAAAAAGATAGACATTACTCTATCACTGCAATAGTTAATTGGACTCTTTAGCTTCTAGCCAGTTAATGGCGGTTTCTAAACTTGGTGCAAAATAAACAACTTCATGTACTCGGGCGATACAGCCTATACGCTTGCTGTTATAGGGAAATACCCACCACTGCTGCTGGCGTTTCTGGACAATATAGTCACCAACTTGATAGCGATTTCGGCGAATCAATTTCACTAGCATGGAACTTAACCTTCACCTTTATCGGCAACAACCAAACTATCAGCACTAAAACGCTTTAGACCTATATAACGACCAAAGATAGGTAGCAATAAAGCGATTATGGCAATACTCATAATCAGCGCAGTCAGAGGCCGCTCCCATAGGAAGGCCAAACTGCCATCAGAAATAATCAGCGCCCGACTTAAATTAGTTTCCATCATGCCACCTAGAATAAAGCCTAATAACATAGGCGCCATAGGGAAAGATAAAAGCCTTAAAAAGATTGCTACAACAGTAATAAGCACCATTAACTCAATATCAAAGCTATTAAAGCTAACTAGATAAACCCCAGTAATCGAGAAAAATAGAATCAAAGGAATCAAAATAGGTCGGGGAATAATTAATAGCCGAGAAATATAAGGAATTAGTGGTAAATTCAAAATCAGCAGGACAATATTGCCAAAGTACATGGAAATAATGACCGACCAGAATACCTCTGGATTATCAACAAATAGCCGCGGACCAGGCTGAATACCATAGGCAATAAGTGCCCCCAGCATAATAGCTGTAGTACCGGAGCCAGGTATCCCTAGGGTTAGCAATGGCACAAAAGAGCCGGTAGAAGCTGCATTATTAGCCGCCTCTGGCGCAGCTAATCCGCGCAATGCACCTTTACCAAACTTATCTTTAATGGCCCTAGGAGCAAGATTGCGCTCTACGCCATAAGCCAAAAAGGCAGCAATGGTTGCACCTGCGCCCGGCAATACGCCAACTAAGAAACCAAATAATGATGAGCGGCCTGCCGTAGGAGCTACATGCTTCACTTCCTCTTTGCTGAGTTTCATACTGCCTAAAGAAGACATATCCATGGGGACGTCATCTTCCTTATGCTCGCCTTTTAGAACTGTCATTACCACTTCAGCCAAAGCAAAGGTAGCCATGGCCAAGAGTAGGAAGCTAATACCATCAATTAAATCAAGATTGCCAAAGGTAAAGCGGGGAATACCATAAATTACATCGGTACCAATGGTAGCGATCATTAGACCAAAAATAGTCATTAGCAAGGCCTTAAGAACTTGCCCTTTACCAGAGAAAGCAGCTACTGCACTTAAGCCCAATACCATTAAGGCAAAATAATCACTTGATTGAAAACTTAAGGAAACTGTCGCTAATGCAGGTGCAGCCACCAAGAGAATAAGGGCGCCAATAGTGCCGCCGGTAAAGGAACAATAGGCTGCCAGAGCCAAGGCTTTACCTGCTTGACCTTGCTGCGCCATGGGATATCCATCAAAGGCGGTTACCACAGTACTTGAGCAGCCGGGTGCATTAATCAATATAGACGATGTGGAGCCACCAAATACGGCACCGTAATAAACACCCGCCATCAAAATAATACCTGACGACGGATCAAGGCCATAGGTGATAGGGATCATTAATGCCACGGCCGAAATAGGCCCCAAGCCTGGCAACATACCAATAAAAGTGCCGCAGAAACAACCTACGACCACCATCATAATATTAAATGGTGCAACAGCTGTGGTTAAACCAGTAAAAATACCATCCCACATAGATTATGCTCCCAATACCATTTGCCACAATTTGCCAGGCGCTAGATAAATATCTAATACCTTGGCTAACAACAACCAAAATCCCACTGCAAAGGGAACGCTAGCTAGCAATAGTGTGCGCGGATTGCGCTCTCCCAAAATCCAATAACCCACTATTAAAAATAAAATAGTAGAAGCCAAAAAACCGATCCAACTTAAAGCTTGAGCAAATAGCCATACAAGGACCAATAACTTACCGACAAGGAGAAAGTTTAATTGTGCAAGATTTGGATTTGGTTCTTGCGAGCGCCCAGCTGTGACCAACATAACCAAGCTAATCAAACCACCCACCCATGCCAGTGCAATGGGCAGTGTTTGGGCATTAAAAGGTTCAAATTGGTCACCAGGAAACATTCGAATTTCGTAGGCATAGTAACCATATACCACTGATATGGTGAGGAAGATCAGACCGCCTATATGATCTTTATTTAGTGTCATGGGTAATTCCACATTATTTAAAAGCTTGATTTAACACACTGTTAATGCAGCTCAATTAACAAAAGTAACCATGGGTATATAGCTTAATAGCCTTGATTACTGGCTTGATAATCATGAACTTAATAAGTTTTTAACTAATCAATTTTGCACTAGCCACCGGAGCTATTGCTTATTAAACCAATACTTCAGTAATCGGGTACTAAAAAATAGTTGGTCTGGTACAACATTGGTTATACCAGACCAAGATATATTATTGCCAGTAGGTGACTGGCAACAGGCTAGACTTTATAGGAAGCCAAGCTCACGCATCAGATCGCCAATGACCTGCTCTTGACCCTCTAGGAAAGTCATAAACTCAGGGCCTGGGCGGAAGATTTCAGTCCAACCGTTACGGTCACGAACTTCTTGCCATGCGTCAGTAGAGTACATATCAGCCAATAGCTTCTGATATTCAGCTGCTTCAGCATCGCTCAAACTAGGCGCACCGAAGAAACCACGCCAGTTTACAAAGCTAGCATCGTAGCCTAATTCTTGCAGAGTAGGTACATTTGGTGCGGCAGGAGAACGCTCGTCGCTAGTAATAGCTAGAATACGCACTTCGCCAGCATTCATCATGGCAATGGCTTCACTAAAGCCAGTAGACAATACATGGGTCTCACCAGACAGCATACCAGCCATAGCCTTACCACCAGCGTCATAGGCAACATACTTCACTTGTGTTGGATCACCACCAGCGGCTTTAAACGCCATGGCTGCAACCAAGTGGTCCATACCACCACGAGAAGAACCACCAGCAACGGCAATAGAACGCGGATCAGCTTGATAATCAGCAACGATATCAGCGAAAGACTGATACTCAGAAGCAGTCGGTACAACAAATGCAGCATAGTCACCAATAGTGGCTGCAATAGGCGTTAGGTCACGGAAGTTTTGTGGGAATACACCAGACAAAGAACGAATAACGATTGGAGTAGAGTTAACCATTAATGTGCCGTGAGCTTGATCAGAAGTTTCGATCAAGTGTGCAATGGCTTTACCGCCACCACCACCAGACATATTTTCATAGGAAGCACTGTCTAGCAAACCGGATTTGGTCAAGGCTTCACCAGTACCACGCGCAGTACCATCCCAACCACCCCCAGCACCGCCAGGAATCAAAAAGTGAACACTGTCTGCAGCTTGTGCGCTAGTAGCACCAAAACTGGTGGCAACTACTAAAGCGGCAGCCAAAGCTGTTTGCTTGCTTATTAATTTTTTTAGCATGGATTTTCTCCTAAATTTTGTTATTAGCATAAAGCGCAAATAGATTAATCTCCCTAACCTAGGCGAACCAGTTTAGTCACTTAAAGAATTTAACGAGCTTATTGGTCTTTTTGTGCATATTGTTCACAGCAATCATTTTCATAAACCTGTACCATAATAGTTAGAAACGCTGAAAAGGCTTGGTTTACAATGTTTTGGGTACCTAGATTAGCAGCCACTGCATGGTCAATTTAGAGGCTTAAAACTGCCAAAACTCACTTAATTGGCTGCTTAGGTCATTTTGCAGAGGTTTACCAAGTTAATTATAATAATTGGAAAACAACAATAACGTACGCACCATTCCATTTGGGTTATGACTTATTCGATCCGCCGCTTAAAGCTTAAAACGCGCATGATTCTTGTGTTTGGATTGGTTGTGCTTATCCAGTCTGGATTGATTGGGCTATTTGCCATCACTACCCTGAAAGAATCCCTCCATGACCAGATTGCTCAACGGGCACTGCATGTGGCTAAAACTATTGCCGCTATGCCACAAGTAATCAATGCTATAGAAACAACGCAAGTAGAAACACTACCCGAATTAGCCTTAACCATGGCCAGTAAAAACGATGCCTTATTTGTGGTTATTGGTGACCGTAAAGGCATTCGCTTAGCCCACCCAACCCTGGCGCGTATCGGTCAACCTATGTATGACGACGAGGGTGATGATAATGAACCAGCGCTGGTTTATGGGCGCCCCTATACCCAAGTTGCAGTGGGTAGCTTAGGTGCTTCCATGCGCGGTAAAGCACCTATTTTTAACTCCACAGATGAGCAGATTATCGGTATCGTTTCTGTAGGCTTTAAAATGGATACTGTGCAACTTATATCCAGCCAATATCGTAATAGCCTATTATTTGCCATCAGTGTCAGCCTAATTGCTTCAGTGCTTATTGCATTATGGTTTACCCAACACTTTAAGAAAGCCCTGTTTGGCCTTGAGCCAGAACAAATTGGCCGTCTGTATCAAGAACGTAATGCTACCTTGGAGTCAGTTCGCGAGGGTATCATTGCCATTAATAGAGATGGATATATCACCACCTTTAACCGCGCTGCGGTGCAAACCCTCGAACTACAAAAAGACACCCAACTCAATGGCCAGCATATACGAACAGTGCTACCCAATAGCCATATGCTCGAAATACTAGAAACTGGGGAAGCAGAATTTGACCGAGAAATTTGGCTGCGTGATCGTAACTTTATTGTTAACCGTATACCGCTTATTCAAGGGGGTGAAATTACCGGTGTGGTATCCAGCTTTCGCCTTAAGGATGAATTGGACTTGGTATCCCAAAAGCTGACGGATATTCAAGCCTATGCCGATTCGCTGCGCAGCCAATCCCATGAGTATGCCAATAAACTGCAAACCATTGCCGGCTTGATTCAAATTGGCTCTACTGACGAGGCATTAACACTCATCGGCCAAGAAAGTCTCAGCCATCAAGAACTAATTGGTCTTCTAACAGAAACTGTATCGGATCCTATTCTGTCAGGATGCCTATTAGGCAAGTATAATCGCGCCAAAGAACTAGGCCTAAACCTAGTCATTGATGCCGAAAGCAGTATGCACGATATTCCACTAAGTCTGCCTCGGGAACAGTTAGTTAGTGTGCTAAGTAACATCATTGACAATGCCATGGAAGCCACTAAAAAGCAGGGCAATGATACGGTCTTTATTCATATGACAGATTTAGGCCAAGAGCTGATTTTTGAAATTGAAGATCAAGGCCCAGGTATCAGTGAACAACAACAAGAACAAATCTTTGCTNGTGGCTATAGCAGCAAAACTGAGCCCGATCATGGTTTAGGGCTCCATTTAGTGCAACAGTTACTACCCTTATTACCAGGTCGTCTGACCCTAGAAAATACGGATCAGGGCTGTCGCTTTACTGTTTATATTGAGAAGCGTCAGGAGAAAGCATGAGTATTCGTGTCATTATCGCCGAAGACGACCCTCAAATTGCCGAAATTCAGCAACGCTTCCTCGATCGCATTGATGGTTTTGAACTAGTTGGTGTGGCGCGCAGTATTGCCGAAGCTAAAGACCTAGTTGAGGTGCTTAAACCCGACTTACTGCTGCTAGACGTATATTTTCCCGATGGTACTGGTTTAGATTTGCTGCGTGACCTGCGCAGCAACGCCCATCACACAGATGTGATTCTAATCACCGCCGCCAAAGATGTAGACACCCTACGTGAAGCTATGCATGGTGGGGTATTTTATTTGCTTATCAAACCGCTGATTTTTGCCCGCCTACAAGAGGCTCTGCATAACTATCGCGACCATCTACAAAAGCTACAGCAACTCGACCAATTAGCCCAAACCGATGTCGATAGCCTACTTAAACAATCTGCCAAGCAAACCACAACAGGACAAGAGCGACTCCCCAAGGGCGTAGATGCACTCACCTTAAATAAGGTACGTGACGCATTTGCCGATAATCCACAGGAATTATTTAGTGCTGAACAGATGGGCTCAATTATAGGCGCCAGTCGCACCACTGCCAGACGCTATCTGGAATACTTAACCAGTACCGAAGAAGTAAAAACTGAGGTTAATTATGGTAGCGTGGGTCGGCCAGAAAGGCGCTATACTAAGCTTTAGCAAGCGCCCTAATGACCTTAAATGTTAAGCGCGACGACTTTTAAAATAGTCAATCAAGCCATTGGTAGAACTATCATGAGCATTGGTGCTGTCACCATTAATTTCAGACAAGATGCCTTGGGCTAATGTTTTACCCAACTCAACACCCCACTGATCAAAAGAGCAAATATCCCAAACGACACCTTGGGTAAAGATCTTATGCTCATATAAAGCGATCAAAGCGCCTAACGTGCGTGGGTCAACACGCTTTAACAGCAGAGTATTACTTGGGCGATTGCCTTCATGAACCTTATGAGGCAACAATGCTTCAATCTGTTGCTGATCTAATCCCTGCGCCTGCAGTTGCTCGCGCACCTGATCTTCACTAATTCCATTCATTAGTGCTTCAGACTGGGCAAAAAAGTTAGCCATCAGGTTTTCATGGTGCCCACGCACTGGCGTGGAACTTTCCACTGAGCCAATAAAGTCGGCAGGTACAATCACATTACCCTGATGTAGAAGCTGATAAAAAGCGTGCTGGCCATCAATACCTAACTGTCCCCATACCACAGGTGAAGTAGGGTAATTCACTCGATTACCAGTCTGATCAACATGTTTACCATTACTTTCCATATCCGCTTGCTGGATATAGGCAGTAAAGCTTTCTAGGGGCTGGTCATAGGGCAAAATAACCAAACTTTGAGCACCGTGTAATAAGCTATTCCAGATACCAATCAAAGCCAAAATAATTGGAGCATTATTGGCTATTGGCTGATCTCGGAAATGTTGATCCATATCATAGGCACCCGTTAGCAGCTCTTCAAACTGATCAAAGCCCAAATACAAAGCGATGGGTAAGCCAATAGCAGACCAAATAGAATAGCGGCCACCTACCCAGTCCCACATGGTAAACATATGCTCAGTATCAATACCAAACTCACTTACCGCTTCGGTATTGGTGGACACCGCTACAAAGTGCTTCTTAACCGCGCGCTCATCAAAGGCGGAGGCCATTAGCCAGTTACGAGCTGTTTGGGCGTTGGTCATGGTTTCACTAGTGGTAAAGGTTTTACTAGCCACCACAAAGAGCACTTGTTCAGGATTTAAGGGGCGCAATACTTCAGCAACTTCCACACCATCAACATTAGAAATAAAGTGCACACGAACTTTGTTATCCGCATAAGCAGACAAGGCCTGGGTAACCATTTTCGGCCCCAGATTTGAGCCACCAATACCGATATTGACGACATCAGTAATCCGCTTACCAGAGTAACCTAACCATTCTCCAGATCGCACCTGGTCAACAAACTGGCGCATATTGGCCAATTCATCGTTAACCTGCTCCATGACATTGATACCATCGACCAAAATGGGTGCGTTGCCACGATTACGCAGAGCTGTATGCAGCACAGCACGATCTTCGGTGGTGTTAATCTTTTCACCACGATACATGCGCTCTATGGCACCTGCGAGGTCCATATCTTTGGCCAGACCAAATAAGGCCGCCATCACCTCATCGGTAATGCAATTCTTAGAATAATCGAAAAGAATATTTTGTACGCCTAAGGAGTACTTCTGAAAACGTTCATTATCCCCAGCAAACAAATCACGTAAGTGGGTGTTTCTGTGAGTTTGAGCCAGATCTTGTAACTTTTGCCAATAGTCTGACTGCTCGAGTTTAAGCATATTAACTTCCAATTATTATTGATTTTTTAATGCTAGTGCCGCACCTTTTAGGCCTAAGTCATTATCTGTACTTAGTATAACAGGCATTTCCTCCATATACTGACGGAAACGTCCACGTTGACAAAAACGATCTACAAAATCGCTGTCTTGCATGCTCGATAAAATTTTCGGCAAGATACCACCGACCAAATAAACACCACCAATAGCGCCCATATGCAATGCCGCACTGGCCGCTGCCTGACCCAAAATCCCAAAAAACAAAGCCATAGTTTCTTTCGCTAAAGGATCTGTTGCTGCCGCTGCACTAATAGCACCAGCGTCAGTATATTGGGGTGCTTGGCCGTCTAATTTAGCTAGGGCACCGTACAACAAAGGAATCCCTGAGCCAGAGGCCACCCGCTCCACGGAAACATGTTCAAAGTCATTTAACAATTCACCTAAAACAGCCATTTCTCGGGCATTTCCTGGGGCAAAGCTAGCGTGCCCTCCTTCACCAACAACGGGTACCCAAGTGGATTTGTTATATACCAAACCAGCGACACCTAAGCCAGAACCAGGGCCAATCACTAAACGATTTTCCTCGGGCTTATCCTCACCCGATTTAATCACCACTTGATGTTCAGGATCTAAAGCAGTCACCCCCCAAGCTTGGGCAGCAAAGTCATTTAACCAAAGGGTTTGGCAGCCAAGTTGTTGTTCGACCTCTGCCTTATGCACTTGCCAATGATTATTTGCCAGAGTAAAAACGGGTTTGTGAACCGGTCCAGCAATAGCAATACTGGCAGCTTGCAAACTTGGTTTTTCCACCATAGACAAATAGGCTTGCACCGCTTGGGTCAAGTCATCATAGTCTGCCGCTGGCAGTATATGCAGATGTTGAAGTTCTGTCTGACCAGAGGCAACTAGGGCAAAGCGGGCATTAGTGGCGCCAATATCAGCAACAAGTTCAAAGTGATTCATATAACGTGTCTTTATCAGAAGTTTTATTAGTCAGCTTGGCAAGCTGTATATTTTGCCTTATGCCAAGGCCAAAAAGATACACAGGTATAGGTTTAAACGAAAAAAACCTTTAATTACCCGCGTATCTCTTGATGAAAAAAACGGCGGTTAGTTAGAGGGCGATACTGGCACCCAACTCAGCATGGCTAACATTGTCCCGTAAATTACCAAACAATTCACGTCCCATACCATATTGTTTAATTTCTTCGCTGGGAGCGGCAACTTCACGTGCATCAAGTTCTTCTGCCGCCACCAATAACTGCAGTTCACTTGTATGACAGTCAAGACGCAGCATATCACCAGTTTGAATTTTACCAATCACACCGCCCGCTTTGGCCTCAGGATACAAATGAATAGCCGCAGGTACTTTACCTGAAGCACCCGACATACGACCGTCAGTGACCAAAGCTACTTTATAGCCCTTATCTTGCAAAGAACCCAAGTAAGGTGTCAGTTTATGCAACTCTGGCATACCACATGCTTGTGGCCCTTGGTAACGCACCACGGCAATAAAATCTTTGTTTAATTCACCGGCTTCAAAAGCCACACCGATTTGTGACTGGTCATCAAACACCACAGCCGGTGCTTCTATAACCCAGTGCTCTTCTTTTACTGCCGAGACTTTAACCACACCACGGCCAACATTACCTTTAACACATACCAAACCACCCGTTGGATGGAATGGTTCTTGAGCACTTCGTAAAACATCTTTATCACCTGATTCAGCAGGCGCTGCTTGCCACTGCAGAGCACCATCAACCAATTTTGGTTCCTGACAATAGTTACGTAAGCCCTTACCCATAATGGTCATCACGTCTTCGTGTAAGTAACCCCCATCAAGCAGGGTCTGCACTAAGTAAGGCACACCACCCGCGGCATGGAAAACATTGATATCAGCATAACCGTTGGGATAAATCCGCGTCAGACTGGGCACCACTGCAGACAAGGCAGCAAAATCATCCCAGTTAATAATAATACCCGCCGCTCGGGCAATGGCCACAAGGTGCATAGTATGGTTAGTGGAGCCACCAGTCGCTAGCAAGGCCACAATAGCGTTAACGATGGTTTTTTCTGATACCACCTCAGCCAAGGTGATTTTATTACCACTGCTCGCATTACGGACTGCCTGACGTGCGGCTTCAGCAGTGAGGGCATCACGTAAGGGCGTACTAGGAGGCACAAAAGAACTACCGGGCAAATGCAGACCCATAATTTCTACTAACAGCTGATTACTATTGGCAGTGCCATAGAAGGTACACGTACCCGCACTATGATAAGAAGCAGACTCGCATTCTAGTAACTCTTCACGACCCACCTTGCCTTCAGCATATAACTGACGAATCCGGGCTTTTTCTTTATTGGGCAGACCTGATGGCATGGGGCCAGCAGGAACAAATACTGTTGGCAAATGGCCAAAGCTTAGGCTACCAATCAAAAGTCCAGGCACAATCTTGTCACAAACACCCAAACACAAGCTGGCATCAAACATATTGTGGGACAAGCCAACAGCTGCTGACATAGCAATCACATCGCGGCTAAATAAGCTTAACTCCATCCCTGGTTGACCCTGAGTCACACCGTCACACATGGCTGGTACACCACCAGCAAACTGCGCAACGCCACCCATATCGCGCACGGTTTCCTTGATTAAGGCAGGATAGTGCTCGTAAGGCTGGTGAGCCGACAACATATCGTTATAAGAAGAAACAATAGCGACATCGGCATGATCCATCATCACCAAACGATCTTTATCTTCTTTGGGACAGGCGGCAAAACCATGGGCCAAATTGCCACAAGACAGCTGACTACGCGCAACTTTATTGCTGCCCGCCTCAGTCATACGCTGCATATATGCGCCGCGTTCTGAGTGACTGCGTTTAATGATGGCTTCTGTTACCTGTTCGACTACCTTATGCATAAAAAATCTTTCTTGAGTTAAATTGTGGGTGATTCTACACAATATTCGTAATTATTAAAACATTTATGCTGTTTAAATGGGTTTTTCATTGTTAAAACGCCATTTATTTAGTAATATTACGTAATTATTGTAATAAACAGGTAAGAAATTATGACTGTACGTATAGCCATAAACGGATTCGGTCGTATCGGCCGTAATGTATTGCGCGCACTTTACGAAGGTGAACACCGCGACAACCTTCAAGTTGTTGCTATTAACGACTTGGGTGATGCTCGCACCAATGCCCACCTACTTAAGTACGACACAGTCCACGGACAATTCAATGCTAATGTGAGTCACGACGACAACTCTATGAGTGTTAATGATGACCAAATTAGTCTTAGCCAAATACGTAACCCTGCTGAACTACCATGGGGTGATTTGGATATTGATGTGGTATTTGAATGTACTGGCCTATTTACCAGCCGCGATAAAGCTCAAGCTCATATCGATGCCGGTGCCAAGAAAGTCATTATTTCTGCGCCAGGTAAAGATATGGATGCCACCATCGTATTTGGTGTTAACCATGATAGCCTGACTGGTAATGAAACCATTATCTCTAACGCTTCTTGTACCACTAACTGCCTAGCTCCTATCGCTAAAGCATTAAACGACAAGATTGGCATTGAACAAGGTCAGATGACAACCATTCATGCCTATACCAACGATCAGAACCTGTCTGATGTTTATCACACTGACTTATACCGTGCGCGTGCCGCTACCATGTCTATGATTCCTACCAAAACTGGTGCTGCAGCAGCTGTTGGCCTAGTGCTACCTGAACTAGCAGGCAAGTTAGATGGTATGGCTGTGCGGGTACCAACCATCAACGTATCGCTAGTTGACCTAACCTTTGTTGCCGGTACTGATACTACTGCTGAAGAAGTTAATGACTGCATTCGTCAAGCTATTGCTGATAATCCAGTATTGGCCCAAGCACTTAACTACGTGGAAGATCCACTGGTATCCATCGACTTTAACCACAGCAGCTATTCCTCATGCTTTGATAGCAACCACACCAAAGTGGATGGACGCTTGGTGAAAGTGATGTCTTGGTATGATAACGAATGGGGTTTCTCAAATCGTATGTTGGATACAGCTTTGGCACTTATGGAAGCAAACAAGCAAGCCATTGCTGCCTAAATTAAGCACAATACTCATCCATTTTAACTATTGAGAAAACCATGCAATTACGTCGCACCAAAATCGTTGCCACTCTAGGTCCCGCCACTAGCTCCATTGCAGATCTGCGTGGCATTATTAAAGCCGGAACTGACGTGGTGCGCCTTAACTTTTCCCATGGCAGTGCCGAGGACCATAAGCAGCGAGCCGCTAATGTACTAGCTGCAGCTGAACAGGAAGGTCGTCATGTTGCTTTACTAGCAGACCTGCAAGGCCCCAAAGTACGAGTAGCACGCTTTGTTAACAACAAGGTTATTCTGGTTGCGGGTCAAGAATTTATTCTAGACCCCACTATGGATGGCGAAGCTGGGACTGAGAATGCCGTTGGCTTAGACTTCCCTGAATTAGGCAAAGACCTTAAAGCTGGCGATATACTCCTCCTTGATGATGGCCGCATTATCTTAGAAGTGACACGTACTGAAGGCAACAAAGTCTTTACCAGCGTGCAGGTGGGTGGCCCTTTATCGAACAATAAAGGTATCAACCTTCAGGGTGGTGGACTGTCTGCAGCAGCATTGACTGACAAAGATCGCAAAGACTTACTCACTGCCGCCGAAATTGGCGTTGACTATATAGCTATTTCTTTTGTTCGCAATGCAGAAGATATGCTTGAGGCTCGAGCCTTACTAGAAGCCGCCAATAGCGATGCTAGTCTAGTAGCCAAAATCGAACGTGCTGAAGCCATTGAGGCTAGTACTTTGGATGGTATTATTGAAGCTAGTGAAGCAGTGATGGTTGCCCGCGGTGACTTGGCTGTCGAAATTGGTGATGCTGCCCTAGTAGGTGTGCAAAAGGACATTATCAAACGTGCTCGTCAACTAAACCGTGTGGTTATCACGGCCACCCAGATGATGGAGTCTATGATCGAAAGCCCTATGCCCACGCGGGCAGAGGTTTCTGACGTGGCCAATGCCGTATTAGATGGCACCGATGCGGTTATGCTATCTGCTGAAACAGCTGTTGGTGATTTCCCTTCACAAACTGTTGAGGCCATGGCGCGGGTTTGTTTGGGAGCTGAAAAGCACCCATCTACTTTACGCTCGTCACACCGTATTGATATGCCTGTTGAGGCCATTGATGAAAGTGTTGCCTTAGGCGCTATATATATTGCTAACCACCTGCAAGGTGTGAAAGCGATTATCAGTATGACCCAGACGGGTGCCACACCACTACTTATGTCTCGCTTAAGTTCTGGTATTCCTATCTTTGCTTATACGCCAGTACAAGCAGCGCAACGTCGTGTATGCCTTTATCGTGGCGTACTTACCCATGTTTTTGATTCTGAACAGATTGAGAATGCAGCCATTAACCAAGTTGCTGTGGACGAATTAAAAGCTACTGGGGTGATAACTGATGGCGATCTTGTATTAATAACCAAAGGTGACTATACACAAGTACATGGTGGCACCAATACCATCAAGGTCATTCGTGTAGGTAACAATATTCGCTAGCCATGTAGTTCTAGAAACAAAAAAAACCGCAGCTAACGTCTGCGGTTTTTTGTGTTCAGCAACTTATTGTCTCGCTTCGGCAATAAACTTCTTGAAGTCAGCCCTCTGTTTGCTATTTAACATTGATACAATAGCCGCATGCATATGGCCTCTTTCCTTCATATTATTGGCCCAGCCATCAATTCTCGTTTGCGCAATCAAATCGATTTGTTGATTATAAACATCACTGCCAGGTTCAAGCTTGACCAACTCATCTAACATAGCATTAACTAAGCCTGCTTGATCTTGAATCTGCGTTTTCTGCTGGGCAAAAATATCTTTTAAGGCTTCTTCTTGGGCGTCCGTCAGATCTAGCCTGTAGATCAACACCATAAGCATACGCTCATTAAGAACATTTTGACTTAACGCAGCATGTTTTGCTGGTTTGCTTTTCTGGCTTTCTTCAGCTGGACTACAGCTACTATCTTTATCGGACTTGGCGCCATGATTATGAGCCATGGAGTGAGTTGAGACTGTGCTCGCAATAATCAATGCAGATAGTAGAATAAATGTCTGATTAACGATCTTATTCATCACCCTTTCTCCACATTTTTATTAGTTTATTTGTGACAACAAGAACTATATTTCTTGATATTTGCCATTATAAATAAAGCAATGCAAAGTTGGGTCTAATGTTAGTAAAGTGATGTAAAGGGGCTAACCCACGTCAGCCAAATTACCTTTTGACTGTAACCAGCTCTTGCGATCTCCGGAACGCTTTTTGGCCAACAACATATCCAGCACTTCATGGGTATCATCACCCACTTCCAGATTAAGCTGCACTAGGCGGCGGGTATCAGGCAACATGGTGGTTTCCCGTAATTGTGAAGGGTTCATTTCACCCAAGCCCTTAAAGCGTTGCACATTGACTTTACCACGCTTCTTTTCCGCTTCAATATGCTCTAATACACTCTGCTTTTCACTTTCATCGAGGGCATAAAAAACCTCTTTGCCAACATCAATACGATATAAAGGCGGCATAGCTACGTACACATGGCCGGCGGCTACTAAGGGCTTAAAATGACGCACAAACAGTGCACATAAGAGGGTGGCAATATGCAGACCATCAGAGTCTGCATCGGCGAGAATACATATCTTACCGTAACGCAAACCTTGCAAGTCATCGGCACCTGGATCAACACCAATGGCAACAGCAATATCATGCACTTCCTGGGAGGCCAATATCTGCCCAGCATCCACTTCCCAAGTATTTAGAATTTTCCCCCGCAAAGGCATAATCGCCTGAAATTCACGGTCTCTTGCTTGCTTTGCAGAACCACCCGCTGAATCACCCTCCACTAGGAATAACTCACCTCGCTCCGCATCAGCACCAACACAGTCTGCCAATTTACCCGGTAAGGCTGGACCTTGGGTGATTTTTTTACGGGTGACTTTTTTACCAGCACGGAGGCGTTTTTGGGCGTGACTGATGGCTAGCTCAGCCAATAGCTCACCTTCTGCAGTATGCTTATTCAACCATAAACTAAAGGAATCTTTGATTTCGCCAGATACATAACTCACTATCTGCCGTGACGATAGGCGCTCTTTGGTCTGACCAGAAAACTGTGGATCTTGCATCTTGACAGATAACACAAAACAACAGCGATCCCATATATCATCAGGCGTTAACTTGATACCACGGGGCAACAAATTGCGAATTTCACAAAACTCGCGTAACGCCTCTAGCAAACCAGTGCGCAGCCCATTAACGTGGGTGCCACCTTGTGCGGTGGGAATAAGATTAACATAGCCTTCTTGGATCAGTTCACCACTTTCTGGGAGCCATTGCACGGCCCAATCAACGGCTTCCATATCAGTTTTACGTTGCCCAACAAAAGGGGTTTCTGGCAAACAGGTATAGCCTGTATTCGCAGCTGCCAGATAATCCTCTAAACCAGCCTCGTAATACCATTCCTGTTTTTCTTTTTGGGCACCAGTATGATCCGTAAAGGTGACTAACAGGCCGCTACATAATACGGCCTTAGCACGGAGAATATGCTTTAAGCGAGGAACAGAAAATTTGGGGGAATCAAAATACTGAGGGTCTGGATGGAAAGTAACCATAGTGCCAGTATTGCGCCGCCCTACGGTATCGATAACCTCCAGCTCACTAACCTTTTCGCCATCGGCAAAACCAATACGATATAGCTGCCCATCGCGACGAATCTTTACTTCCAGACTGGTCGATAAGGCATTCACAACAGAGACGCCTACACCGTGTAAACCACCGGAGAACTGGTAGTTTTTATTGGAAAATTTACCCCCTGCATGCAAACGGGTAAGAATCAATTCAACACCACTAACACCCTCTTCAGCATGAATATCCACGGGCATACCGCGGCCATTATCACTAACACTAATGGATTGATCAGCATGTAGAACCACATCTATTTGACTGGCATGGCCTGCTAAGGCCTCGTCAACGGAGTTATCAATAACTTCTTGGGCCAAGTGATTAGGGCGTACTGTTTCCGTGTACATACCTGGACGCTTCTTGACAGGATCGAGGCCACTAAGTACCTCAATAGCATCAGCATTATAATTTTCTTGCACAGTCATGGTTGTCTTTCAATCCATCTCATTGGGCCACTAAGACCATATAAAAATTGTCACCAACATGGCTTTCTTCAAGGTCTTATTCTAACCGAGAAATGACATGATTTGGGGAATCCGTTGCGGAAAATTATCATATGCGTGGCTGCCACCTTGGGTAATATCTAACTGGCTGTCAGCATATAATTTTACTGCATCTTGATAATCGAGGGTTGCATCGGCCGTTTGTAGCAGAACCAAGAAGTCATCAGCTCTAGTTAAGGGGTCTACGACCAAACTTTTTAACTGCTCCAGATGCTTAATGGTAAATTCATATTCACCATCATCGGTATGATAATTGCTGTTAGTGCCAAGCTTATCCGCAAGTAATAAATCAGGTCTTACCGCTGGATTGATCAGTACCGCTTTAGTGGTAAACTTTTGTGCCAACCAAGTAGCATAAAAGCCCCCCAAAGAACTCCCCACAAAAGCCACCTTGCCTGTTAAATTTTCCACCAGTGCAACGATATCTGTCATCGCCTCTTGTGGCCATGTTGATAAATGCGGCACATGGACCTTAACGTGAGCATAATCACGGGCCATAATGTGCATAAACTGCTGAGCCTTATATGACGCTGGGGAACTATTAAAACCATGGAGATAGACAATATGCTCAACCATAATGACTCGCCTGTTGGTCTATATAGGTTACTTGAGTTTGCCAAGTTATGTCTTCTGACAGATCGATGGTTCTTAATCCCGGGCCTAATTCTGGCTGCAAGGTAAATTGTTCCTGTTGTACAGCAAATTGAACTGAGGTAGCTGGTGTACCTAAATAGCGCACACCGCCTTCTAGGCGATCTAGGGGTTGATGAATATGCCCAAATACCACGCCTTTTACTTGCTTATGCTCGGTCAATAGCTGCGTAAAATCACTAGCATTGCCTAACATAATTTTATCCTGCCAAGTGGAAGCCACGGGGATGGGGTTATGATGTAAGACAATTAGCGTTGGCTTTGATTGATTAGCTTCAAGACAATGGGTTAATTCAAGCATATGGACTTGGCTAATACTGCCGCCGCCTCGCCCATCTGGTTTATGAGTACTATTAAGCAATATTACCTGCCAATCTGCTAGAGCAAGTGTTCGCACGGAATCTATGGGCTGGTCAGTTACTTGCAGCATATGATCAACATTGTCATGATTACCCGGTAGCCATAACCAAGGCTTGTCCACATGAGCCAGATAATCCTTTAACCTTTGGTATGCACTTACATGCCCTCCGTGACAAAGATCACCCGTTAGCAATAACAGATCATATTCCTGTTTCTCCAACCAAGTTAAACATTGGTTCAATCTGGCATCAGGCAGAACACCTTTGTAAAGCGTCTCAGAACTGGCCTGCAAATGCAGATCTGTTAATTGGATAATACGTTTACTCATGCCACCTCTTGCGCTTGACGTTGCAAATGGGTGCCATGCTGGACGGCCTGTTGTAAAAGTAAGGCTAAGTAACTATTTAATTGGGCTTTTTCATCAGCCACTAGGCCTTGGTCATTGGGGTAACCGTAACTGCCACGATACTGACGATAGTCAGCACTTTTGACTACTTCAGCCATACGCACATCATGATAGAGGCGCACATGTAATGGCTTATGCCACCAATTTGAGCCACTGCCTAATTGTATTTCCAGAGTGGTCGTATAGTTAAAGCGCTCTATGACCTTTATATGTAATTGCGTATTTGGGGTGGCTTGCTCATGTTGTAAGGTAACCTGTAACGATTTTAATTGCTTGAGATCACCCAACAAGCGTTGTAAACGATGATAATTTGTCTCTGCAACAGCCATTTGCCGAGTTAAATTAGGAATATAACGCCGCTTAACTGCGCTCATTTAATCACCTGCATTTGGGAAAAATTAAGTTCTAACCATTGCAAGGCAATAATGGTCGCCGCGTTAGTCACTTTACCTTCTTGTAGCCACTGCCATAATTCTGCTCGTGCCATACTTAACACTCTAATATCCTCGCCCTCATTGGGTACGCCATGAAAACCACCTATTTCATTTGCATCAACAGGAGCGCAATAAATTGTTAGGGATTCGTTGCTACCCCCAGGGGTAACTAAATATTCACATATTTTATGTAACTGCCCTGTGGTAATACTCACCCCTGCCTCTTCCTGACACTCCCGCACTGCCACCTGTTCCGGGGTTTCGTCGGTATCAATCAGTCCCGCCACCATTTCTAGCTGCCACGGACCATCTGGATGCTGCAAGGCACCCACCCTAAACTGTTCAATTAACACCACCGCATCAGCTTTGGCATCATAGAGCAAAACCGCCACCGCAGGTATGCGGCAAACTACTTCACGCTTTAATGGGCGACTCCAACCACCAGCAAATAAACGATGCCGTAGAAGATATTGCTTAAGTTGATAAAAACCCCGATAGGCTTCTTTTTCATCCAGAATTTCAACATCATTTGCCATAAACTTTGGCATATTATTTATCCTCTACATCTTCATCTACAATCTGTAGGGCTAGGGCTTGGGCTTGTTCAACACAATCACCAAGAGCCACACCATCACGCCAATTGCTGCGCAGATAAAGACCTGGTAGATGAGCTAAAGCTTGGTCAATCTCAGCCACTTTTTGCAAATGGCCGAGGGTATATTGCGGAATGGCCGCTGGCCAATAACTTTCTTCACTCCATAGAGGCTGACCATCAATACCTAAATAACTATGGAGCTCCTCTAGCACCAAGTCTAAACGCTCATCAGGGGTAAGTTGCATGGCTTGATGACCTCGACCACCCCCAACAAACACAGTAAAAATATGCTGATTGGCATTTGCTCGGTCTGGAAAAATACTTGAAGGAAATAACACGCCTAAGGTTTGTTTGTTCTCCTTACTCGGAATAAGGGCACCAAAACCATCCAGTGGGTGTTGTATTTGGCCTTTTTCGAAAGCCAAAGAAATGGTTGCAACAGCAGGGTATTCGATACTACGTAATTGCTTTTGTGCCGCCACTAATTGTGGCTCATTAGGCGTTGGCAAGTCTTCAATAAGTCGGGCAACCTGCGCTGCGGGCACCGCCATAACCAACTTTTCTGCCTGCCAGATAGTGTCCCCGCTACGCACCATATAACCATGATCTTGGCTGTAACTAACACTCTCGACCTGCGTGTTCACTTGCACTGGATTTAATAGCTGGTCTGCCAACGTACTCATCAACTGATGCAAACCTGATTTAAAGCTCATCATGGCCCCATCCAACTTGGGGCCAGTTGCTGCACGACGGGCTTTTATTTGTGCCCAAGCGCCCTTTATTAAAGAACCATGTTGCTGCTCAAGGGCAAATAACTTAGGTGCCGCTGCTTGGATGGAAAGCTTACTCGGATCACCTGCGTAAATACCCGAGATAAAGGGATCAATTAACCAGTCAAATACGTCTTTGCCAAGCCTACGTGTGGCAAATTGTGCAATTGTCTCTTCCCCTGCAGACTGCCCTACAAAAGGCTCTTTAGCAACTCTAAGCTTACCTGCCCAAGGCAAAATTTTACTAGTAATAGCCTCTAGGGGTTTGCTGGGTAAAGCAATTAGTTTTCCGTGTTTACCGATATATCGACGGTGAGCTGCAGCATTGGCTAAGACTATTTCTTCTTCCAGACCTGCCCCTTTGATTAAATCTGCCATGGCTTGGCGGTTATTAATAAATGAGTTGGGCCCACGCTCAAACTGACAACCATCACGTTGTACAGTTTGCAAATTACCACCCACACATGCACCAGCTTCTAAAACCAGCACATCATAGCCCTGTTGTTGCAAAAACCAAGCGCTACAGAGGCCTGAAATACCAGCACCAATCACAATTACCTGCTGGCCACCAGAGTGCCCCTTTGGCGCTTGCGGTATGGGACCTGCCATGCCTTCTAGGCTGTTGCTAGCGGTGTTGTGTGTATCCGTGTCTTGCATGATTGTCTCAGAAACTAAATCTTAACCCTAAAAAAGGCTCATTTTTACTGGCAAAAGCCAGCTAACTCTGGCACTTGCTATCACTGTTAACGCAAATTAAACAGGCTTATAGACTAGCCATATGACCTAGGTAGCGTGCAATTGGCTCACTTTGTTGTTGTAAGAAATCACGCCCTTGACCCTGCCAGTATACGCCACCCTCAGCGATAAATATAACCTCTGATGCTAACTGCAAGGCCTCTTCAGGATCATGAGAAACCAACACCAAACTCAGCTTATTGCGTTCTTGTAGATCGGCAACCAAGTCGATCATTTCCCTACGCAGACCGGGATCCAAAGCACTAAATGGTTCATCCAACAATAACCATGGTTGCCGCCGCACTAAGGCCCTTGCTAAAGCCCCGCGCTGCCGCTGACCCCCAGATAGACTGCCTGGCAAACGTTTGCCCATGCCAGCCAAACCGACTTGCATCAGAGCTTCCTCCACGGCTTGCCGCTGATTCTCTGTCAAGCGTAACCCAGGATCAATACCCAAGCCAACATTGGTAAATAGATCTAAATGAGCAAATAAATTGTGTTCCTGAAACAAGCTAGTAAACGGCCTTTGGGCTGGCAATTGTGACACTAGATCCTGCCCTTGCCATAGCAGTTTCCCACTGGTTGGCGTAACAAAACCGGCTAACGTATTTAATAGTGTTGTTTTGCCTGCGCCACTGGCACCCACCAGAGCTGTACACTTTTCTGTGGGCAATATGGCATCAAAACAAAAATTATTTTGCCCCTGACAAACATGCAATTGCTGTAACTCAAGCACGACGCCTCCCGACACCTTTTTCCAAACCCACAAATACCATTAAACACAGTGTTAATAATACCAAAGCGGTCACCGCTGCCGCCGCTGCTTGATAGCTACCCAAGCGCTGGTACATAAGTAGTGGTAAGGTTTTTACATCTGGCGTACCGAATAACGCCACCACCCCAAGATCACCTACTGAGAACGCCGCCACAATGGCTAAACCCAAGCCCATAGCTGGGCGTAACACCGGCCATTCCAGCCAGCGCCAACGTTGCCAGCCTTGCATATTTAAACTCATACACAAACGATCATGCTGTTGTGCCAATTGCATATAAGGTTCAGTTAGCACTCGTAACATAAAGGGTAAACCCAAAACACTATTAATGAGCATGACAAGATAAAGGTTTATGGCAAACACATCCACCCAATGGCGCAGAGCCAAAAACAAACCGGTGCCCAATACCAATGCCGGAACCACCAATGTCACCATACCCAATGACTCTATTAACGTAGCCATCCACGGCCAACGCTGCTGAGTATGGCGTCGCATCAACAATAAACCCCAAGCCATAAACAAGCAAAGAAGGGCCGCACTCAAGGCAACCCAAAGGCTATTCCACGCCGCTAACCATAACTGTTGGTCTGCTAATACTTGCCACCAATGATCATTAAAGCCAGCTAAAATCACACCTGTTAGAGGCAATACAACTAATAGCAAACCAACTAGTAAGAAAACACTGTCAATCACTTTGCCAAGCCAGTGATCAGTATCTGGACGTGTTACCTTAAGACCTAAACTTGGATTAATCACCGTTGGTCGCCCTAAGCGAATACCTAACCACAATATCAGACCACACAATAATAGCTGCACTAAACTTAATTGGGTCGCCAAAGGTAAGTCAAAATCTAAGCGCACAGCCTGATAAATAGCAACCTCTAAGGTAGTCGCTTTAGGCCCACCACCCAAACTCATTACCACAGCAAAACTAGTAAAGCATAAAGCAAATACCAAGGCCGCTACTGGAGCCAACACCATGCGCACATGGGGCCACTCCAATAGGCGCCAATGCTGCCATGAAGACATTCCCAATTGCTGAGCCAAGCGCCATGATTCAGGGGGCACAGACTGCATGCGTTGCAAGATTATGCGGGTGGCTAAAGGTAAATTAAAAAATACATGGGCCAATAAAATACCCGTTAGCCCATAAAGATAGGAACCAGATGACCAATCAAGACTAGTTAAAAGACCATTGACCCAACCCTGTCGGCCATGCACCACAACCAAGCCAAACACAGCGACAATGGCTGGCACAACTAAAGCCACACTAAATATTTGTAATAGTAAATCACGCCCAGGAAAATGGCGCCTTGCTAAGGCTCTAGCAAGGGGAACAGCCAAGCCAACACTGATCAAGGTAGACAATAGTGCCTGCCATAGTGAAAACCAGATAACCCCGCGTAGATAAGGGTCGGTGCGCAACAATTGCCAATCAATAGCGCCCATATAACTTCCAAGGGCACCTAATGCCGTTAAGAATGGCAATAACACCAGCAGTAAAGCCAAGCCAGAAAGCCAAAACCAATGATAATGCTTAACAGCTAAATTCATCGTCGTCTAAGCACCAAACTGTTGGCTAATCATTTGCACATAGGCTGCTGTAGCCCCTCTTTTCTCGGCTAGCAATTGCTGCCCAGCTTGCCCCATTAAGTGTCTTTTCTCAGCATCGGCCATTAGTGCAGGAATTTGCTCCGTTAGCTGCCCAGCAGAAGTAAATTGCAAATTACCTGCTTGCTGCAAAAGTTCACAAACCTCGGCAAAATTAAACGTATGAGGACCCATTAATATTGGCTTGCCCAAAGCCGCCGCTTCCAGAGGATTATGCCCACCTTTTGCCGCCAAACTGCCACCTACAAACACCACATCGGCCAGATCATAAAAATCAATTAGCAAACCCATCGCATCAACCAATAACACTCGACGCCCAGTTTGGTTTATATTGTCAGCCTTGGTGTCACTGTAGCGTTGCCATGGCAAGCCACTAGATTCACATAGATCCGCCACTTCGGCAAAGCGTTGTGGATGCCTTGGCACTAAAATAAGTAAGCCATTATTTATGGCATCCATTTTCGCCCAAGCTTGCAATAAAATACTCTCTTCGCCTTCCCTCGTACTTCCGCATACCCAACAGGTATCATCTGCGAGTAACCACGGGCTGGTATTTAATGATATTTTTGTCTCAGGTAAAGCAATATCAAACTTTACACTACCCATAATCTGTACTTTGGCAGCTTCAGCGCCAAGCCAAGTGAAACGTCGGGCACTAGCCTTATCTTGCACCAGCACTCGCTGTAAATTAGCCAGCATAGTCTTACTAAGGCTTCGTAGACGACTATAGCCACGAGCTGAACGATTTGATAAACGGCCATTAATAAGCCATAAGGAGAGCCCCCTTGCTTGCCATAAGCGGAGCATATTAGGCCATAATTCAGTTTCCACTAGCAATAGACCCCGCGGCTTTACTCTGTGTAAAAATAGCCTTTGGGCTACACCCATATCAAAGGGCATATAAGCATGCATAATAGTTGGATAGTCAGCGAATAATTTTATACAGCGGTCACGTCCAGTCGCCGTTGTCGTGGTAACTAAAATAGGCATAGTGGACGCTTTAGCAAGCTGAGATAACATGTCAGCAACAGCATTGATCTCACCCACCGAAGCGGCATGCACAACTAAAGGCTGCTGATCCATGGTTGGCACCCAACCATAACGCTGCCAAAAATCTGATCTAAACTCAGGTCGCCGCCAGATAAAAATCAGGTGTGTTATAACCCCAATAGGTAACAACAGATACCAAAGTATGCTATAGATGAGTGACAAATTTTCTCTTCCTTTCGACTAGATGGGTTTTGTACAAGCATTTAGCTTGATAGAATGCCAACCAACAAAACTTTTGTTAGTTACTTAATTGGCTGCCATTTACCATGCGTATTGTAAATTTAATCTCCGGAAAAGATCTTGGCGGCCCCAAACAAGCGTTTGTACATTACAGCGATAATTTACGCTACTTAGGCCACCAAGTCACCTCCATTATTCGGTCTGGGGCTCAAATGCAAGCATTGCTTGACCAACGCCAACTCGATTACCAATTTCTAGACTACCCACGGAGTCGTTTGCCTGGTTTCCGACATCTAGCTCAACGACGTCTTCAAGCATTAGTTAAGCAAACCCCTGCTGATCTGGTGCTAGTTCATAAACCGATTGATGCAGCGTTAATAAAACCTGTTCTACCTAGCCAATGTCAGTTGGTTTTGGTGCTGCATAGCTACACAGCTCGCGGCATAAATGCAGCTGATATGATATTAGCCGTATCCGAGCCAGTGAGAGATTTTGTCATTAATAATGGCTTTCAAGGGCCAGTGCTGGTGATGCCTAATTTAGTGGAACTTAATTCTCAGGAACCCATTGCGCGAGCCCAACAAACACCCTTTCATATTGCACATATGGGCGTAATGCGTCGCACTAAAGGTCAGGATCTACTTATTGAGGCTTTGCAGTTATTAAAGGCTTTGCAGCCACATTTTCGTGCCACCTTGGCAGGTAAAGGCCGCTGGTATAATAAAATCAGTAAGTTGGTTAGCCAATATCAACTCCAGAATCAGGTTAACTTGATGGGCTGGGTGGACAATCAGCAAAGAGACGCTTTTTTTGATGCTGCTGATATCATTTGTATTCCCTCCCGCAGTGAAACCTTTGGCATGGTCATTATTGAAGCCATGGCGAGAAAAAAACTGGTTTTGGCAACCCGCTGTGGTGGCCCCGAAGGCATTATCCAAGATGGCGAAACGGGATTTCTTACGGACATTGATGCTGCATCAATGGCAACCAAACTTGATCATATTATGCAACTTAGTGAAACTGAGCATCTAGAAATTTGTGAGCGGGCCTATCAACATGTGCTACAAAATTATAGTAGCAAACCATTTCGACAACGTTTGCAATTGATGCTACAGACTCTAGCTGAAGATTAACTTTAATCGGCTTCGGCAAACTGTAAATCATGTAAATGGGAATAAACACCTTTTTGATTTAGTAAAGACTGATGAGAACCTTGCTCTACAATTTGGCCTTTATCCATCACCACAATTAAATCCGCTTGCTCAATAGTTGATAAGCGATGAGCAATTACTAAAGTTGTTCGACCGGCCATAACAGCATTTACAGCTCCCTGTATATGGCGTTCTGATTCTGTATCTAAGGCAGAAGTGGCTTCGTCCAATACCAGTATGGGTGCATCTTTTAATAGCGCTCTAGCTAGGGCAATACGTTGTCTCTGGCCACCCGACAACAGCACACCCGACTCGCCAATTTGCGTCTGCAAGCCGGCAGGCATTTGATCAGTAAATTCATCCACCCGCGCCGCTTTTGCTGCTGCCTCAATAGCTTCTAGAGGTGCATCAGCCATAGCGCCGTAAGCTATATTTTCAGCAATAGTGCCATTAAACAGGGTCACCTGCTGATTTACCAAGGCAATTTGGGCGCGCAAATCAGCCCGCTTGACTTGACTAATATCCTGCCCGCCAATACAAATTTGGCCGCTTTGAGGGTCATAAAAACGTAACAGTAAATTGACCAATGTCGATTTACCACTACCTGAGCGACCAACCAAGGCAACCACTTTGCCAGCTGGTAGGGTTAATTCAATATCTTCCAGTATGGGCTTATCCTGATAGGCAAAACCAAGTTGTTGGAAAGTTATATCGCCCTTAGGTTGTACCAGTTGTTGTTGCGAATCATCTGGTTCGGGAGTTTCATCAAGTAAGGAAAAGATACTCTGCGCAGCAGCGATGCCTTGCTGCAAAATAGAGTTCACTTCCGTTAAGCTGCGTAAGGGTTTAGTCAGCATACCCGCTGCAATAATAAAGGCGATAAATTCACCCGCCGTCATAACCGCAATAATCTCCGGCTGTAAGGCCAGAAAAATCAGCAATGCCATCGCTACCGCTACTAACATCTGCACCACAGGAGTAGAGATAGATTCAGCCAGAGCTAATTTCATAGCTTGTTGGCGATTACCATTGCTAGCCTTAAAAAAGCGTTGGCGCTCTTTAGTCTGGCCGCCAAACATCCGCACCACATCATAGCCCTTGATGTTTTCACTAGCACTAGCAGTAACATCGCCCATACTATCTTGCAAATTACCACTAATCGTACGAAAGCGTTTTGCGGCCTTGCTCACCACTAAGCCAATAAAAGGGCCAACTAACAAGAAGGCGAGGGTTAACTGCCAATTGAGATAGAGTAGATAAGCGAATAAACCAATAATTGTCAGGCCTTCACGCACCAGTATTTTTAACGCATCCGTGGCAGCACCGGTAATTTGTTCCACATTAAAGGTTAATTTGGACAACAAGGTGCCTGAAGCGTGACGATGATAGTATGCAGCAGGCAACACCAGTAGCTTATCAAATATAGCCACCCGCAAATCATGGACTACGTGTCTAGCCACATAGGCAATACCGTAGTTACCAAGAAAAAAACCTACCCCTCGAGCCAAAAAAATCAGAATAACTAGCACTGGAACAATATACCGAGCATCAAGGTTATTTTGCTCGACACTTTCAACCATATGCTTAGTGAGTTCAACAAAGGCAGCCTGCGAGGCAGCAAACAGGGCAAAACCAAGGATAGCCACAACAAAGACCATCCAATAGCTGGCCACATAGCTTAACAAGCGCTTGTAGGATGACCAAGCCGATTGCTTAACTGTTACCTCTGCATCTAAATCCATATTGTTTCCTGTTACTGGGCCTTTTCAAATATTACCGCCCGTTGCCGCCAATTCACTGGCAGTGTAAACTGATCCCATCTTTGCCAGAGCTCATAATAATCTCGTGTCTAGCGCCAAATTCTCACCCCAAAATGCTTCTCTCTCAGCCTTTACTGGCATAAAGTATTGGCCTATTTGGTTAGCTATGGGGCTGCTTAGACTAATTACTTTTTTACCTTGGTCTGTGGGTAAAAAATTTGGCCCTGCTCTGGGTTATCTATTGTACCAGCTCTCCAAGCGTCGTCGGGGCATTACAGAAAAAAATATTGCCGCCTGCTTTCCCGAACTCAATCAGCAGGAACAACATAAACTAGTCTTAGATACTTTTTATGCTAACGGTATAGGCGTTATTGAGACAGCCTATGCTTGGTGGAGTTCCCTAAAACCGTTTAATAAACATATACAAATTGACGGTTTAGAGGCCCTGCAAGAGGCCTGTGATTCTGAGCAAGGTGTACTGTTATTAGGTGCTCATTTTACTAGCCCTGACCTTGGGTGTGCTCTACTTAATCAGCACCAACCGTTTAGCGTCACTTATCAGCGGCATAAAAATCCGTTATTGGATGCCCTTATTTTGCGCGGCCGCAGCCATTGTTTAAATGGTGCCATTGAACGAGATCAAATTCGTCAGGTGGTAAAAACATTAAAAGACGGCCAAACGATATGGCTAGCGCCAGATCAGGATTTAGGTCCAGAGCGGTCTGTATTTGCGCCTTTTTTTGGTATCCCAACAGCAACCACAGCTATTGCAAGTCGTCTGGCGAAGAGCACCCAATGCCGAGTATTCTTCTTTTCCCACCAGCAACAGCAACAACAAGGCTATCATCTTCAGCTAATAGAACTTGATGAATTACCCACTGGTGACGATACCCAAGACGCTAGGATTATCAACAACCATGTTGAGGCAGCCATAAAGCACTACCCTGCACAATATCTATGGCTGCATCGACGTTTTAAAACCCGCCCTCAGGGTGCGCCAGAGATATATTAAATATTCCCAATAATATATCTTACGGCAGGGCTGCTGAGTCCAGCATCAATGTTTGCCAAATAGCCTGCACCTGTTGGCGCTCATCTTGCAGTTTATGGGTAACTACTTTGCCAGCTTGATTTTGTAGGGCTTGACGATGCTCCATTGAGCGCATCTGGCGATAACAATCCGCTAATATATTTGTCGCCTCTACAGACATTAAATCTGCCTCACGCAGAGCATCCAAAATCCGCACATTATCCGTATAAGTCAATAAGGATTGGGCTTGAGCGGCATAGGCCAAGACGGCAAATTGCACCATAAACTCGATATCTACTAGACCACCTTGATCCTGCTTAATATTGAAGGATTGCTGGGCCTGTTGACTCGGTTTAGTGGCCAAACTAGCACGCATCTTTTCCCGCATGGTAACGACATCTTGACGCAGTGTAGCCATATCTCGTGGCTGCGCTAGTATCTTGCGTCGGACTTGATTAAATCGGCCAGCCAAAGTTTGACTGCCAGCAATAGGCCGCGCCCGTACCAAGGCCTGGTGTTCCCATGTCCATGCTTGCTGTTGCTGATATTTCTCGAAGGCTGATATGGTGGTTACTAATAAACCTTTGGCGCCATCAGGACGCAGGCGCATATCGACTTCATATAACTGCCCTGCGGCAGTAATGGTGCTTAGGTAACTGATAATGCGCTGACCTAAACGAGTAAAAAATACACTATTTGGAATGCTTTTTTCACCATTGGTCATACCATCAAAGGGCGCGTCATAAATAAACACCAAATCCAAATCAGACCCATAACTGAGCTCCCAACCACCCACCTTGCCATAACCAACAATAATAAATTCAGCACAAGGCTCCAGCCCATCGCAAGGCTCGCCATGGCGCTGTGCAAGGGCTCGCCAAGCCAAGCGCAACACATGTTGCAACACTGCCTCAGCAGTAAAGGTTAACTGGTCACTAACACGCATCAAAGGTAGTTTACCCGTCACCTCTTGCGCCGCCACACGTAATAAACAAGCTTGTTTAAAATGGCGTAGGACTTCCATGGTTTGTTCAATATTATCTTCAGGTACGCGTAATAAACGTTCCTGTAGCTCACCAGATAACTGGGCCTGATTGGGCACCGAAAATAACGTATTGGCATCCAATAATTCATCTAAGAGCGATGGCTGATAAGCCAAGAATTCTGCAAACCAAGGGCTAGCAGCACATAAATCTACCACCAAACGTAAAGTTGAAGGGTTTTCTTGCAGCAAAACCAAATACACTGAGCGCCTTAATACGGCTTCAATCAACATTAACACCCGTGCCAAGGTTTGCGCTGGCTCAGCTTGCTGGCTACATAAGAATAACAAGCTTGGCAATATTTGCCTTAAGCGTTCCTTACCTACCGTTTGCATACTGCGAGCGGAATGACTTTGATATAGACCAAGTAAATGCTGAAGTGCCGTACCTGAGTCGCCAAAACCAGATGTGGATAATAGTTGCTGCCATGCTTGCTTGGGCACAGCATCATGAGAGGCACTGTCGATCAATTCTAGCTCACCACATAAAACTTGAATGGCAGATACTTCACTGTCATCAACCAATTCTTCATGGGGAGTGGCAACCACCAAAGCAAATTGCTCACGAATAAAGTCACGGTGCTGTTCGATTTGTTCTTCTAAACTGTTCCAATCAGCAAAATCCATAGCATAAGCTAACCGCGCTTGACCAATATCATCAGTCGGCAATTCTTGGGTTTGTTTATCATGGACCCCTTGCAGAGCATGTTCAACATCACGCAAAAACCAGTAAGCCTCATGTAAAGTCTGCGCTTCGTCATTTTGCCAGCCAGCCAGCTCTGGTAAGAAGTCGATAACCGCCATTAAGCTTGGGGTCTGTAGGCGCTGATCGCGACCGCCTCGAATTAACTGTAATGCCTGGGCAATAAATTCAACTTCTCGGATACCCCCACTGCCTAACTTAATATTGTTATCCAAGCCACGACGTCGCACCTCCACAGCAATCATTTGCTTTAAACTGCGTAAAGACTCAATAGCGCTATAGTCGAGATAGCGGCGGTAAACAAAGGGCCGCAAAGTCTTCAGTAGTTCAGCTCCCGCCTGCTTATCACCAGCAACGACTCGAGCCTTAATTAAGGCATAACGCTCCCACTCTCGCCCCTGCTCCTCGTAATAGCGCTCCATTGCAGCAAAGTGCAACGCTAAAGCACCACTTTCGCCATAGGGTCGTAAACGCATATCAACTCGAAACACAAAACCATCGACGGTGGTTTGATCCAAGGCCTGAATTAAGCGTTGGCCAAGGCGAATAAAAAATTGTTGGTTAGCCAAACTTTTTTTACCACCGTGGGTTTCGCCTGGCTGAGGAAAAGCAAATATCAAATCAATATCAGAAGACAGATTAAGCTCTCTACCACCTTGCTTACCCATCCCTAGCACCACCATATGCTGTGGCTTACCCTGTGCATCTTGAGGTTGGCCCCAATTAGCTACGGCTTGGTCATAGAGCCATTGCAGAGCCAACTCAATACAGATATCCGCCATATTGCTGACTTCTTGAGTCAACTCAGCACTAGTACATAAGCGCAAGGTATTACGCCATATCAAACGCAGTTGATGACGGCGGCGAAATACTCTTAAGGCCTTGGCCAACTGCTCCTCATGGTTAATCTCCGCCATAGCCTCTGCCAGCTCCTGATGCATACCGGCTTTATCATATGCTTGCGCAAACCATTGTGGATTTAGCAGTTGTGGTTCGACTAACCAGTTTTGCAGACACCAAGGGCTCGCCAACATGACCTTTTTAATGGCTTCTGTAGAAGGCAAACAGGCTTGCCAGTGTTGCTGGTCAGATTGCCCCACAACATCAGTTAGACGGGCCCACATTTGTTGTTCCTCAGTATTGAGTAGAGCGGGTACTTGTACTTGGGGAACGACCATTATTAATCCTACAAAAATGAACAAAGAGCCAAGAATATTTTCAATTAACTAACAGGCCAATTTGCCTAAACGGTATGCAAAGACTATAGCCATATTTAATCAATAAAAAAACCAAATCAGCAATATTGACTGTTTCCAAGATGCAATCCAAATAGAGAATTGCCCACACAATTAGTTTTGGAGGTTTATAAAACCCGAATTATCTAGCCATCACCAGTCCCTAAGTTGTTTTGGGTTTCCAATACTAACGTTTGCGGTTAAAATCAGACCCAATAAAACCCGAACTATCAAAAAGGCAATATCGTGCAACAACCCGACCAGGATTATGTTAACTGGTTCCGCCACTCTGCGCCCTATATCAATGCGCACCGTGGACGTACCTTTGTGGTTTACGTATCTGGTGAAGCAGTAGATCACGATAACTTTAAGCACCTAGTCCATGATATTAATCTGTTAAGTAGTCTAGGAGTAAAGCTAGTATTAGTGCATGGTAGTCGACCACAAATCGCTGCGGCTAGAAAAAATGCCGGTTTGACCAATGGTGGCCAGCAGGGCGAGACCATTACCTCCGCTGAAGAAATGTCATTGGTAAGCGCCGTTGTTGGTCAGCAGAATGCTAAATTGGAAGCCCTATTTTCTATGGGTTTAGCCAATTCACCTATGCAAGGCTCAAGGATTCGCACGGTGCGTGGCAACTTTATTATTGCCCAGCCTATTGGCATCCATAATGGCATCGACTACGCCCACAATGGCACTGTGCGTCGGGTTGATGCCAAGGCTATTCGGGCACAATTAGAACTAAATAGTTTGGTGCTTATTTCCTGTTTAGGTTACTCCCCAACGGGTGAAGGCTTTAACCTTGCAGCTGAGCAAGTTGCTGGACAAGTTGCTACCAGTCTGAAGGCCGATAAATTGATTATGTTGGGAGCTGAAAGTGGGATCACTAACTCCCGCGGCGAACGAGTAACTGAGCTGTTAACCAAAGCCGCCCAGCGTCTGGTGCAACAACATCAAACACAGCAAGCAACGGAACTTTCGGTATACTTGGAAGTGCTCAGTCAAGCTTGTGAAGCTGGGGTAAAACGCGGCCATCTTCTTAGCTATCAAGTCAATGGTGCCCTATTAACTGAACTATTTAGCCGTGATGGCTCTGGTACTATGTTGGTCAAAGAAAGTTACGAGAAAATTCGTACGGCTACCATTGATGATGCTGGCGGCATTCTCGAATTGATCCGGCCCATGGAACAAGATGGTTTATTGGTTCGCCGCTCAAGGGAATTGCTCGAAGCCGAAATTCATTACTTTAGTGTTATCGAACTTGATGGTGCTATTGTTGGCTGTGCTGCCCTTTACCCATTTGCGGAGGAACGCCAGGCAGAATTAGCTTGTGTAGCCATCAATAGTGCTTATCGTGGTGCTGACAGGGGTGCGGCTTTACTACAGCATATTGAGGAACAAGCTGAGCGTTTAGGCTTAGACCAAATTTTTGTCCTCACCACTGCGGCTGCCCACTGGTTTGTAGAAAATGGGTTTGCACCCTCAACACTAAAAGCATTACCTGCTGAAAAGCAGCAGTTATATAATTACCAACGTAACTCAAAAGTATTTACTAAGGCCCTACGCTAAGACGTTCGCGCCCTCAATTAACATAAAGCAGACTAAGATTATGCCTCAATATCGTTCTAAAACTTCCACTTCAGGCCGCAATATGGCCGGTGCTCGTGCCTTATGGCGCGCCACTGGCATGCAAGACGAAGACTTTAAAAAGCCTATTATTGCTGTCTGTAATTCCTTTACCCAATTTGTACCTGGCCATGTGCATTTAAAAGATTTGGGACAATTGGTAGCGCGGGAAATCGAACGTGCTGGTGGTGTGGCAAAAGAATTTAATACTATAGCCGTTGATGATGGTATTGCCATGGGTCACGATGGCATGCTCTATTCCTTGCCCTCTAGGGATATTATTTCCGACTCGGTAGAATATATGGTTAATGCCCATTGTGCTGATGCCATGGTGTGTATCTCTAACTGTGACAAGATCACCCCGGGCATGCTAAATGCTGCTATGCGTCTTAATATTCCTTGTATCTTTGTCTCTGGTGGCCCGATGGAAGCGGGTAAAACCAAACTCAGTGAGAACAAACTTGATCTGGTTGACGCCATGGTAATCGCGGCTGACCCCAATGCCGACGATGAAAAAGTTGAAGAGTATGAACGCTCCGCCTGCCCAACCTGTGGCTCTTGTTCAGGTATGTTTACTGCCAATTCAATGAACTGCTTAACGGAAGCTTTGGGACTATCTTTACCAGGTAATGGCTCCTTGCTAGCCACTCATGCTGATCGCGAACAGCTATTCCTCAATGCTGGTCGCATGATCGTTGATATTACCAAGCGTTATTATGAAAACGATGAAACCAGCCTACTACCACGCAATATTGCCAACTTTAACGCTTTTGAAAACGCCATGAGTCTGGATATCGCTATGGGTGGCTCTACCAATACTATTCTGCACCTGTTGGCTGCCGCCCAAGAAGGTGAAATAGACTTTGATATGAGCAATATTGATGCTCTATCTCGACGCGTACCTCAACTATGTAAAGTGGCCCCCAATACCCCTAAGTATCATATGGAAGATGTCCATCGGGCTGGTGGCGTAATGGGTATTCTTGGTGAACTGAACCGGGCTGGCTTACTGCATACGGATCAGCCCACTGTGCATAGCCCATCCATGGGGGAAGCTTTGGATAAATGGGATATTGTGAATAGCAAAGACGCTGATGTTGCGCAATTTTATCAAGCTGGCCCTGCCGGTATTCCTACCCAAACAGCCTTTAGTCAGGCCACTCGCTGGCCAACCTTAGATGATGATCGCGCCGACGGTTGTATCCGTAGTCTAGAAAATGCCTATTCTACGGAAGGTGGTTTAGCTGTCCTAAAAGGTAATCTGGCCGCAGACGGTTGCGTTGTTAAAACCTCTGGCGTTGACGAAAGTATCTGGGTATTTGAAGGCCCTGCCCATATCTGTGAAAGCCAAGATGATGCCGTGGCTGATATCCTAGGCGATAAGGTAAAAGCCGGTGATGTAGTGGTAATCCGCTACGAAGGACCAAGTGGTGGCCCTGGTATGCAAGAAATGCTTTACCCCACCAGTTACCTAAAATCCAAGGGTTTAGGTAAAGTCTGTGCATTATTAACCGATGGCCGCTTCTCTGGTGGCACATCTGGTTTGTCGATTGGTCATGTATCCCCAGAAGCGGCTGGTGGTGGCAATATCGCTCTGATTGAAGCAGGCGATATGATCCGCATTGATATCCCCAATCGCAGTATTGATGTTATGGTAAGTGATGATGAGCTGGCTGCTCGACGTGCCGCTATGGAAGCGAAGGGCAAAAACGCTTGGCAACCAGCCGCTGAGCGTCCACGCAAAGTCACTAGTGCTCTAAAAGCCTATGGCAAGATGGCCACCAGTGCCGATAAAGGGGCAGTTCGGGATATTTCTAAGCTGGACTAGTATCCTTTATGCTTAGGCAGGGGCAAGCTCTGCCTAAGCATTTGGTTTAGATATTTACACTGAAAACTGGTAAGCAATAGGTGGGTGACTTTCATAGCCGACCACCTCAAAATCATCCACAGTTACCCAAGTTTCTAAATCTTCTAAGGTTTTAATATCCGGATTGATATTTAATGTCGGTGGAGCAAAAGGCTCGCGCTTTAATTGCACATCACGCATTAACGCCAATTGATCTTCATAGATATGAGCGTTGACTATCTTATGATAGGCAAGACCTGCTTTATGACCAGTAATTTGAGCCATGATGGCAAGGAAAAAATACACCTGCACCATATTAAAATTTAATCCCAAGGGCACATCACAACTGCGTTGCGTACTATTTAAATAGAGAGTATCCCCTAATAAAGAAAAGTGATGACTATACATACATGGGCGCAGACAACCCATATGAAAAGCACCCGGATGGTAAAAGGTATATATCTCACCCCGATCATCACGACCGGCTTTTAAGTCGTCATAAATTTTGCGCAGTAAATCCAGGCTGCCACCATCTGGCTTGGGGAAATTGCGCCCTACTTTGCCATAAATAAAGCCACAATCATCTTCACCTTTACGGTAAGGATTATTAAGCCAAGCTTCATTTAGATTGGCATTAGCATCCCAGGTCTTGGTACCCAGACGGCGGAAGTCAGCGGCATTATCATAGCCACGGATATAACCCAATAACTCAGCAATAGCTGACTTGTAATAACTTTTTCGCGTTGTTACCAGAGGAAATTCAGCCGCCCCAACATTATAGGTTAAATCAGCATTGATTACTGTTAAACAGCGCTTGCCAGTGCGTTCATTGTCAATCCAAACACCTTCATCAATAATGCGCTGACATAAATCGAGATATTGCTTCATTTCTTCCAAACCATTTACAGAAAAACTTTTGCTTGCATATGTTAGCAGATTGCAAGCGAGCCTAGTACAATATCCTCTAGTGTTTACCAACTTAAATGACCAACAAACTATGTCCCTAGCATTGATTGTCGCCGCTTCAGAAAATAACGTTATCGGTCGCGATAACCAACTCCCTTGGTATCTACCTGGTGACCTCACCTACTTTAAAGCAATAACCATGGCTAAGCCGGTGATAATGGGACGTAAAACCTACGAATCTATTGGCAAGCCCCTCCCCGGCCGCGACAATATTGTTATCACCCGCAATAGCGATTACCCAGCTGAGGGTATTCATGTGGTGGCCAGCCTGCAAGCCGCGATTGATCTCGCAGAAAGCCTAGTGCTGGTTAACGGAGGTGAAGAAATTATGATTATAGGTGGCGCCCAAATATATAAGCAGGCCTTGCCCATGGCAGCACGTGTTTATCTGACCCGAGTTCACCGCCATGTAGAGGGTGATGCTTGGTTTCCAGAACTAGACCCAAGCCAATGGCAAGAAATTGCTCGCGAAGATATCGCTGCCGAGGAACCTAACCCTTATGATTTCAGCTACCTAGTTATGGATCGGACAGAGAGCGCATGATAGCGCCATTGGTTAGACGCAGTTTGGAGTATTATTTTAGTGATTTAACTATCACTAATGAGCACCAGCTATGTTATTGCTGATTTATCTACTGGTCGGTGCCATTGCTGGCTTATTGGCTGGTTTATTTGGTATTGGTGGTGGCGTTATTGTAGTACCAGCCTTGGTTTTTGCCTTTACCTTACAGGGTATAGATACCAACCTAGTGATGCATATGGCTGTCGCCACCTCCCTCGCTAATATTGTTTTTACCGCCCTCACTGCTATCTACACTCATCAAAAAAAGCAAGCCATTGTCTGGAGTCTTGCTAAGCCAGTGGCATTAGGCATGTTGCTAGGTGCCTTTATTGGGGTTAATACAGCCATCGCCCTGCCAAGCCATATCTTACAAGCTATCTTTGGGGTGTTTGTAATCTATCTAGGTGGCAAGATGCTCCTACTTACGCAACGCCCAGCTAGCAAACAACTCCCTAATAAGCTGGTTATCACAATCACAGGCACATTAATTGGTTGGGCATCGGCCCTGTTTGGTATCGGTGGTGGCAACCTTCTTGTTGCTTGGCTAGTTAACCGCGGTGTGCTGATAAAGCAAGCCGTGGCTACAGCGGCGGCTTGTGGTCTAGCCATTGGCTTGGTAGGCGCCACCACAAATATTATCCTCGGGCAAAATATAGACAATCTGCCGAGCTATGCTCTAGGATATGTTTATCTACCTGCCCTGTTAGGTATTTTGCTCACCAGTGCGATTAGTGCCCATTTTGGAGCCCGCTTGGCCCATAAGATGCCAGCACAATGGCTACAATTCATGTTTGCTGTACTGCTGATATTGGTAGGTATACGCATGCTAAGTAATTTTATTTTTTAACCAGTATCAGGAACCATTGTATGCTGACTTATCCCAATATTGATCCGATTGCCCTGCAGCTAGGGCCTATCAGCATTCATTGGTATGGCATTATGTATATGCTGGCCTTTGTTTCGGCATGGTGGCTAGCCATGCGTCGAGCATCCATTGCCGGTTTTAGCAAAGAGCAGGTTAGCGATATTATTTTCTATGGCGCGATTGGCGTCGTGCTAGGTGGCCGCATAGGGTATATCCTGTTCTATCAATTTGGCGCTTTTATTAAAGAACCCAGCATGATTTTGCGAGTATGGGAAGGTGGTATGTCTTTCCATGGCGGCCTAATCGGTGTCATTCTGGCCGTGATATTTTGTGCCCGCAGGCAACAACGTAGTTTTGCTAGCATTATGGACTTTGTGGCACCGATTGTACCCCTAGGTCTTGGTGCAGGACGATTGGGTAATTTTATTGGTGGCGAGCTATGGGGACGCCCCACAGAACTACCTTGGGGTATGGTTTTCCCCCATGTCGACCAGCTGGCAAGGCACCCATCACAACTGTATCAATTTGCCCTGGAAGGCATCTTCCTATTTATACTAGTGTGGCTATATTCGGCGAAACCTCGCGCCAACTTACAGGTATCGGGTATGTTTTTATTAGGCTATGGTGGCCAACGTTTGGTTGTCGAGTTTGCTCGACAACCCGATGCCCATCTTAATTTTATTGCCTTTGGCTGGCTTACCCAAGGCCAGTTATTATCCATGCCGATGATTGCTTTAGGTCTGTATTTACTGTTACGTAAAGCTCGGTAAGCCTATGTGTTTGATCGTTGTTGCCCACCAAATACACCCTAACTATCCCTTACTAATGGCGGCAAATCGAGACGAATTTCGCCAGCGACCAACCCAACGTATGCACTACTGGCAACAACCTAAGATCCTTGCTGGCAAGGATCTAAAAGGCAATGGTACCTGGTTTGGTATTAGCCCAAATGGGCGCTGGGCGGCACTGACTAATTTCCGCGATGGTAACGCTACTGCTATTAAAGGCGCATCTCGAGGCGAGCTTTGTGTCAGATTTCTGCAACAGGGAGATTCAGCTATAAGCTTTGCTAATACCATCAGCAAAGAGCTGTTTGATGGTTACAATATTTTACTATGGGATGGTAAAGAGTTGGTTTATTTTGGTAACCATAACCACCAGCCTCCACAGAAGTTGGCAGCAGGTATTTATGGTTTAAGCAATGCTGGTCTGGATAGCAATTGGCCGAAAGTACAGAAAGTGAAAACGCATATGCAGAAGTTACTGCAACAAGCAGTGGTTAGTCACCAAGATCTACAAGGACTAATGCACGATAAACAAATCGCTGCCGATCATTTACTACCCGATACGGGTATTCCCTTGGCTTGGGAGCAAAGACTTTCGGCTTGTTTTATTGATGCTCCAGCTATGGATTATGGCACCCGCACCTGCATTAGTCTGCTACAGGATCAGCAGGAGCAGTTAGGGATTAAAGAACGTGACTTTGATAAAGCAGATAGTCTTGATCAGGATTTTGCTTTTAGCTTAACCACATGACTATGCAAGCGATTAAGACCAGCTGCTTCCATAGATTCTTTTACCAGCTCCTCAACTTGGTCGGAGTTCGATTTGGCCAAGGCATCTTGCAACATGGTTTGGGCTTGCTGCAAAGTGAAATTACGCAATGCCGACTTAACCTTAGGTAAGCCAGCCGCATTCATCGATAAGGTATCATAACCCATGGCCATCAGTAACAGCGCGCCAGCAGGATCACTAGCCAACTCACCACAAAGACTGACTGGAATATTGGCCGTCTTTCCAGCATCAACAATCTGCTGCAAAGCAGCTAATACGGCAGGGTGCAAGGCATGGTAAAGCTCAGCAACCTGGGGATTATCACGATCTACTGCCAGCAAATATTGGGTTAGGTCATTACTACCCACAGAAATAAAATCAACCTTAGCCGCTAATTGGCTAGCTTGATAAACCGCCGCAGGTACTTCAATCATAACTCCAACAGGAGGCTTATCGACCTGACAACCTTCCTCCAAGATCTCCTGATAAGCCTGATCAATAAGGGTTAAAGCCTCATCAACTTCACTTACATGAGTCACCATGGGCAATAGAATTTGCAGATTATTTAAGCCCTGATTAGCTTTTAACATAGCTCTAATTTGGACCAGAAAGATTTCCGGATGGTCCAAAGTCACGCGGATACCCCGCCAACCCAAAAACGGATTATCTTCTTCAATAGGGAAATATGGTAAGGATTTATCCCCACCAATATCCAATGTACGCATGGTCACAGGACGGGGAGCAAAGCCCTCTAGCTGAGTACGATAACAATCAATTTGTTCCTGCTCTGAAGGAAAATGCTCTTTAATCATAAAGGGCACCTCTGTGCGATACAGACCCACCCCTTCAGCGCCGCGCTCTAAAGAGCGACTGACATCAATAGGCAAACTGGTATTAACTAATAATGACACCGTATGGCCATCGCGGGTTTCAGCCGGCAAATCACGCAGCACCTCCAATTCTTTGGAGAAGTTAGCTTCCTCAACAATGACCTGTTCATAATGGTGATATAAGTCAGCACTCGGATTGACATAAATATGCCCCAAGTGACCATCAATAATGATTTCTCGGCCTTCCATACGGGTGTAAGGGAAGTCCACTGCCCCCATTACCGTTGGAATACCCATCGAGCGGGCTAGAATAGCGGCGTGAGAGTTACTGGAACCACGAATAGAAACAATCGCCTGTAACTTATCTACGGGTACCTCAGCCAACATGGTTGCTGTCACTTCTTCAGCGACTAGTACCGTCGCATCAGCGTATGTTCGGGCTTGGGTTTGGGTTTGTTGCAACTCAGCTAACACCCGTCGACCTAAGTCACGAATATCCGTGGCGCGCTCACGCAAGTAGGGATCATCCATGATTTCAAAGGCCTGTACATGCTGTCGAATTACATGTTTTAAGGCACCCTGAGCCCATTGCCCCTCACGAATTCTGGCAATAATCTCTCCAGCCAGAGCATTATCATCGAGCATGCGCATATAAACTTCAAACAGCTCGTGCTCCTGATCCTTAAGGCTGCGTGCCAACATACGGCTAACCACCTTAATTTTGCGGCGCACGGCCTGCAAAGCATTTTGGAAAGATTCTACCTCGGCTTCAATATCTTCACATTCGCGGTCAGGCACCTTTTTAAAGTCCGCCGGCGGTGAAATCACTGCGACCGATGCAATGGCCACCCCACCAACACCACAAACACCGGTATAGCAAACATCAGTGGATTGTTCGTCGGCTAATACATTAGCGCGTAAACCACCACCAGTGGCCTCAGCATGGGCAATAAAACCAGCCAACTGGGCAGACAGAGTAACCAACATGGCTTCATCGTCATCGGTATATTGTCGGCTATCGCCATGCTGGACGACCAACACCCCCAATACCACACGATGATGCACAATGGGCACACCTAAAAAGGCATTAAAAGGTTCCTCACCAATGCCCTCTACTGGATGAAAGTTGTGATGGGCAGAGGCGTTATTAGTGCGAAAAGGCTCTGAGCGCTTGGCTACAAAGCCAACTAAGCCTTTATCCGTAGGAATACATAAATTACCAATAGCTCCCTGATCCAAACCTTTGGTGGACATTAAGACAAAATTTTCAGTGGCCGGAAAATGCAAATAAATGGAGCAAATATCTGTGCGCATGGCGCGCTTCACGTTATCCACAACAAGATCCAGCGCCGACTGTAAATCATCAGCTGCCGCGACTTGTTGGGTGATTTTTTTGATACTTGCTAGCATAACGTGCCTCAGTCTTCCTGATACTGTGAGGTCAGATTTTGTCTTTGATAAACCAGTCTTGAATGACGGGGACAGAGTTCCTTCATTGCCCGTCGATAGACTTCGCGCTTAAAGGGCACCACCTGTGCCACAGGATACCAATAGCTTACCCACTGCCAGTCATCAAACTCAGGGGTCTCACCAGACATAGTCTGTACGGCATCATCATCAGCCAGCATTTTTAGCAAAAACCATTTTTGTTTTTGCCCAATACATACCGGATGGGAACCATGTCGAACCATACGTTTTGGCAAACGATAACGCAGCCAACCACGAGTACAGGCCAATACCTCCACATGATGTGGATCAAGGCCTACCTCTTCTTTTAACTCCCTAAACAAAGCTTGCTCTGGCGTCTCATGGGCATCAATACCCCCCTGAGGAAACTGCCAAGCATCCCAACCAACCCGTTTTGCCCACAATACCTGACCTTTGGAGTTAGCGAGAATAATACCTACGTTAGGGCGAAAACCATCTTTATCTATCACGGTTTTTCACCAAAAAATTTCTCATACCCCATTGTTCCATAAAAAGCGCATCAACAACAACTTCTATAGTAGAATAAGATAAGTTTTACAATTCAATTAGATAGCTTCTACCCAATCGAAGCTATTATGTAGCAGACCACTGTGGCCCAAAGTAGCCAAAGAGAACCAAGATTATGACTCGACTTGCCCTTTTTGATCTGGACAACACACTACTAGGTGGTGATAGCGACCACAGCTGGGGAGAATTTATGGTCGCCAACCAACTGGTGGACGGTGACTACTTTAAGCAACAAAACGATCAGTTCTATCAAGACTACCAAAATGGTTGCTTGGATATGTATGCCTATGCCGCTTTTGCATTGGAGCCCCTTAGTCGTTATAGCAAAGAAGAACTCAATAAATTGCATTACCGCTTTATGCATGAACATATTATCCCTATGGTTCTGCCTAAGGGCCAAGAATTATTGCAACAGCATCGTGAAGCGGGTGATACCATTATTATTATCACCGCCACCCACGACTTTATTACCTACCCCATTGCCAAATATATGGGCGTTGATATTCTTATTTCCACCACTGCTGAGCAGATAAATGACCAGTATACAGGCAATATAATTGGTACCCCCTGTATTCAGGAAGGCAAAATCAGCAAACTTAAAGACTGGTTAGACACCACCGATCTCAGCCTGACTGGTGCCCGCTTCTACAGTGATTCTTTTAACGATATACCCCTGTTGCAAGAAGTAGACGAACCCGTGGCGGTGGATCCCGACGACAAACTACGCGCCCATGCCCAAGCTTGTGGTTGGCCCATTATCAGCTTGCGCTGACTGGTTAACTAAATACCAAAATATTTAGCTAGCGCAGATCAAAATCACAACCAAACTTGATTTCTGATCTTTTTAGGCTATCCTTATATACTATAAATTATTATAGTTATGGATAACCTATGCGCCTTGTTAATTTTATTGCCCTAATTGTTTCTTCCCTAATAATACTTAGTGGATGTCAGACTAATTCATTGTCTAAGCCTAATGAGGTTTTACCTAATTCCACCATAGAAGGCGAATACAGCCAAACCTATACCTACCGACTCGATAACGGTTTGCAAATAATCTTGTGGCCCAATAGTAATAGCCACTCCCAAAATGAAGCTCGCCTTGACCTGTTAATCCATGCTGGCAGCCTCCATGAAGAAGATGATCAACTTGGTTATGCCCATTTTGTTGAACATATGCTCTTTAACCAACCGGAGTATGGTAGTAAAGATCCCGTATTTTCTATTCTAGAAGAACTGAATATAACCATGGCTGATCATGCTAATGCCTATACTAGCTTTGATCATACTCGCTATCATCTAGACATTCCTAATGCTTCTCGAGAGCGTATAAATAAAGCCATAGAACTACTCTCTTTCTTTGCCTACAAGGCCAAATTTGATAGCCAAGAAGTAGCCAAAGAAATTGGCGTAGTTCGAGAAGAATGGCGCCAATCCGAACCCGAAAAGGAAACCTATCAATACCAACAGGAGCAGTTACATTATGCCAACAGCCGTCACCTTGAACGCTTCCCAATAGGTACCCTGGAAAGTATTGAAGCAGCAAAGCCCAAGGCACTTCAAGACTTTTATCAGCAACATTATCATCCAGCTAACGCTACCCTCATTGTGACGGGTAATATTGATCTTGATGAAGTAGTAAAAACCGTTGCCAGAAAGTTCCACAGTTGGCCCAGTTCAAATGCCGGCCGGGATAAGATATACCCTCTGCCAGAAATGCGGTTAAACACTTTTGATATTTTTACAGACACAAGAGAACCCGCCTACTATTTTTGGCTGGGTAATGCCTACGCAAGTAATGTGCCCACAAACTCAGATACGCTATTTACTCATCTGAAATTTGAACTCATTATGGATTTATTGGATGAACGCTTGCAAAAGCTATCTACACAACAAACCAATAGCTTGCGAGATTTTATGGCAGCCCACTTCAATCCAGTCGGTGACTTTGTCGAAATGGGTGTTGGCTTTCGCAGCCAAGAAGAGGATCTTGAAGCCGGTGTCAAGTTAATGGGAAGCGTTATCCATGACCTAATTAGTAATGGATTTACCCAAACAGAATTGGACAATGTGCGTAATGAGATGTTGCAACACGAACGGGTGCAGCAGGATAGCGCGGCTCATTTGGCACATCTTGCTACCCATCATGCTCTTTATAATTTTTGGTTAAGAGATCAAGAGCATTATCTCGACATGCTAGAAAACCGCTTGCCAGAATTAACACCAAATGATCTTCAGCAACTAGCCCAAGAAATATTTACGCGACCCTATAAAATCGAAATAGTTGCCAAACCAGATGCTCCTATGCCAACGGAAGCAGAGGTACGCAATTGGATTACTGAAAGCCAGCAAACTAGCTTACAACCAATTGTCACGCAAGCAGCAAGTGAAGTGATCAATTGGGAGATAAACCACCCACCTGGCACAATCACCCAACAGGAAAAACTGGATAATGGCATTCATCTACTGACCCTTAGTAATGGTATCAAAGTGCAGTATAGCTATAGCGATTCAGCACCTGGTAAGTTTTATATGGAAATGGTGACATTAGGTGGATTTAATATCTTAACCTCACAGGAGATAATTAATACTCGTCTTGGTATGGAAGTAATGTCTGCTAGTGGTTTGCAATCACTGGATGGGCACCAGCTAAGAAATTGGTTAGAAGGGCAGGCCCTTGGCTTAGAACCTGTATTCGATGTTGATAGTCGTGGCATGGCGCTGGAAGGTCCCAGTGATAAAGCAGAAGTATTATTAAAGCTGCTACATGTTGCCTTACAGGATGCACGAGTTGATAAAGCGCTTTATGACCACTTTATGGCTAAATTTGAGCAAGAAATTAACGACCTCAATACATTGGACTATAAAGACTATATTCATGAAATTGAAGCCCATATCAGTCAAGGTAACCCAGCTTACCGTTCACTAACTATTGACGAAATTCAATCGGTTGATGCCAATGATATGTATCAGATTTATCAGCAGTATATAGCTGGTGCTCAAAACTACGTATTGCATATCGTCGGTGATATTTCACTGGCACAGTTACAGCCCCATTTAACAAGTTATATTGCCAGCCTACCCAAACAAGGTCAGCAGATAAAGCCTAAACCATCACCTAAATGGCCCGGTGATATTCGCATTGAAGGCAACAAAAGCAACCATAAAGCTGCCATTGTGTCCTACAACCTGCAGTTACAAGAGCCCATAAATAATACTGATTACTATGCGCAGACTGAAATACTTAGCAACCTTATATCTGAACGCCTGCGGCAAACTATTCGTGAAGAGTTAGGCCTAACTTATAGTGTTAGCGGAGAAATTAACCAACTTTATCCTCAAGACCCCTTACAATTATTGTCAATTAATCTTGAGTGTGACCCAGCACAAGTGGATAAAGTACTAGCCACCATAGACCAAAGCCTCAATGAGTTAGTTAAAGAAGGCCTAAGCCAGAAAGACATAAATCAAGAAGTTAACATGCTACGTGGTGATTACGGCAACCATCGTCATAAAGCCAATTATATCATCTGGGAATTGGTAAACGCACAATTACTAGATATTGACCCAAGCACCCTTTTGGATGCCAAAGCAGCCTACCCAAATATCAAAGCAGCCACTCTGGATGCCATGCTTGCGGCATTTGTTAATAATCACCATAGCCGCACCATTACTGTGCTTAATCCTTAAGCAAACATAACACCAGTGGGTATTTTGATGATAACAAGCTTACCCCATTCGTTATGGATGGGGCTCTAATCTAAAGTGGATCTGTGTATGCATGTAATATATAGCCTAACTAACCTTAACCAATTGCTGCCAATGGGTGGTATAGGCCGGTGATAAATGGTCACGCTTCATAACCCAGCCTCTTGTTACCCCCTGGCGCGCAAAAAATAGTCGCCCTTGGCCGCTGTGGTTAATGGTATCCAATATATGCATAAGTTGGCGGCTATTACTGCGCTCTATATGATTCTCAAATAACCCCAATTGATAGGTGCCAATATCATAGAAGTCGGACAAGACAACACCGGCTTTGGCATAGTCGTACCCATCACGCCATATTTGTTCCAGTAGCACCATCGTTAATTGGATCAGGTCGCGAGTGTCATCAGTGGGTCTAGGTAGTTTTGCTGTGAGGCCATTACGGTATTGAGGTACATTATTTTGAAAAGGACTGGTACGAATAAAAATACTTAATAATTTGGCCTGTTGGCGTTCTTTACGTAGTTTTTCTGCCGCCCTCGTGACATGCTCACATAGGGCTTGGCGCATGTGCATACGAGAAGTAACTCTACTACCAAAGGAACGGCTACAGATAATCTGTTTTTTAGTGGGTGGTATTTGCTCTAACTCCATACAGGCTTCGCCATTCAGCTCCCTCACGGTTCGCTCCAAGACCACAGAAAAATGTTTTCGTATTGATTTGGCGGAGGTATCAGCTAAATCTAATGCGGTGTGAATACCCATATCTTTTAAGCGTTTTGATATCCTATTACCAACCCCCCAAATATCCTCTACTGGTGTGAGTGCGAGTAATTTACGCTGTCTACTAGGATGGGTTAAATCCACTACGCCACCGGTGGCAGTGTATTTTTTAGCCGCATGATTGGCTAACTTGGCTAAGGTTTTGGTGGGTGCGATACCCACACAAACGGCAATACCAATCCAACGCTCAATGGTGTGTTTAACCTGTTGACCAAAGTCCACTAGAGATACGGCTGATTGCACTCCCGTAAGATCCAGAAAAGCTTCATCTATAGAATAGATTTCCACCCTTGGCGCCATCTCTTCTAGGGTACGCATCACCCGATCACTCATATCGGCATATAAGCTGTAATTCGAGGAAAACACCTGAATACCATATTGCTTAATTTGGGCTTGAATTTTAAATACGGGCACCCCCATTTTAATGCCGAGGGCTTTAGCTTCTTTAGAACGCGCCACTACACAGCCATCATTATTGGATAGCACCACCACTGGCGTATCCACTAAGTCTGGCCGAAATAATTTCTCACAACTCGCATAAAAATTATTGCAATCGACAAGGGCAAAAACAGGCGACATGGTTTCAGTTACGATTTATAGCGTACATTACGTACCACATTAGTGACGACACCAAAGATATCCAGTGCTGTACCTTCAGCAATATCTATGGTTGGGTAGGCGGGATTACGTGGTACCAGTTTTATTGTTGGCCGCAGTTGTAACTCTTTGACCGTCATTTCACCATAAATAGCCACAATCACAATATCCCCATGCTCAGCAGTAACGGAGCGATCCACTACCAAGATATCACCAGCATAAATACCCGCTTCAATCATGGAATCGCCTTCCACGCGCACAAAGAACGTCGCTGCCGGTCGCTTAATACAGAGCTCATTTAAATCAAGGGCTTTTTCCACATAATCTTGTGCCGGCGAGGGAAAGCCAGCAGATACGGCCTCTGTAAAAAGTGGTATCTTCAGGCCGTTTGCTTGAAACCATGCTTGGGAATGGCTACGGCCTAATAATGTAATATTCATAGGGTTCTCGGAGGAATATCATTAAAAATACTGTTTATTTATACAGTATCTTCCACTACAAGAATTTATTCAAGAGAATTTTTACACTATTTATTTTTACACTATCTATACACAAACCATTCAACCTAAGCTGGTGATGTGGCGTATAATCGATATATCAATAGTTGTTGATAACAGACACGTGCTTTATGGTTATCATTATTGGCAACTTGCTGGCTAAATTTTAGGAGCAGTAAATGAAATATATTGGTCAAACTGACTATGACCACGACGGAGCCTCTCCGCGACAGGGTATTTTATTGTGTAATCTGGGCACCCCAGATGCGCCTCGGCCTACGGAGCTAAGACGTTACCTAAAAGAATTTTTAAGTGATCCTCGGGTTGTGGAGCTGCCAAGGCTACTATGGTGGATGATCCTTAATCTGATTATTTTGCGCATTCGCCCACGCCGCTCAGCCAAGCTCTATCAATCCGTATGGACTGACTCTGGCTCACCATTAATGGTGTATAGCCAAGAGCAGGTAAAAGCTGTCAAACAACGCTTGGCCGAAAAATATGGAGATATCCCCGTGGTTTTAGGCATGCGTTATGGTAATCCATCCATGGCGGCAGCCGTTAAAGAGCTAACTGACCAAAATGTGCGGGATATTATTGTACTACCCTTATATCCTCAGTATGCTGGTGCCACAACGGGCTCGACCTTTGATGCTATAGCCAAAACCTTTACCCAATTACGCTGGGTACCAGAGTTGCAGTTTATCAATGGTTACCATAAGTCTGAGGGTTATTTAGACGCCCTTTGCACAACCATAAAACGTCATATTGAAGCTCATGGTCAACCAGATAAATTTATTTTTTCCTATCATGGCACGCCTGAGCGCTATCTAAAAAAAGGTGATCCATACCATTGCTTCTGTCATCAGACCACACGTCTGGTAAGGGAGAAACTGGGCTTTGATGAAGCTCAGGTGATGACCACCTTCCAGTCACGTTTTGGCCGTGAGCCTTGGCTACAACCCTATACCGACAAAACCTTGGAGCAGCTACCCAAAGATGGCGTTAAACATATCGCTGTTATCTGCCCAGGCTTTTCTTCAGATTGCTTAGAGACCATTGAAGAAATTGATATGGAAGCGCGGGAAAGCTTTATTGAGCATGGCGGCGAGCAATTCCACTATATCCCTTGCTTAAATGACGACCCAGTGCATATAGATGCTTTGGTAGGTATTTTGGAAAAGCGTCTATCCTATTCTCAATGAAGACATACCTAAATAATAGGCGAGTGCCGTGTCTCGCCTAAGTCCTTACAAAGCAGGGCTGACACCAACCAGAATAGATTTCAAATAGTCTGTTTCAGCGATAGCTGGATGAATGGGGTGATCGCCACCTTGGCCACCCTGCTCCAGTATTTGCCCATGGCGGCCATTTTTGCGACTAGCTTCATTAACAATAGCAACTAGGCGGTCACGCTGTAAGTGCATAGAGCAGGAAGCCGATACCAAAAAGCCTGTATCTGCTACTAGGCGCATGGCCAGTTGGTTAGCCCGCAAGTAGGCCAACTCACCGCTTTTAATATCTTTACGTCGTTGAATAAAAGCCGGCGGGTCTAGAATCACCACATCAAACTTTTCACCCGCTTCCTTTAATTGCTTAAGAGCCGCAAAAGCATCGCCCTTAATGGTTTGGACACGCTCACTGATACCATTTAGTTGCGCTTGTTGATGCACCAGCTCCAAAGCCTGCGCTGAAGCATCAACACAGACCACTTCACTAGCATCAGCTGCACCAGCTTGAATCCCCCAGCCACCAATATAGCTAAACAGATCCAATACCCGTTTACCCTTACTTAAGCTTTGCACACGGGCCCGATTTAACCGATGGTCATAAAACCAGCCGGTCTTTTGACCATGCCAGACTGGCGCCATAAATTGCACACCATTTTCCTGTAATGGCACCAGCTCAGGTACCTGTCCTTGAGCAATGCGTACATATTCTTCCAGACCTTCCACAGCCCGCATCTTGCCATCATTCTTTAATAATATATTGAGCCCGGGCTGTACCTGATTAATGGCCGCCAATAATGGCTCCAATAACAATTCCATACCGGCTAGGGAAATCTGTATCACAATGGTATCGGCAAAGCGATCAATCACTAGCCCTGGCAAGCCATCACTATCACCATAGACCCAGCGGTAACAATGGGCGGCAAACAGCTGTTCTCGGCTCTCCAAAGCTCGCTGCAAACGTTGTACTAGTTCAGCCTCGCCTAAGGGAGCATCAGCACGACGACTTACCAAACGTCCACAAATCAATTGCTGAGGATTCACCATAGCGGTGCCCAATGGCTTACCTTTATGATCCAGCACATCCACCTGTTGTCCATGCATAAATTGCTGCAAAGGGGTTTTAGCAACATTCACTTCATTGCTATAAATCCATAAGTGGCCATTACGCAAACGCCGGTCAGCTTTAGGCTTAAGTATCAGATGGGCCATAAATAGGTTCCAAAAAGGGGTAAAAAATAGATTAAGCCGAACGCTGGGCTAAAGGTGGCAAATGCTTACCCACCCCCAAAGCTTCTTGTGCCAAGTGTTGTTTAATGGGTTTTAGGGTCTGCATAGAGCGCATAGCTTGATTACGCACCAAACTCAATAAGGGATGTTGATTACCAAACAACCGAGCAAAACTTTCCATCAAGGCCATCATACGTAGATTATCCCCTTGGCGCCTGTGCTGGTAAATATTTAATACGGCAGTATCGCCAAGGGACTGTCTATTGTGCTGAGCCTCTTGCAGCGTTTGCACCAAAGCCGCCACATCAAGAAAGCCCAGATTAACCCCCTGTCCAGCCAAGGGATGGATAGTATGAGCAGCATCACCAACAACCACCAGGCCCGGCTGATAATAGCGTTTCGCATGGCGCTGACGCAGCGGGAATACATAACGTGCATCGGTGCCTAAGACTTTACCCAAACGCCCCTCAAAAGCCCTTTCTAAAGCTGCACAGAAAGCCTCATCTGGCATCTCGGCATGGGCTTTAGCCGCCATGGCTGGCATGGACCATACAATAGAACAATAACTGCCCGCTGTGGCATCAGCCGGTGACCGCAAAGGCAAGAAAGCCAAAATACCATCTTCTGTAAAACGCTGCCAAGCGGTATTTGCATGGCCTTGTTCAAGGGCAACGCGGGTAACCAAACCATGATGGGGATAATCCCACTCACGGGTAGCTAAGCCAGATAACTGCCTCACTTTCGAATTAGCGCCATCTGCTCCGACAACCAAATCAGTAGTAACCACACGACTATCAGCCAAGTTCACATGACGTGGTGATTGGGATTGGGGGCTAATATCCTGCAATTGCACAGCTGACCAGACCTCGATACCACGCTCTGCCAGTTCCTGATGCAAAGCGGTAGTAATGGTTTTATTTTCCACAATATGGCCTAAATTAGACAGGTGCTGCTCACCAGCACTAAAGGCAATATGACCAGTACCACAAGCATCCCAAACATACATACTTTGGTAATCCTGCAAACGCGCCATAGCTTCTATGCGTGGCCATGCACCAATATGATTTAAGACATTTTGCGAAGCTAAACTAATAGCTGATACCCGTGGATCTACATCATCTGCTGACCAATCTGCTTGCTGATTGAGAGCCCCTGCTTCCAACACCAAGCAATCGATGCCTACATCTTGTAAGGCACAGGCCAATGCTGCACCCACCATCCCAGCACCAACAATAACGACGGGAAAGTGTGGTGGTGTCTGCTGCACCTGCTCTTGCTTGTCAGCCATACTAAACCTGCCTGACCGGTAATGGCAGCACATCTGCCAAAGGTTGATCCAAACCCATTGCGGTGCGGGTAAATACTGTCTTCGCCAGAGGTATATTTTGCATAGCAAGTAAGCCTAATTGACGCCCCCAAGTTAAGGTCTTTTGGCGACTGGAAAATAATTGCATAATTTGATCAGTGGCATGCACCGTCATTTTTTGATCTCGACTGCTGGTCGCTAAAAAAGCATTTAAGTAAGTCAGATCGCCAAGAGGTGCTTGTTCCTGACACGCTTTGTAGACTTGCTCAGCTAAAGCAAAAACACCCCGCAAGGCGAGATTAAAACCCTGACCAGCAATAGGGTGTAAAGTATGCGCCGCATTACCAATCACGGCCAGACCCTGCCGTGCCTGTTCCTCGGCCACACTCAACGCTAAAGGATAAATCTGGCGCGCACCAAGAGCGCGAAACTCACCCATACGAAAACCAATTTGATTCTGCAATGCAACGCGCATTTCTTCATCATCCATGGCGGCTAGTGTTGCTGCCTGATCTGCAGGCTGGGTCCACACAATGGCTGCATAATACTGACCCTGTTCTGGTAATAAGGGCAATACGGCCATCGGCCCATCAGCCGTAAAACGCTCACAAGCTAGGCCTTGATGGGCTTTATCCAGAGCCACATTGACCACCACCGCCACCTGCTCATAGTTTTTGTTGTGGCTATGCATGCCTAAGTCGGCCCGTAAACTAGAACGTCCGCCATCGGCCATAATAATTAGCTGACAGGTGACCTCAACTTGCTGCGTTTCACCCTCAAGAGTGTGTTCATAAACTAGCTGGCTATCCTTAACGGCATTATCCAAACTCAACACTTGCGCTGCATTAATAAAGGTTACCAAACCCTCACAATGTTGACTTAACTGCTGCCGAAATACATTGCCCATATGCTCATTCTGTAACACATAACCTAATGCTTCTTGGCCCATCTCTTGAGCCTGCATCTGCACCCCAAATGGCTGCCCTTGGTCACTAACATCAATATCAAAAATGGGCTGCGCATAAGCTTCAAGAGCCGACCAAACGCCCACTCTTTCAAGTAGGTTGCGGCTACCAAGAGCGAGTGCTGTGGCGCGACCATCAAGGCTATTGGCAGGTTTAGATTCCGAGGACTTAATCTTAGCCCCATCAATAATGGCGATCTTCAACTGATAACGTTGGGCGATACCTGCCACAGCAATGGCCATGGCCGTGCCAACTAGGCCACCACCAACAATAACAATGTCATAATTGGCCTGTTGCATAGACTTAGTTATGCGCCTGCTGGGCGCTTTGTTGCATCAAACTTTCTATCTCTGCCACAGTTACTGGAACTTGACGGGTCAGATTTTTATGGCCTGTTTTGGTCACCAGTATATCGTCCTCTATGCGCACCCCTATACCTAACCACTGGGGATCAATATCTGGTGTATCCATGGGAATATAAATGCCTGGCTCAATAGTGGTAACCATGCCGGCCTGTAGGGCTCGCCAGTCACCCTGCAATTTGTATTTACCGACATCATGCACATCCATACCCAGCCAATGGCCGATATTATGTAAGTAAAAGGGTTTGTAGGCTTCATCAGCAATCAGTTGTTCGACATCCCCTTGTAAAATGCCAAACTCCACCAAACCTGTAGTAATGACTTTAACCGCCGCCATTTGCAAAGTATTGACAGGGACGCCTTCCTTAACCTCAGCAATGGCCGTCTCTAGGGCTTCTAACACCAGATTATAAATGGCTTTTTGGGGCTCACTAAAACGCCCATTTACTGGGAAAGTACGGGTAATATCAGAGGCATAATAATCCAATTCACAGCCGGCATCGATTAATACCAAATCACCATCCTGCAAAGCCTGATTATTGTCTTCATAGTGCAGAATACAGGCGTTGGCACCACCTGCCACAATACTGCCATAGGCTAAGCGGCGACTACCTTCCATGCTACAGGCATGGGAAAAATGTGCCGCTAATTGATATTCCATAACCCCAGGCTGAGTAGTTTCCATTAGCCGCTGATGAGCACGGGCACTTATATCTGCAGCCCGCTCCATAAGCGCTACTTCAGCTTCTGACTTAATCAGCCGCATTTCATCTAGCACACTATCAATATCGCCATAAAATGCGGGGACTTGTGATCCCTGTCTTACCCGCCGACGTAAGCGACTAATGCTTGCTTGCAGGTGCAGACTAACATCTTCTCGAACTTGGGCAGAATAAACATAATCAGCACCATCCAGCCAACTATCCAAGACAGATTCTAATTCACTAATGGGTTTCGCGGCATTTAACTGCAATGCCTCAGGGGCAGCTTCCACACCAAGTCGCCGTCCATGCCATGTTTCCTGCAATGGGTTTTTTTCACGACACAATAACAGGCTATCAATCTGGTTATCTAAACGGCGCAAAAGCAGCACTGATTCAGGCTCTACAAAACCTGTTAGATAATAAAAATAGCTATCCTGACGATAAGCGTGCTCAACATCACCATTACGCACACTGACTGCAGCAGCAAAAACCATAACCACCGAGTTATCCGGCAACTGCTCCATCAATTGCTGACGGCGCTGCTGATACTCAGTAGTAGGCAAGGAGTGCAACATATTCATATTAATGTACCGCGGGAGATGGCTGCTTTACAGCATCCTGATTAAACTCACTAAAGACCATTAAGGCGGCCATACGCACATATTCAACTAATTCCATCAAATTATGCTCAGCATGCTCATCGTCTTCATCATCTAAAGATATTAAGGCAATTTGTGATAAATCGTCCATGGTTTCGGTAATCTCAGGAGTTAACTTTTGCGTCTTACGATCAAACGCCAACCCAAATCCACCTAAGAACCCACTACACCAACTACCTAAGGATTCTGCCCTAGCCATTAGTTCTGTATCGTCATCAGGTAATAATAGGTTAAAACTAAATCCACCATCGGTTAATTGCCCCAAGGCGCCTTCATACAAACCCACTAGTTCAGCCTTGTCATCATCATCTTCAATTTCTTGTACATCAAGATGAGCAACCACCATGGTTAACCAAGCATCCGCATCTAAACGCACCCCAGCAGCTAACTGTCCACACATTAAACCATGCAGCTCAGAGGGGGTACCAAAAGCTCTTAATTCAACGAACATATCAGCAAAATCGTCAAAACAATAGGTTACAGATTCGGGCATATCAGACATACTTTTAACTCTGGCATTTATAAACTCAATGATTATACCTTATTAATCCAAGGTGTCCGACCATTGACCCATCGCCAGTCAATGATTAAGATTATTTTTTTATCCGGCGGTGACTAACGTGTCTAATATCCACTCCCTTGTGTTACATGTAGAACAGTTGATTAAACAAAACCAGCTACTTCAGCAGGAAAATCAAACTTTGCGTAACCAAACTGCAGAGCAAGAGGAAACCTTGGCCACCCTAACAGAACAGAACCAAGATCAAGCTGGCTTTAGTGCTGAAGATGAAGCCACCATGACCCAATTGCTAAGTTTATTGGATGCCGAACTAAGTGGCTCAAATAAGGAGCAAAGCCATGACTGATAATGTCGCTGTGCAAATCACCATCCTCGAACAAAGCTATACCCTCACCAGTCCCGTTGGTAAGGAAGAACACTTGCGCGAGGCGGCGCGTAATCTAGATACACGCCTAAAAGCTATCAAGGATAGCGGTCGCGTCAGCGGATTAGAACGTATGGCCGTTATGGCCGCCCTCAACTTTAGTGCCGAGTCCCTGCAAAACCAAAAAGAGATGCAAGTGTTAGAAGCTGCTTTGAGCCAATTAGACACCAAAGTCAAAGAGCACTTAGATCCAAATTAAGTTAGATAAGGTCTGCATCAAAAAAGTATTTAGAAATCATTTAGTAAACTGCATGGCTGACAGTAATCAGAATTTTTTCATTGAAGCTAAAACCACTTGGTTACAAAAAAATTTTCAATTCCTTTACTATTAAATTATTGCCAAGCTTAATCTGAGGGCTCTATAATGCGCCCAAGACTCCCTGTGGTTAGCGACATTCGGTTACGTCCTTGAGCCGATATTACCAGCAAGGAATTAGCTCGCACTGGTTCTGCGCATGTCCGTGCAACGGAAAGCCTTCTACCAGACAGCTTCTTCCACCTTGAACCCATCGGGTTCAGGGCCACTACCGAAAACGCAACTGTGGGGAGTCCTGTCTAACCTCTTGTCATACATAATCAACACTCGCATTATTTTAGCAACAGTGCTTAAGTCATTAGGCTTTGGTTATTTTTTAATTACCCAAAAGCCTTTGGTAAGAATCGGTATCAAATAACAGGCAAAAAAAAGCGGGAACAAGTCCCGCGAAAAGGCATCCAACTGATAAAATACAGTAATAGCCCACTATTGAATCCTGCTAACAAACTATTTAATGGCAGTTCTATTTGACAACTTTGTTGACCAATCTAATGGAACCAGCCAATATAATACGATCGACTTACTAGTATAAGGATACGAGTGCAAGAGTGTGTCAAGATGACGTAAAAAAACGTAAACCAACTCTGCAACTCGACTTAATAGAACACAAATATGCCACAATAAGCCTATGCCCCAAGGAGTCGCGAGATGAGCAAAAGCAACAAGATATTGCTGGTTGAAGATGATAAAGAACTCAATGAGTTGTTGACGGAATTTCTGCAACTAGAGAATTTCTCTGTCACGAGTACATTCGATGGAGCTGAAGGCATCGAAAAAGCTTTGCAAAACGATTACGACGCCATCGTTTTAGATATTATGTTGCCCAAAGTAAATGGGCTAGAAGTGCTTAAACAACTGCGTAACACTAAAAAAACCCCCGTCTTGATGCTAACCGCCCGAGGCGATGAAGTGGATCGCATTATTGGCTTTGAAATGGGGGCCGATGACTACCTACCCAAGCCCTGTAATCCGCGGGAAATTATTGCCCGCATAAAAGCTATTTTAAGACGGGTAGATATGGACCGAGAAGATATTAAGCCTTCCCCTAGTAACGGACTTGTTAAGGCTGATGATATTGAGCTTAATCCTGCCACCAGAGTAGCCACCTTAGATGCAGAAGTTCTGGAGTTAACCAGTACCGAATTTAATTTGTTAGAAAATCTGCTCGCCAACGCCGGCAGTGTTCTCAGCAAAGAAGAACTAACTGAGTCAGCATTGGGTCGTAAGCTGACTTTATATGATCGTAGTATTGATATGCACCTAAGTAACTTACGCCGTAAACTGGGGCCTTTTGCTGATGGCAAACCGCGCATCAAAACTGTTCGTGGCATTGGCTATCTCTATGTTGCCAACTAGACGATTGGTAATTTGCAAGGCTTAACATGCGTAGTTTGTATTGGAAAATCTTCCTCTTCTTTTGGCTTACGGTAATTATAACCATGGCCGCAGTTGCCGCCTTAACCGGCACCATTATCAAAAACCGGCAGGCTGTTGAATCTCACCAAGTTATTGCCTTGGCTATGGATGCAGCTGATATTTTTGAGCAGAAAGGTCATCAAGCACTAACCAAAAAGCTCCAAAATATTGAAAAACGCTACAATATAAGGGCCTTTATGCTCGACGAGCAAAATCGACCCATTAGTAAAGTAAATCTGCCCAAAGACTGGTTATCTCTCGCTCTGCCGTTAACACCTAATCGCTTTATTGAACGCACCAAACGTGGTTTGCGGGTCTATCGTATTTCCAGTACCAGTGGTGAAAAATATGTGTTTATTGCCCGCGTGTTTACCGATAACTCCTACCAGGGTTGGCTAAAGCATCTGCCTGGCCTGCAAGTTACCACGGCATTACTTATTGTGGCACTCTTTACCACCTTTATTACTTGGCGAATTACCACCCCACTAGCTAGTCTTAGGCGCACAACCAATGCCTTTGCCCGAGGTAAGTTTGATACTCGAGTGGAAGATAAAGTACTTTCACGCAAAGACGAAATAAGTCAGCTTGGTCAGTCAATTAACCATATGGCTGAGCGTACCTCCCTGCTGCTTAACAATCAGCAACGCTTGTTTCGAGATATATCCCACGAGCTCAGAACACCTTTGGCACGTCAGCAAATTGCCTTAGAAATATTAGCCCGCAAATTGGAAGACAAAGACCAAGGTGACATTGAACGCATTGAGCGTGAAATAGATCGCATGAGTATCTTGATCGACCAAGTTTTGACCTTGTTACGACTGGAACAGGGTGAAAATCAGCCGGAAGCATCTGAGTATGATATTGCCGAACTTATTCGCCTTGTGGTTCATGATGCTACCTATGAAGCACAAAATGAAAACAAAATTAAGTTGGATTTACCCCCTTCATTAACCTTGCAAGGTTATCCCGAAGCCACCTCTCGTGCTCTCGAAAATATTATCCGTAACGCCATACGGTATACGGGTGACAAGGGCAAGGTATATATTCAGGTGCAACGTACAAAGGGTTGGGTTGATATTGCAATTGCCGACGATGGTCCTGGGGTTCCAGAGTCAGCATTGGCAAATCTGTTTGAACCCTTTTTCCGAGTCGATGAAAGTCGCAACCAACAGGCTGGGGGCTATGGTATTGGGATGGCCATTGCCGAGCAATCCATGCGCAGTCAGGGCGGCTCCATTTCTGCCTGTAATCGACCCCAAGGCGGCTTAGAGGTCACCTTGCGACTACCTACTTAGCCATTTTAGTCTACCGCAGAAGGGCTCAAAAACAGCTGATAGGCAGGATTTTCCGTTTCTTCGTGGAATGCATACCCTAGTTCTTCTAGGTAACCCATAAGACGGGCTTTATCGTCTGGTGCGACCTGCAAACCAACCAGCACCCTACCATAAGCATTACCATGATTACGGTAATGAAACATGGTTATATTCCAGTTGTGGCCTAGCTTATCTAAGAAATTTAGCAAGGCACCTGGACGCTCAGGAAAAGTAAAGCGATAGACTGCTTCATCATTGACCTTGGCATGGCCACCAACCATATAACGAATATGGATCTTAGCCATCTCATTATCACTAAGATCTTGGGCTTGGATATCTGCAGCGGATAATTCTGCCAATAGCTCGTCACGACCTCCACCATTGGCCATTAATTGCACACCCACAAATACTTGTGCACTTTGCTGATCAGCATAACGATAATTAAACTCGGTGACATTGCGGTTGCCTAAAGCCTGACAGAAGGTTTTAAAACTTCCTGGACGTTCAGGAATCATGGCCGCAATAATGGCTTCTCGCTGCTCGCCTATTTCTGCCCGCTCGGCAACGTGCCGTAAACGGTCAAAGTTCACATTGGCACCGCTGGCAATAGCCACCAGATTTTGGTCTGCGACTTGTTGTTGAGCAACATATTTTTTTAATCCAGCCACGGAGCAGGCACCAGCTGGTTCCGTAATAGCTCTGGTATCGTCATACAAATCTTTTATCGCGGCACACATTTCATCTGTGGTAACGGTAATAACATCATCCACAAAATCCTTAGCTATGGCGAAATTGCGCTCACCGATTTGGGCCACTGCCACACCATCAGCGAAGAGGCCAATTTCTGGCAGCACTACCCGTTCCCCGGCTTCTAGCGCAGCTTTTAAGCAAGCCGCGTCTTCTGGTTCTACGCCGATCACTTTAATATCTGGGTTAAGGTATTTTAAATACACCGCCATACCTGCCATCAAGCCGCCGCCACCAACGGGTATAAATACCGCATGCATTTCGGGAATTTGACGAATTAACTCAACAGCAACGGTGCCTTGGCCAGCAATCACATCATCATTATCAAAGGGGTGCACATACACATAGCCATGCTCCTCAATTAATTTTAATGAGTGGGCATAGGCCTCTGGAAAGCTATCGCCTTGTAGCACTACTGTGGCACCAAAAGAACGTACAGCATTGACCTTAATTTCAGGGGTTGTTCTGGGCATCACAATGGTTGCCGCCACACCCATATGCTGAGCCGCCAAGGCTAAGCCTTGGGCATGGTTACCAGCTGAAGCCGTTACCACGCCTAAAGCCTGTTCCGCTGGGGATAAATTCTGTAAGCAGTTATAGGCACCGCGCAGTTTAAACGAGAATACCGGTTGCAAATCCTCACGCTTAATAAGCACATTATTTTGCAATCTAGTGGATAAACCTTTAGCTCGATCTACTGGCGTTTCCTTGGCCAAATCATAGATATTGGCAGCGAGGATTTTTTTGATATAACGACTGGGCATCTACGCCACCTGTGCAAAAATAAAAATTTAATGATCTTCGATTGGTAATGGTAATAATTCATAACCTTAACGTCTACATGCAGACTATAGATTTCGAGTATAATAGCTGTTTTACGCTATTTATCGAGCCAGTTATGCATCAAGATGAACTAAAGCAAGCCGTTGCTCAAGCTGCTGTTGATTATATCACCCCACACCTTAACAAAGATTCTATTGTGGGTGTTGGCACTGGCTCGACGGCAAACTGTTTTATAGACGCCCTAGCCACCATTAAACACACCTTTGATGCCGCTGTCGCTAGCTCCGAAGAAACAGCTTCAAGGTTGCGGGAACGGGGTATTAATGTATTGGAACTTAATGGTGTTCAACAACTGCGTTTCTATATTGATGGTGCCGACGAAAGCGACCACCAACTTAATCTTATTAAGGGTGGGGGCGCGGCCTTAACCCGGGAAAAAATTGTTGCCGCCGTAGCGGAAGAATTTATCTGTATAGCTGACGAGTCTAAGTTGGTTGATACCTTAGGTGCCTTCCCTCTCCCTGTAGAGGTAATCCCAATGGCCCGAAGCTATGTGGCACGCAAGCTAGTTGGCTTAGGTGGCGAGCCTATTTGGCGTCAAGGCGTGGTGACGGATAATGGTAACTATATTTTAGATGTCCACGGTTTAGAGATAACCAATCCCACAGATCTGGAAACTGAGATTAACCAGATTACTGGGGTGGTGACTAATGGCATCTTCGCTATGCGCAGTGCAGATTTACTGTTACTAGCCACACCTGAAGGTATTAAACAGCTAGACTAAAGCAAGGTTTAAAAAATTAAGCCTTGCTTTATTTTTTCTAGAACAAGACGCGACAGCTCTTAGTGCCAGTGACTGCTTTCAGTTTAGCTAGGGCAAACTCCGAATGTGCCGCATCAATATCAATAACAACATAACCAATCTTGTCATTGGTATTTAGGTACTGACCAGAAATATTGATATTGTTTTCAGAAAACACATTGTTTATCTGTGACAAAACACCAGGGACGTTAGCATGGATATGTAACAGGCGGTGGGTGTTTTCATGATTAGGCAAGGATACCTCAGGGAAGTTGACCGCTGACAAGGTGGTACCATTACCGCAGTAACGAGCCAGCTTGTCAGCCACTTCAATACCAATGTTTTCTTGTGCTTCTACTGTTGAACCACCAACATGGGGAGTCAGAATCACATTATCAAAGTCACGCAAAGGCGATATAAATTCTTCATCATTGGAGCGTGGCTCAACAGGGAATACATCAATAGCAGCACCAAGCAGTTTACCGCTTTCCAGACTATTGGCCAAGGCGTCTATATCGACCACCGTGCCACGGGCAGCATTAATTAGAATGGCACCATCTTTCATTTGTGCAAACTGTTTTGGCCCCATCAAATTAGCCGTTGACTTGGTTTCTGGCACATGCAAACTAACCACATCAGCCTTACCCAACAGTTCTGCTAAAGAATTGACTGCTTGGGCATTACCCAGACTTAATTTGGCAACCGTATCGTAATAGATAACATGCATACCCATAGACTCAGCCATAATCCCCAGTTGGGAACCGATAGAGCCATAACCAATTAAACCAAGAACCTTACCGCGCATTTCAAAGGAATTTTTCGCTGACTTTAACCATACGCCACGGTGCGCTTTGGCATTTTTCTCTGCCACACCACGTAACAAGATAACAGCCTCAGCAATCACGAGTTCTGCTACACTGCGGGTATTACTATATGGGGCGTTAAAGACTGGCACACCCATTTCTAGGGCAGCACCCAAATCAACTTGGTTAGTACCAATACAGAAACAGCCTACTGCTAGCAGTTTTGGTGCCGATTCTAGTACCTTACGGGTGATCTGGGTACGTGAACGAATGCCAACAAAATGTGCGTCTGCAAGAATTTCGATTAGCTCATCTTCAGGCAATGCGGTGGTGTAAAAATGAATGTTCTGATAGCCTTCATTTTTTAACGTTTCCACCGCCGACTGGTGAACGCCCTCTAACAGTACAATCTTAATTTTGTCCTTGTTTAAAGAATAGTTCATATCGTTTGGCACGGTTCGGTTTTCCCAAGCAATGGCAGCTGTTCTGCCGGTTATTTCCAACAAAAATAAACACTAACCGTGTTCCAAACCATGGTCTGATCGTGATCGCAATAAGAGTGGTGTTTTGGATTAGAGGGCAAGTACTTTTCTTTGAGGGTCTGAGTTATCTATATTCGACCAATTTGGTCTAGAAACGACTATTTTATCATGATTTTTGTGGCAAAACAGGTCAAATAGGCGCAATAAGCATAAAAAAGGGCCGCTAATTTGCGACCCTTTTTTCCTATAATAAACTTCGTTTATTATGTCTTACCATATAGGTATTATACTGCCAAATTAGGCTTCTATATCCTTCATGGTCAACTTAATGCGACCGCGAGCGTCAACATCTAAAACCTTGACCTTCACCATTTGACCTTCTTCAAGATAGTCAGTCACTTTCTCAACTCGCTCTTGGGAGATTTGGGAAATATGCACTAGGCCATCTTTGCCTGGTAAGATATTTACAAAGGCACCAAAGTCGACAATGCGTTCTACTTTACCTTCATAAATGGCACCTACTTCAGCTTCAGCAGTGATCGCTAAGATTTTCTGTTCGGCTAGTTCAGCAGCTGCTTTATCGTCAGCATACACACGTACCGTGCCATCATCTTCGATATCAATAGAAGCGCCAGTCTCTTCGCATAAGCCACGGATAGTTGCACCACCCTTACCAATCACATCACGGATCTTATCTTGATCTATCTTGATGGTCTTCATGGTCGGCGCATTGTCATTTAACTCAGCGCGTGGGGTAGCAATCACCTTGTTCATCTCGCCCAAAATATGGATACGGGCATCAAATGCTTGCTCCAGAGCGATTTCCATAATTTCTTCAGTGATACCCTGAATCTTAATATCCATCTGCAAAGCAGTGATACCCTCAGCAGATCCAGCCACCTTAAAGTCCATATCACCTAGATGATCTTCATCACCCAAGATATCGGTTAATACGGCAAAGCCTTCATCTTCTTTTACAAGACCCATGGCAATACCAGCAACAGGGGCTTTTAGCGGCACACCAGCATCCATTAGCGCTAGAGAAGTACCACATACGGAAGCCATGGAACTAGAACCATTAGATTCGGTAATTTCTGATACCACACGAATGGTATATGGGAAGTCTTCCTGGGTTGGCAGCATGGCTTGCACACCACGACGGGCTAGACGACCATGACCAATTTCACGACGACCAGGACCCATCATACGGCCCGTTTCACCAACTGAATAGCTGGGGAAGTTATAGTGCAGCATAAAGGGATCTTTTTGTTCGCCTTCCAAGGAATCAATGATCTGTTGATCACGACTAGTGCCTAGGGTAGCGGCTACAATCGCTTGGGTTTCTCCACGGGTAAACAAAGAAGAACCATGGGCTTTGGCCAAAGTACCAATCTCAACATTAATACCACGTACAGTCTTGTTATCACGACCGTCGATACGTGGTTCACCAGCTACCACACGGGAGCGCACAGTGCTTTTTTCCAGCTTAGCAACCATGGCCAAAACCTCTGCTTCAGAAGGGCCTTCTTCGTCAGTACATAACTGGGCCACAGCGTCAGCTTTAATCTCGCCTAAACGGGTATAACGATCCATTTTGTCGCTGATCTGATAAGCTTCACCAACGGCGGCACCAACAGCGCTAGTTACGGCTTCTTTTAGAGCCACATCTTCGGCTGGTGCTTCCCAGTCCCAAGTTGGCTTAGCTGCTTCAGCAGCAAATTCATTGACGGCACTGATGACAGCTTGCATTTCGTCATGGGCAAATAACACTGCACCTAGCATTTCGTCTTCACTTAGCTCGTCGGCTTCAGATTCAACCATCAGTACTGCATCGCTAGTACCGGCTACAACCATGTCTAGGTCAGAACCTTCCATGTCAGCGAAGCTTGGGTTTAAGATATAACCATCATCATTGTAACCAACGCGGGCAGCACCAATAGGGCCAGCAAAAGGAATACCTGAGATAGCCAGAGCAGCAGAAGTACCAATCATCGCTGCAATATCTGGGCAGTTTTTCTTGTCAGCAGAAACCACCGTACAAATAACTTGCACTTCGTTCATAAAACCTTTGGGGAATAATGGACGAATTGGGCGGTCAATCAAACGACTAGTTAAGGTTTCAAATTCACTAGGGCGGGCTTCACGCTTAAAGAAGCCACCAGGAATTTTACCTACGGAATAGGTTTTTTCTTGGTAGTGGACTGACAAAGGAAAGAAACCTTGATCAGGACGCGCAGTCTTGGCGCCCACAACAGCGACTAATACCTGAATGGCATCATCAACAGTAACCAATACAGCACCAGACGCTTGACGAGCAATGCGCCCTGTTTCCAGAGTTACAGTTTGCTGGCCATATTGAAAAGTCTTAGTAATAACAGACATTTTTTTCTCCAGTTTTGGAAACGTCTTTTATTTACAGTTTGTTCCACCAGTACTCTTATTAACTCGCTAATAGACTGCTTACAAGCTAATAAGAAGTACGGGCCAAGCTGTGAAAAATAAGTTTCCGTTAGTTCGAGTGGCTTTTTAAACCACCTTAAATAAACAGGGCCGGGTAAAACCCAGCCCTATATGATCCTAGCGACGTAGTCCTAGGCGACCGATAAGGGCCGTGTAACGCTGAGCATCTTTACGCTTCAAGTAATCCAACAACTTACGACGCTGGTTTACCATGCGAATCAAACCACGACGTGAATGGTGATCTTGATTGTGCTCTTTAAAGTGGCTTTGTAGACCAACGATGTTAGCAGTTAGCAAAGCAACTTGTACTTCAGGGGAACCAGTGTCACCTTCAGCAACTTGATAATCGGCTACGATGGCAGCCTTTTCTTGTACGGACAATGCCATAATATTTTCTCCTAATATGCCTTCAAAATAATTTGAAGCTTGACTAGGTTCACACCGCGCATATTAACAGTGGAACCGAAAAAATCTTACTCTGCAAAGTAACTTAGCTAGTCAGCCTGAGGCTGGGTTTGCAATAGTCGCTTAGCACGTAAGACACCATCTTCTGTAACCTCAGCCAAGCCAATAAAGGATTCCGCTGAGACCACCGGCGAGCTGTAAACTCGCACGACACCGGGCATTACCTGCTGCTCGTCTAGGGTGACAATTTTACCCTGTTGCAGCGCACCCGATTGTTGGGGGGCTAATTGTACAGCATTTAAATGCAAAACGGCAGTATCCAATGGCAATAATAGCTTATCTAAGGCTGCAAATAGGGCCTTTTCGGGTGCTTTACCCGCATATTCTTGTTGCACCGACTCAACCAACTCATGCAATTGCTCGAGGGTAACCATCTGTTCGGCTACAAAAGGCCCAGCTTGCAAACGTCTTAACTCGGCCACATGGGCACCACAACCCAAGGCTAAACCCAAATCTTCGACAATAGAGCGAATATAAGTACCCTTACTACAGGTAATATCCATGGCCACTTGGGAACCCTGCATAGCTAGCAAAGTCAGATCGAAAACCTCAACCTGACGAGGCTTGACCGCAACCTGCTTGCCAGCGCGGGCTAATTTGTATAAAGGTTGACCTTGATGCTTTAAGGCAGAAAACATAGAAGGCACTTGACTGATTTTACCTCGAAACTGAGGTAATTCGGCTTCTACTTTAGCTTGTGTAATATGCTCATAGGGCTTAGTTTCTATCACTTTGCCATCGGCATCACTGGAATCTGTGCGCACACCTAACTGGGCACTAGTCTGGTAGCGCTTATTAGCATCAAGAAGAAATTGGGTAAACTTAGTCGCCTCACCCAAACAGATCGGCAGTAAGCCAGTAGCCAGTGGATCCAGAGCCCCAGTATGACCTGCTTTACGGGCCCCAAATATACGTTTAACCCTTTGTAGGGCATGATTTGAGCTCATGCCCGTGGGTTTATCGAGAATCAAGATCCCGCTGACAGCACGACCTTTAGGTTGCTTTGCCATAGCCAATAAACGACAGCCTACCTAGAAGCTGTCTTTAGCGCGAGCTTGATCAATTAGACTACTCAAATGGTTACCACGCTTAAGGCTGTCATCATAATGGAAACGCAAGCTTGGCACAGTGCGCAGCTGCATCCGACGACCCAGTTGACCACGTAAGAAGCTAGAGGCATTGTTAAGCACTTTAATGGCCGTTTGCGTAGCTTCGGCGTCATCCCCATTAAGTATGGTGACATACACCTTGGCATGCCCCATATCTTTGGATACTTCCACCGCACTGACAGTTGCCATACCAACCCGTGGGTCTTTGACTTCCTGCTGGATAAGCATCGCCAGTTCCCGTTGTACCTGATCAGCAACCCGCTGAGTTCGGCTATATTCCTGAGCCATTAGTAGTCACTCTTGTTCGCTGATGGTTACAGGCTGCGTTGCACTTCAATAGTGTCAAAGACTTCGATCTGGTCACCGACCTTGACGTCATTGTAGCTCTTCACACCGATACCACATTCCATACCATTACGTACTTCTTGGACAGCATCTTTAAAGCGGCGTAAGGATTCTAGCTCACCTTCAAAGATAACCACATTATCACGTAATACACGGATAGGCTTGCTGCGGTGAACGGTTCCCTCTGTCACCATACAACCAGCGATTAAACCTAGCTTAGGTGAACGGAATACATCACGTACTTCAGCAACACCAACAATCTGTTCGCGCAACTCTGGCGACAACAAACCAGAAAGTGCCTGTTTTACATCGTTAATAATGTCATAAATAACACTGTAATAACGCAGATCAACACCTTCTTTTTCAATCAGTTGTTTGGCTGGGCCATCGGCACGCACGTTGAAACCAAAGATAACCGCACTAGAGGCGACTGCTAGGTTTACATCAGACTCAGCGATACCACCCACGCCACCAGAGACAACGTTGACTTTTACTTCGTCAGTACCAAGATCCATTAGTGACGCAGTTAAGGCTTCCAACGAGCCGCGCACGTCGGTTTTCAAAACCACATTGAGTACCTTAGCCTGCTCTTTGCCCATACTAGCAAACATGGAATCCAGTTTCGCTGCCTGTTGACGAGCCAATTTAACGTCACGATATTTACCCTGACGGAACATGGCAACTTCACGGGCCTTTTTCTCACTTGGCACAACGGTAAAGTCCTCGCCAGAATCAGGTGTACCATCAAGACCCAAAATTTCTACTGGAATAGCAGGACCTGCGGTTTTCACTGGGCGGCCATTTTCATCCAACATGGCTCTCACCCGTCCAAACTGTTGACCAGCCAGAACAATATCACCTTGTTGTAAGGTACCATTTTGTACCAGTACAGTAGCCACTGAACCACGACCCTTATCCAAACGGGCTTCAACCACTACACCTTTAGCCGGCGCTTCTGGCACAGCGGTAAGTTCTAACACTTCCGCTTCCAACAAGACCGCATCTAGCAGATTATCAATACCCAAACCTGTCTTAGCAGACACGGGAATAAACTGTACATCGCCACCCCAATCTTCAGGTACCACTTCACGACTAGACAATTCAGTTTTCACCCGATCTGGATCAGCGGCTTCTTTATCCATCTTATTGATAGCAACGACAAGTGGCACACCCGCAGCCTTAGCATGTTGCACAGCCTCTTCAGTTTGGGGCATTACACCGTCATCAGCAGCAACTACCAGAATAACAATATCCGTGGCTTGCGCACCACGGGCACGCATAGCAGTAAAGGCCGCGTGTCCAGGGGTATCTAGGAAGGTCACCATGCCTTTATCGGTATCAACATGATAGGCACCGATATGCTGGGTAATACCGCCCGACTCACCCGAGGCAACTCGCGATTCACGAATATGATCCAACAAAGATGTTTTACCATGGTCAACATGACCCATAACAGTAACAACAGGCGCCCGCGTTACTTGGGTACCCTCGTAACTGATACTTTCAACAACCTCAGTTTCAACAGCATCATCTTTTAACAACTTGACCTTATGGCCCATTTCCTCAACCACAATGGTCGCTGTATCCTGATCAATAGTTTGGTTGATGGTGGCCATAGCACCCATACTAAACATCACCTTGATCACTTCTGCTGCCTTAACGCTCATCTTACTTGCTAGTTCAGCGACGGTAATAGATTCAGGGATAGATACCTCATGAACCACAGCTTCAGTAGGACGAGAGAAACCGTGTTCCTGAGTACTATTGCGCTTAGGCGCTGCCAACTTGCCTTTATTACGCGGCTTACGATAGCGCTCTTCATCATTGGACATAAGATTGCGCTTTTTGTCCTTACCTTTACCAGCAGCTTGCTTGCCTTTGTTAGCACCACCTTTAGGTTTGTCAGGGGTGCTAAACACCCGCTCGCGGTCACCTGAGCCCTTGCCTTTCTTGCCACTTTTCTTTGACTCTTCGGCCTGTTCGGCTTCTGCTCTCGCCTGCTCAGCCGCTTTTTTCACTAATTCAGCTTCTTTTGCAGCTGCTTCTGCAACGGCTTGTTCAGCCGCCGCTTTCTCAGCCGCCGCTTTCTCAGCTGCAGCCTTTTCTGCTGCAGCTTTTTCAGCCGCAGCACGCTCCTGTTCTATCTGGTCAGCAGCTTCACGCTCAGCCACAGCTTGTTGCTCTTGCAATTGTTCTTGCTCAGCTTCTAACTTGGCTTGCAGTTCTTCTTCACTTTGTTTGACGTAGGTACGCTTTTTCCGCACTTCTACGTTTACCGTCCGCTTACCGCCAGAACCCGCTACTTTGAGAGTACTAGTCGTTTTACGACGTAAAGTAATCTTTTTCGGGCCATCAGCCTCTTCACCACTGCCACCATGGGCTTTTTGCAGGTGAACCAACAAAGACTTACGCTCTTCTTCAGATACGGCATCTTTAGCAGCGCGTTTAGCCAGGCCAGCTTCTTCCATTTGAGTCAATAATCGCTCAACGGGAACGCCTACTGTTAAAGCAAGCTTTTCGACAGTTAGGTCTGCCATAGTTAATGTCTCCTGTGTGTTGGCAATTACTCAAACCAAGGGGCACGGGCAGTCATAATCAACTGCGCGGCTTTTTCTTCGTTTAATTCTTCTAAATCAATTAGTTCATCAACCGCTTTTTCAGCCAGATCTTCCATAGTGATAATGCCTCGGCTCGCCAAGACAAAGGCCAAGTGAGTATCCATGCCTTCCATAGCTAATAGATCAGCTGCTGGTTCAGATTTATCTAATTGTTCTTCTACGGCGATAGCTTGGTTAAGCAGCTGGTTCTTAGCACGGTTACGCAACTCTTCTACCAGCTCTTCGTCCAGACCATCTATTTCCAGCATTTCTTCCAAAGGTACGTAGGCGATTTCTTCTAAGGAGGTAAAGCCCTCTTCCACTAACATAGTGGCAAAGTCTTCGTCGATATCTAGAGCATCAACAAAACGCTGCACCAAACTACCAACTTCTTCCTGTTGTTTAGCGCCTGCTTCCTCTTCCGACATGACGTTAATGATCCAACCAGTCAATTCAGTGGCCAAACGCACATTTTGACCATTACGACCAATGGCCATGGCTAAATTGTCTTCATTTACTGCCACATCCATGGAATGCTTGTCTTCATCAACAACAATGGAGCTAACTTCGGCTGGCGCCATAGCATTAATAACTAACTGGGCTGGGTTATCATCCCACAGAACAATATCCACACGCTCATTGCCTAACTCACCAGTTACAGCTTGCACACGGGAACCACGCATACCAACACAAGCACCTACGGGATCAATGCGACCATCGTTGGTTTTTACTGCAATTTTAGCACGCGAACCAGGATCACGAGCGGCAGCGCGAATTTCAATCACTTCCTCAGAAATCTCAGGCACCTCAATACGGAACAACTCCACCAACATTTGTGGATCAGTGCGACTTAAGAAGAGCTGTGGGCCACGATTCTCGGTACGTACCTCAGATAAAAGTGCCCGCACACGATCACCCATACGGAAAGTTTCACGACCAATTAGCTGGTCACGGCCGAGTAACGCTTCGGCATTATTGCCAAGATCAACAATCACATTGTCACGAGTGACTTTTTTAACGGTGCCACTAATAATTTCACCGATACGATCACGATATAACTCAACCACCTTGGCACGTTCAGCTTCACGTACTTTTTGCACAATCACTTGCTTAGCAGTTTGGGCAGCAATACGACCAAAGGCCTCTGACTCTATTTCTTCACTAACTAGATCACCCAATTGCAGATCAGGGTTATCTTGCTGGGCTTCTTCTAGAATCAGTTCGGCAGAAGGATTAACATAATCTTCGTCACTGACAACAGTCCAACAACGGCTAGTCGTGGCTTCACCTGTTTTACGATCAATGGCTACACGAATGTCGCACTCATCGTCGATACGCTTGCGCGTAGCCGTGGCTAAGGCCAGCTCAATAGCTTCAAAAATTACGTCTTTAGGTACGTCTTTCTCGTTAGAAACCGCTTCGGCTACCAATAGAATTTCTTTGTTCATATCAGCTCTCACTTAAACCACTAAAACTGTGGCACAACATTGGCTTTTTCAATGCTACCAACGGGTAACAAAAATTCTTCATCATCGACTAGCAAAACTACGTCATCACCTTCGATACCACGTAGCAAACCAGTAAACTTACGCCGACCCTCAAAGGCCAAACGTAAACGTAAACTTATGGTCTGGCCAATATTTAATTCATATTGTGCCAAAGTAAAAAGAGGGCGATCAAGGCCTGGGGAAGATACTTCAAGATTGTATTCACCAGATATAGGGTCTTCAACATCTAATATAGCACCCACCTGACGACTAACATTGGCACACATATCAACATCCACACCTTGTGCATGATCGATATATACCCGCAAAGTGCTAAAACGCCCTTGTGACAGATATTCCAAGCCCCAAAACTCACACTCACAAGCCTCAACTGCCGGCTGGATAAGAGTCTCTAGTTGCGCTGCAGCAGTAGCCACTATATAACCTCTTTCTACAAAAACAAAAAATGGGTCCTATTGACCCATCCAAACCAACTATTTGCTTACCAAATAGCTATGTCAAATGGGGCCAAAACCCCAAGAAGCAAAAAGCCCCATAAATGGGGCCAATATAAGAGAAGTAGCATACACACCTCTCGCCTCTAAATCCAGTCGCACCCATGTGCAACTGAACATTGATAACCGTGTCAGCTCAATTCTGAAAGACTCAACGGAATTAACCGCTTAGCTAAAGTTATCACGATTACCTAAAATTGGTAGCGGGGGCCGGATTTGAACCGACGACCTTCGGGTTATGAGCCCGACGAGCTACCAAGCTGCTCCACCCCGCATCAACGTGCGCGCATTCTACGCCAGTCATCAGTCTTAGTCAACGACACAAGGAGCAAAGCATGTACTTTTCCACAATAAATACAAGGTTAAAAATAACAAGCTTTAAAAATACAAAAGCCCTGCTGTAAATCTGGCTCAATAGAGTTTCAGCAGGGCTTAGTTTTTTTATGGTGCCGATGGCCGGACTTGAACCGGCACGAGCATTGCCCACCACCCCCTCAAGATGGCGTGTCTACCAATTCCACCACATCGGCGAATGAGGTTACTCAGTAGTTGGGATATCGCTATCTAGGGGCTTAACTATGCTATCCAAGACTGGCAATTGTTCTTGCACTTGTTCAATCACAACGGGCATATTTGCTGTCGCAATGGCATCAGCTTTCTGCTTGGCATAGAAGGCTAAAGCAAAGCTGGTAGCGAACAAACCAACAGCAATCCATGCAGTGACTCTGCTTAAAAAGTTACCGCTACCACTGCTACCAAATACAGTTTGTGACGCACCGCCACCACCAAATGCAGCACCCGCATCGGCACCCTTACCTTGTTGAATTAGAATTAAACCCACCAAAGCAATGGCCAGTAATACATGAACAATTAAAATTGCAACTTCCATCGAAACATTCTCTCAGTTATGGGCTGCGCCCATTTAACCTGTTAATCCAACTAACTATTTGGATTAATTAACTTTGCGCAGCTTGACCAATTGCCAAGAAGGCTTGCGCATCCAATGACGCTCCACCAACCAGGCCACCGTCAATATCCGATTGAGCAAAAAGCTCATTGGCGGTCGCTGCGTTAACACTACCGCCATATAAAATCTGTACTTGCTCAGCGACCGCAGCATCTTGTGTAGCCAAATAGGCACGTATAGCCTGATGCACCTCTTGGGCTTGCTCAGGACTTGCCGTTAAGCCAGTACCAATGGCCCAAACGGGCTCATATGCCACAACTGCAGTAGCCAATTCAGCTACCCCTACTAGATCAATCACAGCCTGCAACTGACCGTTTACCACATCTAGGGTTGCCTCTGCTTCACGTTGTGCAAGGGTCTCCCCGATACACAATACAGGAATCAGACCAGCCGTCTTTACGGCCTTAAATTTTGCCGCCACTATGGCATCACTCTCGCCATAAAGTGAGCGACGCTCAGAATGCCCAACCAAAACATATTTTACGCCAAAGTCTTTCAGCATAGTTGCTGAAACTTCACCAGTATAGGCACCCTGTGCTTTGTCACTGACGTTTTGCGCACCCAAGGCAATAGCAGAATCAGCTAACAGTTCCTGTACCTGCCCTAGGTAAGGTGCTGGAGGAAAAACCACCATTTGCACATTAGTTAAGGTTGCCGCACCAGCCACCAAAGCGTTAGTCAAATCTGTATTGGTTAAGGTACTGGCATTCATTTTCCAGTTCCCTGCGACCATCATTGTAGACATATCTATCTCCTATAACCGCAGGGTATCAAAACCCAACCGTGGTTCAGATTCGAGCGCGAGATGATACCTGAGGAAGGCCTTGGAAACAAGGCCTTAGGAATTAGTTATGGCTTTTTCGGCTGACTTTGCTGGGCCCCAAATTGCTGTTTTAACCTACTATTTGCTGTACATCGTTGGCCAGCTCATTGGCAAACTGATTAACCAAATCAGCATTTTCGCCCTCTACCATAACGCGCACTACGGGCTCGGTGCCTGAAGGCCGCAATAATACGCGTCCTTTTCCAGCTAAACGTCCCTCGATAATATCTACTTGTGCTTGCACAGCAGGATAGTTATCCAAATCTACCCGTGTGGGAAAACGCACATTAACCAAGCTTTGGGGCATTTTCTGCATTTGGCTCTTTAACTCATGCAGTGTCTTGTCATTACGGCGCATGGCTTGTAAAACCTGGAGGGCGGCCACAATACCGTCACCCGTGCTGGTTAGGCTGCGGCACACTAAATGTCCCGATGACTCGCCACCTAATAACCAACCACGTTTCTTCAGTTCGGCCATCACATAACGGTCGCCAACTTTAGCACGAGCAAAATCAATACCTAAATCCTTAAGCCCAAGCTCCATGCCTAAGTTACTCATCTGGGTGCCAACCACGCCACCCTCGAGCAAACCCTGGCGTTTCTGGTCAGCGGCAATAATAAACATTAGTTCATCACCATCGACCTCTTCTCCCATATGGTCAACCATAATCAAGCGATCGCCATCACCATCCAGAGCAATACCTAGATCTGCCTCTGACTGCCTCACCAAATTACGCACTGTAGCAATGGAGGTAGAACCGCAATCTTCATTAATATTTATGCCATCTGGATCAATGCCAATGGGAATAATCTCGGCACCCAGCTCATTAAATACGTTTGGGGCAATATGATAAGTCGCGCCATGGGCGCAATCGAGGACGATTTTTAAACCTTTAAAACTTGTGTAAGGCCCAACTGTGCCCTTACAAAATTCAATATAACGGCCTTGAGCATCATTAATACGTTTAGCTTTACCTAATTTTTCCGCAGGCACACACTCCATTGGCTCTTGTAACTGGCTTTCAATGGCAGCCTCAACACTATCTGGAAGCTTGGTACCTTGGGCGGAAAAGAATTTGATACCGTTATCTTGGAAGCCATTATGAGATGCACTAATAACAATACCCGCATCAGCTCTAAAGGTACGGGTCAAATAAGCAATGGCAGGTGTTGGCATAGGCCCTAGTAGCAGCACATCAACGCCTGCAGCAGATAGACCAGCCTGTAAAGCGGACTCGAACATATAGCCAGAGATACGTGTATCCTTGCCTACTATAATTTTACTACGACCAGATTCAGCAAAAACTTTACCCGCTGCCCAACCTAGTTTGAGCATAAAATCAGGGGTAATGGGATATGTCCCACAAGCACCACGAATGCCATCAGTACCAAAATATTTCATCGATTTAATTCCTTTTTCCTACACTGTCTTCGACAGTTGTCCTATAGTTTAGTTCACAAAGTATATTTAGCTATCTAATACCGCTTGGGCCATCTTTAAGGCATCTACTGTGGCCAAAACGTCATGGGTACGCACAATATTGGTGCCCCGCTCTAAAGCCATTACTGCCAGTGCCAGTCCACCATATAAGCGCTCATCCACGGGCCTATTGAGGGTGTTACCAATCATGCTCTTTCGCGACATGCCAACCAATAAGGGCAAGTCAAACGCTTTAAGTTGTTCCATATGCTTAAGCAATTGCAGATTATGTGCCAAGGTTTTACCAAATCCAAATCCAGGATCTAGAATAAGTTTATCTCGGGCAATACCGACACGCTCACAAGCCTTAATACGAGTAGTAAAATAGGCTGCAATATCACCTAGTAAGTCTTTATAATAGGGCGCCTCTTGCATGGTCTTTGGCTCACCCTGAATATGCATTAAGCAGATTGGTAAAGACGTTTCTGCAGCGGCCTCTATGGCCCCTTCACGTTGCAAGGCACGCACATCATTAATTAAGCCTACGCCAGCCCGAGCTGCGGCAGTTATCACTTGGGGAGTACTGGTATCAATGGAAACCGCTACGGGGAAACGCTCACGTATAGCTTCAATCACTGGGATTACCCGTGATAATTCTTCCTCAACACTCACCGCATCGGCGCCAGGTCGAGTCGACTCACCACCGACATCAATAATGCTGGCCCCTTCTGCCACCATAGTAGCGGCGCGGTCAACGGCTGCCGACACACTGACATTGTTATTAGTAAAGAGGGTGCCACCATCTGAAAAAGAGTCTGGCGTCACATTTACCACACCCATCACCTGTGGCTGGTTTAGGTCGAGTTCAATACCGGAAAAATTCACGCTTGGGTTTCCATATTTACTTTGCAGTAAGTCCTATCATAACAAAAAAGGGAACACATAAAGTGTTCCCTTTCAGTCTCAAGACTGAATCTAACTTTGGCTTGGCTTTTCCGGTGCTTCTGGCACGTCGCTGTCGCCAAGATCTTGCTCTGACTGAGTCACAACTTCTTCATCAGCATCTTGACTGTCATTACCGCTGTTAGTATTGCCACTATCGTTTTCATCCCAATCTTCTGGGGGAGAAACTTCTTCACGAGCTAGCAATTGATCCAACTGACCTGAATCGATAGTCTCATATTTCATCAGGGCTTCAGCCATAGCATCCAAAATATCACGATTATCGTGCAGGATCTGGTTAGCTTGAGCATAGCAGTTGTCGATAATCTCTTTCACTTCCTGATCAATTGCTTGTGTAGTGTCATCGGAGAAACCCTTTGCACCTTGACCAGGCATACCGCTAAATGGATCACTATCTTCAGCTTCATATAGCAGGGGCCCTAACTTTTCTGATAAGCCCCACTTAGTTACCATATTCCGAGCTAACTGAGTGGCGCGCTGAATATCATTAGATGCGCCAGTAGTCACACCCTCTTTACCCAAGGTCATTTCTTCCGCAATACGACCACCGTATAGACTACAAATCTGACTTAAAATAGCCTGACGAGAAAGACTATAACGATCATCTTCGGGTAAGAACATGGTTACACCTAAGGCACGACCACGGGGGATAATGGTCACTTTGTAAACGGGATCATGCTGCGGCACCAAACGACCAACAATGGCGTGGCCTGCTTCATGGTAAGCCGTATTCAGCTTTTCGGCATGACTCATGACCATGGACTTACGCTCAGCACCCATCATAATCTTGTCTTTGGCTTTTTCTAGTTCTTCCATACCCACTACACGCTTATTTTGACGGGCAGTAAACAAGGCCGCTTCATTAACCAAGTTGGCTAAATCAGCACCAGAGAAACCAGGCGTACCACGGGCAATTAGCTTTGGCTTAACGCCATCACCTAGAGGCACTTTGCGCAAGTGTACTTTTAGAATCTGCTCACGACCACGGATATCAGGTAGCGGGACATTCACTTGGCGGTCAAAACGTCCCGGACGCAAGAGCGCATTATCTAATACGTCAGGTCGGTTGGTAGCAGCAATTACGATAATACCTTCGTTACCATCAAAACCATCCATCTCTACCAATAGCTGGTTTAAGGTTTGTTCACGTTCATCATTACCGCCACCCATGCCAGCACCACGATGGCGACCAACGGCATCAATTTCATCGATAAAGATAATACAAGGTGCCTGTTTTTTGGCTTGCTCGAACATATCACGCACACGGGAGGCACCGACACCAACAAACATTTCCACAAAATCAGAACCAGAAATACTAAAGAAAGGTACTTTCGCTTCACCAGCAATGGCTTTGGCTAGTAGAGTTTTACCTGTACCCGGTGAGCCTGACATCAAAATACCACGGGGAATATGCCCACCTAAGCGCTGGAATTTGCTCGGGTCGCGTAAGAAATCAACCAATTCCTGCACATCTTCTTTGGCTTCTTCAACACCGGCCACATCGGCAAAGGTGGTTTTGATTTGATCTTCACTCATCAATCTGGCTTTACTCTTGCCAAAGGCCATGGGTCCACCACGCCCACCAGCGCCACCTTGCATCTGGCGCATAAAAAACATAAATAAAGCAATGATGATAAGAATTGGGAAAGTAGCAACAAACAGCTGTGACCAAATACTTTGCTGTTCCGGCAACTTACCTATAACTTCTACTTCGTGAGCTAAGAGATCATCAACTAGCTTAGGATCTGATAAAGCTGGACGTACAACTTCAAAACTGGTGCCATCAGACATGCGGCCAGCAATAGTATAGCCATCGACAGTGACACTATTTACACGATCGCGCTGAACTTCCTGCACAAATTCAGAATAACTCATACGATTGGATGTTGAATCAGTACTAAAGTTATTAAACACCGCCAACATAACGGCCGCAATAATCAACCACAGAGCAAAATTTCTAGCCATATTATTCAATGTACACTCCTGCTATATACCGAATAAAGAGTCTTGCCTCTTTACTCAAATAGATCTTTCTAACCTTTAAAGCCTGTTGCCAACTGATACACTTCACGTGAGCGACTTCGAGACGCCCCAGGTTTACGTGATTGTACCTTTACAAAACTGCTGCGGGTTTCACGCAACAGCTCATCAAAACCTTCGCCCTGAAACACTTTTGCCAAAAAACTTCCACCTGGCTTAAGAATATGTCGGGACATATCTAGGGCCAACTCAACCAAGTACATTGATTTGGGCTGATCAATGGCAGGGTTACCACTCATATTGGGGGCCATATCTGAAATTACAAGGTCTGCCTTGCGACCATTTAAGGCCATAATGATCTCGTCATACACAGACTGCTCGGTAAAATCCCCCTCGATAAAGGTTACCCCAGCAATGGGATCCATGGTCAATATATCGGAAGCGATAACTGTACCACTGTCGCCTACTAGCTGCATCGCCACTTGGGTCCAACCACCGGGGGCAGCACCCAAATCAACCACGGTCATACCGGGCCGAATAAGTTTATCTTTCTTACTCATTTCCAACAGCTTATAACTGGCTCTAGAACGATAGCCATCTTGCTGTGATTGTTTTACATAGGGGTCATCAAAATGTTCTTTTAACCAACGCCCTGAAGATTTAGATCTTGCCACTTACTCAATCTCTATAGAAATATCTGCCCAAAAACAATAACCGACAATCATCAGGATTTTCCGCCTAATCACCACCGGCACTATCTATTTCAGGTATAATAGCGCCAGTTTATCACAGTCAGACCAACCGATGATGCTATCGGCAGGTATTAATTTGGATCATTATGAATCTTAGCCAATCCCAAAAAAAACACCTTCGCAGTCTAGGTCATAGTCTGCATCCACTTGTCACTGTAGCCGGTAATGGGCTTTCCAGTGGTGTTATGGAAGAATTAGATCGCGCCCTAACTGATCACGAACTGATTAAAGTCAAATTTGCCGTTGGTGATCGCGAGGTTAAAAAGGCGCTTATTGAAGAGCTGGTCAAGCTAAGTCAGGCCACCCTCGTACAAAGTATCGGCAATATTGCTTTAATCTATCGTCATAACCCGCAAGCAGATCCTAAAAAGTCCAACTTGACCCGCTAAGTTTAATCTTTTTGATTACCCGCTTTGATTAAAAAAGGGCTAGATAAAATATCTAGCCCTTTTTTGTCACCCACAATCTAGCTATGCTAGGTGCTGTACTTCAGTAATCTCGTAGTCTACAACTCCACCTGGGGTCTGCACTGGCACTTCATCACCTTCTAGCTTGCCAATTAAAGCACGAGCAATGGGGGAACTGACAGAAATCATACCCGCTTTAATATCGGCCTCATCCTCACCCACAATACGGTAAGTTTTTTCTTCGTCGGTATCCAAGTTGACTATAGTAACTGTAGTACCAAAAATAACCTTGCCCGTATGGGCAATTTGGGTAACATCAATCACCTGCACATGAGACAACTTACCTTCAATTTCCTGAATACGCCCTTCACAAAAGCCTTGTTGTTCACGCGCCGCATGGTATTCGGCATTTTCTTTTAGATCACCATGCTCACGTGCTGTAGCAATATCAGCAATAATGCGCGGTCGCGTAACGGTTTTTAATTCCGTTAACTCGTCACGCAACATTTTTTCACCACGTACTGTCATAGGTACTTTAGTCATACTCATCACATTCGCTCCTTTATGCTGTTATTTGCTTAGGCGTTTATGCAAGTCCTGCAAACGGCGTACTTCCTTCTCTGCGCCAAAATTCATCGCCTCAAGGACTGCTAGAGCACCGGTCATTGTAGTCGCATATGGCACCTTATGCTGCAAGGCCGAACGACGAATCAACGACGAATCATTAATAGCCTGACGGCCTTCAGTGGTATTAACCACATAGGTGATCTCATCGTTCTTAATGGCGTCAACGATATTGGGTCGACCTTCGGTCACCTTATTCACTTGATCACAAGCCAAGCCAGCGGCTTTTAAGGCCTGCTGAGTACCACCAGTGGCACACAAGGTAAAGCCTTTCTCTAACAATGCTTTGGCTAGGCTAACGGCAGCAGTCTTGTCGGCATCACGCACGGAAACAAAACACTTGCCAATAACGGGAACCGCTTCATTAGTCGCCTTAAGGGCTTTCTCGAAGGCCTCTCCGAAACTATCACCCACACCCATAACTTCACCAGTGGATTTCATTTCTGGGCTTAGTATCGGATCCACCCCGGGGAACTTATTAAAGGGGAATACAGATTCTTTGACACTAAAGTAATCCGGTACAATTTCCTCCGTAAAGCCAAGCTCTTGCAAGCTATGACCAGCCATTACGCGGGCCGCGATATCAGCCAAAGAGGTACCAATACATTTGGATACAAAGGGCACAGTTCGCGAGGCACGAGGGTTAACTTCAATCACATAGATTTGTCCATCTTGCCAAGCTAACTGGGTGTTCATTAAACCCACGACGCCCAATTCCAAGGCCATACGCTTAACCTGATCACGCATGGCTTCCTGCACATCGGCAGGCAGATTATAAGGTGGCAAAGAACAAGCGGAGTCACCAGAGTGAATACCCGCCTGTTCGATATGCTGCATAATGGCACCAATGACGACTTGTTCACCATCACATACGGCATCAATATCAACTTCAACAGCGTTACTTAAGAAACGGTCCAACAATACGGGGGCATCATTAGACACCTGCACCGCATCAGTCATATAACGCTTTAGTTCCGTTTCTTTATGCACAATTTCCATGGCTCTACCACCCAATACATAGGATGGACGTACCACCAATGGGTAGCCAATGCGGGCAGCTTCACGAACCGCTTCTTCTTGACTGCGCACAGTGGCATTTTCAGGCTGCAATAAGTTTAAGCGCTGCAACATCTGCTGGAAACGTTCACGGTCTTCAGCCCGGTCAATGGCTTCAGGTGAAGTACCTAGTATGGGTACACCCGCATTTTCCAAGCCGACAGCTAATTTCAATGGTGTTTGACCACCGTACTGCACAATAACCCCTTTTGGCTGTTCCAGATGCACAATTTCTAGTACATCTTCCAAGGTCACAGGCTCAAAATACAAACGGTCAGAAGTATCGTAATCGGTGGATACGGTCTCTGGGTTACAGTTAACCATAATGGTTTCGTAACCAGCATCACGCATAGACAAAGCCGCGTGTACACAGCAGTAATCAAACTCGATACCCTGACCGATACGGTTGGGGCCACCACCTAATACCATAATTTTGTCACGACCACTTGGGCGCGATTCGCACTCTTCCTCGTAGCTAGAATACATATAGGCCGTATCTGTAGCGAATTCGGCAGCACAGGTATCCACTCGTTTGTATACCGGACGTACGCCTAGTTTTTGACGATGCTGACGGAAACCTTTTTCCGTTAAACCTAAAAGCTGCGCCAAACGGATATCGGAGAAACCTTTACGCTTAAGACGGAAGACATGATCATGTTTAAGATCAGCTAGACCTAAAGTGGCCAACTTAGCTTCTTCCTGAACCAAGTCCTGCATTTGTACTAGGAACCAAGGATCAATGCCGGAGAGCTGATAGATTTCATCAATTGCCATGCCATAACGCATGGCATCAGCTACATACTGAATACGATTTGCCTTGGGCGACTTAAGCTCAGCGACAATGGTACCGCGCGCATCATCGGCCGTAATATCCATAATCGGATCTAGACCATGAATGCCAGTTTCTAAGCCGCGTAAAGCTTTTTGCAAAGATTCTTGGAAAGTACGACCGATGGCCATTACCTCACCCACAGACTTCATCTGCGTGGTTAAACGATCATCAGCCTGGGGGAATTTTTCAAAGGTGAAACGAGGTATTTTGGTTACCACATAATCAATAGCTGGCTCAAACGAAGCTGGTGTAGCGCCACCCGTAATATCATTTTGCAATTCATCTAGGGTATAACCCACAGCTAGCTTGGCGGCTACCTTAGCAATGGGGAAGCCAGTGGCCTTGGAAGCCAAAGCAGATGAACGGGATACACGGGGGTTCATTTCAATAACCACCATACGACCATCTTTTGGGTTGACCCCAAATTGCACATTGGAACCACCTGTTTCCACGCCAATCTCGCGCAATACGGCCAAGGAGGCATTACGCATAATTTGGTATTCTTTATCGGTCAGCGTTTGTGCTGGGGCAACGGTAATCGAGTCACCTGTATGGACGCCCATGGCGTCAAAGTTTTCGATCGAACAGATAATAATGCAGTTGTCGTTTTTATCACGCACAACTTCCATTTCATATTCTTTCCAGCCAATTAATGACTCGTCAATTAATAATTCGTTAGTGGGGGATAATTCCAAACCACGGGCACAGATTTCTTCAAATTCTTCACGGTTATAAGCAATACCACCACCTGAGCCACCCATGGTAAAGGAAGGCCGAATTATGGCAGGGAAACCAATGCGACTTAGCACATCAAGGGCATCTTCCATGGAATGGGCAATTTCTGCACGTGGGCACTCTAAACCAATATTTTTCATGGCTTTGTCAAAGCGGTCACGATCTTCGGCTTTATCAATGGTATCGGCATCAGCACCGATCATTTCAACATTATACTTAGCCAGTACACCCATGCGGTTTAAGTCTAAAGCACAGTTAAGAGCAGTTTGACCACCCATAGTTGGCAGGATGGCACTTGGGCGTTCTTTGGCAATAATTTTTTCTACTGTATCCCAGCGAATTGGCTCGATATAGGTTGCATCAGCCATGGCAGGGTCAGTCATAATGGTGGCGGGGTTGGAGTTAACCAAGATAACCCGATAACCTTCTTCACGCAGGGCCTTACAGGCTTGAGCACCGGAATAGTCAAATTCACAGGCCTGGCCGATAACAATAGGGCCAGCGCCGAGGATAAGAATACTTTCGAGATCTGTACGTTTTGGCATATTACTAATCCAATATTAAATGCTGTCCAATCAGGCCTTATAGGCTTGCATATTATTAATAAAACGGTCGAACAATGGCGCCACATCGTGCGGTCCCGGACTTGCTTCTGGGTGACCTTGGAAACTAAACGCGGCTTTATCTGTGCGCTCAATACCTTGTAAAGAGCCATCAAATAGTGATTTATGCGTGGCCCGCAGGTTAGCAGGAAAACTATCTTCAGCCACGGCAAAGCCATGGTTTTGACTGGTAATCATAACGACTTTTGAATCTAAGTCTTGCACTGGGTGATTAGCACCATGATGACCAAATTTCATTTTTTCTGTCTGGGCGCCAGAAGCCAAGGCCAATAATTGATGCCCCAAGCAAATGCCAAACACCGGAATATCAGTTTCGAGAATTTCTTTGATGGCATTAATGGCGTAATCACAGGGTTCTGGGTCACCGGGTCCATTAGATAAAAACACCCCATCGGGCTGCATAGCCAAGACTTCACTTGCCGGTGTCTGCGCGGGCACAACCGTTAGGTCACAACCACGTTCTACCAGCATACGTAAAATATTTCGCTTTACACCATAATCATAAGCAACAACTTTAAAAGGTGTCTCGCCTGCGGCACGATGGCCAGCAACCAAATCCCATGTCGATTCAGTCCATTGGTAGCCCTCAGTTGTGGTCACTGTTTTGGCCAAATCCATACCCTTAAGACCAGGGAAGTCCTGAGCTGCTGCAAGTGCCGCAGCCTCATCTAAATTATCACCCGCTAGGATACAACCATTTTGCGCGCCCTTTTCACGCAAAATACGTGTTAACCGGCGGGTATCAATATCGGCAATAGCCACCACGTTATTAGCCTTTAAGTAATCTTCTAGAGATTGTTCATTCCGCCAGTTACTAGCTAACAAAGGTAGATCACGAATTACCAGCCCAGCAGCCCATACTTGTGTCGATTCTTCATCTTCGCTAGTAGTGCCAGTATTGCCGATATGAGGATAAGTCAAGGTAACTATTTGGCGGGCATAGGATGGATCGGTAAGAATTTCTTGATAGCCAGTCATGGAGGTGTTAAACACCACCTCACCACTGCTTTGTCCAGTCGCACCAATAGCGATGCCGTGAAAAATACTTCCATCTTCAAGAGCCAGGATAGCGGGTGTGGTCAATGGCGGCCTCCTTTAAGGGCAATAGGATATGCAACACAAATAATCGCGTTTAGAAACAAAAAAGGGCGGGCTATATTCGCAAAAAAGCGAGATGTGACAAACACACCCCGCTTTTATGTTGAATCTTTTTAGCGCGCTGTTTTTCAACGCCTGCAAACGGTTTAAATAATAACAAAAAGACGGATGATTTGTCTACCTTAATCAAGCATAACATCAGACAAAAATAACCCCTTAAAACACACTTCGTCACTTATCATTCATCATAAAAATTGCTAGTTGAATAGCATTAATGGTAGCCTTGAGGTAAATTTAAGGGCCGCATTATGAATGAATCCTTTCGCATAGCACAAAAGCTTGGACTAATGTTTAAGCCATCTGACCCTTTGCCAAAGGATATGCAAGCATGGGCCATCAGCCAACTGCATGCGCCTTCCCCTGCTCTCGGTCAACCCCACAAATTTGCCACTATTGCACCTTGGCCAGATCATCTACAACCTAATCTAAAAAAACGGGCTCATATGTGGCGCTTATATCGGGAAAATAAGAAAAAAGAGCGTGAACGCAAGGATGGCCAAGATACGCAAGTCGCCAAAGAAGCTAATCGGCGCAATAATTTAATGCGCGATAAAGATGAGTTAAAGTTTGCCCAACGCAATGTGTATGGTGATGACCAATTAAGATTACGCTTTGCCGCTTTTTGGGCCAACCATTTTACAATTGGCAATACTTTTGATACCAGCTCAATGATCGGTCATGCTATTGATGAAGCCATTATTGCCAATCTCAATGGCGACTTTGCCAATATGCTATATCTAGTGACCACCCACCCAGGAATGTTAACTTATTTGGATAATGTATGGAGTGCAGGTGAACGCTCACCCCATACCAAAAGATGTCGTAAAAGGCCTGATTGCCAAGCCGGATTAAATGATAACTTAGGCCGTGAGCTGCTTGAATTACACACTTTATCACCTGCAGCTGGCTATACCGAAGCAGATATTCGTAATGCCGCCATGGTTTTGTCTGGCTGGGGGATGGATTTTGGAGCCAGTACGCAAGACATGCTTGAAAGAGCAAAAACCACTAACCATTGGCAAGCCTTTAAACCAAGATATGCTGAGCCGGGCTTAAAAAAAGTGTTTGGCAAGACCATTTATGCGGGAAAAAATGGTTTAAAACAATTAACTGACTATTTGGCTGGCAATGAATATACCATTCGATTTATCAGCACCAAATTATGCCAACATTTTGTCAGTGATAAGCCCAAGCGAACCGATATTGCCTATATTTCTGAGGCCTGGCGGCAAAGTAATGGCCAGCTTGATGTCATTCATACGGCGGTAATTGAACGCGCTATTGCAAGTGATGAAGCCAAGTTTATTTGGCCTATGACATGGCTATTTCAAGTTATCCGTCTGAGTGAAGCCACCTTTTTTAAAGGCTGGGAAGATATCTATAACTATGATGACGATATTATGAATACCCAGAAAATTTTTGCCGAGCTGGGCCAGTCTTTCTGGAGCTCACGCCAACCTGATGGTTACTCAAGCAAAAAAGAGGAATGGCTATCGGCAGAAATGCTAGAACGCCGTATTCGTTTTGCCGATGCAATTTATAATATTGGCAGGGTTAAGCATTCCACAACTAAAATAATGGATCGTATGGGTGCTAATGAGACGACCCGCCGCTTGGTTGCTAGTGCTGACTCAAGGCGACACAAATTTATCGCTTTAATGTGTAGCCCAGAGCTAATGGGGTTGTCGTATGTCTAAAATAAAATTTGATCGTCGTGATTTTATTAAAGCCTCAGCAGCATCCTTGTTTCTGGCAGGGGTGCCTATCGCAGGCTATACCAAAGATCGTCCACCTGGCAATATTGCGGTTATTTTGCTGGAAGGAGGGATGGATGGCTTAACTGCAGTTCCGCCAATTGGTGATCCAGACTTATTGCGTATGCGTGCCAGTATGACACCCACTGATTATTTAACCCTAAACCCATTTTTTGGTTTGCACCCTTCTCTAGCCAACTATGCTGCCCTTATGGCACGTAATGAGGCCACTGTTATCCATGCCACGTCTTTTCCTTATACCAAACGTTCTCATTTTGAAGGACAGAACTTAATGGAGGGTGGAGGCTTAAGCCCATTTGCCGAAAAAACAGGCTGGCTTGGCAGGGCTCTTGAACTAGCCAATCTGCCTGGACGTGCGCTTTCACTTGATATGCCCCTGATTTTGCGTGGCCATAATGATAACGATAATTTCTTTCCTGCCAGCATCCGTAAATCAAAACGACCCAATGCCAATTTGGTCGATATGATTGCCATGAGTCATCAGGGTGATGTTGGCAACCTATTTCACAAGGTAGCAAAAAAGAGTGCCAATAAGGTCAATATACCTAGAGATGCCACTAGCTTAGCCAAATATGCAGGTCAAGAAATGTCCCGTGCCGATGGACCTGTTGCCTCTGTGATCAGGGTTAAACGATTTGACACCCATGCCAATCAAGTCGCTGATGATGGTAAAGATACCCATGGTAACCACGCTATACAGTTGGCCATTGTCGATGATGTGATTGCCGCATACCGGGAAGGTTTAGGTGATGCCTGGCAGGATACAATTATATTAACCCTTACCGAATTTGGCCGTACTGTAGCCGCTAATGGCACCCGTGGCACAGATCATGGCTATGGAAGTGCTGGGCTATTGGCAGGAGGTAGTATCACTTCTAGCCGAGTGATTGCTGACTGGCCTGGATTAAGAAAGCAGGATCAATATGAGGAACGCGACTTGATGGCAACCATTGACTATCGATCTATCTGTGCGGCCTGTATTGAACGCTCTTTAGGTTTAGATCATGACAAGATCGCTAGTGAGATATTTTTTGACTCACAATTACCTCGGCTATATGACTATGTTTTCTCATAATGCCCATTCATGTTCTTCAACCAACACTAACATTGCCCATCATTTAAGGATAATAATATGATTCGCATATGGCTGATGACTTCCACAATGGTGTTTATGTCCTGCCAAGCTTTGGCGCAAGATATGGGCAACTGGAGTGACAAGACCGTATGTCGAGTTATTGCCACAGCAGAAGATAACAGCATCTATCTAGCTGAAGCCAAGCGCAGGAAACTTGATTGTTCAAACTTTAAACCAAACCCATCAGGCTATGGCAACAAGACCGAAAATGTAGTGCCAACAAAACCAATAAGCACTGAACCCGGTATTCAGATTTATGCTGTAGCACTCAAGCCAGCTGATAAGAAACGTTTGCTTTCCACTCCACTAAGTAAAACTGATTATGATTTTAGCAGTCATAAACTGGCCAAACATACCAAGTCCATAACTTGTTCATTTTATTTGCGCAGGGTGGTCTATGAGTCCTCTGTACAAGGAGATATAGAGCAATGGGATATGGCCAGTGGTGCAATAACGATTGAGAATAGCAAAGTGCAAATTAAAAGGGGCGACTGGCGCATGGGCGGTCTGTCAAAAGACCGAAGCTATATTCAAAACGAAGTGAACCTAAAACTGACATCAACAGGCCATCTTGTTGGCAAAATGGCCTATTTCAACTTAACTGTGGATAAAGGAGAAGCACCCAGAGCCCCCCTTTATATCGAGCTAAGCCCACATCAGCGCTCTACTCCTCTGGACTATAAAAACTTAGCGACAGCTAAAGCAGAGATATGGATTGACGTTGAGGATTGGGCTGGTGGCGTACTAACATTAAGCTATTGCCGTTAGTCTATAAATTACCCAAATCTTATTCGTAAGGCACAATCACTTCATTACGGCGCATAAAGGGCAAAGACACTGGTGAATTGTATCTAGCTAACACTGGCTCACCAACGGGGGTTAAACCTTTACTTTTTAACCAAGCTAGAAGTTGTTTGGTTTTTTTGGCTGTTTTGGCTTCAGTTGTCCGACCAGAGAAGCGAATAGCAGCATAATTAGTAGCCGGTATTTCTATTAACTCAACCGCGGAATTATTTGGTTTTGGCAAATTTTCCATGGTGTATTTACTGGGCATAAAGAAATCTACTCGCCACTTGCCGTTTGATTGTTTCATGCTTACTGGAACTGTCATACTGATCTTTTCTGACTGAGGTTCCATAGTGACTGGTACGGTCATGCTGATCTTCTCACTAGCGCCATTGCTAACACTATTATTACCAAAGATATAATCAGCTATAACCTGAAACCCCCTATTGCTGGCTTGACCCATAGAACCAGAAACGGTTGCTTGGGCAATAATTCTTGGAGCATAAGCACGCAATTCAAACTCATCGGCTTGTTCAATAATGGTATATTCAGGTTCTTCCGCCGCCATAATCACTCCTGCGTATGACCAACTTAAAATAACAACTATCAGTGCAAGTAGCTTGGGGAATTTACCCAGTATATTAAAATCTGAAAATACTAACCTTGTGCTTGATCGATTCTGTTTTGCAGCAAACATTGTATAACTCACCCTGATAGTCTTTGTTGCAAGACTTGTAACCTTTTAATACAAATGATAGCCATTCGCGAATCTTAAACCATAACACTTTGTTGACCCAATGGACAAATTTTTACAAGAATTTACCTATCTAAGAATATTCTTTTTGGTTTGGACAAATGTAGTTATATATGCGCCATTATCTAGTCTTATTTTGCAACCATGAAGATTAGGAGCTGATTTTTCAACAATTATATTTCTAATGTGACAGATTTTAGACAAAAAAAAGCTGGGCCATTTGACTGGTCCCAGACTCTTTTGCATCGATGATGCGATGGCTGTATAAGTTAACCACAAACTAACAAGTATAGTAATACTATACTCTTAGTCTAACTTCACAATACTATTGTATGGCAAGCTTCTGTTAATAAGTGGTTGCTTATGTGGCTATTTAAACAGCGCGAACGTTAGTTGCACAAGGGCCTTTTTGACCTTCGCCAATTTCAAATTCAACCGCTTGGCCGTCTTCCAAAGTACGGAATCCGCCACCATTTTGAATTTCAGAATGATGAACGAATAGGTCTTTGCCACCGTCTTCCGGAGTTACAAAACCATAACCTTTGTCAGCGTTAAACCACTTAACAGTACCTTTACTCATAATATAATCTTCATATTGTTGGTGAGAAAAAAGACCGTTATCGTTATCACCATCGCGAAAACAGTTATTAAATTCATTACAGGTTGTTACCCTATCAAAACTGAGGTCAGCTTGCATCCCCTAATGCTATATTATTTTTAATCTTTTAGTTCCAGCACATCTTGCATATCATACAAACCGCTGGGCTTATCAGCCAGCCATTCACATGCACGCACCGCACCTTTAGCAAAGGTCATACGGCTACTCGCCTTATGGGTAATCTCAATACGTTCACCTTCCGTAGCAAATAACACCGTATGATCACCAACCACATCACCAGCTCGGACCGTTTCAAAACCAATTTCTTCAGCAGTTCGAGGGCCAGTAATACCCTCTCGACCATATACAGCACATTGCTTTAGGTCCCGACCCATAGCATCAGCGACCACTTCACCTAGGCGCAATGCAGTCCCAGATGGCGCATCTACCTTGTGTCGATGATGGGTCTCAATAATCTCCACATCGTAACCCTCTTGCAGAACGCTAGCGGCACGATGCAGTATATCGAGTAGTAAATTCACGCCGACACTCATATTAGGGGCAAACACAACTGGGATTTTGGCAGCGTAGTCATGCAGCAGGGCCTTCTGTGCATCGTCTAAACCTGTAGTGCCAATCACTATCTGTTTGTTTAAACGCTCACACTCAGCTAAATTAGCCAAGGTTAACTCGGGATTGGTAAAATCAATCAGTACATCAAAATCATCAGCTGCCGCTGCCAAACTCGCTTTTAAGCTGACGCCAATCTTGCCAATACCGGCCAACTCCCCAGCATCCGCACCTAGTAAAGAACTATTTGGTGAAACAATGGCTGCGCCTAGGGTAACGCCAGGGGTAGTATGTGCCGCTTCCACAAGTACTTTACCCATGCGTCCGGCGGCGCCAATAACGGCAATTCTGGTCATAATTCAATCTCTGTTTGACGAGTTAACAACCCGACCTACATTAACACAATCAAGCAGTCTTTGGGGCAGTCTGTTCTAAACCACCCCCATCTATAACTAGATATCTTCAAAAAAGTTTTTCACACCCTCAAACCAGGACGATTTTTTCGGCGAATGCTTATGCTTGCCTTCATCCATTGTGGCTTGAAATTCTTGCAATAGTTCTTTTTGCTGCTTACTAAGATTCACCGGTGTCTCAATGGCAATTTTGCAGATTAAGTCACCTTGGCCACCCCCACGTACTTGGGTGACGCCTTTACCCCGCAAACGGAACAGCTTACCACTTTGAGCGCCTTCGGGAATTTTTAGCTTTACTCGACCATCTAAGGTAGGTACTTCAATTTCACCACCTAAGGCCGCATCCGTAAAGGCAATGGGCACTTCACAATACAAATGCTTGCCATCGCGCTGGAAAATACTGTGTTCGCGCACAGAAACCTGCACATACAGATCACCTGTGGGCCCACCGTTAACGCCGGCTTCACCTTCACCGGTTAAACGAATGCGATCACCCGTATCTACACCAGCAGGGATTTTGACGGATAAGGTTTTCGATTCTTGTACTCGACCCTCACCATGACAATTGCGACAAGGGTCAGCAATAATGGTGCCTTTACCATGACATTGGGGGCAGGTTTGTTGCACCGAGAAAAAGCCTTGTTGCATACGCACTTGCCCAGCACCATTACAGGTGCCACAAGTTTTTGGCTTGGTACCCGGCTTGGCGCCAGTACCATCACAAACTTCACACTCCACCTGCGTGGGGATACGAATTTCTTTGCTCACGCCACGCACAGCTTCTTCTAAATCAAGCTCCATGGTGTAACGTAAATCAGAGCCCCTTTGCACGCCAGAACGGCCACCGCCGGCACCACCGCCAAAGATATCACCAAACATATCGCCAAACACATCGCTAAAGGCCGCGCCGCCGCCACCAAAGCCACCACCGCCAGCACCAGCTTCTACTCCCGCATGACCATATTGATCATAGGCCGCTTTCTTCTGCCCATCGGATAGTACTTCGTAGGCTTCGTTGACTTCTTTAAAGCTTTCTTCCGCAACCTTATCATCAGGGTTGCGGTCGGGATGGAACTTCATGGCCATACGCCGGAAGCCCTTTTTAATGTCCTTGTCAGAAGCGTTCTTGTCTACCCCAAGCACTTCATAATAATCACGTTTCGACATGTTTAATCCACTGTTTATAATCACTAACTGTAAATGCAAGAACGCGGAACCAGAGTCCCGCGTTACCAACTACATCAAGATGTGGCGCGAGGGCTTACTTCTTGTCGTCGTCTTTTACTTCTTCAAATTCTGCATCAACAG
>NYZU01000021.1 GCA_002686055.1 Oceanospirillaceae bacterium | reverse complement strand
TTGAATATTATTATTCATTTGCCTGTCCAGGCCAAATTATGCGTACTCTGATAACGGTAGAATTGAGAGAAGGGAAGGTGTTCTATCAGCGGGTGGAAAGACTACAGGAACATGCAGACGACAGAGTGTCACATAATAAATATTATGGTTTAGTGATGCTAACTGATCGCTTGTTTATGGTGGACTATGAATCGGTAAACCGCAACGAGCTAACCCAAACTATCCTATTTCCTTGTTATAAAAGCCATATTACTCGCCTTAGCGGTTTAAAAATGGGCGTTGCGGATAATATAGAACGTATGCCCTGTGCAGCACGGGTAGTCTATGAATATCTTGGCCGTTCCGTAGATATACGCAAGGCACTTAAATTATGTGGTCTCTATGATCCCAGTGATCAGCGTATAGAAGCATCATTAAAGTCAGCCATCGACAATAGCGTTGCTAACCATGAGTGGCATCTACGAGGTATGGCAATATAGGATTGTGGGAGCAAAACTATCAGCTCCCACGAAAAAATCTATATGTGATTTATCAAGCTTAGGTATTGGCTTGGCTTTGACCTACAGGCTGACCAATTTTAATTTTCAGCCAAGCTCTTTCGTGTACATAATAGATAACAAACTTCAAAAAGAACTCAATACTACCGATAGCTAAAGCCGCATCAATTTGTCCAGTGATGACATAAGCAATAATCATGGTGGTTAAGGTGGCAGTAATGCGCCAACTGATGGCTTTAAGCAGGCTGCGAGTGCGTGATTCCATGGGAAACTCCAAAATATCTTAATACCCCTATTATTCCATAAAAGAATAAAAAAGATAAATAATATATCGGAATGATATTATAGCTTTCCCTTTTGTTGCCCCCTTTTGGAGTTAAATTACCCTAATAAAACTTGCTCTCACCTTATTTGTAACGTGAGATTAATTGCGAAGAGGTGACCCTAAATCTAGCATAGTGACAATACGTTCTTGGGTTTCCGGTGTCTTGGCTAGACGTAGAAAGGAGTCCCGCTCAGCATTAAATAAATCTTGCTCAGACATGATCGTCCCCGGTGCTATATCACCACCGGTTACAATACGCGCCATTTCCGTTCCCACTGTGCACTCATGAGGAGTTAAAATACCCTTGCTATGGGCATTGGTAAGCCATTCTTGCATCGCTGCAAAAACGGGCTGACCAACCATAGCTAAGGGCTCTCTGGCAGGTGTTTTGGCCACATCTTTTAACTGCCCTAGGGCACTGGATAAAATCCGATCACGGTTCATAAGATAGCTATCATCGGCACGGATCATGGCTTGATCAGTAGCCTCTATGGGGGAGGTGGCTGTGCGCCCATAACCCAAATTCATAAAAGCTTTCCAAGCGGCTTTTTCCATATCGCCGGTTTTTTCAAACCAACGATAAAGTGTTTCTTTACAACCGCCACCGCCAGGTACTACACCAACCCCTGATTCTACCAACCCCATCACGGAATTACCGTGGCAAATCACTTTATCAGCATGCAATACCACTTCAAAACCGCCACCGATAGACATACCTGCACAAGCAGCTACTACAGGAAGGTCCGATTGGCGCATAGCTAGTACTGTTTGTTGGAAGTCATGGAGGAACTTGTCCATACCAGCCCAATCGGATGCTTCAAATAGCTCCCGAAAAGCAACTAGGTTTACCCCACACGAAAAATGCTGAGCATCGTTATGCACAACTACCCCATCCAGCCCCATCACTTTGGCTTGCTGTAAGGCATCCATTAATATGGTCATAGAGAGGTCATCTAAGGCATTGGCTTTGCTATGAAACTCGACGATGGCCGCATTATTAAATACCCACCAGCTTGCTTTAGCATTACTATTGATGGGCGTTAGGGTCTGCCTTAGCTCGGAAAAGCGCAGTACACCTTCAGTGCGCTCAATTTTAGTATAACCACTTTGGTACTCTAAACTCGCCAATTGGCCAGTGGTGGTGCTGTAAAAACTTTGTCCTTGGGCCTGTAGCAGGAAGGGTGCTGGGGTGCGACCTTCGCTCTGCATGCGGGAGATAAAATAGTCAACGCCAATTTGGTCTAGTAGTTCAAAGGGCCCATAAATCCAGTTATAGCCAAGTTTCATGGCATCATCGATAGGGACTATATTATGGCCAACTTCTGGTAATAAATGGGCAGCGTAGTTGAGAGTGCTTGATAGCACACGCCAAGCAAATTGACCATATTTACCCTGATCCTGCAGTAATACTCCCACACCCTCAGCTTCAGCTTGCAGAGCCAAAGGCAGTTGTAAGCGCTGCAGAGATTGATACTCATTGGTTGCTAAAGCTAATACTTCACGGCCATTATCGGTGTCACGATAGAAACCCTTGCCACCTTTATTACCCGTTTGGCCATTGGCAATCATGGTAGTCATAAGATCTAGGGGTTGGGCATACTGATGGAAGGCATCGGAAGCGGGTAAGATGGTTTCTAAACTCTTCGCAACATCAGCCATCAGGTCGATACCAATAAGATCATAAAGGCCGAATACACCGGTTTTAGGAATACCCATAGGGCGACCAAATATGGCATCGGCTTCAGCTGGAGAGAGGCCTAGTTTTACTGCTTCATGCAGAGCGCATTGAATAGCAAATACACCCACCCGATTGCCCAAAAAGCCGGGAGTATCAGCACAGACCACTACACCTTTACCTAGCCGTTGTTCACAGAAAGCATCGAGGGTATCCATCACCTCCTGACGTGTCTGCTCACCCCGCACTAGTTCCAGTAGGCGCATAAAGCGCACTGGGTTAAAAAAGTGGGTTATAGCAAAGCGTTCACAGAAAGCTGCTGACATACCTTCGGTAAGTAAACTTATTGGAATGGTTGAGGTATTGGAGGTAACAATGGTTTGGTCATTGGTAATAGCTTCAATCCGGCGATATAGGTCTTGTTTAATATCCAGACGCTCTACAACCGCCTCAGCAATCCAGTCACAATCGGCTAGTTGGTCAAAGTCATCGCGAATATTACCTATATGGATACGGCTTTCTGCTTCTTTACTCATCAAGCCGGGTGAATCAGGATTATGTAAACGCTCTAAACCACGTTCAGCCACTGCATTAACATTTTCGTCCTCACTGGCCAAATCTAATAACCAGACTTCAACCCCTGCATTAGCTACTTGACCAGCAATGCCTGCGCCCATGGTGCCAGCACCAATAACGGCAACCTTGTTAATTGTCTGTGACATAAAACTTCCTAATTACAGTGACTGGATAAACGCTCGCATGGCTTGCAAGCTATGACGGGGTGATTCCATAGGTAACATATGCCCAGTGCCATTGATAATTTGTGCTTCGACACCCATAGTTTGCGCGAGTTTAAGACCCTGTTTAAGGGGTGTCATGCGATCTTGTTCGGCTAATACAACATGCCTAGGGCAGGTTAAACTGGCTGCACGTTCATTGCCATTATGGTAGTTATTACATGCCTCCAGATCAGTAGCGAGGGGGTTACCAGCCATAATGCGCTGACCAATACCGATTGGTTGCATACCAGGCACACTGCTAAGTCCATATTGATGACCATTACCAAAGCCCCACTGCAACATCATATCCGCTGCTTTACTAGCATCAGTATGAGCAGTTTCAACGAGGGCAGGGTTGACTGGAATGGCCGCCGCTGTGGCTAAGGCCAAAATAGATTGTGCACGCTGGCCTAAAATACTAGCGGCTTCCAAAGCCACCAAAAAGCCTTGTGAGTGACCCATTAAATGGACTTTTTCAACGCCTGCTGCATCAAGGGCGTCCACCAACCATGCCCCCATAGCTTCAATACTGGTTAATGCTTCACCTTGAGATAAACTATGGCCGGGCAAGTCTGGAGCAAAGACACTATAACCATGAAAGGCAAACCATCGTGACTGTAACGCCCAGCATCGGTGATCTAGGCTTGAGCCATGGAGCATAACCACAGTTGGTAAGTCGCTATCAAAAGGTTTACCACCCGTAGCAATAAAGGTCGATTCACCATTTACATCAATATACATGGTTATCTCCTTAAGCCTGTTGTGCTAATTGTTCAGCGCGCTTTGCTGCCGCGCGCAGGCCGCTGGCAAAGTCAGCCTTAATATCAGCAAAGCTTTCAATACCAACCGAGACGCGAATCATATCGCCACTGATACCTGCGGCAATCAATTCTTCTTCTGTGAGTCGCGAGTGAGTAGTGCTACCTGGATGCAGAACCAGGGTTCTCGAATCACCCACATTGGCTAGGTTAGAGGATAATTGTAAGGCATTAATAAAGGCTGCACCGGCTTCTCGGCCGCCCTTAACCCCAAAGCTCAACATGGAACCAGCACCTTTGGGAAATAATTTACTGGCGGTCTCAACAGTCGGGTTGTGAGGTAGATCTGGATGATTAACCCAAGCCACGGCATCCTGTGCTTGTAACCACTCCAATAAATCCTTGGCATTCTGAACATGTTGCTGCATACGTAAATTAAGGGTTTCTAAACCCTGCAGTAATAAGAACGCATTGTGCGGACTCATGGCGGCACCAATATCGCGCATGGATTCACAGCGAATACGCATGGCTAGAGCTGAGGGGCCAAATTCCTCCCAGAAATTCATGCCATGGAAGGGTGCATAAGGCTCAGTCAAGGTAGGGAAGCGGCCACTGGCTTGCCAGTCGAATTGACCCCCATCGATAACCACACCACCAACAGCCACACCATGGCCACCAATCCACTTAGTCACGGAATGCACCACTACATCGGCACCATGTTGAATGGGTTTACATAAATAGGGTGTGGCAAAAGTGGCATCGACAACTACAGGCACACCATGTTGATGCGCAATATCAGCTATCTCAGGTAAATTGGATACTTCAAGACCCGGGTTACCAATAGATTCGCAAAACACAAGTTTGGTGTTGTCTTGTATAGCATTCTCTAAAGCAATGGGATCGTTAATGATGACAAAAGTACAGTCGATACCAAAACGCTTTAGGGTATGTTTAAGCAGTGTAACGGTAGAGCCATATATTTGCGCAGCACTGACAATATGATCGCCAGCACTACACAAACTAAACAAGGTAACAAATAAAGCACTCATTCCCGATGCCGTACAAATAGCGCCACTACCACCTTCCAAGGCGGCCAGACGCTGCTCTAATACTGCAACTGTAGGGTTAGTGATGCGACTGTAAATATGGCCACCACGCTCAACATTAAACAGTGCTGAGGCATCATCAACACTATCAAATACATAAGAGGTAGTCTGGTATACCGGCACGGCTCGCGAGCCATGGTCTGATTCGGGCTGATAGCCTGAGTGCAGAGCAATAGTGTCATCACCTAAATAAGAAGAGCGGCTCATGATTATCCTCTTTGTTTAATTGCCTTAAGACCGAGAGCGTTAAAGTCAAACGGTAAATTACATAGCCGACCTTGGCGCATGCCATCATTGGTTGCAACATCGACCTCTTGTTTATCCCCTAAGGGTTCTAAATGGCATAAGACAAAGGCCAAATGCACACCATAGCGTGGTGAATAGCCATGACTACGGATTTCACCCACAGTGTTACCCTCAATAGTTAAACTATTGTCGCTAATGTTGGCGTGGCTGTCTATGATTAAACCCATTAGGCGCTTACTAGGAATATGGCTGCGTAATGCAGGCAAGCTGAGACTTTCAATATTGGCATCTAAATCAACAAATTGATCTAATCCTGCCTCTATAGGTGTTGTGTCATAGCCCATATCATTACCCAGAGACAATAAACTACTTTCCAGACGCTCTATGATATTAGGGCAGCCAGCACGTACTTGCAGATCCGCGCCTTTGCTAAACAATTCATCCCATAATTGTTGGCCAGCTTGTATATCATTCACATAGATTTCAAAGCCACCTTGTTTACTCCAGCCAGAACGCGCAACTTGCATACTAAAAGTGCCTGCATGGGCATGGTAATCCAGAGGCTTGATTTGAAAGAAACCAATATCTTTGACTTGGTTGCCAAACACTCGGCTCATTAGTTCTTCAGCTTTGGGACCTTGCACAGCTAATGGCCAGATATCTGGCTCATAGACTTTTACATCTAGTCCCATACCAGTAGCTAGGCCTTTAGCCCACAGCACCACATCGGAATCGGCAACGGAAAGCCACCATTGATTAGAGGCGACCATAATCGCAATTGGATCATTGATTACACTGCCATCAACATCGCATAGGGGTAAATAAAAACAGCGGCCTATTTTGGCTTTAGTTAAATCTCTGGGTGTCATTAATTGTACAAGTTTATTGGCATCAGGCCCTTCAATAGCCACCTGACGTTCACAGCTTACATCCCATACTTGTACATGCTCACATAGATGCCAGTAGTCAGCTTCATAGCTTTCAAACATCGTGGCCAATAACATATGGTTATAGATCGTATAAGCACTTACCCCTGCTGCTTGGACGCGGCTAGTAAATGGGGTGGATCGAGTGCGACGAGAAATGGATAGTTGTGGATTCATTACCAAGCCTCTCTTATTATTAAGAAGCGCATTATGGATCTGCCTAAAATAACGAGCAAACGAAAAAGCTTGCGTCTCAGGGGTCGTTTTTGTTATATCTTTGCCATAAATAGGAATATCATTATGGCGAATCAATCAACTCCTCTTATTTGGTTGCGGACTTTTCTGGCGGCTGCGCGGCATAGTAATTTTACCCGTGCCGCAGAAGAACTGCATCTTACCCAAGCGGCTGTAAGTAAACATATGCGGGCACTGGAATTGCATCTTGGGCAACCCTTATTTGTGCGTCAGGCCCATGGCTTGCAGTTAACAGAACTTGGCAGCCGCTATCAGATTGAGGTGGAAGCCACTTTACAGAGTTTAGATAATACGACTTCAGATTTATTTGGTTTAAGTGATAATAAATCCATTCAATTGCATTGTAATTTAGCTTTCTCTCAGTGGTGGCTAATACCCCGATTATCAGATCTTTACAGGTCTCAGCCTAAACTAGAATTAGAACTTCATCATAGTATTTGGGATACCCAAAATGAGCCAATTAAGGGTGATATCCATATTCGCTATGGGGTACTTAATGATACTGATGAACATATTCTGCGACTAACTAATGATCACTTAATACCCATGATGGCTCGTAGCCTACCCAAAGCAGAACAACCAAAACTACCTTTGCTCCATGTTTTGGGTTATCGGCATGGCTGGCATTGGTATGCTGAGCAGCTGAATCGGGAAGGGATATTAAGCCGTGCACAACGCAGTGTCGATAATTCGGTAATTGCCTACCAAATGGCGGCACAAGGTTTGGGTTTGGTATTGGTGCGTTCAAGTTTTGCTAAACATCCATGGATTACTTCTAACTTGCAAATGTGCGATTGGCCTAATTGTGAAACCCCGGAAAGCTTTTTTGCTATGCGTCGCGATGGCATTATTGTGGGGGAACAATTAGGCGCCTTATGGGGTTGGTTAGAACAACAAATTGATCGTCATTTATAGATAAAAGACCATCAGAATGGGCTTGCTTAAAGCCATAGATATGGATTTCGTCCACATGCAGAATATGCTATGTTAGATGTGACTATTAAGTCTGATAACAAGCTTAAATTGACAGCATTTTGGATAATGCTTTAAAACCAATTGGTTAAAAAAATGTTTACTGATAATTAAAATAAACGAGGTAGCAATATGCGCACACCAATATTAATCTCAGCACTGGCCTCTATATTGGCTTCTGGGGCTATTCAAGCGGGTGGTCTGGACCGTTCTGGTCAGGACACTTCCATTATTCTTAAAGAAGGCGGTCTCTTCGAACTTACTTCAGTTAGTGTAGCGCCTACTCTAACAGGTACTAACGCAAATTTAGGTGCTGGCACTAGTGATACTATTGATGTGGCTCCTGATTATAGTATGACTACTTTTGCTATGCGTTCAGACATAAATGATAAAATGGCTATTGGCCTTGTTCAGGATAATCCTTATGGTGCCGATGTTAGCTGGACCAATGGTGGTTTAACAGGTACAAAAGGTCGGGTTAGATCTGACGCCACTACAGCTCTACTGGGTTATAACGTCAGTGATGCTGTCACCGTATATGGTGGTATTAAGAATCAATCTATTAGTGTTACAGCTTCAGTACCATTAGTATCTAACTATTCCCTAACAGGCAGCCAGTCTTCTGGTAGCGGTTATGTCGTTGGTGCGGCAATTGAAAACCCCGAAATTGCGTTGCGGGTAGCTTTAACTTATCACACGAAAATTACCCACGATATGGCGATTACTGAGTCAACAGATGCGTTAGGTGCTAATCGTGCATCTACCATGACCTTTGACTCACCTGAAGCGTTTAATCTCGACTTCCAAACAGGTATTGCGGCCAATACGCTTTTATTTGGTAGTATTCGACGCGCTAATTGGACCCAGCTTGCTGTTAAACCAACTGATTACGCATTAGCAACAGGTGGTGCAAACCTTCTTGATTACGATGAAAATACTACAGCATATAGTATTGGTTTAGGTCGAAAGCTTAATGACCAGTGGTCTGTAGCAGTGACCTATGGTTGGGAATCAGCTACTGGTGAAGATAGCGGTCCCTTTGGCCCTACAGATGGTAACTCTAATTATGGTCTAGGTGTTACCTATAACGCTGATCAGTTAAGTATTACAGCAGGTGCTCGTTCTGTAAGCTTTGGTGATACAACAGTAGTATCTTCTGGAACGACCTTTGCTACCATGGAAGATAATACAGGTATGGTAACGGCAGTTAAGTTAGCTTACAAATTCTAAGCTAAGTTAAGCTAACCAGCTCAATTAGGGGTGGCTATCTCGATGGCACAAATGTGCTAACACGGGTTAGCCACCCTATTAATATTGGCTTAATAGGGTGAAAATTATGCAAAAAAATAATAAGACACATTTTCTGACTCGCGGTTATCAATTATTGATAGCTGGGTTTGTCTGGCTTGTTTTAAGTACGTCTGCTTGGGCTAATGGTGATCAACTTTTAGGTGTATGGTTATCACCTGAAGATAAGGCTACTATTGAAATCTATCAGCAAGATGGTAAGTATTTTGGCCGTATAGTGGCGCTTAAAGAGCCTTTATATCCAGCCGATGATGAGGGTGGCCAAGCTGGACAACCTAAAGTTGACCGAAATAACCCTGATAAATCCCTGCGTGACAGACCCGTTATTGGTCTAAACTTGCTACGTGGTTTTTCCTATAAAGGTGAATCTAAAGGCATACATGAATGGCATAAGGGCAAGATCTATGACCCAGGTAATGGCAAGGATTATAAGTGTACAATCAAACTCAATGCCGATGGTACCTTGAATCTGCGTGGTTATATCGGCATCTCACTTATTGGTCGGACTCAGGTCTGGCGCCCCAAGCCCTAGTTTCCAGCCTGGGTTAGATAAGGGATGATGAACCCAGAGGCAATACAAAACTACTACGCAACCTCATCCAAAGTTAGAAGTATGGCTTTGGTTGGGGTTGGTTTTATTCTTATCATCCTCGCCATGAGCATGTCGGCAATTAATATTGCTATACCCGCTATTGGTGCTGATTTAAATATTGATGCCGAAGCCCTAAGTTGGATTCCTACCGCCATGCTGTGGGGCAATGTGGTGTTTCTATTGCCCGTTGGGCGTATGGCCGAGCGCTATGGGCGTAAACGGATATTTTGTCTAGGCGCCTTACTATTTATCTTTAGCTCAGCCTTAATCTTTTTTACGCATAATATTGCTATGTTATTGCTGGTGCGCGTGTTGCAGGGTATCGCTGGCGCTATGGTATATGGCACTGGCTTAGCTTTAGTTGGCGCCATCTATGCTAGTAGTAGACGCGGTCAAGCTCTTGGTATCGCCACCTCAGCAGTTTATTTTGGCCTAACTATGGGGCCTTTGGTGGGTGGTTGGCTCATTATGCAATGGGGCTGGCGCAGTATTATTTGGGCACCGGCTTTGTTGACAATATTGGCATTGGTTTTATTGTATCGCTTTGTCAAAGGCGAGTGGCGTATAGAAAATGCACCGGCTTTGGATTGGCAAGGATTTTTATTGTTGGCTGCCGCTGTTAGTGTCTTTCTGTTTGCCATGGGTAATATTAGCCAGCCAATTTATATTCTGTTAGCTGGTTTGGGAGTGCTCTTATTCGGGGTGTTTATAAAACACCAGACCAAGCGTGAAAACCCTTTACTGCGTATTCATGCTATGCGGGCTAACCGCTTGCTAAACCGTTCCTTACTGGCCGCGTTTTTTGTCTATGGTTCCAGCTTTTCCTTGGTTTTTTTACTCAGTATTTATTTGCAATATGTGCATGGGCTGACACCAGTGGAGGCTGGCCAGATTGTAATGATCCAAGCCTTGGTAATGATGTTTTTATCACCTATTGCAGGCAGACTGTCAGACAAATATGAGCCACGGCATTTATCCACCCTAGGTTGTGCTTTGTTTGCTATTGGTTATGTGATGATGAGTCAGGTGGATGGTGAGACTTCAATGCCTTATATCGTTGCTATAGTGGCTATCGTGGGCGTGGGTTTTGGTCTCTTTTCTGCACCGAATAATAATGCCGCTATGGGCTCAGTGGCTCCTGATCGCTTAAGTATTGTCTCGGCCTTGATTAATTTAGCCCGTACTATGGGCAATATGGTAAGTTCGGCAATTGTTATGGTGTTATTTACTGTGGTTTTGGGGGATGTTGCCATTACACCTGACCAATATCCAAATCTAATATTGGTAATTAAAGTTGCTATGTGGCTGGCGGCAGGTTATGTGACTATTGCGGGTATCTTCTCTTATCGGCGCGGTTTAACCCACTAAATATTTAAGTGTTATAGGTTTCTTCCTGATACCAAATGACCAGTATGTCGTAGGTCTTGTGTAAATCTTGTAAAACGACTTGATCATCTACCTGCTTGCCTATTAAGGCTTTGGCTAGAGGCGAATCAATACTGATATAGCCTAAACTGGGATCAATTTCATCGGGCCCTACAATACGCAAGCTTCGCTCCTGATCTAGTTCATCTATGAGTTTAACCCAAGCGCCAAAAAAGATTTTGTCTTGCTCTGTGGGCAAGCTATCAACAACCTGTACTAATTCCAAACGCTTCTGTAAAAAACGTACCCGGCTATCGATTTCGCGTAGTTGTTTTTTGCCATAAATATATTCGGCATTTTCACTACGATCACCTAAGGCTGCTGCTTCTTTAACAGCTTGGGTGACTTGGGGGCGCTTCTTACGCCACAGATAATCCAACTCTTGGCGTAACTGTTTAGCACCTGCTGCGGTAATCAGGTTTGAACGTTTGGGGGCAGGGGGGCGATAACGGCCACCATAGCGAGGTTTCATAACTAGAGCTGCATTAATTTAGTTATAGCCACAGGAATGGCTGTTTCGACCCGAAGAATTCTAGACCCCAAGCTGATGCTGGTAAACCCCTGGGCATGCAATTTGGCAACTTCATAGTCAGTAAAGCCGCCTTCTGGGCCAATGGCCAGAGTGGTGGGAGTAAGACTGCTTGGTGGACATGGTTGTGCATCTCGAGGGTGGGCGACAAGTTTTTGGGTATTGGCTGCCCATGCTTCGAGTTGATCTTCGACAAAGGGCTTAAATAGCTTGGCTTGGGTTAATTTGGGCATATGGGTGATGCCGCCTTGTTCCATACCTAATAAAAATTGCTCATACACTTCATGGTCCTGTAAAACCGGGGTCTGCCAAAAACTTTTTTCTACTTTAGCGCTATTAATTAATTTAATTTCTGCCACCCCTAAGGTGGCACAAGTTTGCAAAATGCGCCGTAGCATTTTGGGTCTAGGAATGGCCAAGAGTATGGATAAGGGCAGAGCTTTAGGGCCAGTTTGTGACAGTATAATGCGCACAAGAGTAGACTTTTGGTCATGTTGGATAACCTCACCAATNCCAACTGGCCCATTTATTTGTCCCACCCGCAATTGGTCGCCCACTTGTACCTTAAGCACCTTATGTAAATGGTTTTGGCGACGGGGATCATTGATGCTAACTAATTGATCAGCATCGATTTCTTGATCACGAAAAAGCAGAATATTCATGCTAACGCAGTTTTAGAATGGTGTAGGTCAGTATAATCAATCTGCTATAAGACTGCATTAGCCAGGTTAATATAAATTTTTTTTAGTTGAATTATGGTCTTTTTTTAGGCCAATTTGCGCGCAAAAAAAGCATATTATGTCGCCCCTAGAATACGCCCTACTATAATGAATGGTATATCTTGCACCTCTGTTTAAGGTCTTACTGACCCGTGTTGGCAAAGGTTTAATTGGACTATTTACCCCTAAGTATATGAGGAATAAATACATGACAATATCTAACGAGTTTGGTTTTGGCACGCAGATACGCAAGTCGCCTTATTTTGATGCCACAGTGCGCTGGGGTGCTACAGGTTTCTCTGTTTATAATCATATGTATATCCCCAGAGACTTTGGTAATCCAGAGCAAAATTTTTGGAATTTAATCAATGATGCC
>NYZU01000020.1 GCA_002686055.1 Oceanospirillaceae bacterium | reverse complement strand
CGGCCAAATCAAATTCCGATTCACTATCCTCCCCTACAGGCTCTTCACCAATATCCATTTCTGCCAAAGGTTCTTCAGCTTCTATTTGGCTTGCAAAGGGACTTTCAATTTCATCCTGAACTTCATCCATAAGTTGAGAACTAACTTCAGACTCTTCATCAAGTGCTAGTGCAGTATCCTCTAACTCAACCAATTCTTCAGGTGCTTTTAATTCAGCTATATCTTCTGCATTAATTTCTGCATTAATTAATTCTTCTTCATCAATGCACGCTTCAGCTGCCAGAATTTCATCATCGGCAAACGCCTCTTCCTCTAGCAACTCTTCATCTAGCAAGTCATCGACAGCATCAAGATCATCTTGCACATATTGATAGACTTCTTCGGCGTCAGATAGCTCTGCAGTCTCAGGCGTTTCTGAAGCTTCCACAGAGGCAGTGATTGGTAACTCTACAGGCTTATCGTTATCAGATTGCTGGAGATCAACAGATACTTTATCTGTAGAGGTTAACTCAGCCTGAGATTGCGTTTCAGGCGAATCATCATTGGTGACTAGGCGTGCACCACCATTTGGCAGTTCTGAGCGATAGTCATCAACGGGTAAATTTTGGAGTGTTTCGTCGAGTTTAATAGAAAGTGGTGAGGGTCGGGAAATCATGCGGCGAATGCCGTCTATGGCGATAGCAATGATGGAGAGTCCACCAAATACAAGAAACCAGTGCGTTAATGTCATAGGCTAACCACATGCATCTATTATTTTTTAGTCTACATCTATAAACCAAGCAAGCCTACTAAAGCTATAGAATAACTGTCGACAGCCACACTATACCCATAATTAGTAAATAACGAAACCCCTTTTTCATATTTTTATTAGTGTTAAATTTTGCACATATTGCAGTGCTTAGGAAATCACCTAAGGTCAATTTATTAGACTGAAGACTTAATCCCTTAATCAAGCTAATCGGTTATTTATATTGCATAAATAAAAATTAAGCATGACTATATTTTTTGAATTTTGGTAATTTAAAAAAAGGGGAAACGGAAAATGGGTTTGCATGACTTTACAATTTGCTAGCGTATTATGGATAGCTAATACACTCAACGACAATAAAGAAAGTGATAAAAGTAAACTGACTGAAGAATATTAAACCAGATCTTGGGTCATATTGACGGCTTCGTCAACATCCACAGTAACCAGCCTAGACACACCTGATTCTTGCATGGTTACGCCCAGTAGTTGATGGGCCATTTCCATGGCAATCTTATTGTGGGATATATAAATAAACTGCACCTTGTCAGACATTTCTTTCACCAAACGGCTATAACGTTCAACGTTAGCATCATCAAGGGGTGCATCAACCTCATCAAGCATACAGAAAGGTGACGGGTTAAGTTGGAAAATGGAAAATACTAGGGCAATGGCCGTTAAGGCTTTTTCGCCACCCGATAGCAAGTGAATACTGCTGTTACGCTTGCCAGGGGGTTGCGCCATAATGGTCACACCCGTTGATAATAGGTCATCATCGGTTAATTCTAGGGAGGCCCTACCACCGCCAAATACTTTGGGGAACAACTCTTGTAAGCTAGCATTAACCGTATCAAAGGTTTCTTTAAAGCGGCTGCGTGTTTCACGGTCAATTTTCCGAATTGCCTCTTCCAGACTATCCAGTGCCGTGGTCAGTTCTTCATGTTGCTGATCCAAGAACACCTTGCGTTCTTGCTGTTCTTGATATTCATCAATGGCCATCAAGTTAATCGCACCTAAACGTTTAATACGATTTTGCACCTGCTCCAGCAAACGACTTAGGTTGCCCTCCTCGGCTTCTTCCGGTAACAGCTCAGCCAGCTTGTCGACCAAAATATTTTGCTCGGCCATCTGCTGCTTAATATTGTCTGCCGTAACTTGAATCTCTCGCTCAACCAAGCGTTGGTCCTGTAATAGTTGCTGACGCTGGCTGATTTCTTGCTCTTGGCGTAGTTGCTGCTGTTCAATTTCCCGAATTACGGTTTCTAGGTCAGTCATATCCTGACGTTTGTCATTCATGGTGACTTCGGCAGCCATCTGCGCTTCGACTAACTGTTGCAACTGATGTTGTAATTCAGGAGCCGGATCTTGACCTTGTTCCTGACCACGCTCAATTATATCTTCTTGGCGTTGCTGCCATTCAAGATTTTGTTCCTCTAAACGCTCAATGGAACGACTGAGACTTTGTTTTTGGGCACTAACACTGGAAACCCGTGTTTGTAACTGAATAACCTGTTGCTGAATTTGACTATGCTGCTGACGATGCTGTTGTAATTGGCTATGAATCTGATCTTTCTGCTGTTGTAAGTCAGGCTGCTGCCCTTGGCTAACCACCAACTGTTGTTCTAAAGATGTTTGATCTTCAGCCATTTGCTCAATCATTGCGGCCAGTTCTTGATGGGCTTGTTTTTGTTCATCAAGGCGCTGTTGAACACGGGCAAATTGCTGCTGCTGTTGGCCCTGTTGCTGTTCTAACAAGGCGAGCCGTTGCTGCGCTTGTTGTGCAACTTGCTGCGCTTGCTGCACTGTTTGGCGCTGCTGTTGTAATTGTTCCTGAATAGCAGAGATAGCTTCACGCTGGTCATGTAAACGTGTAGTTAAGTCTGCTTGTTGCTGATTCAAAACTTGTTGATTTTGCTGTTGTGCAGTCAACTGTTGTTGGCGCTGCAAAATACTGGCACCAGCATCGGCATTGGCTAACTTACCAGTGCGTATCCAACCATGACCAAACCATAACCCATTAGCCAGTATGACACTTGCATAGGCAGGCAAGTCGGCTAATATTTTCTCCGCTTGGCCAACTGACTCAGCGACGACCACTTGCCCTAAGAGCCCAGCTAAAGCATCTTGAGTTTGTACTTTTTCTAGCAAACTGCCAGGCAGCGCTTCAGATTGCTGGTTAGCATACAATAAAGCTAAGCCTGGGCTATCTGATAGGACTTTTTCTTTGTGCTGCAAACCTTGTTGCACAAAAGGGGCTTGCAGCCAATCACCTAATACTTGTTCAACGGCGGCTTCCCAACCTGTTTCTACTTGCATACTTTGTAACAAGGTTGGGTGATCATCCTGCAGCCAATCTGATGGGCACTCTGTAGCTAGCTGTTGAGCTTCATCTAGCAACATTTGTAAGGAAACAACCTGACCTTTGACCTGACTTAGTTCTTCTTTAACTTTATCTAGCTCAGCTTGGGTATCTTGCTCCTGTGAGCGCAGATCTTGTTGCTGCTGTTCTAAGGAAGCAAGTTGTTGTTGCTGTTGTTCGCTCTCAAGTTGCGCTTCTGCCGACTCTTCCTGTAACAGATCCAACTCATTGTCATCGTCCTCAATGACAAGTTCTTCACGTTCAGTGCGCAATACTTGTAGTTCTTGGGAAACCTGGTCAAAACGTTGGCTATGGTTTTGTAAATTAGCACTAGTAACATCTAACTGACGCTGCAGCTCACTTTGTTCGGCAGCCTGTAAGTCCCACTTATCTTGCCATTCTTGCCGTGCCTCTTCACTAGCTTGCAAAACTTGCTCAGCTTCCAGTAACTGTTCCTGAGCTAGCTCAATATCTGGCGCTAACTGGTCTTCCTGCTGCTGCAGATGGGTGAGTTCTCGGCGGTCATTGCTTATTACTTGGGTAATGCGCTCTAATTGCCGTTGCGCTTCCGCATAGTCCAACTGCCATTGCTGTTCCTGCTGCCGCTGATGTTCCAAAGTTTGTTCTAGACGGGCAATATCAGCGCCCAAACGATAGTACTCGCCTTGGCTTTCATTAAAGCTTTCCTGCACTACTCCTAGCGCATCTTTTTTGACATCAAGTTGCGCAACGCGGGTGTTTTGTTCACTGCGTAGGAGATTCATTTCATCCTGAATACGCCCCATACCAATGCGCTGATCCATAAGCTTGGTGCGGAGATTGCGCCACTGCACCGCGGCCAATTGCGATTTGTGGGTACGTTCTTCTTGTTTAAATTGGGTATATTGCTCAGCGGCAGCGGCCTGACGCTTTAAGGTTTCTAGTTGCCGACCTAACTCGTCGCGAAGATCTTCCAGCCGCTCCAAATTCTCCCGTGTACGCTGAATACGATTAGAGGTTTCACGACGGCGCTCTTTATAACGGGAAATACCCGCTGCCTCTTCAATATAGACACGTAATTCTTCAGGCCGTGATTCGATTAACCGGGAGATCATGCCCTGCTCAATAATAGAGTAACTACGAGGCCCTAAGCCGGTGCCTAAAAATAGATCCGTAACATCACGACGGCGACACTTTTGATTATTAAGGAAATAGGCAGACTGCCCTTCACGGGTAACTTTACGCTTTATAGATACTTCGTTGTAACTAGCATATTCACCGGCTAAGGTACGATCATGGTTGTCAAAGATGAGTTCAATACTGGCTTGGCCTACAGGCTGCCTTGAGGTAGAACCATTAAAGATAACATCAGTGGCATTTTCACCACGCAGGTTTTTGGCGGAGCTTTCACCCATTACCCAGCGCACAGCATCAATAATATTCGACTTACCACAACCGTTGGGGCCAACGACAGCGCATAGATTACCCGGCAAATTGACCGTAGTGGGATCAACAAAAGATTTAAAGCCAGCTAATTTTATACTTTTAAGACGCACGGTTTTGGGTTACTCAAATACAGCAGCCCGAAACAGGCTGGGGCAAACTATTGGCCAGAGACTATACGATTAATTACCAAGTCTACCACTTCTTGCGCAGCAACAGAAACAGAGTTTACCTGACCCACTAAATCACCATTTATTTGCGGTGGTGTGCCTGCTTTCGCAATATGTGCGACAACTTCTAACTCCGTATAGTCTGCCAAGTTAGTATCTGGTAACAAGGCCATAGTATTGTTCAATTGTAAGCGTAAAGGCAAGGTTGATGGGTCAAGTCGCGTGGCTAGTAAAGGCATTGCTTGCCCAACTGGACGGGCATAAACAAATAGCACAGCCTCTGGATTAGTCGGTACTTGTAAGCCGTTAGCTAGGCGCACGGTCAGCTCAATAACTGGCCCTACCTCCATACCCGACTGTTGCTGGGCAAGTTGCTGGCGAGCATTACGAATACCTGTGGCTAAAGATTCTGCTCCCTCACCGCTGCTTGATGCTGCTAACGCCTGCTCCCAGAAACGGATAGCATCGCTAAAGTTCTCCGCTTCATAGGCTTGGATACCCAATAAACTTAGGGCCGACACATCATTTGGATTGGCATTGATAGCCTCGTTAATTGCCAGACTAACGCGCTCACTAAAGGCACCATCAATCACAAACAGAGCCTGAGCATAATTACCTAAAATAGAGGCACGCTCTGGTGAGCCCTCGACGGCATACTGTTTAGCTAATTGAAAGGCTTGTAAACTTTCCTCTAGGAGTTGGTTTTGTAATAAATAATTAGCCAGAATAAACCAACCTTCTGGATTATTTGGATGTTCTTGCAGATTGGCCTGCAACTCAACTAACAGTTGCTCCATACTTTCAGAGCTTTGCATAATGGCCCGGGTAGCCAGCATATTCTGTCGCTGTTGCATACCGTTGCCAGCACCCCACTCGGTATACAAAAACCAACCAGAAAGTGGTGTTAACAAGGCTGTCAACAGCAACAAATATGCTCCACGATTTTTAATCTTGGGGCCAGCTTGTTGGTTTTTTAAGTCCTCTAGCAGCCCTCGCTCTAATTCCGCTTGGCGCTCAGCATACTCAGTTTCGCTAAGATTTCCAGCAGCCAAATCAGCTTGCATATCCTGCTTTTGTTGTTCAAATAAATGAATATTATCAGCACGATTAGGATCAGACTTTTGCCAATCAGTGGGTGCCGGGCGCAGTAATGGCCACAGCACAAACAAACTAGCTAAGGTCATCAAAATGCTAGCCACCCACCAATAATCGCTCATTTATTTTGATCCTGCTGTTGCTTTAATAGGCTGTCTAACTCAGCTCTTTCTTGCTCATCTAAGGTGGCTGCAGCAGCGCCTTTGCCACGCCGCATAAACACCACCACTAATGCACCCATAACTAAAAGTACCAAGGGCGCTAACCATAACACTAACGTTTGGGTCTTAAATGGTGGGTCATATAATATAAAGTCACCATATCGCTGCACCATAAAAGCACGTATTTGCTCATCGCTTTGGCCATCATCGACCATAATTTTAACTTGTCGACGTAAATCCTTGGCAATAATCGAATCAGAGTCAGCCAGATTTTGGTTTTGGCACTTTGGACAACGTAGCTCTAGAGTTAAATCAGTAAATCTTTCAGCTAATTCAGGTGAGGCAAATTGATAGGTTTCAATTGCCGCCACTACAGGTGTAGAAAAACTATAAAAAAAGCAAAATAACAGTGGGGCTAATATTCTCGACATAAACATCAACCTATTGTGCCTGCTGCGCCATTAGGGNCTCATATTGTGGCTTCATATCTGCCCAAGTGCGTTCATTTAATTCCCCTGTGAGTTTATCAATAATTAAGCCATTAGCATCCACAAGATAAGTTTCAGGTGCACCCACTACGCCTAGCTCAATACCTAATCGCCCTTGAGGGTCATAAATTGAAAACTCATAAGGGTCACCCAATTCAGCCAACCACTGTTTGGCAGGCTCACGTTGATCATGATAATTAACGCCAATAATACGTACACCCTCTTGCGCCACCAGAGCATTTAAAAAAGCATGTTCAGCCTTGCAAGTTGGGCACCATGTGGCCCATACATTAATCAGGCTTGGGGTACCTAGTATATCGTTACGGCCAAGGATACGGGTGGGGTCAGCTAGACTTTCGCCGGTAAAGTCGGTGAGTTTTTGGCCCACTAGACTTGATTCAAGTTTAGTTGGATCTTTACCAAGTCCTGCATATAAAAATACGCCTAAACCAAAGGCCATCAACATGGGTAACAGCAATAATACCCGTAACCAACGGTTTTTTTGTTCACTCATAATAAACCCCCTCTACTGTGCACGTCGCCGACGGTAACGTTTATCCCATACTGCCAGCACAGCGCCCAGAGACATTAAAATGCCTCCTAACCAGATCCAACGTACCATAGGTTTAAAGTGAATACGCATAGCCCAAGCATCGTCAGCTAAGGGCTCACCCATGGCGACATAGATATCCCGACTTAAGGCTGCGTCTATGGCAGCTTCAGTCATCACCTGTTGGCGAGCTATATAAGTACGCTTTTCAGGGTATAAGTAGGTATAGAATTCGCCCTCTTGGTTGACTTTCACAATACCTTGCACAGAGGTGTAGTTAGGACCCACAATATCTTGCGTACCATTGAAAATAAACTCATATTGCTCTACTTGCAGGTTATCACCAGGCGCCATGCGAATATCATAATTAGCTTCATGAGTACTGACCACAGCAATGCCCACAGCCGTCACACCAACGCCAATATGGGCTAACAACATGCCATAATAACCGGGATTAAGCTGACGCAGACCCCGCAACCAGCCTTTATGCCTGACACGGCGACTTAAATCACGATAGCTAGCAGCAATCAACCATACTAATAGTGCCACTGCTAAAGCCGTAGCCCAATTAAATTGGCTGCCGTAAACAAAAGGAAATACCAGACCTGCAGCAACTGCAATCAACACTGGAGAGCGCAGTAACTGTAACAATTCACTGACCTGAATGCTCTTCCATTTGGTTAGTAAGCCAAAGCCCATAGAGATCATCAGCAAGATCATTAGTGGCACAAAAACTTTGTTGTAGTATGGCGGGCCTATGGAGACCTTACCACCACCAAAGGCATCCAATAATAATGGGTATAAGGTGCCTAATAGAACCACAAGGGTAGAGATAACCAAGAGAATATTATTGATTAACAGAAAATTTTCCCGCGACCAAAAGACAAAACCAACGCGACTGGCCACACTACTTGCCCGCAATGCATAGAGCCCCAGAGAACCACCGACAGTTAGGGCTAATAGAATTAACACAAAAAAGCCCCGTTCTGGATCAGCTGCAAAAGCATGCACTGAGGTCAAAATACCTGAACGTACCAAAAAAGTACCTAGCAAACTTAAACTAAAGGCCAAAATAGCCAACAGAATCGTCCAATTCTTAAATAGCCCACGCTTCTCGGAAACAGCCAAAGAGTGCATCAGGGCTGTGCCTATTAACCAAGGCATAAAGGAAGCATTCTCTACTGGATCCCAGAACCACCAGCCGCCCCAACCTAATTCATAATAGGCCCACCAACTGCCCAATACGATACCCAAGGTAAGGAAGCCCCAGGCAACAATGGTCCAAGGGCGAGACCAACGCAACCATGCCGCATCCACCTTACCGTCTAATAGCGCCGCTATGGCAAATGCAAAGGCCACGGAAAAACCAACATAGCCCATATACAAGGTGGGTGGGTGCACTATTAAACCAAAATCTTGTAACAATGGATTGAGATCAGCACCTTGGAGTGGCCCTTCCGGTAAATAACGCCAAAATGGATTAGAAGTGATCAGGGTAAATAGCATAAAGCCAATAGCAATTAGCCCCATTACCGATAACACCCGCGCCAACATGGCAGGTGGTATGGATTTAGCAAACAGGCTTACGGCCATGGTCCACCAACCCAGCATCAGCACCCACAAGAGTAATGAACCTTCGTGACTACCCCATACCGCTGATATTTTGTATTGCACAGGTAAAGCTGAATTAGAGTTAGCCGCCACATATTGCACCGTAAAGTCGTCATTTATAAAGGCTAGAGTCAAACATATAAACGACAAGGTTAAAAACAAGCCTTGGCCAATGGCCAAGGGTCGTGCAGACATAATTAAACGGGCATGGCCTGTGTAAGTACCTAGTAACGGTAGTACACCCAAGGCAACACCCAAACATAAAGCCAAAATTAGGGCCATATGGCCAATTTCAGGAATCATTTGTACACGGCTCCGGCTTTTTCACCCATCTCATTCGCTTGATTAATGGCCTCATTCACTTCAGGTGGCATATAGTTCTCGTCATGTTTCGCTAACACTTCATCGGCTACAAAAACACCATTGGGCTGTAACTTACCCTGCGCCACAATACCTTGCCCCTCGCGAAATAAATCTGGCAGTATGCCTTCATAAGACACAGTGACGTCATGGGCATAATCAGTCAGCACAAAGGTAACTAACAAACTATCTGGAGAGCGCACAACACTGCCTTCCCGCACCATGCCACCAGCACGTATACGCTTTTCATAGGGAGCTTTACCCTGAGCAATATCAGAAGGCGGGAAAAACAAATTGATATTCTGGGACAAGGCATAGAGTACCAAACCAACGATTAAACCCACGCCAGTTAGCATCAGCAGAACTAAAATTAATTTTTTCTTACGCTTAGGATGCATAGCCATACTAAACCTTTGCCGAGCGACCTAATCGCGATTTGATCTGTTTGCGTAAACGTCGTTGGCGGCGCTGAGCAACCCATATATTGGTTACCACCAAAAGAGCAAAACAAGCATAACTAAGCCATACATAAAAACCATGGCCATCCATATTTATAAACTGTTCAAAGGACGTAAAATACATGCTTAATCCTCCAGATATCGTGCCACCCAGGAGGATTGTCTTTCCTGGTCAAGAATTTCATTGCGGGTACGCTGAATAATTAGCCAGGCACAAAAACAATAACAACCAATCACCATCAATAGCAATGGTATATACATCTCGGGCGGCATGCTCGGTTTACTGGTTA
>NYZU01000019.1 GCA_002686055.1 Oceanospirillaceae bacterium | reverse complement strand
CAGCATCATCAGCTTCAGCCTGAGCTTCACCTGGCTCACCCTGTGCCGCTTGCTCAGCATACATCTTTTCAGCAATAGCTTGAGAAGCTTCCGTTAAGGCTTTGGTTTTAGCTTCGATGTCATCTTTGTCATCGGATTTCAGGGCTTCTTCCAACTCAGTGATCGCTGCTTCAACGGCTGTTTTTTCTTCCTCAGAAACTTTATCACCCGCTTCTTCTAGCATTTTCTTCACTGAGTGCACCATACCGTCACCGGTATTGCGCGCGGCCACCAACTCTTCAAACTTCTGGTCTTCAGCCGCATTGGCTTCCGCATCTTGTACCATCTTTTCGATTTCATCCTCGCTTAAGCCGGAAGAGGCCTTAATAACGATAGACTGTTCTTTACCTGTACCTTTATCTTTAGCAGATACATTTAAGATACCGTTAGCGTCAATATCGAAGCTGACTTCAATTTGTGGAATACCACGTGGCGCAGGTGGGATATCGCTTAAATCAAAACGACCCAAGGACTTGTTCTGCGTTGCTTGCTTACGCTCACCCTGACAAACGTGGATGGTCACAGCCGCTTGGTTATCATCAGCGGTAGAAAACACCTGCGACTTCTTAGTAGGAATCGTGGTGTTTTTCTCAATCAAGGCAGTCATCACCCCACCCATGGTTTCAATACCTAAGGTTAGAGGTGTTACATCCAACAACAATACGTCAGTCACGTCACCGGCTAGTACCGCGCCCTGAATAGCCGCACCCATAGCTACTGCTTCGTCTGGGTTAACATCCTTACGCGGCTCTTTACCAAAGAACTGGCTAACTTCGCTCTGTACTAAAGGCATACGACTTTGACCACCGACAAGGATGATTTCGTCAATTTCAGACGCTTCAAGATCCGCATCTCTTAGGGCTTGAGCACATGGTTTTAGGGTAGAAGACACTAGGTCTTCTACTAAAGATTCTAACTTGGCACGGGTTACCTTGACGTTAAGGTGCTTAGGACCTGTGGCGTCAGCGGTAATATAAGGCAAGTTAACATCAGTCTGGCTGGCACTAGACAATTCTACTTTGGCCTTTTCTGCCGCTTCTTTTAGACGTTGCAGAGCCAGTGGGTCATTGTGCAGATCAATACCTGAATCCTTCTTAAACTCATCAGCCAAGAATTCAATCAAACGTAAGTCAAAATCTTCACCACCTAGGAAGGTATCACCGTTGGTAGCCAGTACTTCAAATTGGTGCTCGCCATCTACATCAGCAATTTCGATAATGGAAATATCGAAAGTACCACCACCTAAGTCATATACAGCAATAGTGGAATCCCCACGATTTTTGTCCATACCATAAGCCAAAGCCGCAGCTGTAGGCTCGTTGATAATACGCTTTACATCCAGACCAGCAATCTTGCCCGCATCTTTAGTAGCTTGACGTTGCGAGTCGTTAAAATAAGCAGGTACAGTGATAACAGCTTCGTTAACGCCTTCACCTAAGAAGTCTTCAGCTGTTTTCTTCATTTTCTTCAGAATTTCAGCAGAAATCTGAGGTGGCGCTTTGCTTTCACCATTGACTTGTACCCAAGCATCACCATTGTCGGCGGCTTCGATTTTATAAGGCACCATAGTGATATCTTTTTGTACCACATCGTCCTTAAACTTACGGCCGATCAAACGCTTGATGGCAAATAAGGTATTCGTTGGATTGGTAACAGCCTGACGCTTAGCAGGTTGACCAACTAAGGTTTCACCATCTTCAGCAAAAGCGATAATGGAAGGAGTAGTGCGATCACCTTCAGCGTTTTCAATTACTTTTGGCGTGTCGCCATCCAATACAGACACACATGAGTTGGTAGTGCCTAAGTCAATCCCGATGATCTTTCCCATCTTTAACTCCAAAATTCCTTGACCCGTCCCTACGGGCAGCTAAATTAATTCAGTTCAAACGGTGCTAGAGGTGTAAGCCGTATCTTGACGACTTGTGCGTTGCACTGCTTGCTTGCTTTCGTTTGTAAGGCCATAAGGCTGTTTTTCAACCCAAAAACCACATTTTTTTTAGGTTTTTATTACCGGCACTTACAATTATTCAGTTCAGTAGGCTATTTACTGACAACCACCATGGCAGGACGGATCAAACGTCCATTTAAGGTGTAGCCTTTTTGGAACACATCCATCACGGTATTGGGTTCCATATCTGGATTAGGCACCGCCGTCATGGCTTCGTGTAGTTCCGGATTAAAGGGCTCGCCATGGGGGTCTACTTGCTCGACATTGAATTTTTTCAAGCCATCCAACAACATGGTTTGGCTCATCTCAACGCCTTCAAGTAGGTTCTCGAGAGTAGCATTTTCAGCTTTACTGGCGGTAATGGCGCGCTCTAGGTTATCAACCAAACCCAATAGTTCAGTGATTAGTTTTTCCTGGCCAAACTTATGGGCCTTGGAAACATCAAGCTCAGCGCGGCGGCGGATATTTTGGACTTCAGCTTGAGCCCGAATAACATCTTCTTTTTGGTTTTCAACTTGTTCCAAAGCAGCTTGTAATTCAAGCTGCAAAGATTCTACCGTAACCTCTGGCGCAGATTCTTCGGCAGTTGGTTCAACAGTTTCCTGCTCAACAACCTGCTCTTGTTCTGCTGCTGGATTATCTTTTTTACTCATGGATACTCCATTCATGAATGCCTAATTTAATCAAATCAAAGCCTCACTAAAGTAAGAGACTCGAATGCCAGTTTATATGGGGACAACAAACCATGATTCAAGCATTTTTTAGCCATATTTTGGGGACTTGAAAACAAATATACTGGACATCTATACACTACTGTATATACTTCCAGTATATTTGATTAAATTAACGCCTATGAGGACCCTGCGATGCTTCAACAATTAATCGTGCAGCACTTTGCTTTGGTCGACTTTCTGCACCTAGATTTTAACAACAATATGACGGCCATTAGTGGCGAAACAGGTGCAGGTAAATCTATCCTATTGGATGCCTTGGGGCTAACATTAGGCGATCGTGCCGAATCTGGCTGTGTGCGTCATGGTGCCGATAAAGCTGATATACATGCCGTATTTGATCTGCACCAATTACCCAAAGTAAAAGATTATTTAGCCAGCAAACATTTATCTAGTGAAGAAGATCCGGATACCTGTATTTTACGCCGCATCGTTAATCAGGATGGCCGCTCACGAGGTTATGTTAATGGCCGCCCAGTAAATATCTCCGTACTAAAGTTACTTGGCCAACAACTGATTAATATTCATGGGCAACATGAACACCAGCATTTGCTAGCCCGGGATAGCCACCTAAAACTATTAGATGCCTATGGTGATTACCCAGAGCCGTTAGCAAGCGTCAAAACCATTAGCCAACAATGGCGGGAATTAGACAGCCAAGCCAAAGCCATGACGGGCGGACACCTTCTTAGTGAAGCCGAACAACAACTGTTAGCCTATCAAGTCGATGAGCTGGAAAATCTAGCCCTCGAGCAAGACGAGTTGGCACAATTAGAACAGGAACATAAACAGCTCACCAAAGCCGATCAACTGCTCCAAGCTATTGGCGCTGTAATGCCAGAGAATGATGAGGGCAACGACCCCAAAGCCAACCTGCAACGTTGGCAGCAAAGCCTGCAGGAATATGCAAGCTATAGCCCCCAAATAGCCACTGCGGTAGAGCTATTAGCCAGTGCTGCTATCCAAGTAGAAGAAAGCCAGTATGAACTACAAAGCTTTCTAAATGGTTTTGATCAAGACCCCAACCGTCTGCGTTTTATTGAAACTCGCCTAGATGAAATTTATAGCATTGCGCGCAAACACAAAGTACATCCTGAGCAGTTAATTGCTCATACAGAAGCCTTGCAGGCACAACTATCATTAAACCAGAACCAAGAAGCTGATCTTCAGGCTATTAGCGCGCAACAAGACCAACTGGCAGAGGAATACATTGAAGCAGCCAAACAGTTAACCAAGGCGCGCCAGCAAACGGCTAAACAATTACAAGCAGCCGTGGCAGAGCAACTGGTGCAATTAGGCATGCCCCATTGCCAACTTGAATTTGCCATAAAACTAAAGCCACAAGCCGAGCTTTTCGCTAATGGCCTAGATGAAGTAGAAATGCTTATCCAAACCAACCCCGGACAACCCGCCAAACCCCTAGCCAAGATCGCCTCGGGTGGTGAACTATCCCGTATTAGTTTGGCCATTCAAGTTGTTATTGCTAGCACTAGTATCACCCCGAGCTTGATCTTTGACGAAGTTGATGTGGGTATTGGTGGCGCCACGGCTGAAATTGTTGGCCGCCTATTGGCGCAACTTGGCCAGCATTGCCAACTGCTATGTATTACCCACCTGCCACAAGTGGCCAGCCAAGCCCAACATCATCTGCAAGTAAGCAAGCATAACCAAAACCAAACCACTCATACGCAAGTCGTGCCTTTAGACGATAAGCAGCGAGTGCAGGAAATTGCCCGTATGCTGGGTGGTGTTACCTTAACCGAGCAAACCCTGGCCCATGCCAAGGAAATGCTGGGCACAAGTGCGGTGCATTAAACTAGATCGCGTATCTGGGTTTCCATTACTACGATTGGGAACCTTTGCCCAAAATAAGAGTCCCATAACAGCAAGCAAATTGCTCTTTAGCCTAGTCAGGGAATCAGGTATGATTCCTTGCACGAAGCAGTGGGTAATAGCGCGAATTTCGCCATTAAGCCCAAACACAACGATATTAGGAAGACGTCAAGTGTTAATAAAACACACATTAACTGCAACACTCTTATGTGTCCTTTTAAGCGGCTGTTCTGGCCTCGCCGATATGGAATTCCCTGGCGTCCATAAGATGGATATCCAACAGGGTAATATCATTACTGATGATATGGTGGAGTTACTGCGCCCGGGTATGACCCGCAGTCAGGTGCAATATGTTATGGGCACACCGCTAATTGTCGACACCTTTAACGATAATCACTGGGACTATGTTTATCAGCTACAACTGGGTGAAGGCGGTTCGCAAGAGCAAAAACTGCGGATAATCTTTGTCAACGATCGCGTTAGTGAGATTCAGCGCTAAAGCGCTAATAGTAACGCTAAACTATTTACTCTTTTTCGCTGCTGCGGCTTTCGCAGCGCGATTAGCGCGAGCTTCTTTGGGATCAATAATCAGGGGGCGGTAGATTTCAATACGCTGCCCGGCTTTGATCTTTTCTTCTTTCGGTTTACGCACGGCCTTACCAAAGATACCCATAGGGGTATCATCTACTGACAAGCCAGCAAAACGTTGCTCAATACCCGATTGCTTAGCGGCATCAAAAACACTGGTGCCCTCAGCCACTTCAACAGTCAAAATTACCTGCTCATCCGGTAAAGCATAGGCCACTTCTATGGCAATCATTTTTTGCTCACTCATAAACCTGTTCCGCACGCTGGCAAAAGGCATCCACCATATTGCCAGCGACTTGACTAAATAACCCACCCAAGGCCTTGCCCGCTAAACCTGAAATAGCAAAATCAAGTTGCATTTCAACCTTACAGGCATCTTCTCGTAAAGCAGTAAAATGCCACTTACCATGCAAATGCTCGAAAGGGCCCTGCTCCAACTCAAGTGCAATTGCGTCTGGTGCCTGTAATTGGTTACGGGTCACAAACTGATAACTCAGCCCAGCCTTACGCAAATGCAAACGGGCCAGCATATGCGTGTCACTTTGCTCAAGCAGATCAACGCCCACACAACCATCCAAAAACTGCGGATAGGCTTGCACATCGTTAACCAAATCATACATCTGTTGAGCAGAATACATCACAAGCGCAGAACGATTAATGACCGGCACAAACAGCCCCAAGACCAAGGATTATAAAAACGCCATATTCTAAGCGTTTCCAGCTCTACAAGCCAGCCAGAGGCAGGATAAACAGCGAAAATAGCCAAGCTTTTTGAGTAAAAACCCCTACCGAATTTCAGCCTATGCTGTACAATGCGCGCCATGGCAAAAAAATCCACATCCAAAAAACCTTCTGGCAACACCATCGCCTTAAATAAGCGTGCGAAATTTGAATATCATATTGAGCAACGCTTTGAAGCGGGTGTGCAGCTAACCGGCTGGGAGGTAAAAAGTTTACGTGCGGGGCGCGCCAACCTAACGGATTCCTATGTGTTAATTCGCAATGGTGAAGCACAGTTAGTAGGCGCTCACATCTCGCCACTGCTTACGGCTAGTACCCATGTCGTATGCGAACCTATGCGCCCACGGAAACTGTTACTACATAAAAAAGAGATCGCCAAACTGTTTGCTGCCAGCACCCAAAAAGGCCATACCATTGTGGCCCTAGCCCTATATTGGAAAGGCCCCCATGTTAAATGCGAAATTGCTTTGGTAAAAGGCAAACAGCTCCATGATAAACGCGCCACAGAAAAACAACGGGATTGGGATAAGCAAAAACATCGTATCTTGATGAAAGCCAGATAGCTGACTAGTCGCTAGTAAAAAACTGCTTTTTTATCCCCCCCTGACACCCCCCACCCCTGCCTTGGGCAAATAAATACTGCTATACTAGCCCCACTTTGGGGATGACTGGATTCGACGCCGGTTACAAACCCTGCGGTGCATGTCGAGAGCGCTTGGTATCTCGTAAATAAAACCTTGCAATATATAGTCGCAAACGACGAAAACTACGCACTAGCGGCCTAAATCCCGCTTACACTGAGCACCAGATGCCTGTAAATGGTTGCAAAGTGGCACGCAGAACAGGATCGTGTGGCACCCTCTCTCGGGGGTAAAGCATTAAAACTTAATCGAGATCGCCCTAGGCACCCTGACTTTCGGGTCGCTGCGGGTTAAATTAATAGAAAGAGCTAAACATGTAGAGCCAATGGCAGAGGACTGACGGACGGGGGTTCGACTCCCCCCATCTCCACCATACAGCGATAAAAAACCCAGCTAATTCAGATACTTCGAACGCTGGGTTTTTTGTGGCATAAAATAATGCCTATTTTTGCCACAACTTATGCCACTAGATCGTTAACTCAATGCACTCTGGTACAAATCAAACCTCTACTAGACACTGACAGCAAGGCAATTAATATTCCTATGGTTATCGACCAGATATTGCACGTATATATAAACCAAGCCTAGTTGCAAAACTATCTCTTTTCTACCACCAAAGCGAAAACTGTGGCCCATGTCGTTTATGGCGTTGACTATATGCTTGTTAATAGGGATACCGAATTATTGCGTCCACGCGTATGATGTCGTAATTATTGATGACCATCGTTTTATATTACTTGGGAATGTCTGCATTTATGTCTGAATCAAATTCTGCAGTGCATGAATTTAAGCGTGGTGCCCTAGAAATTTTGCCTCTGGCTTTTGGTGCCGCTATTTATGGCCTGGCTTTTGGTCTATTGGCTAGTCAAGCTAATATGGATGCCCTACAAGTAGGGGTGATGGGCAGCATTGTGTTTGCTGGCTCGTCACAGATCGTGGCCGTAGAGCGTTTGATGGCAGGAGGTGGCGCCTTGCTTGCCATTCTAGCAGGTATAGCCCTCAACTTGCGCTTGCTGTTGATTACTGCTTCTATCCGCGATGTATTTAAAGATCGACCCTTTTGGCAGGTGGCTTTAGGGGCTCACCTGACTGCTGACGAAAATTGGGCCCTAATGTTGTCACGACGTGCTAAGGGCGAGAATGTAGGTTATTGGTATCTTGTAGGAGCGGGCGTTTTAATACTCGTTGCATGGGTTGTTGCCACAGTGGCCGGGGTGTTTTTTGCTAGCTCGTTTCCAGAACCTCGTTCCATAGGAATGGATTTTGCCTTTGTGGCTGCTTTTATTGCTATGAGCCGTTCTCTATGGCGAGGTAAGACTGACATAGCGCCATGGTTAGTGTCCTTTGGCCTTGTCGTTGTCTGTCTTGGAGTATTGCAAGTGGATGCTTCATGGGCTTTGATCATAGGTGGCATTGGTGGGGCCGCTACAGCTGGAGTGCAAAAACATGCAGGATAGCTGGTTAATTATTATAGGTTTGGCACTGTTGACCTTTACTATTCGTTTGAGCGGTATTGTGTTGGGGCGTCGTATTGCGCAAACAGGCCCTTGGGTAAGAGCTTTACAAGCCTTACCTGGTAGCCTACTAATAGCCTTGGTTACGGTATCTGTTGCCTCCGGTGGGTGGTTGGAATGGCTTGCCGCTGCAATTGCTCTAGGGGTGGCAGTTGTGACCAATAGTTTGCCTATTACTATGTTGGTGGGTATTGTGAGTATCTACCTTTTACGCCTGTTTTTTGGTGGGCTATAAGTCTCTGGGGACAGCCTAGCTTTTGGCTAGACGCTTTTTGGTTTATGCAACAAGATTAATTACTTAATCTAAATTTAAAACAAAAAAAGCGGCCCTAAGGCCGCTTTTTATAACACAATACTAGCTAATTCTTACAAAGCAGCTAATGCCTGATCGATATCTGCAATAATATCAGCCACGTTCTCTATGCCAACGGAAATGCGCACTAGATCAGCACTTACACCGGCTGTTTTTAGTTCGTCTTCATTTAGCTGGCGATGAGTGGTGCTGGCTGGGTGACAGGCTAGGGATTTGGCATCACCAATATTAACCAATCGCTTAATCATTTGCAGGGCATCAATAAATTTAGCACCGGCTTCTTCGCCACCTTTAATACCAAAGCTGATAATAGAGGAAGGCTTACCTTGGGTCATACGTTGGGCTAGGTCGTAATACTTGTCCGTTTCTAGGCCAGCATAGTTTACCCATGATACTTGTGGGTTGTCGTTTAGATGCTTGGCGACAGTTAAAGCATTTTCAACATGGCGATCCATACGCAGAGGCAATGTCTCTAAGCCTTGTAAAATCATAAAGGCATTAAATGGCGATAGTGCCGCACCCATATTACGCAATGGTACAACCCGAGCACGACCAATAAAGGGCGCTTCCAAGGCTTCGGCATAGACCACACCATGATAGGAAGGATCGGGGCTATTAAATTGTGGGAAGCGTGGGTTGTCTTTAAATGGGAACTTACCCGAATCAACAATAATACCGCCAACAGTAGTGCCGTGGCCGCCAATATATTTGGTTAGTGAGTGAACCACAATATCAGCGCCATGTTCAAATGGGCGGCACAAATATGGCGTAGCAACAGTATTATCTACTACCACAGGAATTTGGTATTTATGAGCCATTTCGGATACGGCAGCCAAGTCAATTATATTGCCAGCTGGGTTACCAATGGATTCGCAGAAAATGGCTTTGGTATTGTCATCTATTAGTGCTTCTAGGGCGGGGATATCATCGCCAGAGGCCATACGTACTTCAATACCTTGTTGCGGGAAGGTATGGGCAAATAGATTATAAGTACCACCGTATAGTTGACTAACACTAACAAAGTTGTCACCAGCGGCACATAGGGTTTGCATAGATGCGGTAATTGCTGCCATGCCAGAAGCAACACATAATGCCGCAGCACCACCTTCCATTGCTGCAATACGCTGCTCAAGCACATCACAGGTAGGGTTCATAATTCTGGTATAGATATTACCCGCTTCGGTTAGGTTAAATAGATCCGCGCCATGTTGGGTATCACGAAAGCTATATGACGTTGTCTGGTAAAGGGGGACAGCAACTGCTCGGGTGGTTGGGTCATCTTCGAATCCAGCGTGTATCGCTTGGGTTTCAATTTTCATTTTCATTCCTATAGTGGGTATTGATAAAAAAAGCGAATAGTCTCTTATAAGATCATCTTATTATCAAGCCCAAACAGCGGCCTACAAAGATAATCTAAACTATTTCTTGTATCTTTAAACCTTAGTCAACTTTAAGTGTTTTGAGTATTTTGCTTTTTTTAGCGTTCATGCCCTTAGTTCGAGTACTTGAGATCAATCATCTTATTTGGCATCCACGGAATCCATTTGCGAGGATACAGCAGTGGATTGCATGGTGACTTGGTAATTGGCTGCTGGCTCAAGGCGCTCGGTCCGCACAAATAGCTTACGTACAACTAAAAAGACAATCAGTAGTGAGTGTACAATTATCAGGTACCAATATAGCCAAATAACGCCCAGCTGACTCATCAGAAAACCAGCGACAATTGGGCCTATAATGGCGCCCACACCCAGCAGGATCTGCATAGTAGAAGTAGCAGACATGGCTTGGCGTTCATTGATATGGTCAAACATTTGGTTGACTGCTAGGGGGAATAGAGCAATGCCTGAACCACCAGANAGCAAAAACACAATTACGATGACGCTGCTTGGAATAGGCAGATAGCTTTCCAAGACAATAATAAAGTTGGTCACCATGCCAAGNATCATTANTCCAGCCGCTACTAGGCGCTTATCGAAGCGATCAGCCAGAAAACCCACGGGGTATTGGGTAAGTAACCCACCCAGCATAAATGAACCCAGTACTAATGAAAGTAAGATGCCCTCAAATCCNCGATCTANAGCATAAATAGAGATAAAAGTATTACTAGCACCAGCAATTAAGCCTGCACATATACAACCAAAGGTAGCCGAAGGTGAATAGCGCCATATTAATCGTAGACTTAGTGGCCGGCTTTTTTTGGGTATTGCTGGGGTCGGTAAGCTGGTTATGCTCATAAAGATCAGTGCCAGACTCAAGAATACAGCCACCAAGCCAAATAGTCTTGGGTCCTCGGGGGCGGANAGGGCNAGTAANAAGGGCCCGCAACCAAAACCAATGGCAATAAATATCTGGTAGACACCAAATACTTGCCCACGATTAGATTTATTGGAGATGGTATTTAACCAACTTTCGATGGTTATAAAATTAGAGGTTAAGCAAAAGCCCGCCACTAAACGCAGTAAGCCCGTGGCATATATATCNGTAATATANCTATGGCTTACAGCAACGATACACAGAGTAGCCGCCATGGCTGAGAAAGATCGGATATGCCCTACTTTCCTGACTAAGAAGCTGCCAAATAGCCCAGCACAGATGGAACCGAGGGCATATAAACTCATCGCCAGACCAATTTGATCAGACGTGTAGGATTGGCTTTGTAACTGAATAGGGATAATGGTGTTAAATAAGTTAATGCTAATAGCCACCACAAAAATAGCTAAAAACATGGACTTAACACGCAAATAAATATTTGATGCTGGGTTCATAATAAATTCGGAAATGGTTTTACATCATGATCGTTTGGGCGCCCTTGCCCTAATGATCAATATTGACACCCAAAGTGGCACCTAACCATGCCTAGAGAAGGCATTTTTTGGTTAACAATAGGGGCAAATATGGGGTCGATTTGAAAGGCCTTATTTTAACGAATTTTACGCCTGTGAACAATACGCGAGCCATAAGAAAATAGGCGCAAAGTCACTATTTTAGGGGTCTTATCTGAAGTTGATACGGCTTATTTTGGGGCAATTCATCTTGAGAATATTAAGCATCAATAACAGGCATACAAAAATGGCCTATACTGACAGNTATGACAAATAGCNTAAGTCNCTTTGTCCNATTTTGGTTGCTCGCCTAAGACTGACATAAATTTACNGTNATATTGGCTAAAAAAGGTTTAAAAAAGACGCAAAACCGATTAGGCTAAACGGCCACTCGCTGATGGATTAACAACAAATTGACTTTTTGACGATCAATCGCCAAAAAATTTAGCCACTTGAGTTATTTTTAAATGCCAAGCATGGANAGAAAAACAGTCGGTTATATANTANGTTGGGGCNTAGCACTTGCTGCCTTCTGGCTACTCTTGTCTGGCTATTTNAAGCCTCTGCTACTGGCCTTTGGGNTCCTGTCTGTGGTGCTAGTCGTGTATTTATTACGCCGTATGGATCATCTAGATGGCCAACCCCAGAAACTAGCTTTTAGTTGGTCTTTTTTTCGTTACNTTGCTTGGCTCACTGGCGAAATTATTGTATCTAGTTTTGCNGTNACTAAATTAGTGTGGGGCAAAGCCAGTAAGTTATCACCNACTATCGCCAAANTACCTATTGCCGATACGCCAAAAGATACCCATGTACTCTATGCCAACTCCATTACCTTGACACCAGGCACTCTGAGTATTGATATTGATGATCAGCATGTCACTGTGCATGCNTTACAAGAAGAATCTTTGGTGTCCTTAAAAGAGGGTGAAATGGCAACTAAAGCGTCAGCCGTTACTGGGGAGAAAAGCTAATGTTAGTTTTAGCCGCCACCAGTTTGGCCATTCTTTCCGTAATGGCATTAGCTTTAGCAAGGGCTCTACGTGCACAAACGGTTTATGACCGNATTTTGGGCATAAATATGTTTGGTACTAAAACCGCCCTCTTGATTGCCGTGTTAGGTTTTTTGGGTGAGCGCCCTGATTTTCTNGANATTGCCATTGTTTACGCTCTGATTAATTTTATTGGCATGATTGCCGTACTGCGTTTCTTTGAATATACCGCTCTAGACGACAACGAGCAGATCAAGGAGTAAGGGACGTGATATTAGAAACCATCAGTACACTGTGCTTAATACTAGGTATCTTTTTTAGCCTGACAGGAGCTATTGGCTTATTTAAGTTTCCTGACTTCTTTACCCGCGTCCACGCCGCCAGTGTGACGGATACCCTTGCTGCGATATTAATTATTTTGGGCTTAATTCTGCGTACCGAGTTTGATCTGGTAGCAGCGAAGTTACTGCTTATCTTGGTATTTCTACTACTCACTAGCCCCACAGCATCCCATGCCTTGGCCAAATCGGCGCGTCATGGTGGCTTGCTGGCCCTAGCGGATACCCAAGCCTCAACGAAACCAGCAACGACTAAAAAGGAAAACGACTAATGCCAGAGCTTATCGGCCTAGTGCTTTTTAGTATGCTAGGGATAACCACGATAGGGGTTATCGTTATTAAAGACCTCTTTGCCGTAGTGATGCTATTTGGTATCTATAGCTTTTTGTCAGCCCTGATTTTTGTCAATCTTGATGCTGTTGATGTGGCCTTTACGGAAGCCTCGGTTGGAGCCGGTATTTCCACGGTGCTGATGCTTGGCACCTTGGCACTAACTGGCCGGAAAGAAAAAACCCATACCCATAAATCCATACTGCCATTGCTAGTGGTAGTGATTACCGGTGCGGCTTTGGTTTATGGCACTCTAGATATGCCACCCTTTGGTGACCCTAATAACCCCATCCATCAACATGTGGCGCCTCGCTATATACAAGATTCACCGCAAGAGATTGGCTTGCCCAATATGGTGACATCGGTTTTAGCCAGTTATCGAGCCTTTGATACCTTAGGCGAAACGGTGGTGGTATTTGCGGCAGCGATTGGTGTGCTAAGTTTACTGGGCTTACCTAAGCGGGATAGAGCCGCCATTAACTCAGGCTTAAAGCAACATATGGTATTAAGAGTGGTGGCCAAGCTGATTATTCCTTTGACCATTTTATTTGCCTTATATGTGCAGTTTCATGGTGACTATGGTCCAGGGGGTGGCTTTCAGGCTGGAGTCATAGGTGCTGCCGCCATTATTCTCTATACCTTGGTATTTGGTTTACCCAATGCTACCAAAGTATTGCAGCCTACTTTATTGCGAGGCCTAGCCGCACTAGGGGTATTAATTTACTGCGGTACCGGTGTGGCTGGTTTGTTGTTAGGCGCCAACTTTCTTGATTATAACCCACTAGCTAGTGATCCTGTGGCTGGGCAACATATTGGTATTATATTAATTGAACTAGGCGTGGGCTTAACTGTATTTGCTGCCATGCTAAGTATTTTTTATGCCTTTGCTGGGCAAGCTGAAAGGGCGAATATCCAATGAGTTTTATCGTCGACTATTATAACTATTGGGTAGCCGTATTTTTAATGATGGCGGGTTTTTATCTGGTTATTTCAGCAGGCAACTTGGTAAAAAAAGTCGTAGGGCTAAATATTTTCCAGACTTCTGTGTTTATGATGTATATCACCATGGGTAAGGTCTCAGGTGGTAGTGCACCTATTCTTGCTGAAGGTATCACCAGTTATTCCAACCCCTTACCCCATGTGCTGATTTTGACAGCGATTGTGGTGGGGGTCGCTACAACTGCAGTGGGGCTAGCATTAATTGTCAGAATCAAACGCGCTTACGGTACCGTTGAAGAAAGTGAATTTGAAGATAAGGAAGATTTAATCTGATGTTGGCACAGCACTTTCCTATCTTACCGATAATTCTGCCCCTAATTGCGGCACCTCTGTGTATTCTTCTTGGCCATCGTCAATGGGTTTGGCTATTTTCTATTTTGGTCAGCGGCCTTAGTTTTTGTGTGTCTGTGTATTTACTCTTGGCCACATTGGATCAAGGTGTCTTAAGTTATGCTGTGGGGGGCTGGGAACCGCCTTGGGGTATTGAAGTGCGTATTGATGTGGCTAGTGCTCTGGTGCTCACTATCGTCACGGGTATTTCATCATTGGTTTTGGTCTATGCCAAAGACAGTATTGCCCAAGAAATTGAACCGAGCCAGCATACCCTTTTCTATACGGCACATTTGCTTTGTTTGGCTGGCTTATCGGGCATTTTAAGCACTGGCGATGCCTTTAACCTCTTTGTATTTTTGGAAATTTCTTCCTTAGCTACCTATACCTTAGTCAGCCTTGCAGCAGACAAGCGCTGCCTAACCGCCGCTTTCCGTTATTTAATTATGGGCACTATTGGCGCCACCTTTATCTTGATTGGCGTAGGTATGCTCTATATGCAAACCGGCACCCTAAATATGCTGGATTTGGCCACACGCATTGCTGAATACGATACTAGCCGCACCCTTAATACTGGGCTGGCGTTTATTTTAGTGGGCGTAAGTATCAAGTTGGCATTATTCCCATTACATATGTGGTTGCCCCCTGCCTATACTCATGCACCTTCTGCGGTGAGTGCCTTTTTAGCCAGTACCGCTACCAAGGTTGCCGTATATGTGATGGTGCGCTTTATCTTTACAGTATTTGGTGCAGAGTATGTGTTCCTCACCATGGGCATGGATATTATTTTGCTCGGCCTGGCTATTGTTGCCATCTTTAAGTGCTCTTT
>NYZU01000018.1 GCA_002686055.1 Oceanospirillaceae bacterium | reverse complement strand
ATTCCTGCAACACCATTCATAATCAGATGCACAGAAGCTGGACCCATTGGGACATGGACCAGAGAAGCAATAAAAAGCATAGCTGCCAAAATACCCGTAACTGGTATTTTTTCTAAGGGCATATGACGCATCCCCTGCATCAGGCCCAATCCGGTGAGGGCTGCGCCCGTTAGCAAAACCTCAGTGCTTAAGACCCCATCAACAATATGCACCCGTTTCTCCTAGTCTAATTCATGGGCTTGTACCCAGATAACGGCATCTTGCGACAGAGGTTTATCTTGGTAAGTGTCATCAGTACCTGCACCTAAAGCAGCAAATCCCCAATAACCGGCTTTGGGAATAGCCATGCTAAATACACCTTGGGCATCACTTAGGATGGTGATGCCACCCCCAGGCAATTCCATACTGGCATTAGAACTCACTTGACTAGTCTTCATATCAGGAGGCGCAATCATATATTCTACTTCAATTTCTGCAAAGGGTACTGGCTTACCTGCACTTAATACCTGACCCCGAAAATTGCTGCCGACAAGAATATTATAAGGTTTGGCTAGGGGTCGTATTTCAGCTTTAAGGCCCTGTAGCTGGTCCCAGTCCGTTGGCATCTGATTGCGATTTAAATAAACTTTAGTAATATGTTGTATATATATATCTTCGGATGCCTCAAAATAGGGTTTGGGTGTTACCACAACCACGTAATCCCCAGAACGTTTTACAGGTATATTTATATCCCAACTAGTGGCCGTATTATGTTGCCCAGTAAAACTTGATTGTTGTACTTCATGGGTTAAATCAGTGCGCTTTCCTCGATGAAAAACACTTACATCCAATGGTTTAGCCATATCCATCACATGGCCATTTTCCATGGGATGCCAAAAAATTAGCTTGGCAGGCACCGGCTTGGGTTTTTCTATAATAGTTGTTTCTGTATAAATTAATTGAAAGTGAGCGTAGCTAAGTTGACTGCAAACGCATAAAACTAACCCAAGGATAGATTTAAAGGCTGCGGAAAATGGCATTTGGAAATTCCCAATAAATTTGCGTGTACGCCCGGGAATCATAAGGGAGAGGATAAATATAAAAACTTGCCCCGCCCGATGCTCACCCGGCATCTGGTTTAATACTTTGGGCAGGTCTCCTGGCTTAGATCAGATTATCAAAACAATCTGACCCATACAGTTGCGGGGACAGCCATCTCAGTATCACTTATACCTAGATGTTCCCTTTTAAGCTTTACGGCGACTAAATTAGCCGTTGGTAAAGCACCCAAAGTAGGTGCGTATGATCGCCCTTTCGCTGTCATGGGTCAAGCTGAAAACAAGATCTAAACGACCATAGACGCCTCATGAGCGACATGGGCAGCAAATAAAGCCTCACCCTCAGCAATATCCCCTAAGCGATTGATATTAAAAAAAGGATTATAGGGTATTTCATCAAAGGTCACATCCGCCACACCATAGCGTGAGGAAAATAAATCTACTTTATGAATACCCTCCTCTAACAGGGCATGATGTAACTCGTTATGCAGGTCAACGGGCCATAAACCAAATACAGGTTGGGTGCGCCCTTTATAGCTAGCACAAGCCAAAGGATGTTGCTCATCAACGGCTGCTAGCATACGTTTAACATAGTCATGGGGATAAAATGGCGTATCAGCCGCGATGGTAATAATATGGCTAACCTGAGGCTGAAAAGCCCGAGCCCATGCCATAGCCGATAAAACACCCGCTAAGGGGCCAGCAAAGTCAGGCACAATATCCTCTTGCACGGGCAACTGGAAGTGAGCATAGCGTTCCAGATCACCATTGGCATTCAGCAGAATGCGTTTTAATTGCGGTTTGGCGCGTTCTACCACATATTCTAATAGTGGTTTTCCGGCAATTTCTGTGAGTGGTTTATCGGCTCCATCCATGCGTCGCGCCTGACCACCTGCTAAAATTACCCCAACTAGTTGTTTTTGTTCCAGCATCCTTTGCTCCTCAACTTAGTTAATAGCTTCACTTTTTACCTAGTCTGCCGTTATATCATAAAGCAAACGTTCTTGCCCACTAAGCACCACAAATTGTCGCCCGCGGGCACGACCAACAAGGGTCAGACCTGCTTGGCGAGCTAGTTCTACTCCCCAAGCCGTAAACCCAGATCGTGAAATCAAAATAGGAATCCCCATTTGTACCGTTTTAATCACCATCTCGCTAGTTAGGCGCCCCGTGGTGTAAAAGCATTTGTCGTCTGGTTTGATGGCATGTTGATACATATAGCCAGCAATCTTATCAATAGCATTATGACGCCCCACATCCTCCATATAGACTAATGGCTGTGAATCACTACATAGGACACAGCCATGAATGGCCCCAGCTTTTTGATAAATACTTGGAGTCGTATTAATGTGTTTGCTTAGGGCATAAATAACACTGGTTTTTATGGTCATATCGCCCGTTAGCTTAATATCCTTAAACTGCTCCATCATATCGCCAAATACGGTGCCTTGGGCACAACCAGAGGTGCGTACTTTTTGCTTTAATTTATCTTCGTAATTGGTTTCTCTAGCCGTACGCACAATTACTACAGATAAGTCTTCGTCATAGTCTATAGCGGTCACTTGATCATCAGTGTGAAGCATATTCTGATTAAGCAAAAAACCCAAAGCTAGATATTTTGGGTGATCACCTAAGGTCATTAAGGTGACTATTTCCTGACGGTTAAGGTATACGGTTAAGCCGCGCTCTGTAACCACATCAACGGTCACTGGCTGATTGTGTTCATCGCGTCCTTCCACCCCACTAGTTAGTCCAGGGGTGTCTGGCTGTGGATAAAGGAGATAGCCTGATAAGTCAGCAATTTTCATAACAACACCTTTCAAGGCTCAACATTTAATAGCTTGCCTTTGCAGTTTAATCCATACACTAAAGGGATAGTACAGGAAAACCTAACCGGATCAATTAGCAAGGTGGGTATTTATAAAGTATTTGACTGAGTTTAGTTGTGTGTTTGCTTTTGTTTAGCTTGCCACTGATCAAGTTTATTAGCAAAAGCCATACGATCAGCATGACTATAGGCTGCAGGCCCACCTGTTTGCACTCCACTAGAGCGCATAGTCTCCATAAAATCACGCATATTGAGCTTGGCTTTAATATTAGCTTTGGTGTAGGTTTCACCGCGGTTATTTAAGGCTGTGGCACCCTTGGCAATGATCTCTGCTGCAAGGGGAATATCAGAGGTTATAACTAAATCACCAGCCTGCACACGTTTAACGATTTCATTATCGGCCTCATCAAAACCACTGCTCACCTGGAGCATACGCACCACTTTTGATGGTGGTGTAGAGATAAACTGATTAGCAACAAATACAGTGGGTATTTGGGTGCGTTCGGCAGCACGGCATAAGATTTCTCTTACCACCACCGGGCAAGCATCGGCATCAACCCATACAGTCATTAACAATATTCTCCAAAAAGTAGTCCGTTTAAGGCATAATTATGAGGTAAAAAAACTACAATAGCTCGACTATTTAGCCAGCAAATACCCAGTAGTTATGTAGCAACACTTCAAAAACGGTAGTTTTTTGACGTATTATACGCGGGTTTAAAAACGCTGGGTTGTGACTTGTATAAGTCTAGGGTGGCATAGGCCATAACTTAACAAGCCCCTGGCGTGTTTGCCAGTAACAATCAAGGGATCCCATGACTGATCATAACAACACCATATACTATACTCTAACCGACGAAGCGCCGTCTTTGGCAACATGCTCTTTATTGCCTATTGTACGTGCTTTTACTAATGCCGCTGGCATTAAGGTTAAAATTACTGATATTTCTTTGGCTGGTCGTATTCTAGCTAACTTCAGTGACTTCCTAACAGAAGAGCAACAGATTCAAGATGGTCTACAATTTCTTGGTGAACTGACCCAAGATCCTAGTGCCAATATTGTTAAGTTGCCTAATATTTCTGCTTCTGTACCCCAGTTAGATAACTGTATTAAAGAATTGCAGTCGCAAGGTTATGCTATACCTGATTATCCGCAAAACCCAACTAGTGCAGAAGAAGAAGCGATTAATGCTCGCTATTCAAAAATTCTAGGTAGTGCGGTTAACCCAGTTTTACGTGAAGGTAACTCTGATCGTCGTGCACCTGGAGCAGTAAAAGCCTTTGCGCGTAAATTCCCCCATAAAATGGGCTCCTGGAGCAAAGCCTCACGTACCCACGCCGATTATATGCAAGGGGGTGACTTTTACTCAGCAGAACAATCTATCACTGTCGACCAAGCCACTGATGTGCGTATTGAGTTCGTTAGTGAAGATGGCGAAGTAACCATCAAAAAAGAAATGAGCTTGGAAGCTGGCGAAATCATGGACTCTATGCGCATGAGTGTAAAAACCTTACGCGAGTTTTTAGAAGCATCCATTGAAGATGCCAAAGCCTCTGGCGTGATGTGGTCACTGCACGTAAAAGCCACCATGATGAAGGTTTCTCACCCTATCGTTTTTGGTCATGCTGTTACCGTATTCTACAAAGAAGTGTTTGAAAAATATGGCCCGCTATTTGAGAAGTTGGGCGTTAATCCAAATAACGGTCTCAGTAGCGTATACGAAAAAATTCAAGAACTACCTCGTTCTTTCCGCGAGGAAATTGAAGAAGATATTCATGCCTGTTACGAACATCGTCCTGAACTAGCTATGGTTGATTCGGTTAAAGGCATTACTAACCTACACGTACCTTCCGATATTATTGTTGATGCTTCTATGCCAGCAATGATTCGAAACGGCGGTAAAATGTGGGGTGCCGATGGCCGTCCAAAGGACTGTAAAGCAGTTATGCCAGAAAGTACCTATGCCACTATTTATCAGGAAGTGATCAACTTCTGTAAAACCAATGGTGCCTTTGACCCAACCACTATGGGTACGGTTCCTAATGTGGGCCTAATGGCGAAGAAAGCCGAGGAATATGGCTCTCACGACAAAACCTTTGAAACCGAAGACGGTGTTATGCGTGTCGTTAATGCCGCCACTGGTGAAGTGTTAATGTCCCACGAAGTAGCTCAAGGTGATATCTGGCGTGCCTGTCAAACCAAAGATGAGCCAGTGCGTGACTGGGTAAAATTGGCCGTGACACGTTCACGTCAGTCTGATACCCCTGCTATCTTCTGGTTAGATCGCAATCGTCCACATGATATTCAGTTGATCAACAAGGTAGAGAAGTACCTTAGCGAACATGATACAGAAGGGTTGGATATCCGCATTATGACTTATGTGGAAGCAATGCGCCGCTCAATGGAGCGTATGATGCGTGGCCGCGATACTATTTCTGTAACTGGTAACGTACTACGTGATTACCTAACGGATTTGTTCCCCATTATGGAACTAGGTACCTCAGCCAAAATGCTCTCCATTGTGCCGATGTTAAAAGGCGGTGGTATGTATGAAACGGGTGCCGGTGGTTCTGCTCCTAAACACGTGCAACAAGTGTTGGAAGAAAACCACCTACGTTGGGATTCTCTAGGCGAATTCCTTGCCCTAGCCGTATCCCTAGAAGATATGGGTATTAAACAAGACAATAAAGTCGCTGCTATTTTGGCTAAGACCTTAGACCAAGCCACAGGCAAGTTGTTAGAAAACAACCAATCGCCTTCCCGTAAAACCGGTGAGCTGGACAACCGTGGTAGTCACTACTACCTGGGTAGCCACTGGGCGCAAGCGATTGCTGAGCAGGACGAAGATCCAGAATTGGCGGCTAAATTTAAGCCTTTTGCCGCCGCAATGGCAGATGCTGAAGAGCAAATTTTAGCCGAACTTAAAGCTGTACAAGGACAACCTGCGTCAGCTATTACTGGCTACTATCATGCGCGCCGTGAAGATGTGAAAAAGGTGATGCGCCCTAGTGCCACCCTAAACGCAATTCTGGCCGATGCACCAGCGGGTAATCTATAACCCATCAGCGCTTAGCAATATAAAAACGGCAGTTAGTCTAAGACTAGCTGCCGTTTTTTTAGTAAAAAATTATTCTGGGTTTTAACCTTAAGCTACGGGCAAATCCTCACGACCACCCCATTCGGCCCAAGAGCCATCATATAGTTTAGTATGAGTATAGCCACATTGATGGAGAGCTAGAACAATAATTGCCGCTGTTACACCGGAACCACAAGTGGTGATAATGGCTGGTTTATGGAGATAATCGGCTAACTCCTGTTTAAGCTTATCTAAAGGCAAAAGCTCGCCATCTTTCTGTAAGCGGGTAAAAGGCACATTAAATGAGCCAGGCATATGACCACTGCGCAGACCTGCCCTAGCCTCTGGCTCCGTACCATTAAAGCGCGCTGCTCCACGGGCATCTAATATAGCAATATTATCCTGCTCCAGTGCCCTTAATACTTCCTCGGCACTGGCAATTTTGCTGAAATCAGCTTGGGCATAAAATGTAGCTGGGGCAATATCTTCTGCACCACTAGCTAGGGGAAAACAGGCTTCTTGCCAAGCTTTTAAGCCGCCACTTAAAATGCCAACTTGCTGACAGCCAAATAAGTCTAACATCCACCAAACACGGGCAGCGGAAAAAAGCCCATGGCTATCATAGACCACTATTCTATGGTTATTACTAATACCCAAGTCAGTTAAATAGGCAGCAAACTGGTCCGCACTGGGAAGCATATGGGGCAGATCACTGGTAGCACTACACTGATCAATATCAAAGAACACCGCACCAGGTATATGTGCCTCAAGATATTCAGCACGGACATCACGGTTAGCAGCAGGCAGATACCAAGAGGCATCAATAACTTTCACATCATCCATATATAAATGAGCCTGTAACCATGCTGCTGAAACCAATGTATCCATAGTTATAGAGTGCCTAAATTGTGTAATAAATCCATCAAAACCAGAAATTGGTTATACAACTAACTCTAATTTTGCCGCACAGAACTTAAATTCGGGTATTTTGCCTACGGGGTCTAATACAGGGTTGGTCAATTCGTTTGCCGCGGCTTCCACAAAGGAGAACGGAATAAATATCAGCCCTGCTGGCATATCACTATCCTCTCGGGCTAATAATTCAATACTACCGCGCCGTGTCGATACACGAATCTTATCGCCCGCCTTGGCGCCAATCTTTTCTAGTTCAGCACGACAAAGGGTCGCTACTGCTGCCGGTTCCAGTGAATCTAGGACCGGCGCACGACGCGTCATGGAGCCCGTATGCCAATGCTCGAGCTGGCGACCTGTGGTTAATATCACAGGATATTCCTGATCCGGACGTTCATCAGGTTCGACAATATCAGCGGGCACAAACTTGCCCTTGCCACCAGCAATCGGGAAGGCATCTTTAAAGACCACATCGTTGCCAGGGTGATCCGGCGCTGGGCAAGGATAAGTGACTGACTGTTCCGCTTGTAAACGCTCCCAAGTAAGATTATCAAGGCTAGACATGGCCTGTTTCATCTCATTAAACACATCCTTGGGGTGAGTATATTGCCAATCCAGACCCATACGTTGAGCAATTGCCTGAATAATCCACCAGTCCTGCCGAGCATCACCAGGAGGAGAAACGGCTTGACGACCCATTTGTACCTGTCGGTTGGTATTTGAAACAGTGCCATCTTTTTCTGGCCAAGCTGAAGCCGGCAGAATAACATCGGCATACATGGCGGTTTCCGTAACAAACAGATCTTGCACGACCAGATGTTCCAATTTGGCCAATGCCGCACGCGCGTGATTAAGATCAGGATCAGACATAGCCGGGTTCTCACCCTCAATATACATGCCTTTAATAACCCCTGCGTGGATAGCATCCATGGTTTCTACCACGGTTAAACCAGGTTGATCATCAAGTTCCACGCCCCATAAAGCCTCAAAACGTGCTTGCACATCGTCTTTATCAACTTGTTTATAGTCCGGATACATCATGGGGATAAGGCCAGCATCAGAGGCACCTTGAACGTTATTTTGACCCCTTAAGGGATGCAGGCCTGTGCCTTCACGTCCAATTTGGCCAGTCATTAGGGCCAAGGAGATCATTGCTCTAACATTATCTGTACCATGAATATGCTGGGATACACCCATGCCCCAGAAAATCATGGCACCCTTAGCTGTGGCATAAAGCCGCGCTACGGCACGAATAATTTCAGGTTCTACTCCACAGATAGCCGACATGGCCTCAGGAGTATAGTGCTTAACATGCTCTTTTAGGGCAGCAAAACCTTCAGTCATGGTATCAATATAAGCTTGGTTATAAAGCTTTTCAGCTACCACCACATGCATCACGGCATTCCAGAAGCTAACATCACTACCGGGATTAAAGCGCACCATATGGGTAGCGTATTTGCGCATGGTTAAGCCACGAGGATCCAAGACAATGATCTTGGTACCGCGCTTAGCCGCTTGTTTAAAGAAAGTCGCCGCAACAGGGTGATTCGCCGTTGGATTAGCCCCCGTTATAATCACCACATCAGCATGCTTGGCTTGCATAAAGGAAGCAGAAACAGCGCCTGAACCCAGACCTTCTAAGAGAGCCATTACCGAAGAGGCATGACATAAACGTGTACAGTGATCGACATTATTGGTACCAAAACCTGTACGCACCAACTTCTGGAATAAATAGGCTTCTTCATTGGAGCCTTTAGCACTACCAAAACCTGCCAGACTCTGCTTACCCTGATTATCCCGCAATTGCTTTAATCCACCAGCAGCAAAGTCCAAAGCTTCTTCCCAGCTCGCTTCACGGAAATGGGTTAAAGGTTTGGCAGGATCAAAATCATTATGAATACCCTTGCGCGCTCCAGGTAGACGGATCAACGGTGTGGTTAAGCGATCACCATGGTGAATATAGTCGGAACCAAAACGCCCTTTTACACATAAACGATTCTGATTGGCTGGGCCATCACGCCCTTCAACATAGATTATGCGCTCATCTTTGACATGATAGGTTAACTGACAACCGACCCCACAATACTGACAAATACTATCTACCTTACGATCGTAGTCAGCACTATCGCCTATACCGTCAACACTGGTTACAGCAGAAGGCATTAAGGCACCAGTAGGACAAGCTTGCACACATTCACCACAAGTCACACAGGTAGAGGTACCCATTGGGTCATCAAAATCAAATACGACCTTGGCATTAGCGCCACGGTTGGCCATACCAATAACATCATTTACTTGCACCTCACGGCAGGCGCGCACACATAAATTACAATTGATACAGGCCTGCAAATTGACCCGCATTGCATGGCTAGAGTTATCCGCAACAGGTTTAGCATCTTGAGCAAATCGTTGGCTGGAAGCATCCACGGCTAGGCTATCCGCCATATCCCAAAAATGGGCGCTTTTATCAGGTGACTGCTCCCGAGCTGGCTGATCTGTTATCAGCAGCTCCATCACCATTTTACGGGATGCCTGAGCGCGCTCAGAGGAGGCACTAATTACCACCATGCCAGACGTTGGTTTACGCATACAGGAAGCCACCAAGGTGCGTTCACCCTCTACTTCCACCATACATACCCGACAGTTACCATCGGCTCGGGAGCCTGGTTCTGGCTTATAACAAAGATGCGGGATCGTCTCGCCATAACGTTTGGCAACCTGCCAAATTGTTTCATCGCCCTGAGCAACGACTGTTTGACCATCCAGCGTAAATTCTATCTTGTCCATTAGTCTACCCTCGAAGCTAATAGATCAGTGGCAATCAGATCCCCATCAAAATGCTGTAAGACGGAGGTTACTGGGTTAGAGGCTGCCTGTCCCAGACCACATATAGAGGCATCACACATAGCATTACTCAGTTCTTTTAGCAGAGCCTGATCCCAATCGGGGGCTTGTAACAAAGTGACCATTTTTTGTGTGCCCACACGACATGGTGTGCACTGACCACAACTCTCGTCCTCAAAGAATTTAAGCAGGTTAACCACCACATCACGCATATTATCCTGATCCGATAACACCACTACCGCGGCCGAACCAATAAAACAGCCATAGGGTTGTAGGGTACCAAAATCTAGAGGGATATCAGCCATAGCAGCTGGTAGAACACCGCCAGATGCACCACCCGGTAAATAGCCTTTAAATTGATGCCCCTCCGCCATACCACCACAGTATTCGTCTAATAACTCTTGCATGCTAATGCCAGCAGGTGCCAATTTTACCCCTGGGTTCTTTACCCGCCCAGAAACAGAATAGCTGCGTAAGCCCTTAGAGCCATTTCGGCCATGAGCAATAAACCAGTCAGCACCCTTATCAAACAAAGTACGAATCCAATAAACGGTTTCCACATTATTTACTAAGGTTGGGCGGCCAAATAAACCCACCTGCGCCACAAAGGGAGGCCGATGACGTGGCAAGCCAGGCTTGCCCTCAATGGACTCAATCATGGCCGACTCTTCACCACAAATATAGGAGCCAGCCCCACGGCGTAAATGAATACCCCCTGATGGCGCCAGACCTGCCGCCACTAGTTTAGGTATTTCATTGAGTAAAATCTGACGAACAGCTGGATATTCATCGCGTAAATAAATATATGCAGCCTCAGCTTCAACGGCCCAGGCACTAATCAAAACCCCTTCCAAAAATCGATGGGGATCCGCTTCCATATAACCACGATCTTTAAAAGTACCCGGCTCACCTTCATCTCCATTAATGGCAACATAACGTGGTTTAGGTTCCTGACGAACAAACTGCCATTTACTAGCCGTAGGGAAGCCCGCACCACCCAGACCTTTGAGATTGGCATCAGCCAATACTGACTGCATTTGTTCCCAACTGTAGTCACCCGCCAGACAATGCTTTAATAGAGCGTAGCCACCACCAGCCAAATAATCCTCATAGCCTAAGTAATCGGGGATTTCAGGATGAAAATGTTTGTTATCAATAGCCACCTGAATAGTATCGGCACTGGCATTATCCACATGATAATGACCCACTTCGGCCACTGGCGCCGTGTCACAGCGCCCCATACAAGGCGCATTAATCACTCTGACTTGCGCTGGATTCGTGCCCGCTATAAGTGCTGATTTTAATTGTTCGGCCCCAGCCAACTGACAGCTTAAGCTATCACAAACCCGCACAGTTACAGCCGGTGGAGGTGGCTCACCCTCTTTTACCACATCAAAATGAGCATAGAAGGTCGCACATTCATATACCTCGGCCATAGGCAAATTCATTTCTTCAGCTAAAGCCGCTAGATGAGGTGCCGAAAGATAGCCAAACTTATCTTGAATAAGATGAAAGTATTCAATCAGAAGATCACGTTGGCGTGGGCTTTCACCTAACAGTAAACGCACTTCATCCAAGGCATTACTATCGACCTGACGACCCCGTAAATGCTTACGGGACTTATTAACGCCACGGCCAGGATGCTGGCGCACAGCGGCTGATTGCTGGTTATCAATTGGCATGTATTTCTCTAATTATAACGCTGTATCCAGTACCTTAAAGGCGATACTGAAAACCCACCTCAACAAAGCCGCTAGTATGATAGAAGGAAAAAGCTACGCATGTCTATATGCGACTAAAAAACCATATTTATTCGCTAGATACAGTTCTAAAAATCCTCTAACTAAAGCCTATAATTGACCCAAAAGGTAGATAAATTAGCACATAAATTGCAAATTTATTGCCCCGCGTAAACACCATTAAACTGCATACCTACACGCACAAATGTCGTGCACTTCGATAGTTGTTTTAGGCTATTGGCGCCAGCGTAGGTACAGGTACTGCGCACCCCACCTAATAGGTCTTGCACGGTAACCGCTACAGCACCTCTATAAGGTACTAGTACCTCACGCCCTTCCGAAGAGCGATATTCTTTTAAACCACCAAAATGCTTAGTGTTGGCTGCTTCAGAACTCATACCATAAAATTGGACAAACTTGCGTTCTTCTATGACTGGTTCCCAAGCACCATCACTTTGGATCACTTGATTAGTTTGATAGTAGTGATTAATTACGTCACCACCACCTTCATCATGACCAGCTAGCATCCCACCCAACATAACAAAGTCAGCACCACCGGCAAAGGCCTTGGCCACATCACCCGGACAGGTACAACCGCCATCGGCAATTATATGACCACCCAAGCCATGGGCTGCATCAGCACATTCAATCAAAGCTGATAACTGTGGGTAGCCGACACCCGTTTGAATACGTGTAGTACACACACTACCAGGGCCAATTCCGACTTTGATAATATCTGCCCCAGAAAGCAATAGTTCCTCGGTCATTTCACCCGTAACCACATTACCAGCAATAATAACGATATTAGGAAAGCCATCACGTAATTGCTTTATATATTCAGAAAAACGCTCTGAATAGCCATTGGCTACATCCACACAAACATATTGTAGGTTGTTACCAACTTGCTGATAAAATTGCTCAAACTTGGCAAAATCCTGCTGGCTAATACCCATAGAATAGGCCACATGCGAACTACGCTGGGTATTTGGTTCGTTAAAAAAAGCCACCAGTTGTTCTAACGGGTAATGCTTTACCAAACAGGTAAATAGCCCCAAAGCAGCCAGTTTATCGGCCATTACAAAAGTACCAACACCATCCATATTAGAGGCCATAATAGGCACTCCCTGATAATGCATGGCATCAGCAGAAGTATCTGCAGGTCGGTAATTACGGAAACAAAACTGGCGCTGTAAATCGACCTCTTTACGTGAACTCAAGGTACTGCGCTTGGGTCGGATTAAAACATCTTTGTAATCGAGCTTGGTATCGTTATCTATTCTCATAGCTAATCCATGGTAGGGGCCCTAACTAGCAGTAATAAACGCTATACCGCCAACTTGGCTAGGGTTCTATTTTATTTTTAACACTCCCATTAACCAAGGCTAACAGAAAGGTGTTTTTTTGAAAATAAATATCTAACTATCTAGTCAGTTTTTTATGCTGCTTTTCCTGTATCATAGCCGTCCGTAAGCCAACTCATCCCTAATACGAAACCAAATTCACTATGTCCTTTATCGATTTGCCACTTGATCTAGAGTTGATTGAAAGCCTTGCCAATATGCAACTGGCGACCCCTACCCCTATTCAAACACAAGCTATTCCCATTGCGATGGAGGGGCAAGATCTGTTGGCATGCGCACCCACAGGAACAGGTAAAACATTGGCTTTTGCCCTCCCATGCGTACAACATTTGCTCGATACCGAAACCCAACAGCAGTTAAGTGATAGTCCACAAGTGCTGATTCTGAGCCCGACTAGGGAACTGGCACAACAAACTCAAAAGGTCATGCAAGATTTAATGCATGGCTCAAGTTTAAGCAGTCTACTCATTGTGGGCGGTATTCCCCTTGGTCAGCAGCATGCTGCACTAACCGAACTAAAACAACGCAACTGTGTAGTGGCTACGCCAGGACGCTTACTAGAACTAGTAGAACGTAACTGGCTAGATATTAGTCAAGTGCAAATGTTAGTTATTGATGAAGCCGATCGAATGCTCGATTTGGGCTTTATCGAAGTCATAAACAAAATCGCTAGGCTCGTGCAGCGTCAGCATCAAACCTTAATGTTTTCCGCTACTCTAGAAGGTGACAAAGCCCAAAACTTTGCTGGAAATTTACTACGCCAACCTGCTGCCACCATTACCATTGCTGCCCCCAGACAATTAGCTAGCAATATTGAGCAGAGTATTTTTCAAGCTGATAACGACCAACATAAGCAGCAATTGGTTGAGGCCTTGCTGATGGCATCAGACATTAAACAAGCCATAGTGTTTGTAAATAGCCGTAAGCAGGTTGAAAAATGGTTACAAGTAGCCCGTCAGCTTGGTATTCGTTGTACAGGATTACATGGAGATATAAAGCAAAGTGCCCGTAATCAGCAAATAAAAGATTTACGACGTGGCTGGAATAAAATGATTATTGCTACGGATGTGGCTTGTCGAGGGCTAGACATTTCAGGCCTGAGCCATGTTATAAATATATATTTACCAGCTAAAGCGGATACTTATGTGCATCGTGCTGGACGTAGCGGCCGTGACCAAATGGGAGGCACCGTCTGGTCTGTAGTTGATGCCATGGATTGGCCGAATTTGGGGCGTATTGAACGTTATCTTAAGCAAAGCTTACCTCGTATTAAACTAACTGGTCTTGAACCTAAAAAAGCGGAACCAAAACTAGCCAGCAAAAACAAAAAAGCCAAATCAAGTAAAAAAACCAGACAAAAAATCAGCTAATAAAGCCGGTAAGAAAAGCAATAAAAAGGTATCTAGCAAGAAAAAAACTTCTAGTAAGAAAACCAGCTAATTGATATGTGAATAAGAACAAGCCTTTAGGTCGGGCATATACCCGACCTAAATGGAAAGTAAGTGACTAAGCAGCTGCAGCTACAGCCACTGGGCTGCGGCTAAAGGCGGTTAACATCGCTTGCAAAGTCGCCTGAGTGGTATCTTCCGCAACAGCCACTGCCGCTAAGAAATCACCATTTACTTCCAGCTCAATACAAGCTTGCGCCATAGATTCAGTACCCGCATTCATCAGCGCGTGCTGATCATAATGGCTAACTTCGAGGTTACAACCATAACGAGCTTGTAAAGCAGCACTTAAGGCCTCAAGTGCTCCATGACCCTGGCCTTGTAACTGTTGGCCACCAAAACTAAAGCTCGCAGTAACATTATCAGCATGTTTTTGCATACCATAGTCTTGTAGGGCCCAAGCATCGTCTACATTAACAAAGTTTTGCTGATACAGCGTATAGATATTGGCAGGTGAAATTTCCATACCTGTTGCTTCCGTAGCGCCCTGCACTACGCGGCTTAGTGGCATATGCATCCACTTAGGCAAGTCAATATTGTAGTCACGCTCTAGTACCAAGGCGACACCACCTTTACCACTTTGGCTATTAATTCGCACCACAGCTTCGTACTCACGACCAATGTCACGGGGATCAATTGGTAGATAGGCTACATCCCACTTAGGTTTGTTGTGATCTTGGTGATATTTTACTGATTTACGGATGGCATCCTGATGGCTACCAGAGAAGGCGGTATAAACCAGCTCACCAGCCCATGGATGTCTTGGACCAACAGCAATTTCAGTACAGCTCTCAACGACCTCAATAATATCGATGATATTACTTAAATCTAGCTTAGGATTGACGCCTTGAGAATACAAATTCATGGCCATAGCGATTAGGTCTGTATTGCCAGTTCGTTCACCATTACCCATTAAGGTACCTTCAACTCGATCGGCACCGGCCATCAAACCTAACTCAGCCGCAGCAACGGCACAACCGCGGTCATTGTGAGTGTGCAATGAAATGCGCACATGCTCGCGCTTCGCCAAATGACGACAGAAATATTCAACTTGATCAGCAAATACATTGGGCGTCGACATTTCTACTGTCGAAGGTAGATTAATAATCACCTCGCGGCCATTTTCAGGTTGCCAGACGTTAATCACGGCATCACATACTTCGACAGCATAATCTAGCTCTGTACCGGTAAAACTTTCTGGTGAATATTGAAACACCCATTCTGTATTTGGGTGCTTAGCCGCATATTGCTCAACCCATTTGGCACCTTGAACGGCAATGGCTTTAATACCGTCCATATCTTGGCCAAAGACCTGTTCACGCTGTACTGTCGAGGTAGAGTTATAAACATGTATTACCGCTTTCTTACAGCCCGCCAAAGCTTCGTAGGTACGGGCTATTAAAACTTCACGAGCTTGGGTCAGCACTTGCAGAGTAACATCATCAGGTACTAAACCTTCATCAATAATTTTGCGGACAAAATCAAAATCAGGTTTAGAAGCCGATGGGAAACCTACTTCGATTTCTTTAAAGCCCAACTGCACCAGCAAATTAAACATGCGGGTCTTTTGTTCCACATTCATGGGATTAACCAGAGCTTGATTACCATCGCGCAGGTCGACACTACACCAGTCAGGTGCTTGTGTAATCGTCTGGTCAGGCCAAGTGCGATCTGGCAAGGCCACCGGCTGAAAAGCACTATATTTACGATAATCAAACATGGGTTTCTCCTAAACAGGAATTCAAAATACAATAAATTTTCACATATTATAACAAGGCTTTAGCGCAATATCTTATCTAAATTTCTATTAAATAATAAAAATCAGCAATAAATATTTAATAATTGCCTATTTTGCGCAATTTTATTATTATCTAGGCAAAATTGATGTGTTTTTCAAATACAGGTGGTTCCATGAACTTAGATAAATTTGATATTCAAATATTGCATGAGCTACAGGCCAATGGCAGCCTCTCTAATCATGACCTCGCTGAACGCGTTGGTTTGACGCCGGCACCATGTTCGCGCCGAGTAAAACAACTTGAAGAAGCTGGAGTTATTAGGGATAAGGTAGTACGGGTTAATGAACGCGCAGTAAATCTGAATCTGACGGCTATTCTACATATCAGCATGGACAAACATATCCCCGAACGCTTTCAACGTTTTGAAGACACCATCAGTGAGTTTCCGGAAGTGACAGAATGCTATATTATCACTGGGCATGAAGCAGACTATCAGCTCAAGCTTTCAGTTCCCGATATGGATAGTTATCACGACTTGCTACTTGGCAAAATCACTCGCATAGAGGGTGTTAGTGGCGTGAAGTCCGCTTTTGTGATGCGCAAAATTATTGATAGCACCAAAGTGCCACTAAACTATATTGGTTGAGATAGCTTCTATGAGCATTGATTTTACGCCTATTTATCAACGCGCTATTCGTCGTAACGGCACCCCCGAAGCCCTAGAGCTGCGTTTATTAGACCCCCTGCCTCGCGCCCAAATACAGCGTTTAGAAGACCATCGTTATCTGGCCATGATGGCGAAAGTGGTTTTTCAAGCTGGTTTTGTATGGCGCGTTATTGAAAAGAAATGGCCAGCTTTTGAGAAAGCATTTTTGGGTTTTGATGCGGACAAACTATTATTGTTAAGTCCCGAACAAATCGAGGCTATTGGCAAAAATAAAGATATTGTCAGAAATCATCAAAAAATTAATAGTGTGTTTGCCAACGCACTATATATTTACGATCAACAGCAAGAATATGGCAGTTTTGCCAGTATGGTCGCCAACTGGCCCCATGAGGATTTTGTTGGCCTGTGTTTGCATCTAAAAAAACATGGCTCAAGATTAGGCGGTATGAGTGGCCCAAGAATGTTGCGTTATATGGGTATAGACGCTTATATGCTGACCAGTGACGTTAGTATGTGTCTGCGCGATGCTGGCTTAGATATAGCCGAGACGCCCACCAGCCAACGTGATCTTAGAAAAGTACAAGCCCTGTTTAATGACTGGCATCAACAAACTGGTTATTCATTTACTCGGCTTAGCCGTATCTGTGCTTGTTCCATTGGTAGTAATTACGCCCAGCAAAACTAAAAAGCGCCTCATTCTATTTAGGCACTTGTTATTTCTGATTGGGCTACCATCCAATCCCTAAACTCACGCACGCCAGGCCGAGTTAAATGGTTTGGCGGGCAACATACATAATAGGCATAATCCGTTTCTAAAGCATCATCAAACACTTTTACTAATCTGCCTGACTGCAGATGATCACTAACAAACTGACTGGAGCAGAGGGCAAAGCCTTGGCCATCAAGAGCACCTTGAATCAAGACATTGGTATCATCAAAAATATAGCCACTTTTAAGGGAAATATCAGGTAATCCAACCTGCCGATACCAGGCTAGCCAAGTCTCATGATCAATATCATGTAAAAGGTAATATTCAGCCATTTGCGCAGGGGTTTCGATGGGTGGTCGGCTAGCTAAATAGGCCGGGCTTGCCACGGGAAAATAATCCAATTGCATAATCGGATAAGAGTCCACCCCAGGCCAATAGCCACGACCATAGGTGACGGCTAGATCAATATCCTCACGAGCAAAATCGACGGCCTGATTGCCATGGTACATGGATAAGCTGACCTCAGGATATAAGTGCCAAAAGTCCATAAGCTTAGGCGATAACCATTTCGCAGAAAACGACGGCGCCAAGCGTATTTTTACCATACCTCTAGATTCTTCTAGACGTAGATTTTTGATAACTTCAGCCATATTATCCAAACTTTCTTCTAATACTGGCAACAAGCGTTGGCCATATTCTGTTAGCTGCAAGTTGCGTGGAGAACGAATAAATAGAGGCCTATCTAAGTAATCTTCTAGGGATTTAACTTGATGACTGACTGCCGCTTGGGTCACAAATAGCTCATCTGCGGCACGTGTAAAACTAAGATGACGGGCAGCAGCTTCAAAAGCACGGAGACTATTTAATGGCGGAAGTTTTCGTGTCATTAGGGTCATTTTATGATTATTTAATGATTAGAAATCCTAATGTTTAATTAAGAAATTATCAATTGTAAATTGACGCAAAAATCGCGAATATGAGTTTGTATGCATGGATGTGTTTTAACACCTGCCATGTCAATGACAATAAAATCAAACAACAAGATTATATAGGGTGACACTATGGCCCGAAGATCTGGCGGTCGCTCAGCCCGCTTAGCAGAACGACAAGCGCCCCTTGCGGAAGATATCAAACCTGTTCATGCAGGCGAAATTGGGGGCAGTTACACGCCTCTTACTCAAGCAGATATGGAGGCCATAGCTGACAATGCTTTCCGAATTTTAGCAGAGATTGGCTTTGGTCGAGCTACCCCTCATTGCATAGAAACCTGTGTTAATGCCGGTGCTGAATTCGGTGATGATGGTCGTTTACGCATGCCACGTGATTTAGTTGAGCGATCTATGGCCATGGCGCAAAAGCATATGACCCTGCATGGCATTAGTCCAGATCATGACCTCCAATTACATGGCCAAAGAGTTCATTTTTCTACCGCTGGGGCAGCTGTGCATATTGCTGACCCCACCAGTAATAGTTATCGTGATCCCGTAACAGGGGATCTATATGATATGGCACGCATTGCTGATCAATGTGAGCATATTCATATGTTTCAGCGCACCTGTGTATTGCGTGATATTGCCGACCCGAAGGACCTTGATTTAAACACCTTATATGAATCAATAATGGGCACCAGCAAACATATTGGTACCAGTTTTACGGCTGCCGATCATGTTGAAGAAGGTTTGCAAATGCTGCATATGATAGCGGGAAGCGAGGCGCAATGGCGGGCTCGGCCTTTCGTTTCCATGTCGAACTGTTTTGTCGTACCCCCAATGAACTTTGCTGAAGAGTCTTTAGAGTGCCTTCGGGTAGGCGTCGAAGGCGGTATGCCTGTGCTGCTTCTGTCTGCTGGTCAGGCCGGTGCTACCTCACCTGCTTTGCTTGCCGGCGCTGTCTCCCAAGCATGGGCAGAATGTCTCGGTGGTTTAGTCTATGTTAATGCTATTAAACCTGGCGCTCCGGCAATTATAGGCACTTGGCCGTTTGTTTCTGACTTACGCACGGGGGCCATGAGTGGTGGCTCGCCAGAGCAAGGGATCCTATCAGCTGCCTGTGTCCAAATGGGTCATTATTTTGACCTACCCACGGGCACAGCTTGTGGCATGACTGATGCCAAACTGCCAGACTTCCAAGCTGGTTCAGAACGTGCCTACACAGCCGCTGCTGCCGCTATGGCTGGGGCTAATGTGGTATATGAAGCGGCGGGTATGTATGCTAGCTTGATGGGCGTATGTCCAGAAAGCCTATTAATGGACAATGATGTATTGGGCGCATGCTTACGTATGACCAAGGGCTTAAAGGTAGATCAGCAAGCCCTTAGTTTTGATGTCATTAAAGATGTCTGCTTGAATAATAAAGGTCACTATTTAGGCTCTGACCAGACCTTACAGGTTATGCAAAGTGAATATATATACCCTGAACTTGGTGATCGGCTAAGCCCTAATCAATGGCAAGAGGCTAATACCCCAGTATTACTTGATAAAGCCATTACCTTAAAGGAAAAAATTCTCAGTGAATATTTTCCAAATCATGTCGATGATACCACTGATAAGGCTATTCGTGAACGTTTTAAAATTGGTATTAGTCGCACCCATATTGGCCGCGCTGAAGAAACCCAAGGAGTTTGATTATGTCTTTACCCTCACATGCGCGCGTGGTTATTGTTGGTGGTGGTTCTTTAGGGGTGAATTTAGCTTATCACCTAACAGAAGAAGGCTGGACAGATATAGTCTTGGTAGAAAAGGGCGAACTAACTAGTGGCTCTACTTGGCATGCCGCAGGCTTGTGTCCCAACTTTAATGGTAACCATACCCTATCAAAAATCCATAACTACACCATCGAACTATATGACAAAATTATCCCAGCTAAGACTGGATTGCCATCGAGTTTTCATACTACAGGTTCGTTACGTATTGCCTACTCTGAAGTAGAAGAGCAATGGTTCCGTAATATCAAAAGCCGAGCGGCCAATGTTGGCTGTGAGATGAATTGGGTCTCCAAAGAAGAAGCTGCAGAGATCGCCCAAGTAATGACGTTTCCTGATGCCAGAGCTATTTTACATACGCCTAACGATGGCCATGTTGATCCCACATCAGTGATTATGCCTCTGGGACAAATGGCCCGTGAGGCGGGCGCTACCTTAAGTCGTTTTAACCGCGTTATTGATATCAATGTTATGGATAATGGCGAATTTGAGGTTATTACCGAGCAAGGTACGATTATCGCTGAACATGTAGTTAACTGTGGCGGCTGTTTTGCTCCTGAAGTAGGTGCTATGGTGGGTGTCCATGTACCTATGGTAAATCTGGAACACCAGTATCTGGTTACTGATGATCATCCAGAATTAGCCAAGCTGACGCGCGAACTGCCTGTGGTGCGTGACTCTAGGGCAGCATCTTATATTCGTCAAGAAGGCAATGGCTTCTTAGTCGGGCCTTATGAGACCCGTGGGGCGAAACCATGGGCCTTAAAGGGCATGGACTGGTCCTTTGATCGTGGTCTGTTTGAAGGTGACTTAGAACGTATTATGCCCTACCTCGAGACCTGTATGGAATTAGCGCCCTACTTTGCCGAAGTTGGCGTTAAAACTGTGATTAATGGTGCTATAACCCATACCCCAGATGATAACTTTCTCTGTGGCCCCTCAGCTGAAGTGCGAAACTTCTGGATGCTATCTGGTGCCTCCATCGGCATAGCCCAAGGTGGTATTGGCAAATATATGGCGCAATGGATGGTGCATGGGCAAACTGAACTGAATATGGCCAGTCTAGATAGCCGCCGCTTTGGCACGTGGGCAAACAAGGATTACTGTATTACTCGCGCTATCGAATCTTATGAACGTATGTATGCCAGTGCCGCACCAACAGAAAATCGCCCCCATGGCCGCCCTATTAGAACTAGCCCATTGCATACGGTTATGCAGCAAGCCGGGGCTGAGCACTTTGTTACTGCTGGTTACGAAAAGCCAGCTTGGTTTCATACATCAGAGGTGCAAAAGGAAAGCGAAAGCTGGGCACATAATGAGGCTCATGCAGTTGTGGCTGAGGAATGTTCTGCTGTGCAAAATGCTTGTGGCATTACGGATTTAAGTGGTTCAGCCAAATTCCGTATTACGGGCCCAGATGCCTACGCATTTTTAGATCAATTATCCTCAAACAAACTACCCCAAACAGACGGCCGCATTGGTCTTACGCTTTTCCATGCACCCAAAGGCGGTATTATGGCGGAACTATCTGTTAGTCGGATCAGTGCTAATGAATTTGTGTTGATGGGTGCTATCGGCTCACAAATTAAAGATTTCCAATGGCTGCAACAGCATAAGGGTAACTTTGATGTGGGGTTAGAAGATATCACTGAAAGTTGGGGAGGATTGCTCTTAACCGGACCCAAAGCCCGTGATATTTTGCAGCAAATTACTACGGCCGATTTATCCAATAGCGCCTTCCCTTGGTTATCGTGTCAAACCATACAACTCGATTCGGCTCCTGTATTTGCCATGCGCGTTTCTTATGCGGGTGAATTAGGCTGGGAACTCTATATGCCCGTTTGGCAATTGATTTCTATATATGAATCACTTATGGAATTTGGCACCCCCATGGGACTGCGGAATTTTGGTAGTCGTGCCTTTAATGCCATGCGTATGGAAAAAGCCTATCGTGCTTATGGTCATGAATTTACTGAGGAAATATCTGGTCTTGAGGCTGGCATGGAGCGCTTTATTGATTTGCAGCGTGACTTTATTGGTGCTGATAATTTACGTCAACGACAGCAAGATGGTTTGACCATGGAACTGGCTTATTTGGTTTTTGATGATGCTATTGCCGCCGAATGTTTTGGTAACGAAGCTGTTTATGCAGACGGCAAATTAACCGGTATTGTCACTGGCGGTGCCTATGGTTACCGGGTGGGTAAAAGCCTGGCTTTTGCCTATGTAGCACCTGAGCACGCCAAGGCAGGCACCAAGCTAACTGTGGAATCCTCTTTGGGCACGCGTCAGTGTCATGTAGAAATGACCGCAGCCTATGATGCTGAAAATGCTAAATTACGTGCTTAGTTAGAAAGGTCAACTTATAGCGTAACTGAGACAATCAATCGGACAATCATTATGAGTTCTTCTTTGCCCACCCATGCTGAGGTGGTTATTATCGGTGGCGGGATCGCCGGCTGCTCAATTGCTTACCACCTGACTAAACGTGGGGTGAAAGATGTTGTGGTACTGGAACGCAAACAACTGACCTGTGGCACCACTTGGCACGCAGCAGGTTTAGTCAGTATGTTGTGGCCTACCCCAACCCTTACCAAACTAGCTGAATATAGCCATGAGCTATACGCCAGTCTGGAAGCCGAAACAGGCCAAGCAACAGGCTACAAGCGTATTGGTAGCTTGTCCTTAGCCCGCACTGAAGAACGCCTTGAAGAACTACAACGCACCGCCTCCATGGGCGCCGCTTTTGGTGTTGAGTCTGAATTTATCAGTAATGAAAAGCTGCAAGAAATCTACCCAGGTATCAATACTGAGGGTGTTATTGGCTGCCTGCATATTGCCAAAGATGGCCAGACTAATCCCATTGACACCACCATGGCTTTAGCCAAAGGTGCGCGTATGGGCGGGGCGCTTATTCAGGAAAATACCAAAGTTGAAGAGGTTATTATTGAGGCNGGCAAGGCTGTTGGTGTGCACACTGATCAAGGTACTATTATGGCTGATAAAGTGGTATTGGCCGGTGGTTTATGGTCTCGTGATTTTGCCAAAAAAATTGGCATTGACCTACCTCTATATGCTTGCGAACACTTTTATGTGGTCACCGAGGAAATGCAAGAGCTTACCCCACGGCCGGTATTGCGTGACTTTGACAAAGGCGTCTACTTTAAAGAGGATGCTGGCAAAATGCTGGTGGGCTGGTTTGAGCATAATGCCAAAGGTCTACCTATGAGCCGTATTGCTGATGATTTTTGTTTTGATCAGTTTGAATGTGATATGGAGCATATCGAAGAGTATTTGATGCGCGGCTTAGAGACCTTCCCCGATTTTGGTGAAGTGGGTATCCGTACTTGGTTTAATGGGCCGGAAAGCTTTACTGCTGATAATCTTCATCTTTTAGGCCCTACACCGGAGGTGGATAATTTCTGGGTGGCCTGTGGCATGAACTCCAAGGGCATTGGTGCTGGTGGCGGTATGGGGAAATTAATGGCTGACTGGCTGATTGATGGCTATCCTTCGGGGGATATAACCGAATGTGATGTGCGGCGCCACCATCCAGCACAGCGCACCGATGATTATGTACAAGACCGTATCCCCGAAGCTCTAGGTCATACCTATGCTATGCATTGGCCTTTTTACCAATACCATACAGCCCGCAATAAGCAACTTTCACCTATCCATAATGCCCTTATTGAGGCCGGTGCTTGCTTTGGTGAAGTTGGGGCTTATGAACGCCCAAACTGGTTTGCCACAACCGGACAAAAACCAGCATATCAATACAGCTATAAACGACAGAATTGGTTTGCAAACTATGCTGCTGAGCATATGGCCATGCGTAATAGTGTCGGCATAGTTGATATGTCTTCCTTTGGCAAATTTGAAGTCACCGGCCAAGACGCTCTTGCCAGTTTGCAGCATATCAGTACCGCAGATATTGATGTCCCCATTGGCAAGCTGGTTTATACCCAATGGCTTAATGGCCAAGGTGGCATTGAAGCTGACCTCACTATCGCGCGTATGGCTACAGATAAGTTTTGGGTGGTTACCGGTATAGGCTCCTTTAACCGCGATTGGTGGCATTTAAACAAGAACCTGCAAGGTAATGGTGTTCAAGTGAGCAATGTCAGCCAAGACTTTGCCTGCCTATCAGTGCAAGGTCCAAATGCCCGCCTGACTCTGCAAAAGCTCACCGATACTAACTTAAGCCAGCAAGCATTTGCTTTTTCTACGGGTTGTTATGCCCTATTGGCTGGGGTGAATTGCTGGCTACAGCGCATTAGTTATGTGGGCGAACTGGGATGGGAAATAATGATCCCTGCTGCGTCGGCAACTGAGGTGTTTAACGCTATACATCAAGCCGGAGCTGAGTTTGAAATAGCCAATGTGGGCTTACATGCTCTCAACAGCTTACGTTTAGAAAAAGGTTTTCGCCATTGGGGGCATGATATTGCCGCGGCAGATAATCTTTTGCAGGCTGGGCTTAGTTTTACTGCCAAACCCAATACCAAAGACTTTATTGGCAAAGCCGCTTTTCTACAACAACAAGCCGCAGGAATCCCCGAGCGCCGTCTTGTACAATTTAAACTCCATGACCCAGAGCCCCTGCTCTACCATAACGAACCCATTATTATGAATGGAGAGTATGTAGGTTATCTAACCTCTGGCATGTATGGACACGCCTTAGGTGCGGCCATAGGTATGGGGTATGTCAATGTAGCCAACCTGACTAAAGACGTAATCGCAGAAGCAGACTTCAGTATTGAAGTGGCACAACAGCGCCACTCAGCAACGGCAAGTTTGCAAGGATTTTATGATCCAACTGGACAGCGGATGCAGAGCTAATAGCCTGCCTAAGCAGGCTATAAGATACAAAGTGCTTAGTTACTGCGACAAATAGCTAAATACTCGGCGATAACGTCCGTCATGCCACGTTCAATACACTCAATGGTCAGTACATGACCAATGGAAACCTCGAGTATATTAGGAATGGTCAAAAAGTCGGCTAGATTTTGGCTATCTAAATCATGACCAGCATTGACACCTAAACCAAGCTCTTGAGCCTTTACAGCCGCAGCTCGGTAGTTAGCTAACACTGTGTCATGTTGTGGGGTGTGCCAATGATTGGCATATTCTTCGGTATAAAGTTCAATACGCTGGGCACTGGACTTAGCGGCCAGTTCGACCTGCTCTACCTCTGGATCAAGGAAAATAGCACTGCGCACGCCCATAGCATTTATTTGTTGGCAAATACTGTCCACTTGGGCAAATTGAGTAGTCATATCCCAACCATGGTCTGAGGTAAGTTGACCAGGCGCATCAGGTACTAAGGTACATTGATCAGGTTTGATCTCCTCTACCATACGTAGAAAGTCAGCCGACGGGTAACCTTCAATATTGTATTCAATACCGTCTAGTGGGGCGAGTAGAGCACCTAAATCATAGGCATCCTGATTGGTAATATGGCGCTCGTCCTGGCGCGGATGAACCGTAATCCCCTTGACGCCCAAGGCCATAAATTTGTTAGCAAATTCACAGACATTAGGGAAATCGCGACCGCGGGAATTACGTAATAGAGCAATTTTATTCAGATTTACACTTAAAAGGGTCATGGATTAAACCGTCAGTTGTAAAGGCGCTCATTTTACTTGATAAGCTTAGGTCAAAGCTATAGCGATTCTATTTAAGTGGGCTCTACAAACTTACTGATCTAAGTCGGGATGATTAGGTAAGGCATAATCAGCTGTAGTATCTGTATTTACTTGCCAATTACCAAACTGCTGCTCAATGGGTAATACGCCTGCCCATACTGGCCAACTAACATCTTCTACCTCATCTACCGCCATTTCATTGCGTACTTTGCAAGAAACCTCTGTCAGATCCAATTCCATCAAGCCTGTAGCCTTCACTTCAGTTTTGGTAATAGGTCTCAATTGGTCCCAACGACCAGGGGAAAACTTATCAATCATTAACTTAAATTGACGGGTTTTCTCCCGCTCATCTGTTATTTCTTGAGCCTTACCAAAAATCATAACCGAGCGATAATTTACCGAGTGATTAAAAGCCGAGCGAGCTAATACCAGACCATCCATCAAGGTCACCGTCATGCACACTTGTTGATCGTCTGTTTGGACAATATTTTTCGCCTTGCTATGGGCATGCCAATAAATTTTATCACCCTCTCGCCAATGGCAAGTGGGAATAACCATCGGATAGCCATTCATAACAAAGCCTACGTGGCAAATCATTGCGGCATCAAGAATAGCATTTATTGTTTGCTGTTCAGTGATGCTACGCTTGGCACCACGAACTACGCGAGTCCGCTCACTGGCTGAAATAGTCATATCCAACACCCTATATTGATTTTAATATAAGGTTAATTAAAGCAGGCCGCAGGTGATTTACNAATCCCTGTCGGCCGTGTCTTATTGGTTGCCTATTTTTTGCCTTTTTTGACTAATTTTGGTCAATCATGTCCTGTTGGTTAATCACCTCAGACGCCGTAACCGCAGTCATATTAAACATACCTCGGGCTGATACTGATGGAATCACAATATGCGCTGGTTTTGATAAACCATGTACAAAAGGACCAATCAACAAGGCATCCGTTAAGGAACGAATTAGCCCTAGAGCAATATTGGCTGCATCCAGATTAGGCATAATCAATAAATTTGGCTGACCAGTCAGATTTGCATCCTGATATATGGTGTTGCGCAAGGTCTCGTTCATAGCTGTAAAAGCATGCATTTCACCGTCAATTTCAGCCTCAGGATGACGTTCCCGCAAAATTTCTGATGCCAAACGCATTTTTGACGCCTCTGGCACCCCAGAAGTACCAAAATTGGAATGGGATAATAGGGCTACTTTTGGCTGAATACCAAATTGACGCACAAATGCCATACTGCTTTCAGTAGTGGCAACAATATCATTGGCACTTGGGTCAACGGTTAGAAAACAATCAGCAATAAACAATGGTCCACTTGGCAAAAGCAGAACACATACAGAGGACATGTGGGTATCCGGAGTAGCTGTGCCAAGAACCTGATGTAGCTTTTTAAAATGCTTATCAAAGCGGCCCACCTTACCACAGATCATGCCATGGGCTTCGCCCATATCCACTATTACCGCAGCCAATGCAGAAGCGTTATGCAGCATATCTGCCCTCGCTGTCGCCACAGATACCCCTTTGCGGCCAACTTTGGCATGATAATGCTGCCAATAACGATCGGCGTTATCTTTAGCCGGGTCAAATACCTCCACATCGGTACCTAACTTATAGCGCAAACTTAACCGATGCATAGTTTCTTGCATCACCTTTTCACGTCCAATAAGGATGGGCTTAGCGACACCCTCATCAACAATAGCTTGCATAGCCATGAGCACATCCTCATTTTCACCTTCAGCGAAAACAATTTTGCTTTGGCCACCCTGCTTGGCTTTTTCAATCATGGGTTGCATTAGCAATCCAGACTGATTAATAAACCCATTTAACTTCTTGCGATAGGCTTCAATATCTTCAATTGGTCGTGTGGCAACTCCACTTTCCATCGCTGCTTTTACCACCGCCACAGGTACTTCTTCAATTAAACGCGAATCAAAGGGCTTGGGAATCAGATATTCACGACCGAAACGAAACGCCTCCCCTTTGTAGGCTTGGGCGACAACATCCGTAGCCTCTTTACAAGCCAAATCAGCAATGGCTTTGACACAAGCCTGCTTCATGGCTTCATTAATTGTGGTCGCACCACAATCCAAAGCACCACGGAAAATAAATGGAAAACACAGAACATTATTCACCTGATTGGGATAGTCTGAACGCCCGGTAGCCACAATTGCATCAGGCCTTACGGCTAAGGCTTCCTCTGGCATTATTTCTGGAGTGGGATTGGACATAGCCAGAATCAATGGATCCTTAGCCATGCACTTGACCATATCCTGAGTTAAAAGGCCCGGGCCAGATAATCCCATAAATAAATCAGCATCTACCATAGCCTCTGCTAAGGTTCGGGCATCTGTTTGCTGGGCATATTTCTCTTTCCATGGATTCATGCCACTTTCACGGCCCTTATAAATCACGCCAGTGCGATCAACTAGGGATATATTCTCGCGTGGCAAGCCCATACTCACCAACAAATCTAAACAAGCAATACTAGCGGCACCCGCGCCGGAACCAACAACCTTAATATCTGCAATATTTTTACCCACCACGCGGAGGCCGTTATATACCGCTGCTGCGGCGACGATGGCTGTACCATGTTGATCATCATGAAAGACCGGAATATTCATGCGCTCACGGCACTTTTGCTCAACCATAAAGCATTCCGGGGCTTTAATATCTTCGAGGTTAATGCCACCAAAAGTGGGCTCTAAGGCACAAACAATATCAACTAATTTATCAACATCTTTTTCCTGTATTTCAATATCAAAGACATCAATATTGGCAAACTTTTTAAATAGTACAGCTTTACCTTCCATCACTGGCTTGGATGCCAAGGGACCAATATCACCTAAACCTAATACCGCTGTACCATTAGAAACAACACCCACCAGATTACCGCGGGCTGTTACTGCCGCAGCTTGCGTTTGATCTTCGACAATGGCTTCACAAGCGAAGGCTACACCGGGTGAGTAGGCTTGAGATAAATCACGTTTGTTAGCAAGGGGTTTGGTTGGTTGGATCGCTAGCTTACCTGGAGTGGGCTCCATATGATAACGCATAGCACTGTCTTTAAGAGACTCAGACATCTGTATGAATTCCTGTCTATTAACTGTTGTGGTTTATTAGTGCCGGCACAAAGTTAAACTTCGTTACCGCACTAGGCAGACCTACAGGGTGACTATAGGTATGTTGGCTGCTTCTGATCCTTGATAAAGACCAGACTGACGCAAGGGCTGTATTAAAACACTTCAGGCTATGAGGGGTTGTGGAACCTGAGACCCTTTAAAACAAAAGCTCACCATGAATGAGTAGGCCTTTGAATATCTGTAATAATAGTACAAAAGATCATCTTTTAGCCGATAAAAAAGCAAAAATATGAGCATTTATGTAGTTTTTATACATGCATGACAACGGATGCTAAGTATACATCCATTACTCTACTGTTAAAATGATAAGTTTTATAAATCATTGCACCAGAGCGACCTAAGCGTTGACATTAACTATGTAACGGCCCAATAAGTTACTCTGCATATGTTTTTGTGCCACCTCGATAGCTTGGTGGAGACTAATTTCCGTCGTCATGGTAGCCAGTAATGTTAAATCCAAATCCCTAACAAGCCTTTGCCAAGCGAGCATTCGATTGGCTTTTGAGCGATAAACACTATTAATTCCCACTAAAGTAACACCGCGCAAAATAAAAGGCATTACCGTTGCTGGAAAATCAAAGCCTTGGGCTAAACCGCAGGCAGCCACGACACCATCACTCTTGGAAGTGGCACAAGCATTAGCTAAAGTATGGCTACCCACGGTATCAATAACACCGGCCCAACGCTCTTTACCTAACGGCTTACCTTTGACACCTAATTGAGCACGGTCCATAACCTCAACAGCCCCCAAACGATGCAAATAATCAGCTTCTTCTATACGCCCAGTGGAAGCCACCACACTAAACCCCAGCTTCGCTAACAGTGCAATGGCTACACTGCCCACACCACCTGCAGCACCCGTTACCAGTATTTCACCCTGCTCTGGTGTCACATTATGTTGTTCTAGTGCCAATACACATAACATAGCCGTATAGCCTGCTGTACCTATGGCCATAGCCTGTTTACTGGTTAACTCTGCAGGTACAGGGGTCAACCAATCACTTTGCACACATGCCTGTTGGGCCAAACCACCCCAGTGCAACTCGCCCAAACCAAAACCATTCACCATAACGCGTTCACCGACAGCAAATTCAGGATTTAAAGAGCTTTCTACCACCCCAGCCAAATCCACACCTGGCACCATGGGAAATTGCCGCACTACGGGTGATTTGCCAGTTATGGCCAAACTATCTTTAAAGTTAAGAGTGGAATAGTCTACTTTGACAGTTACATCACCAGTTGGTAATTGTCCCTCATCAACCTCAGTTAATTGAGCTTGATAAGCATCGTCTTTATTTGTAATCAGTATGGCTTGCATGTTTTTATAATTCCTATAGCTGAATATTTATTAATATTGATCAGCCATATTATCTATCATAGCAAAGACAGTGGGCTCTCCATCAGCGTTTACCTGATAAATGGTATAAGGGTTAAATCTATCCTCTACTTCCATACCAGGGCTACCTAAAGGCATGCCCGGCACTGCCAAACCAATGGCATTGGCTGGCGGATTAGCAACAAACTGCTGAATAAATTTAGCCGGAATATGTCCTTCAAATACAAAATCTTTGTAGACCGCAGTATGACATGAGCGATAACGATTGGTAATGCCCAATTGTTGCTTAATTGCATCAAGATCATCTGGGTGCTCAACTAATGTTTGAAAGCCAGCTGCTTGTGCATGCTCAACCCAGGCGCCACAACATCCGCAGGTAGGGCTTTTATATACTGTCATAACAGGATCAATCGCCAGCGAAGTCTCAGCATACTTAAGAGAGTCATCTGAACAACTTATCAATACGGCCATCAAGCTGGCAATCAGGGAGAACTTAATTAAATTAATTCTATACATCTGCAACCCCTTTCATTGTATATGGTGATAAATAACAAGTATTACCCATAACTAAATATAGTCATAACACAACATAAAGTTAACTTAACAAGCCCATAAACAATTTAAGTGAACTATCATTTTTTGAAAGCACCCAACCTAACTGCTTAAGCTAAAGCAAAACAACCCAAACTAGCTCCCTTAATCTTAGGTGAAGCTAACTTTTTAGGCCGAGGCAAGGCCAACTGCGACTTAATAGTGTTTGCCAATTCCTGCGGCTGTATATGATTTGGTGATAACACCTGACACTGATCCACACGCTCCAAGTCAGCCGCATTGGCAAATTGATCCGTAGAAAATGGCATAATTATTTGACGAACCCCCATAGCTAAGGCTTCTTGGACACTATTATTACCACCGTGATGAATAACCAAATCGCAACCTGATAACAGCCCCACTTGGGGCAAGCTAGAAGCCACCAGCCAGCTATCAGGGATGGGCTCAAATAAGGCCCTATCATTGGCGCCAATAGCCATAGCCACACGAGCATCAATTAGTTTAAGGGCTTTAGCTATGGTCTGTAGCACATCAGAACGATGGGATAAAAAGGTCCCAAACGCCACATAAATCTTGGGCACACCATCAGCTTTATCTAACCACCTTTGTGTATCTTCGGTTAATGTTTCCTCCCGCACCAGAGGACCAATAAATTGATGGTTTTTTGGCAGCAATGGCAGCCTTTCAGGTGCGCAGTAGGTTGCAGAACTATTATATAAAACCTGCTCGCCATGAACTCGAAAAGCATTGTCGACAGGCTGCCTGTGGGGTGCCACTACCGCTAGTGCCTGATTCCAGTTATGGGTAAATGCCTTGGCTACTCTATCTGTAATCGCTGTAAGGTCAGCAAGTTCTTGCGGCTCAGGCAAGATAGATTGTGGCCAAATAGCTGGCATACCATAATGCTCCGTCCCCACTGGCAGCTGACTTGGGTGTCCTGGCACTAGAGTGGTAAAAGGTCTACCCGTGGCATAGACCCCCAAGGTCGAACCAAAGGACACTTGGTCAACCAAAATATCATCTGGGTCCAATGCCTCACATATGTCTGCAATACGCTTTGCCACGGCTATAGGTTGCCACAATAAATCAGCTTCTCGGTCTAAGGCCTGACAGCGCAAGGTAGCTATAGGCCCTTCCTTAGTCGCATCAAGAAAGCGTTTAATGGATGGATTCTGCTTGGCAATACCACTATTACTAGTGTCACTTAAGGTTAGTAAAGTCCATTCAAAACCCTCGGCCTCAACATAGGGTGCCATATTTTTACCGGTAGCAAATACCACGCGATTGCCAGCTAATTTAGCCACCCTAGCAACAGCAGCTAAAGGACGGTAATGAGAAATAAAATCCGGACTGATAACCAATAGTGTCATGGGTTATTTCGCCCGTGGAGATATAGTTTAGTCAGATTTTTTGCCATATTTCCAATGGTGTAGTGCTCCTCCACCATGTGTAGTGCCCTACTTTTTCTGTCTGGGCGCATAACTAGGTTAAAGCCATGGTGAATAGCTTGGCCAAGGTCATCCTCAGGCGCTACCAAGATACCCATATCACCATGGGCAACATAGGTGGGTGGTCCACCTGTACTTGGCGCAACCACGACTAAACCGCTCGCTAGAGCTTCAAGTAGAGCCAAACCAAATTCCTCTTTTAAGGCACCATCAACATAAATACCACCCTCTGCCCAATATCCAGGCAATCCCTCTACCGCCGCTACCATTAACAGCGCAATATCTGCCCTAGGTCGGCCACCAAGTAAAATCAAACCTGAGCGACGGTCATCATCGAGGGGAACAAGGCCATCTATTTCCGCCATAACAGCTTTCTCAATGGCTGTTGGATTAGTTATATCCCCTCCAGCAATAACTAGGTTACAGGTGTTATATAGATCTGAATCTTTAGCCCATGCATCAACAATACGAGCCATACCTTTACCAGGGTGCATCCGCCCTACACTAAGTAAGATAGGTAAATGCCGACGACTAGGATCTATGCGATGCTGTAAATCCTGAATAATAGTGTGTTTATTGCGTTGCTGGGAGTCTTGATATACTGCCTTTACCTTTTCCACCAAGGCTAAATCAATGCCTTCAGCAATAGTCATCACGGGCTGATCTTGGATTGCTGGTGACGGCGATAACGAGTTTAAGATTGACTGACTGCGCGGCTGTGGAAATACCGCTAATTGTTTAGCTTGTTTGACCATTCGCTCCAGCATACGCCCCCGATACCAAAGATTTTGGGTCGCCTCAACGCTCATAAAAGCCTGGCGATCAAGCTGTTCACTCGACCTAAGAGAATGCAAAACATTATGGGGATCTGGAGCAAAGCTAAAACAAACGGGAATCGACAAACTATGGGCAACCTCAGCGGCAGCCAAAGTAGCCACATCAAGCATTCTTAAGTGCAACACATCAACGCCACCAAAATTACCCAGCGCCCGCCTTATGCCGCGCTTAATCGTAGGTAGATGCTCCCAAGCACTAGGCCCATTTACAGGTAATGACTCATACCCCACATTTATAGCAGCATAGGTTAATGGTTGTTTATCTTCTTGCTGCAGGCTAGCGAGGGCTTTATTACCATCACCAAGTCCTAGGGTCAGCACCTGATGTATTTCTGGTTGTTTGACCAATGATTGTCCTAGGGAAACTAAAAGACTGGCCACACCACCCGTGTCGCCACAACCACCAGCACTTAAAGTGCTATCAACATTAGCCAGAGACATCTGGCAAATACGTAACTGATTAGCTCCGGCACTAGACGCTTTTTTATAGCTAGATTGATGGTCAAATAATGCGAGCTGAGCATAAGCCCCTATGGCCGTATCATCCTTAAGCAATTGCGATAATAAGCCAACAAATTTGCCCTTATGGCTTCCCATTGCACTGATAGCAGCCAGACGCACGGGCAAGGCTTCTTGCTGATCAGTCGCTATATTTGCCAGAGCGGTATTGGCCTTAGTCGTGTGCAATACCCCTAAAAGATCTACTAACCGTACGCGTTCAGCTAGGCTAGCATTAATGTCAAGGGCCTCAATTAATAACCGAGTAATAAGCGCTGGTTGAAAATGTGCCCAGTGTGACAAGGTTTGATGGGCATGCATGGTATCCATGCCACCCATACAAAGCTGATTAAAAAGCCCAGGCAAAGCTTCAAGAATCGGTGGTCGCTGTGCCAACTTCCATGTTGCCTGCCGTCGCACGCTAGGGTCGGCATGAGATAAATAGTCAAGCAGTACCTTACTTGCTTCTACTTGCGGTATCTCAGCAATTACCTCAATAGCAAGCAAGCTTGCCAGAGCATCCTCTTCTGCCATGATTATTAAGGCATCAAGTAACGCTTGGGTGTTTATTGAGTGTTTGGCAAATTTAGCTAATAAAGCAGAGCTATTAAGCATAACCTGAAAATCGAGCCGTTCAGCAGATGCCTGTAGATCCGCAATTAAGCTGCGTGCCATTTGTGGTGAGGAATAAGTTAAATGCGGTATTTGAAAATCAGTTATATTTTGCTGCATATTGAAATACTTCGCTTTATACCTATAGTAATAATTATAAGTTGTCTAGATATGCGCCAGTCCATTACCACTATGTTAACCATAGTAAGGATAAAATAGCATGAAAATCAGTAAGATGTTACTTGATTATTTTAATGGTAAGAAATCTAAATCCACCCAAAAAAACCACACCAGGTTTCGTAATGATATTTGCAACCACTGGGATATGGACTATATGTCCATGGAAGAATTAGAGAAATTGGTCAAGGATGATGAGGTAAAAACCACTATCCCGAAGAAAAAAGAGGATTACTAAGTATATATTTAGCTTTTTAAGCTAGCTAAATAACCATAAAAAATAGGCAAACCAAGTAACTATATTGATGAACTTGGACGCTACCCTAAGAAGTATTTCTCAGGGCAGCACCGTGTTAACTTTGTTGAACTTTTTTGCGACTAATGGCTAATCAAGCATCCCCTGATGACGAATAAACTCCATTATCTCTGGTAAACCTTTATGCTCTTTTAGGTTACTAAATACCCATGGCTTTTCTGGGCGCATGCGGTTGGTATCCGATTCCATCACACTTAAATCAGCACCTACGTAAGGGGCAAGGTCGATTTTATTGATAACTAATAAGTCCGATTTGGTAATACCAGGACCACCTTTACGAGGAATTTTTTCCCCTTCTGCCACATCAATTACATAAATAGTGATATCGGCTAATTCAGGGCTAAAGGTCGCACTTAGGTTATCGCCACCACTTTCGACAAAGACAATATCTAGATTTTGATGGCGCTCAGCTAGGGTTTCCACCGCTGCTAAGTTCATGGATGCATCTTCACGAATAGCCGTATGTGGACAACCACCCGTTTCTACACCCATAATACGATCGGCACTAAGGGCTTCTGCCCGTACCAATATTTTGGCATCTTCTTGGGTATAAATATCATTGGTCACCACGGCCAAATTGTATTGGTCGCGCATGGTTTTACACAATGCTTCTAACAAAGCGGTTTTACCTGAGCCAACGGGGCCACCTACCCCAATCCGTAATGGTGTTTTATATTCGCTCACTATTAACTCCTAAATAAACGGGTATATTGAATTTCATGATTGCTGCTAGCAATGGCCAAAGCAGGCGCACTACTTCCAGCTTGATGCATATCTATTTGAGTGGCATCTTGCACAGCCTGCTCTAATACAGGCACCATACGTTGCAAAATTTGCTGGCCTTGGGTTTGCCCAAGAGGAATCAGTTTTACCCCTGCCATAACCGCATTTTCCAGCCAGCTCCAGATATAACCACGACCTAAATCCGCTGCCGTAATCTGCCACTGCGCTCCGGCTAGGGCCAAACCGATAATTTGGCTACGCTGAGCTGAGATTTTCACTTCGGCTGGCATAGCAATACCTAAATTAGGTAATAGACGTGCTAAAGCTGCCCCTCGCTGCCCCTCTTCTAAGCGCAGCTCTTTGGTTTCTCGCCAAGCCATCATGCGCTGACTGATAGTTTCTAAAGCTGGCCAATCGGCTTGTTTAGCGGCTTCATACGCCGCATTTAACATGGGTAACTCTAGACTGACAATACTTTGTTGTAATTGCCCAGCTAGCCATTCAGCAAAGGTTTCTTCAGAATCCACCCAACCTGCCTCAATGGCCCATTCTAAACCCTGTGAATAGGCAAAAGCTCCCACAGGTAATGACGGGCTAATAAGCTGAAACAGCCGAAACGCTTGGCCACTATTGCCAGTTGCTTCAGTGGTGGGCATGCTGACTGTGGACATGGTAAGCCCCTGCCTCCGGTTCAAAACCTAACTCTTCAACAGTGACCTCAGCTCCTAAACCAATAACCATGGCATCAAGCACATGATCGTGTTGATAACTAATAAACATACTATTGATCTCAATAGCTGTATGGCGATTGCCCAGATGGTAGCAAATACGCGCCCGTAACATCGCATCACTGGTGCGCACTACAGACAGGGTTTCTGGGGCCGCAACCACCCGCACATATTCACCCCCATCACTGCATAGTACATCACCATGGCGCAATACATCCCCACGGGGTAAATCTAAGCCGGCTTCACGACCATCACTCAAAGTCACCCGCAAGCGACTTTTTACCCGCTGATCAAAGGGTAAACTTAGTTGTAGCTCAGCTGTGGTCTTGGGATTGAGCTTTTTATTTAACATCAACATGACGCACCTCAGAATAGGAAATAGCGCTGTGCCATTGGCATTTCTGAAGCGGGCTCGCAAGATAGCTCAACACCATCGGCTTTTACCACATAGGTTTGCGGATCCACTTCTATCTCGGGTTGCCAGTCGTTATGCACCATGCTGCTTTTGGTCACCTGACGACAACCATTGACATAACCAATTAATGATCCCAACTTGAGCTTATCGGCTAAACCACTTTTCTCAGCAACTTCAGGCAAGAAGATCATACTGGTGCTTTGTAAAGCAGCACCAAAGCTACCAAACATAGGCCGATAGTGAACTGGCTGCGGGGTAGGAATAGACGCATTAGGGTCACCCATGGGTGCTGTGGCTATCATACCGCCCTTAATAATCAGACTAGGCTTAGTACCAAAAAATGCGGGTTTCCAGAGCACCAGATCAGCCAATTTACCCACAGCAACGGAGCCTACCTCATGGGCAATACCATGGGTTAAAGCTGGATTAATGGTGTATTTGGCAATATAACGCTTAATACGATGGTTATCATTGGCCTCAGAGTCTTCTGCCAATGGCCCCCGTTGCACCTTCATTTTATGGGCAGTTTGCCAAGTCCGAGTAATCACCTCACCCACGCGCCCCATGGCCTGCGAATCAGAGGAAATCATGGAGAAGGCGCCCAAATCGTGCAAGATATCTTCGGCGGCAATAGTTTCGCGACGGATACGCGACTCAGCAAAAGCCACATCTTCAGCAATACTTGGATCCAAATGGTGACATACCATTAACATATCCAAATGCTCATCAACGGTATTAACCGTATAGGGTCGTGTTGGATTAGTCGAGGAAGGTAACACATTACTTAAGCCAGCTGCCTTAATAATATCTGGGGCGTGGCCGCCACCAGCACCTTCCGTATGGTAGGTATGGATAACCCGATCACCAATCGCTGCCAAAGTGGACTCCACAAAGCCACCTTCATTTAAGGTATCTGTATGAATAGCTACCTGGACATCATATTCTTCTGCCACAGTTAGGCAATTATCAATGGCCGCTGGCGTGGTACCCCAGTCTTCATGTAATTTAAGACCAATAGCCCCTGCTTCCACTTGTTCACGCAAAGCTTCTGGCAGACTAGCATTACCTTTACCTAAAAAGCCCAGGTTCACCGGTAGTGAATCAGCCGCCTCTAACATACGAGCAATATTCCATGGCCCCGGTGTACAAGTAGTGGCATTAGTGCCTGTGGCTGGGCCAGTACCACCACCAATCATGGTGGTAACGCCTGAACAGATGGCTTCTTCTACCTGCTGTGGGCAAATAAAGTGAATATGGGCATCGACCCCACCTGCTGTTAGGATTTGTCCCTCACCGGCTATCACTTCTGTGCCCGGGCCAACTTCTATAGTGACATCAGGTTGAATATCGGGATTACCCGCTTTCCCCAAGGCCTGAATACGCCCATCTTTAACCGCCACATCAGCTTTAATAATGCCCCAATGATCGACAATTAAGGCATTGGTAATGACCAAATCAGGGACTAATGCACTCACTGCCTGACTCTGTCCCATGCCATCGCGAATAACTTTACCACCGCCGAATTTAACCTCTTCTCCATAATGAGTAAGGTCATCTTCAACCTCAAGCCATAATTCTGTATCAGCAAGTCTTACTTTATCTCCAGTAGTCGGGCCGTACATTTCTGCATAAGCAACACGTGATATTTCTGCCATTTTTCTATCCCTCAGTCCAATGTGCCCATGACTTTGGCCTGAAAGCCAAATACTTGTCTCTTACCTGCTAGTGCCACCAGCTCAACTGATCTGGTTTGGCCGGGTTCAAAACGAACCGCTGTACCAGCGGGTATATTTAGTCGGAAACCTTTACTAGCAGAGCGATCAAAATGCAAAGCATTATTGACTTCATAGAAGTGGTAGTGAGAGCCAATTTGTACTGGACGATCACCGGTATTTGCCACATCGACAGTAATCGTTTTACGGTCGGGGTTGAGCTCAATATTGCCCTCTGCAATCTTATATTCACCTGGAATCATTGCCGCCTCCTATACTATGGGGTCATGCACTGTGACTAACTTAGTGCCATCTGGAAAGGTCGCTTCTACTTGCACATCGTGAATCATCTCAGCGACACCATCCATCACATCTTCACGTGACAGTAATGTCCGCCCAAAATCCATCAATTCTGCCACACTACGGCCATCCCGAGCGCCTTCAAGAATGGCTGCACTGATATAAGCGACAGACTCTGGATAATTTAGCTTGACGCCCCGCTCTTTGCGTCGTTCCGCTAGTAAAGCAGCGGTAAACAGCATCAGTTTATCTTTTTCACGTGGAGTTAATTCCATAAACTTGCTCCTTATTGTGCTGACACGTCAGTCACATTACTTTTATCTTTGTTAGGTAGCCCAGATACGTGGCGGCATGGCTGCACGCCCAAGTGTTTCTGGTCTTAATAAACGCCATGCTGCAGTTAACAACTGCAACATTTCTTGACTTTGGCTAGCTAAAATACGCAGCACCAATATGCCATCAAAAATACTAGCTCCAGCCCAAATTTTGGGGGCAAAACTAGCCAATATAGTTTGTAGTTCTTCAACTAGTGCATCATCAGCTAGGGTTGCCACCAACATAGCTTGAGCACTAAAACCTCGCATCCCCACTGGGGAGGTAACCAGTGACTCACCTTCGGTGGTAAAGCGATCTAGCATAATCAACTCACCATCACGATAAAAAGCAAAGTCACTATCTATGGTGCCTTTGGCAAAAGCTTCGCCATTAGCTGGACGACCCAGACAATTCATTTCCCAACCAATAAATTGACCACCCTGCTGCAGATGAATACTGGTCTTGATGGCAGTTTTAGTACCTGGGAAAAATATATTTTCCAGTGGCATCCACTCAAGTGATGCGCCATTGGCGATATGCAAATTTTGCTGCAGCTGGGCTTGGGCACCCGCCGAACGATAAAACTTAGTTGCACCGGGGGTGGTAATTAATACTTGGGCTTGGGGCTCTACTTGAATATTGATATCAAGCTTATCACCACCTACAACACCACCAGGCGGATGTAACAAATAGGTATGGTTTAGATTGCCCTCTGGAAAAAACGGCCGCTGGACAGCCAATGGGCCCCGCCTATGTGAACTCACAAGGCGTGTTTTGTCGGCTCGAGGCGCAAATTCCAGAACCAGCTCAGCTTGCCAACTGGCTCGTGAAGACATGTGTTTCATAGTGTTATTCTAAACTGTTAAGTACTGTCTAACTAGATTATCGTCCAAGTCGTCTATACTACCATGAGCGACACTACGACCACGATCTAAAATACAAAAATGATCACCAACGCGCCTAGCAAAAGGCAACTTTTGCTCAACTAGCAATACAGTTAGCCCTAATTCTTGATTTAACTTACCAATAATATCGCCAATTTCTTGCACGATATTAGGTTGAATCCCCTCTGTTGGCTCATCAAGAATCAGTAATTTTGGATTGACCACCAACGCCCGAGCAATAGCTAATTGCTGTTGCTGCCCGCCACTCAAATCACCACCGCGACGCGACAACATATCTTTGAGTACTGGGAACAAGTCAAATATATAAGGCGCAATAAAGCGCTGCCCACGGGGCAATACTGGCAAGCCAATCTGCAAATTTTCTTCCACCGTTAACAGTGGAAATATTTGTCGACCCTGTGGCACATAACCAATACCCAAGCCAGGTCGTGCCTCGACACTAAGACGGGTGAGGTCTTGATCTTCAAGTAAGATATCACCACTAGCGATTTTTAACTGCCCCATTATACAATTTAAGAGTGTGGTTTTGCCCACACCATTACGGCCCATTAAGACGGTACATTGACCTTTTTTAACGTCTAGATCTAGATCCCAAAGAATATGGCTTTGGCCATAAAATTGATTTATTTTTTCTACCTTGAGCATGCTTTATTCTCCCAGATATACCTGCTTAACACGCTCATCATCCTGAATTTGCGCCATGGTGCCTTCTGCTAACACAGAGCCTTGGTGCAAGACACTAACGGTCTTACCACCCTCGGATAAGTTACGAACAAATTCCATATCATGCTCAACCACTACTACTGAGTGTCTGCCTGCTAAAGAACGTAATAACTCAGCGGTTTTATCCATTTCCTGATGCGTCATACCCGCTACGGGCTCGTCCACTAACAACAAACGTGGCTTTTGCATTAGTAAGGCGCCAATTTCTAGCCACTGCTTTTGGCCATGTGAAAGGGCACCAGAGGGCTTATCGATTTGCTCTTCAAGGCCAATTAAGGCCAAAATTTCGCTCATTTCCATCATTTGCTCGACACTCATCTTGGCACGTAGCAAACTTAAAAAATCACGGGATTGAGCCATGGCTAACTCAAGGTTTTCCCAGACACTGAGATTTTCAAATACCGTTGGCTTTTGAAATTTACGACCTATGCCCGCTTGGGCTATAGCTGGTTCATCCATCTCCAATAGATTGATGGTTTGGCCAAAATAAGCTAAGCCAGAATCGGGTTTGGTTTTACCAGTAATAATATCCATCATGGTGGTTTTACCTGCCCCATTAGGGCCAATAATGCAACGCAGTTCACCATCCCGAATATACAAATTGAGATCATTTATAGCCTTAAAGCCATCAAAAGAGACTGATAAGGACTCTATATAGAGAAGAACTGACTTATCTACATTTAAGGCAGGGTTCTGCTCAGGGGTTAAAAAGTCAAATACTTGGCCGCGTTCAGGGTAGTTTTTGGCTTCATTTTCAAAATCTATTTCCATTACTCGACTTCCTTACGTTTTAATAAACCGGTTACCCCACGAGGTAACAACAGGGTCACTAGAACAAATAAACCACCGAGGGCAAATAACCAGATATCGGGTAACTCCACGGTAAAATAAGATTTGGCGTAGTTAATCAAGATGGCTCCCAGTACGGCCCCATATAAAGTTGCTCGGCCACCTACAGCTACCCATACCACAACTTCAATAGAGTTAATTGGGGAAAATTCATTGGGGTTAATAATACCTACTTGCGGAACATATAAAGCCCCAGCGACACCGGCCAAAACAGCCGAGAAGGTAAACACCCAAAGTTTGATATTTTCTACCCGATAACCCATAAATCGAGCTCGTGATTCACCATCGCGGACGGCCACAACAGCCCTGCCAGCGCGACTTGTGGTGATGGCTCGACATAGTAAATACCCCAAAATTAAGGCAATGGCACTGGCAATAAACAAACCGATTTTGGTTTGATCACTTTGCAAGCTAAAGCCTAAAATATCTTTAAAGTCGGTGAGGCCATTATTGCCACCAAAACCCATTTCATTGCGGTAGAAGGCCAACATTAAGGCAAAGGTCATAGCTTGGGTAATAATCGACAGATAAACCCCAGATACGCGGGAACGAAAAGCCAAAAAGCCAAACACAAAAGCTAATATGCCAGGCACCAACATCACCATAATCACCGCTAGCCAAAACTGGTCAAAGCCATGCCAAAACCATGGTAGTTCTTGCCAATTTAAGAACACCATAAAATCAGGCAAATCAGGGTTACCATAAACACCCCGATCACCAATCTGACGCATTAGATACATGCCCATGGCATAGCCACCGAGAGCAAAAAATGCCGCATGGCCAAGGGTAAGAATACCCAGATAACCCCACACCAAATCAACGGCTACAGCCAACAAGGCAAGGGTTAAGTATTTGCCCAACAAACTGATGGAATAAGTCGGAATATGCAAGCTTGAGCTTTCCGGCAAAGAATTCAAGATTGGCACTAGCACAATCGCCAACAACAAGCTGCCAATTAGCCATTTGCCACCACGGTCCTGGTCAAGTAAACGTATCATTTTCACTTAGTCCTCTGCCGCACGTCCACGTTGTGGGAACAATCCACGGGGACGTTTTTGTATAAATAAGATAATAAAAATTAGCACCAAAATCTTGGCCAATACTGCCCCAGCCCATGGTTCTAATAGTTTGTTCGCAACCCCTAAACTTAGACCAGCCACTAGAGTGCCCCACAAGTTGCCAACGCCACCAAACACCACGACCATAAAGGAGTCAATAATGTAGGCCTGACCCATATTAGGGCCAACATTGGTAAGTTGAGATAGTGCCACACCGGCAATACCAGCCACACCAGAACCTAGTCCAAAAGTAAGTGCATCCACCCACTCCGAACGTACGCCCATGGCACGTGCCATATTGCGGTTCTGTGACACAGCCCTTACCTGCAGCCCCAAACGGGTGCGCTTCATAATGGCTAGCAAGAGGAAGAAAATCAGTAGACAGAAAGCAATAATGTACATACGGCTCTGGGTGAGTGATAACAGTGGATTAATTTCAATTAATCCAGACATCCAAGAAGGTGTTTCAACACTGCGGTTTAAGGGTGAGAAAATACTTCTTACTGCTTGTTGCAATATCAAGGAAATACCAAAAGTGGCTAACAAGGTTTCTAAAGGTCGGCCATAGAGGAATCGGATTACCCCACGTTCTAATAAAATACCGACTAAGCCAGACACCACAAAGGCTGCTGGCACGGCGACTAATAAAGACCAACCTATATGGTTGGGCATCAGTAGTTGAATAACATAGGTGGTATAGGCACCGATCATAATCAGTTCGCCATGAGCCATATTAATGACTCCCATCACACCAAAAGTAATGGCCAGACCAATACCAGCAAGAACCAGTACTGACCCCAAACTTAAACCAAAGTAGAGGGTTTCCACACCATTATAAAAATCTATTTTGCCATTGATAGAATCCACTGCTTTACTGGCTATAGGCGCCAAGTCTGATTCTGGATTAGAGGCTAAAAATTGCTTAAGCGCATTTAATGCAGCCGGTTGCAGACTATCACCGAGGGTTTCGATAGCTGCTTGCTGCTGGCTTGCATCGGCGGACTGCAAATTAGCAACGGCCAATACTAAATCGAATGCTGACTGCACATCAGCGTTGGTTTCTTGGGCCCTTAAACCTGCCACAGTTGCCATTAGATCTGGGTCAGTATTACCTACCATGGCTTCCGCTGCTGCTATACGCTGCTCTGGTTCAGCAGCCGTTAAACCCGCCTTGGCAATATACTGTCGGAATAAGGTTCGTAAGTAATTATTAATACTTACGCGTTTAAAATCACGTTTTTTGGTAATAGTGACGGATTCTCCATCACTAAGGCGGTCAGCTACAGCACCTTTGCTGGCATCGATGACCTTATATAAACGTTTTTCTTTCTTGTGATAATACAGCTGACTGGCAAGCATCATTTCCATTAGCTCTACCGCCTGCTGTGTATCGGCTGCATACCATGCCGCCATAATTTGTTCTTTTTGCTCAAACTTGGCCTTAATTAAAGCCTGTTCGTGGGCAATAAATTCAGCTTCACCAGCTTGGGTTAAGCTTGCTAACAGCATTAGCAAACACCCCATGCCCAAGTACAAACCTTTTTTAAGCCTCAGATACAACATGCACACATCCTAATAATAGAAACAGGGAGCGCTTAGCGCTCCCTTTGAACTGGGTCAATAAGCTATAAATAGCCTATGCAATTAGAAGTTCTGACCAGAACACTTACCTGTTGTGACGTTGTAGTTACCACAGGATAGAGGCGCACGCCAGTCAGCAATCAGGTCTTTAGAACCAGGTAGGAAGTCAGACCAAGCATCACCAACCACTAGACCACTAGTAGAGGAAACAACTTCAAACTGACCATCGTCTTGGATTTCACCAATTAGAACTGGCTTAGAGATGTGGTGGTTAGGCATCATGGAAGATAGGCCACCAGTCAAGTTAGGTACAGATACACCGATAATGGCATCTTGTACAGCTGGTGCAGCAGTAGTACCTGCCTTCTCAACGGCTTTAACCCACATATTGAAACCAATATAGTGTGCTTCCATTGGGTCGTTAGTTACACGATCTTCATCCCCGATAAAGGCATGCCAGTTTTCGATAAACTCATCGTTAGCGTCACTTTCAACACTCATAAAGTAGTTCCAAGCTGCCAAATGACCTACTAGAGGACCGGTATCCATACCAGACAGTTCTTCTTCACCTACAGAGAAAGCAACAACAGGAATATCAGCAGAGCTGATGCCCTGAGAGCCTAATTCCTTATAGAAAGGTACGTTAGCGTCACCATTGATGGTAGACACTACAGCAGTTTTCTTACCTTCAGCACCAAATTTCTTAATATCAGAAACAATTGACTGCCAGTCAGAGTGACCGAAAGGCGTGTAATTGATCATAATATCGTCAGCAGCTACACCACTATCCTGTAGGTAAGCTTCTAAAATTTTGTTAGTAGTACGAGGATATACATAGTCAGTACCGGCTAGTACCCAACGCTCTACACCTAGCTCTTCCATTAGATAGTCTACGGCTGGGATAGCTTGCTGGTTTGGCGCAGCACCAGTGTAGAATACATTTTTCGAGGACTCTTCACCTTCATATTGCACTGGATAGAAAACCACACTATCTAGTTCTTCAACAACAGGCAGAATGGACTTACGGGAAACAGACGTCCAACAACCAAAGATAGCTGCCACTTCGTCTTTCTCAATCAATTCACGAGCCTTTTCAGCAAATAGAGGCCAGTTGGATGCAGGGTCAACAACAACTGCTTCCAATTGCTTACCCAATAGACCACCTTTTTTGTTCTGCTCTTCAATCAGCATCAACATAGTGTCTTTTAGGGTTGTTTCACTAATTGCCATAGTGCCAGAAAGAGAGTGAAGTACACCCACTTTAATGGTATCGGCTGCCATAACCATACTTGATCCAGCAACTGCGGCTGCCAAAACAGCACTTTGCCAAAAACGATTTTTTAACATCAAGGACTCCTTAATAAAAATTTACTAGTGCATTACTACAAACAACAAAATTTATTTGTAATAGTGTTGATTTGTACCACCTCACAAACTGCACAAAGTATGCCAATAAATTTTTAAGGAATTTTAAAAAAATAAATTGTATATATTTCAGTTAATTAGAAAATAATAAAATCGAAAAGGCAGGTAATTAATAGGTAGTAAAGATAAACTTTTGCAGCCATAAGCACGCACTAAACTAATACGGAGAAATGCCCACAGTCTGACCAAAGCACATTTTTGGTGCGCTTTTTGCGTTATATAACAAGTTAAATTTAATAAACAATCAAATTGTTAATCCATATTGGTAGCAGAAGATTGATAGCAAGACTATTTGCACCAATATTGATTTAATAGAGGGAAAAAAAAGCACATTTATAGTGCTCTCAAACACATGCTTTGGTTAGGCAGAAAGATAAGCTTGTTGGCAAATATAGATAGCAGAAGAGCCTACTTGTATTAACCTACTATTAACCAAATTGCGACACCGATCATTAAGGTGCCAGCAATACGGTTAAGCAAACGAACATTGCCATGATGCTGCAATAACTTTCCTAAACTTTTGCCACCAGTGGCATAGACAATTAAACAGAGAAACTCAATGGTCAATATTACTATCAGTAAAAAACTTAATTGCGTAAATAATGGCTTATCTAGATTAATAAAAGGCGGTAACAAAGCAATAAAGAAGGCCCAGCCCTTGGGATTAACAATGGCGGTAATAAATCCCTGACTAATTAACTGCCAACGCCCAGATGGCTTTGCTTGGCCAGACAAATCAATAGCTAAACTGCCTTTAGAAAGCCATAATTGCCAACCTAAATATACAAGGTAAGCTCCACCACCCAGTTTTAATAGGATAAATAATTGGGGGTACTGCAACACTAAAGCGGCCACGCCCACCATACTTAACACCACAACTAAACCCACACCCACTAGCTCACCCACCATCATCCACATAGTGCGGCGCAAACCAATGGTCATCCCCAAGGTCAAGGCTAAGGTCATACACATGCCAGGCGTAACAGAGACAAAGAAGAAAGTCGTAATTAGAGCAATAAGTAAGGTACTTTCCATGGCATAATTTAGTTATATTTAGGGCTCCCCATCTTGCGGCAAAATGCCAACTCGATCAAGTCCTCTAACAGCATTGGAAATAATTACCTATGACGCGTTTTTTCTCTGAATTGTATCGGGAAACTTTAACAGTGTCCCTGCCCCTTTTTCGCATTATGATACCGGTTATTATTGTGGTTAAAGTATTGGAAGAATTAGGTGTAATAGGTCTACTTGGGGAGCTATTAGCGCCCTTAATGGCCACTTTAGGTTTACCTGAAACCATGGGCTTAGTTTGGGCCACCACCATTATCACCAATATCTATGCTGGCCTAATTGTTCTCTACAATCTAACTGACCCAAGCAGCTTTACTACTGCCCAAATGACGGTACTGGGTGCCCTTATCTTAATGGCACACGGTTTGCCCATTGAAGGACGCATTGCCCAGCGCACGGGTGTGCGTCTGCGCAGTGTACTGCTACTGCGTATTGGCGGGGGCTATGTAATGGCTTGGTTACTCCATCTCTGGTATAGCTCAGCAAACTATCTACAAACACCAGCCCAAATATTTTGGCAACCACAACCCCAACCAGAAGGCTTATGGCATTGGCTACTTGGCCAACTGGAGAGCCTATTAGCCATACAAGTGATTATTATTGTCTTACTAGTCGTCCTAAAAATACTCAAAATGATCGGTATTGAACGCCTTATTCAAGCTACCCTAAGGCCCATATTAAAACTGATTGGTATTGGCAAACAAGCGACCACCATTGCTCTTGTGGGTGTAACCCTAGGATTAGCTTTTGGCGGTGGCTTATTAATTAAAGAAGCCCAATCGGGCAAAATCAGTAAACGAGATATCTTTGCCGCCATTACTTTGTTAGGCTTTTTCCACAGTGTTATTGAAGATACACTGTTGGTGATGCTAATTGGAGCCCACCTGTCGGGCATCCTTTGGTTCCGTTTGATATTTGCCATGGTAATGACATGGCTAATGGTTAAATTTATGGATAACACCAGTAAAGAGTTCCAACAGCGGCACTTAGTCCGTTAACAACAAAACAGCTTTGGCGATGTTAATTATTAGCTCCACTATTACTATTCCAGCTCAAGAAATAGATATGCAATTTATTCGAGCCCAGGGTTCTGGAGGCCAACATGTCAATAAAACCTCTACGGCAGTGCATTTATTTTTTGATATTCATGCATCGAAGGCGCTACCTACATACTTAAAACAACGCTTATTAAAGCTCCGAGACCATCGCCTTAGCCCGTCGGGCAAAATTATTATTAAAAGTCAGGACAGTCGCAGCCAAGAAATGAATCGCCAAGCCGCTTTAGAGCAACTAAAGAAAATGATTCAGGAGGCCAACAAACAACAAAAGAAACGTATTGCTACCAAGCCAACCAAAGCTTCAAAACGTCGCCGAGTTGATGCCAAAACCCAAAAAGGCCAGATTAAAAAACTACGTGGCAAGCCAACTTTATAACACTTAAAGACATAACAGAAAAAAGCCGCAGAGATTGCGGCTTAATTTCAAAGGTTTTTACTGCCAAGGCAATACTAGTCTATATGCCAACCACTGATACACTTTACCTCTAGGAATTCCATTAGGCCTAATAAGCCCCCTTCCCTGCCATTACCTGATTGCTTATAGCCCCCAAAAGGTGTGCCACCTGCTCTTTCCGTACTGTTGATTTCAACCATACCTGAACGTAACTGACGTGCCACCCGATTAGCCTTGGCACCGTCAGTGGTTTGCACATAATTAGTCAAGCCATAATCAGTGTCATTAGTGATAGCAATGGCCTCTGCTTCCGTATCAAAGGGCATCATCACCAGTACCGGACCAAATACCTCTTCCCGGGCGATAGTCATTGCATTATTTACATCGGTAAACAAAGTAGGTTTAACATAATAACCTTGTTCAAAGCCCTCTGGTTTACCTGTTCCACCAACTGCTAGATGTGCTCCCTCATCAATGGCTACCTGAATAAGCCCTTGAATCTTATTATATTGCTGCTCAGACACCACTGGACCAAGATGTCGACCAGACTCGCTTGCTAAACCAACTTCTGTGCGCGCAAATTCTGCCGTCGCTTGAGCCACAGCTTGGGCGTAAATACTGCGTTCAACCAACATGCGTGAAGGGGCATTACAAGATTGTCCTGAGTTGCTTAATAAACTTCGAACACCTTTAATAATGGCTTTCTCACCCGCATCAGCAAATACGATATTGGCTCCTTTGCCACCTAGTTCCAAGGACACTCGTTTAACGGTATCGGCTGCATTTTTAGAAATTGCAACACCGGCACGGGTAGAGCCAGTAAAAGACACCATATCAACATCTGAATGCCCTGTAAGGGCTGTACCAACCCCTATACCATCGCCATTGACTAGATTAAATACACCAGCTGGAATACCCGCATCATGGATCATCTGGGCAAACATTAAACTTGATAAAGGCGCAATTTCTGATGGCTTCAATACCATAGTACACCCCGCAGCTAAGGCCGCTACCACCTTTACTACAACCTGATTCATGGGCCAATTCCAAGGCGTAATTAAAGCGCATACACCTATGGGTTCATGCAGCATGTAGGTATCTGGTGAGGCCTCACTAAATGAACTTTCGAAAACAAAAGTTTTTAACTCCTCTAGTATACCCTCAGCTTGCCAACTACCCGCACCCGCCTGAGCGCTAATAGACTTATCAATGGGACAGCCCATTTCTTGGCTGATTAGCTCACCTAAGGCATCATTACGAGTTCTATATATATCCAATAAGCCCTCGATAAAACCAATGCGCTCATCTCGACTGGTTTGGCTCCAACTAACAAATGCTGCCTTGGCTGCAGCCACGGCTTTATCGACGTCACTAGCACTACCAAGCGAAATGACTTCAATTACTTGTTCAGTGGATGGGTTTATAACCTCAAGATCATGATCAATGCAGGGGGCAACCCAGGCACCATCAATATAAAAATGCTTACTATCTGGCATATAAAACCTCTGGTATTGGTATTTCTAAAGATAAATGTTATTGGTAAGAACAATTTTTTTAGTTATTGAAGCCCTGTAAATTAGAGCATGCGGAACACTTTTTACAAGATTTTGGACGATACAGGCTTGCCAAATTTTGGTCAAGATATTTGCTAAATAAGTGTAAGCGCCTTAATCTTAGGCCAAGCTAATTTAAGCTTAGTAGCACAAATAAAATAATAACAGGAACAAACCCATGCCTAGCCAATCATTTGATATTGTCATTATTGGTGGTGGTGCAGCAGGTATAGCCGTCGCTGCGAGCCTTTTTAGACGTACAAAAGACCTATCAATTGCGATTATCGAACCAGCAGATACCCATAGCTATCAACCAGGCTGGACCCTTGTGGGCGCAGGTATATTTAAGCCTGACTCGACAATCCGCCCCATGGCTAATGTTATGCCCATGGGGTGCAAATGGATTCAGCAAGCCGTGGTTAATTTCCAACCCCAACAAAATTTAGTGGAGCTCGATGATGAGCGCTTAATTGGCTATCAAGCACTTATCGTAGCGCCCGGTCTTAAACTCCATTTTGCTGGCATAGAAGGTTTAGAGGAAACCCTTGGAAAAAACGGTGTAACCTCGAATTATCGCTATGATCTGGCTCCTTACACTTGGCAACTAGCCCGCACTTTAAGTAGTGGCACGGCATTATTTACCCAACCACCAGTACCCATAAAATGTGCTGGGGCGCCGCAAAAAGCCATGTACCTATCCTGTGATTGGTGGCAACAAAAGGGCAAACTAGCAAAACTAGATGTGCAATTTCATAATGCAGGTGGTGCTTTGTTTAGCGTGG
>NYZU01000017.1 GCA_002686055.1 Oceanospirillaceae bacterium | reverse complement strand
TAAGGAGATTACCACCATTGCTGGGCCGCAACTAGTGGTACCCGTTAACAATGCACGCTATGCATTAAATGCTGCTAATGCCCGCTGGGGCAGCCTCTATGATGCCCTTTATGGTACCGATGCACTCCCTGGCAAACCCCAACAAGCAGGTTATGATCCCGTGCGTGGTGCACAAGTAATCAGCTTTGGTAAAGACTTTTTAGACCAACACTTTCCACTGCTGCATGGCTGCCATGGCCATGTAACTAGCTATAGCACAGCGAATGGCAGTTTAATTGCCACTTTAGAAAATGGTCATGCCACTATGATGGTCACACCTAAATTATTTGCTGGTTACAAAGGTACCGCGGATTCCCCAACGGCCATCTTACTTAAACATCATAATTTACATGTGGAATTAGTGATTAACCGTGATAGTGCGCCAGGCCAACAAGATTTGGCAGGGGTTGCCGATATTCTAATTGAATCGGCCATCTCCACTATTATGGATTGTGAAGATTCCGTAGCAGCCGTAGATGCAGAGGATAAAACTCTGGTATATCGGAATTGGTTGGGCTTGATGAAAGGTGATTTAGCCGTCGATATTAACAAAGGCAAAAAAACCATTACCCGCAGCCTTAATCCAGATCGGGAGTATCTTGATCGGCACGGCAAAGCATTTACTTTACCGGGCCGCGCCCTGTTATTTGTGCGTAATGTTGGCCATTTAATGACCAATGATGCCATCCTAAATAGCGCTGGTGAAGAAGTGCCAGAGGGCATTATGGATGGCTTATTTACTACCCTCTGTGCCATGCATGATTTGCAGGGCAATAGTAACGGCATAACCAATAGCCGTGCGGGCAGCATTTATATAGTTAAGCCTAAAATGCATGGCCCTGAAGAAGTGGCCTTTACAGTTGACCTATTTACCCGTATTGAAGCACTACTAGGGCTTGCCAAAAATACCATTAAGGTGGGCATTATGGACGAGGAACGTCGTACATCTATTAATCTAAAGGCCTGCATCGCCGCAGCAAGTGAGCGTATTGCATTTATTAATACAGGCTTTTTAGATCGTACCGGTGATGAGATTCATACCTCTATGGCCGCTGGTCCCATGGTAGCCAAGGGCGATATGAAACAAACGCCTTGGATTAATACCTATGAAGATAACAACGTACTGATTGGTTTGGAATGTGGCCTGCAAGGCCGTGCCCAAATAGGCAAAGGCATGTGGGCTAAACCTGATTGTATGGCGGATATGATGGTAAGCAAAATTGAACACCCTATGGCTGGCGCCAATACCGCTTGGGTGCCTTCGCCAACTGGTGCTACTCTCCACGCCCTACACTATCATGAAGTCCTGGTCCAAGAGCGTCAGCAAGTGCTTAAAGAAAGTTTGCAAGTGGATCAAGATAAGTTGTTACAAATCCCCCTAGCAAGCAACACTGCAAAGCTAACGAGCGCCCAAATTAATCGTGAATTAGACAATAATTGTCAGGGTATTTTAGGCTATGTTGTGCGTTGGGTTGAAGCTGGGATTGGCTGTTCAAAAGTGCCAGATATTAATCAAGTTGGCTTAATGGAAGACCGAGCCACCTTGCGTATCTCCGCCCAAGCTCTAGCCAACTGGTTAGAACACGGTATTTGTACCCGCCAAATGATTATTACCAGTATGCAACGTATGGCCAAGTTAGTTGACGAGCAAAATGCCCATGACCCTGAGTACCGCAATATGGCGCCCGATTTTGATACTAGTCTGGGCTATAAAGCCGCTCTAGAACTGGTATTTGCCGGCAAAGCCCAGCCAAGTGGTTACACTGAGCCCTTATTGCACGAGTACCGCAAACAAGCTAAACAAGCGCATTAACAAACACAAAACCAGTTAAAGCTGCCAACTATAGGCTCTTTCGACCTTAGCAATACGCACATGGTAGTTAGCATACCAAGAGGCCCGACCTTGTTGTTGGGCCTCGGCATGCTGTATTTGTTGTTTCCAAGCTTTTATAGCCTTCAGATCACGCCAATAAGATACCGTAATGCCGACTGTTTCTCGGGCCTCGTCGATGCCTAAAAAACCATCCTGCTGTTGGGCTAATGACAAAATAGCCTCTGCTGTTCGACTGTAACCAGCTATATCTTCACCGATCAAGGTAGAGGTGAAAATCACCGCATAATAGGGTGGCTTAAGTGTATTGGCTTGATCGGTCATAAAGTACCCACTTCTTCCTCTAACACTATATATTGCTAGCTTACTAGCGACGTTTGCGAGATTTTCCAGATAGCATCTTTTGACTTTTTGGCGAAGTAAAGCGAGTCATACCCTGCTTGCCTTTTTTACCCTTGGGGGCAGCCATCCGCCGTTCAGCAGCGGTAGCAGCTGGCACTAGGCAATCTTTACCTTTGCCTATAAGGTTATGCATACCCATATCGGCTAAAGCATCGCGAATAGTTTGCCAATTTTTTGGGTCATGGTAACGCAAAATCGCTTTATGTAAGCGACGTTGACGAATACCACGAGGGATACTGACACGCTCACCATCACGCTTAATCTTTTTCAACGGATTTAATTCCGTATGATACATGGTAGTGGCATTACACATAGGCGAAGGATAGAAGTTCTGCACTTGGTCCAAGCGGAACTTATTGTGCTTAAGCCAAAGCGCCAAGTTCACCATATCAATATCGCGGGTCCCCGGATGAGCACTAATAAAATAAGGAATTAAGTACTGTTCTTTGCCAGCTTCCTTAGAATACTTATCAAACATGCGCTTAAACTTATTATAGCTACCCATACCTGGCTTTAGCATATGGGCCAAAGGCGCCTCTTCCGTATGCTCAGGGGCAATCTTTAGATAACCACCCACATGATGAGTCACCAGTTCTTTGACATACTCAGGGTCACGAATAGCCAAGTCATAACGCAGACCAGAGGCAATTAATACTTTTTTGATACCCGGTAGACTTCTAGCACGACGATACAGATTGATTAGAGGCTTATGGTCGGTGCCCATATAGCTACAAATAGTCGGATGCACACATGAGGGACGACGACAGGTTGCCTCTACCTTGGGATCCTGACACTGCAAGCGGTACATATTGGCTGTTGGGCCACCCAGATCAGATACTACACCCGTAAAACCAGGTACCTTATCACGCATATCCTCGACTTCTTGAATAATCGAGTCTTCCGAGCGATTCTGAATAATACGGCCTTCGTGCTCCGTGATCGAACAGAAACTACAACCACCAAAACAACCCCGCATAATATTCACCGAGAAGCGAATCATATCGTAAGCAGGAATCTTTTCATCCTTATAGACCGGATGTGGGACCCGGGCATAAGGTTGAGCAAAGACATAATCCATTTCTTCCGTATCTAAGGGCATAGCTGGGGGATTAACCCACAGGGAAACGGGGCCATGCTCCTGATATAAAGCACGGGCACAACCAGGATTAGTTTCATGGTGCATCACTCGGCTGGCATGGGCATACATTACTGGGTCAGCATTAACTGTGGCAAAACTGGGTAGCTTAGCGTAGGTTAAATGCCATGGTTTACCACGAATCTTCTCATAGGCTGCCATCGGCTTAATTTGGATGGCCTGAGTGGTTTTGTCCTCTTCACTATTTTTGGCCGTCTCACAGTTCGCTTCTTGCTCAGACATATCCACATAAGGACTGGGAATAGGATCAATATGCCCTGGCATATCCAAATCTGTGGAATCTTTGCCGCGCCAGCCTGGTAAAGGCTGCTTAACCAAAATGGCCGTGCCAAAAACCTCACGAATATCACCAATCTTTTCCCCTGCCGCCAAACGTTGGCTGACTTCTACCAGCGGTCGTTCGGCATTACCATAGATTAAAAGATCGGCCTTACTTTCCACCAAAATAGAACGGCGGACTTTTTCTGACCAGTAATCATAATGGGCAATTCGGCGTAAGCTGGCTTCAATACCACCAATAATAACGGGCACGCCTTTATAAGCCTGTTTACAACGCTGGGTATAAGATAAAGTTGCCCGATCAGGGCGTTTACCGCCAATATTTCCCGGTGTATAGGCATCATCATGGCGTAAGCGACGGTCAGCCGTATAACGATTAATCATCGAGTCCATATTGCCAGCGGTGACACCAAAATAAAGATTCGGTTTGCCTAACACCTTAAACGCATTGACATCATGCCAATCAGGCTGGGCAATAATACCTACACGAAAGCCTTGAGCTTCTAATAAACGCCCAATAATCGCCATACCAAAACTAGGATGATCCACATAAGCATCACCGGTGACCAGAATAATATCGCAGGAGTCCCAACCTAACTGGTCCATTTCTGCCCGCGACATAGGCAAGAAAGGTGCAGGCCCAAAACATTCCGCCCAGTATTTAGGGTAGTCAAACAAGCGCTTGTCAGGGCTCAAATACTCCGACATTGGTGTTTCGGTGGCAAGATTAGACATATGCTTGATAATCAATCTGGTAAATAGCGGCGCTATTGTACCATAACCTTATCAATACTGGGGCTTCGGAATGCTTGTTAAAAGTAGTCGCGGATGTTTTTAGGTAAAAATATCATAAGTAACTGTGCTGATGCCGTCCAGTACATTTACATGGTAAAATGCAAGATTACTTAGCCGCTTTGTATCTTGAATGAAATTTGCCGATCTAGAATTAAACCCCCGCCTTTTACAAAACCTAACCAAGCAAGGTTTTGCAAAAGCCACCAAAGCTCAGGAAGCAGGTATGCCAGTAGCTTTTGCTGGCCAAGATCTGTTAATGAGTGCCGATACAGGTAGCGGCAAAACCCTAGCCTTTATGGTCCCTGCCATCAACAAATTACTGACAAGTCAGCCAATTGGATATAGCACGCGTGCCCTAGTACTTACCCCTACTCGCGAACTAGCCCATCAGGTTTTAAGCCTAACCAATAGACTGGTAAAAGGCACTCGCCTGCAAGTAGCACTGATTTTAGGTGGTGAAGACTATCAATTTCAAGCGGCCTTATTGCGCAAAACCCCCGATATTATCATTGCCACCCCGGGCCGCTTTATGGAACATCAGCGCAAGGGACATACAGATACCGAAAATCTGGAAGTGCTTATTGTAGATGAAGCCGATCGTATGCTGGAGTTGGGTTTTTGTGAGGATGTGGAAATGATTGCCGCTGCTGCCAATCCAGCCCGCCAGACCTTATTCTATTCTGCCACCTTGCGTAATGCCAAGGTGTTAAGCATGGCTAATAGTTTGTTACAAGCACCCCAAGAAGTGACCCTAAATGATGCCACTCAGGTGCAAGACAATATCCAACAGCAAGTGGTTATCTGTGACAATATTGAGCATAAAAAACGGGTTCTGGTATGGCTACTGGCTAACCAACAAGCCACCAAGCGTCTAATCTTTGTTAATAGCCGCAAATTGAGTGAGGAACTGGCTACATTTTTGCAAAGCCACAATCACCAAGCTGTGGCCTTACATGGTGAATTGCCACAAGATGAACGTAATCAAATTACCCGACAGTACCGCCAACACCATATTCAACTGCTGATTGCTACGGAAGTTGCTGCACGAGGCTTGGATATAGCTGAAATTGATCAGGTGATTAACTTTGATATGGCGCGCAACTTAGACGATTATCTGCATCGTGTGGGTCGCACAGGGCGCGCCGGCTCAGCCGGTTTAGCGATTAATCTCGTCAATATCAGTGAGCGAAAGTTACTTGCCAATGTTGAGCAAGCACAAGGTAAACCCCTATCGCGTCTTAAGATCAAAGGTTTAGCCGCCAAACAACATAAGGATGGTGAACAAGTAGCCAAAAAGCCATCTAAAAAATCAAATCCGCGCAAGCAAACACCCACCAAAGCCAAAAATAGCAAGGCCAAAAATAGTAAGGCTAAGAAGCCAAGCAGCGTGGCAGCGAAAGCCAAGGCGGCGACGATATGGGGTGATGGGTCAGCGCCCTTTGGTCTCAAAAAGCCTTAAGACACCAAAAGAAACCTTAAATTAAACGCTAATAATCTAAATTTAGTGCTTAGTACTTGCCCATTAGCTGTTTATAATGGCGAAACAGCAAGGATCCTATGGCTGCCGTAAATAGGGCCGTTACCATAGCTATACGGATACCAAGGGGAGCCACAATAATCTGCCCAGTACTTATTAATAAGATAACAATTACACTCCAACCATAGTTAACCGTAACCAAGACCTTGAGTGGCCGCGCCATGGTGGCTGCGCGGCCCCCCATCAGCAATAACCAGCCAGTATAAGCCAGCAATAGCCAACCCAATGGTACAGTAAGCCATGGGTACTGTGTGGCAAAAAGTATATTTAGTAAATCGCCAGCAAAGGCCATCACTAGACCAAAAGTCAACCACAGTAAGGCATTCACACGTTGTACAAGGTTAAAAAACATAGAATTTTAAGCCGCTATTTCGAGGGCAATTTTCATCATATTGGTAAAGGCTTGTTCCCGTTCTGCCGCCGTTGTTGCCTCATGGGTAACTAGCGAATCAGAAACAGTTAACACACAAGCAGCTTGTTTATTAGTCGCTTGGGCATTGGCAAATAAAGCAAAGGCTTCCATTTCTACGGCATGACAACCATGTTGATCACGAATGGTTTGATAGTCATCAAAGTTCTGCCGATAAAACACATCACTTGAATGAATACGACCCTTGGTGTAGTCAATTTGTAAAGCCTTGGCATGGCTCTCTAATTCTGCCACTAATGCTGGAGAAGCCTCGAGAATATCGGCTTCACTGACACCCTGTGTCCGGGCAAAAGTTGACTCACTCCAAGCATCTTCAGCAATAATGACATCATATAGGTTTAAATCAGCGGTATAAGAACCACAAGAGCCAATCCGAATAATGCGTTCTACATTATAGGAACTAAATAGTTCATAGGAATAAATACCGATACTGGGCATACCCATACCACTACCCATCACAGAAATGGCACGGCCATTATAGGTTCCAGTGTAGCCTAACATGCCACGTACACTATTGACCTGCACTACGTCTTGCAAAAAGTTATCAGCAATAAATTTGGCCCGTTGCGGGTCGCCAGGCATTAAAACAGTCGCAGCAAAAGCGCCCGCTTGGGAATCAATATGGGGAGTCGGTGTTGTCATTTAGGTTGTCCTTAAAAGCCCTAAGCTCGAGTAAAAAGAGGCCTCAAGGCCATAATCTAATAGCCTTGTTGGCGCAGTTTGAATAAACCGCTGGGGATGCTAGTGCCAATTAAGCGAGCGCGCAATCAGCATCATAACGTTCATTTAACCAATGTTGTGCTTCTTGTAAGTCATGGGCAGCAAAAACCACTGCATCTTGGGTAGTAATACAGCCTTCTCTCATGGGATCATGAGGAAATACCCACCACTTACCAGCATCACGCTTTTGGATAATATGGTTATGTAATTTGTAACGGTTCTTTCGAATCAATTCAGCTTTTGTCATCAGTGGCTCCTCTTATGACCTAAGGCATGAAACAGTAGCGATGTCACCAAGTACAGATATTAGCGTGCTTTATTCAGGTTGCAAGTAAGCATTAAAAAAAAGTTAAAAATGTCGCAAATATATAAATATCTTGTCTCATATATATAAATTCAATGACATTCAAACAGTTACGTGTCTATATCTTGCTTAATTTGATCTAATAATTGAGCCCTTAAATCAACCTTATCACCTTGTAATACAAAGCCCTGTAACCTGCCCTTTTGGTCAATAAAACGAGCCGCCATGCCCTCATCCTCAGAGTCAATTTGCCAGTTACCTTCTATGCCCGCAGGCACAGGTAATAGGCTTAGTGGACAGGCGGGTGTTTTGACCATAACCGTCATCAGTGGATAGTTAACCTCAGTTATTGTGCCAGTCAGGGTTTTGGCTAGAGCCTGAATTCCCCAATAAATAGGCGCAATGTAGGGCATGAGCTGGCCATCAATTTCAATGGCATCACCCAAGGCATAAATAGATGCCACATTGGTTGCCAAATATTTATCAACCTTGATGCCCTTATCACATGCAATACCTGCCGTAAGTGCCAATTCAGTGGCGGCCTGCAAACCAATGGCGGAAACCACAAGATCAACTTCAAGTATCTGTCCATCATTAAGGGTAACCCGATAACCACTGTCAACCTGATCCTCTATCTGATAATCAATCTGCGCCACAGTATTGTGCAAATACCAATTGACACCTATATCTTGTAAACACGATTGCAAACGCTGGCCAATGGCTTGGGGGAGCAAACGTGGCATAGGCCAAGCCGAACGACCCACAAGATTGACCTGCACACCACTAGCCGCCAAATCATTAGCAAATTCACAACCAATCAAACCATGACCAATTAATAATATCTTGCTTTTACCTGCCAAAGCCTGCCGGTATAGATCGTAATCGGCCAAGTTATTAATGCTAAGAATATCTTTGGCGCCATCACCGACAATACTAGTTGGCACAGGCTTAGCACCGGTAGCTAATACCAGTTGGCTGTAGGGTTGTTGACCAAGGTTGGTATGGATAATCTTGGCTTGGGGATCAATACGCTCAGCCTGACAATGGGTAACAATGCGCATACCTATACGATTGGCCATATCTAAGGGCTTTTCGCTAATCAAATCCTTAGCTTGTTGGCCATTAAGTAAACCATTGGATAACGCTGGTTTGGAATAATGCATCCCCGCATCGGCAGTTAGCACCACAATCCCTATGGCACTATCATTTTTGCGAATAGCCTCAGCTAAATTATAGCCGGCATAACCTGATCCTATAATAACAATGGGGTCACTGGGTTTACTTGTTTCTGGTTTGCTAATAGCTGCTGTTGTTTCTGGCTGATTGGTTATTTCAACCATCTCAAAATCAGCTTTACTAACTAAACAATCTGGACATACCCAATCTTCTGGTACATCTTCCCAGCGCGTGCCAGCCACAATACCATCGTGGGGCCAACCCTGCTCTTCATCATAGATAAAGCCACATATAAGGCACAGCCATTGTTTATAGGGTTTAGCCATAAAGGTGATTTTCTCAGTAGTATTTATGGGATGGCTATTATGTCTGCTAAATTAGCTAATTTCTACTATCGTGCATTTATAATAAGCCATTAACTCATTTCTTCTATAGCTTGCCATTGCCGCTGCAAGCGTTTTGCTGAGATCGGCTTACTTGTGCCCAATTGTTGGGCAAATAGAGACACGCGATATTCTTGTAATTGCCAGCAAAAGTCATCTAGTGCCTTTGCCTGAGGTGAGTAAGCCAAACAACGCTGCTTGGCAGCCATATAAAGCTGCTGCCAGTCCCTTAGTTCCTGTACCCATGCATTTTCTTTGGCTAATTGTTGTTGAAAGCGCCCTAGGCGATGTTCAATGGCTTTTAAATAGCGCGGCAGGTCTGATATGGATGCTAATGGTGTTTGGGCCACAAAATCGGCATGCACCAGACTATCTAGTTGACCACCAATATCCTGATAAACATTGGCCCAAGCCAAATTTAATTTGCCTTTTAGTTGTTTACGTATAGCCTGATGGGAGGTCAATATTTGTATTACTAGGGACAATAAGTGTTGTAATGCTTCTGGTAGGTCACCACGCTGTTCAAGGCTGGCTTTGAATGATTGTTCTGTGCGTGGCCACTCTGCTTGCAGAAACACTCTTTCTATAGCCTTGGCAAATAGCTGCTCACGTAGGCTTTGAGCTGAGCCTATGGTAGCAAATAGTAATTCTGCTTTGCCCATTTCTGGTAGGCTTTTGGCTAAGTGTTTGAGTTGTTCATTGAGGGCAAGGCGATATAAACGAATAAGTCCTTGTTGTGTTAAACCATGGGATTCTTCAACACTATCAGCAAATACGATAGCAACACTTTTGCCATTATCTTTGAGTGCCGGCCAGACAGGTAATTCAGCACCTGCTTGGGTGATAAGTAGATGCTCTGGCAAACCTGATTGAGGAAAACTAGTTAGATTTTCATTTAATAACGGGTGTTTATTTTGTGGGCGCGTCTCGCCAGCACCCTTGGCATATTTAATTAACAAGCTCTCGATATCACGACTGTATGCCAAGACTTTCCCTGCTTCAGACAATACTTGAATACCCATATAATAAAGATCATCTAATTCTACCTGCTGTAATAATTTGACATCAAAAGGACGGCCACTAAGGCGTTGTAGTTGCGTGGCCATAGCATCCAGCAAATCCACATTATCAACTTCTAGGGCTTCATAGATCGCTTGAGCATAATTAGGTACAGGCACAAAGGCTTTACGTTCAGCTTTGGGTAGACCACGCAATAAGGCTGATATTTTGTCGAGTAAAAGGCCCGGCACTAACCAAGATAAACGTTTTATGGGTAGGCGTTTTAACTGGCTGACAGGCACCTTAAGGGTAACCCCATCTTGCTCTTGGCCTGGTTCAAACTGGTATTGAAGTGGCCAGCTAATTTGTTGCCACTGTAAACGATCTGGAAAGTCATTCTGGCTGACCTCGTTGGCTTGCGCCCGCATTAGTGCCTGTTTATCCATATATAATAAACGCGGGGTGCTTTTTTCTGCCCATTTGCGCCAGCTTTCAAAGGCGGCGGTATTGGTTACAGGTTTGTTGGCTGAGGTCATTTTGGTTGCATAGAAATCATAGACCACACGATCATCAACTAAAATATCGCGGCGCCTTGTTTTGGCTTCCAAGCTTTCTATATTTGCAACTAAAGCCAAATTATGGGCTAAGAATTTAGCTTTGGTATAGATATTACCCTGCACCAGACCTTCCATAATAAGCAATTGTTGGCAAACTTCTGGATCAATCTTGCCATAAGGCACTTTACGTTGATTAGCTAAGATAAGGCCATAGAGACTCACTTGTTGTTTCGCCATCACCTGCCCCTGACGTTTATGCCAAGTGGGCTCGGAATAGTTGTACTTAAGTAAGGCGCCAGCCGCCTGTTCAACCCAAGCAGGTTCAATTTTTGCCACACAGCGGGCAAATAATCTAGAGGTTTCTACCAGCTCAGCCGCCATGAGCCAAGGTGGTGATTTTTTATAAAGGGCTGAGCCAGGGAAAATATGAAAACGACGCTGTCTTGGCCCTTGATAACTTCCATCCTCGTCTTTATGACCAATATGCCCCAATAAACCCGTTAATAGAGCCCGATGTATGGACTCATAACTGGCCTCTTCTTGCTGTACCTTAAAGCCCATCTGCTGGCACATAAGAAGAATTTGTCGATGTACTTCTCGCCACTCTCGCATACGCATAAAGGATAAAAAGTGCTTGGTGCACCATTTACGCAGCTGGTTCTGGGTTAATTCCTGACGTTGGCTCTCATAGGCCTGCCACAGATTAACTAAACTAAGAAAATCAGAATGATTATCGCGCCATAATTGGTGCTTTTGATCAGCCGCTTGCTGGCGATCTTGGGGGCGTTCTCTAGGGTCTTGTATGGTTAGAGCGGCAGCGATGATAAGTACTTCCTGCAACGCTCCCCACTCTTGCCCTGCTAGCACCATTCTGGCTAAACGAGGATCCACTGGCAGTCGCGCTAATTGTTTACCTAAAGGAGTTAGTTTACGGCGGGTGTTTAAGGCACCTAACTCTTGGAGTAGCTTGATACCGTCATTGACAAAACGGCTATCGGGCATATCAATAAAGGGAAAGTCTGCGACATCACCTAACTTTAAATCCTCCATCTGCAGGATGACTGAGGCTAAATTAGTGCGCAAAATCTCGGCATCACTAAACTCAGGCCGACCCAGAAAGTCTGTTTCATCATACAGACGGATACAAATACCAGCAGCAACACGACCACAACGCCCTTTACGTTGGTTGGCGCTAGCTTGGGAAATTGCCTCTATAGGCAACCTTTGCACTTTAGAGCGATAACTATAACGGCTAATGCGTGCCGTACCTGGATCAATAACATAGCGAATACCGGGAACTGTCACTGAGGTTTCCGCCACATTGGTAGCCAAAATAATACGCCGCCCGGCACCCCCCGTTTGGAATACCTTTTGTTGCTCGGCAAAGCTTAGGCGCCCATATAAAGGCATAATTTGCCATTGTGGGCGTGCTAATTTACGCAGAAACTGAGCTAACTCACGAATATCGCGCTCACCCGGCAAAAAGATTAAGACATCACCTCCAAGCTGACTATTGTCGCGTTCATGGTGCTCTATTTCTGTTAGCGCCTGCTCCACACCATCTAAAAGAGCTTGTTCCCGACCATTGCCAGCATCTGTTTGCTTACTCTCATTGTCACGTCCCTGAAATAAAGGTCGATACCAAGTTTCAACAGGGTAAGTTCTACCACTGACTTCCACTACTGGGGCATTATTAAAGTGTTTAGCGAAGCGCTCTACATCAATGGTTGCTGAGGTAATAATTAGTTTTAAATCCGCGCGACGAGCCAGTAGTTGTTTTAAATAGCCGAGCAAAAAGTCAATATTTAAGCTACGTTCATGGGCTTCATCAACAATAATCGTGTCATAACGCAATAGGTCTGGATCATGGCGTGTTTCTGCCAATAAGATGCCATCTGTCATTAACTTAATCAGGGTGTTATCAGACACTTGCTCGTTAAAGCGCACCTGATAACCAACCTGCTGTCCCAAAGGCACTTGTAACTCTTCTGCAATCCGTTGTGCCACAGTGCGTGCAGCTAAACGTCTTGGTTGCGTATGTCCAATTAAGCCCCGCAGACCTTGGCCTGCTTCAAGGCATAATTTGGGTAATTGGGTGGTTTTACCGGAACCCGTTTCCCCTGCTAGAACAACCACCTGATTGTCACGAATCAATCCAACTAGCTTATCTCGTTGGCTGGCAACGGGTAAATCAGGGTAGGTAATTTTTNGTGTGGCAGCAGACCGCTGTTGGTAGTTAGTCGCTGACTGTTGCCACTGGGACTCTAACCTTGACTGCAAGTGATCAGTAGGTTGTTGGCGTTTTATCCGCTGAGCAATTTTGGTCTCCAACCTTTGCAAGGCTGGTCTGTCTTTAGCAAGACATTGGGAAAGATCAACAGACATAGGGTTTTATATATAATCCAGTGCATCACGCAGCTAATTGCGTAACACCAATGACGTTCAAACAAACCGGATTATAATGAAAACCCCAGTCTTTAGTAACGAGTTAATCCCGTAAGGCGCGCCGCAAGATCTTACCAACATTGGTTTTTGGTAATTCATCACGGAATTCAACTAATTTAGGCACCTTATAGGCCGTCATATGTTCCCGACAATAGGCGGTAACATCTTCTGCCGTTAGCTCTGGATTGGAGGTCACTACAAACAGTTTTACTGTTTCACCGGACTCTTCATGGGGCACACCCACTGCCGCACATTCTACTATATCAGGATGCTGACTGGCCAGATCGTCAATTTCATTCGGATAGACGTTAAAGCCAGAGACAATAATCATATCCTTGATACGGTCTACCAAACGTACAAAGCCATCATCAGAAATAATCGCTACATCACCGGTTTTAAACCAGCCATCGATCATCACTTCTGCGGTGGCATCGGGTCGATTCCAGTAACCAGCCATCACCTGTGGTCCGCGAATACATAATTCGCCTTCTTCACCATTCGGTAGTGGTTGGCCATTATCATCAATAACCATCAGCTCGGTATTTAAAATCGGCTTACCTATATAGCCAACGCGTGGATCATCGTGTGGATTTAGGGTTACTACTGGCGATGTTTCCGTTAAGCCATAACCTTCACGAATAGCACAACCCGTTACTGACTGCCAACGATCCGCTGCCGCATGAGTCAATGCCATACCACCGGAAAGAGTCTGTTTTAGATTACTAAAGTCTAATTTGGCAAAATCTGGGTTATTACATAGGGCGACAAATAGGGTATTAAGCCCCGCAAAAGAGCTAAATTTATGTTTGGCTAATTCTTTTACAAATCCTGGAATATCTCTTGGATTAGGGATAAGCACCAGATGATGACCACAATCAGCCATAACCAAACTTAAGGTAAAGGCATATATATGGTAAAGGGGCAAAGGTGCGATAACGATTTCGCTTTCGCCAGGCAAATCTTCTTGCACACTGGCCCTAACTTGCAACATGTTGGCCACCAAATTACGGTGTAACAGCTGGGCACCTTTGGATACGCCAGTGGTACCACCGGTATATTGCAATGCAGCTGTATCATCAAGTGTAGTCGCTACTGGCGTTGCCGGTTGCGCACTACCCATAGACAATGCCTTACGGAAGCTAAGTGCTTGTGGCANNTTAAANGGAGGCACCAGCTTCTTNANTTTTTTNACNACTGTATTNATCANNAANCGCTTAGCAAAAGGATGCATATCGGCCAATTCAGTGACTAATACAGTACCGATATTGGTCTTGGGTAAAACCTCTTCTGCTAAATGAGCCATATTAGCTAATATCAACAGTGCTTTAGCACCTGAATCATTAAATTGGTGTTCCATTTCCCGCGCTGTGTACAAGGGATTGGTGTTAACCACAACCATACCTGCGCGCATGGCACCAAACACGGCAATGGGAAACTGCAACACATTCGGCAATTGTATGGCTATACGATCACCTGGTTCTAGGTCGGTGTGGTTTTGCAGGTAAGAAGCAAATTGCGCGCTTAAACGATCCATATCGTTAAAGCTTAGAGTCAAGCCCATACATGAGAAAGCGGGTTTATCACCATAGCTTTCACAGGCTTCATTGAAAATCTCAGTTATAGACTGGTAAGATTCCAAATTGATAGCATCAGCGGTCATAATGAAGATCCTGTTATTGTTATATTCGTCATAAGTGCAATTATTCTACACCCTCATACCCAGAAGGCAAAGTGAATCTAAACACTTGTTTAATTTTTTATTCTATCACCTTGCCATCTCTAAGCACTAAGAGACTGCCAGGCTGCATTGTATGCCAATGCTCATTATCGGTAAGTGGTTCTGTAGCTACCACCGTGACCACATCGTTAGGGGTCGTTTGCGTACCAAAATCTACCTGCATATCGGCATCTTTTAAGCAAGCTTCACCAAAGGGAGCACGGCGGGTAATCCAGCTAAGTTTAGTAGAACAGTAACAATATAGATGTTCACCGTCGGATAAAAGTATATTAGCCACCCCTAAACTGTGCAGGTAGTCCATTCTCTGCTGCAAAAACAACCGCACTGGCCATGGGTCGGCAGGTGGTTTAGGAAAGGCACTACGTAATTCACCCAGTAACCAACAAAATAGATATTCACTATCTGTACTGCCTACGGGTAAGTAATGCTGCAAAGCTAGATGCTCATAGTTTTTAATTTGCCCATTATGAGCAAAGGTCCAGTGACACCCCCATAATTCACGCTGAAATGGATGGGTATTTTCTAGGCACACAGCCCCCATATTAGCCTGACGAATATGACTAATAACCACATGAGACTTCATGGCATGTTGTTGTACTAACTGTGCAACTTGTGAATCAACNCTCGGCTGGGGGTCATGAAAAGAACGGGCGCCTTTGCCAACATAAAAGGTAATGCCCCAACCATCAGCATGGGGGCCAACTCCCCCGCCACGTTGCATCAAACCAGTAAAGCTAAAACAGATATCCGTAGGTACGTTGGCACTCATACCCATTAGTTCACACATAGTAAGACCTATACTTGGGGTTCGTGTTCATCTGGTGTGGTGCTGTCTGGCTTTTGCACCGAACGCTTTATACGGTACCAGATCATACTCACCACCAGTATCAGCAACAGAATTCCCAATAGGGCAATACGATTATCTACTTCTGATTTGGCTGGCTCCACTTCTATAGTGACATCAGTCACATCGGTCACATTAGGCACCGAAGCAATGGGCGCCTGTATATCACTTGCAGCTGTATCAGCGACCTCAACTTGATCTACCTCTGGCTCATCCATTAACGCCTGCATCGCTTGCGTTGGCTTTTCTTCACTTATCGCAATTGGTGCTGCCTCAGTGCTAGTGACTGGTTCAGTTTTAACTTCAATAACCTGAGCTTCTGGTAGGTCCTCGACAGCGACAGACTGAGCTTGTTGCTGCTGTGCCACTTGTTTAGGGGTTAAGATACTTATTTCCGCCACTGGCACGTTGTAAGAAACAGGTTCACCTTGTAAAGTCACCCCTTGTAGGTTCAGTGCTAAGGATTGCAAAGGCTTCTCCTCTTGCCAACTACCCTGCCATTTATCAACCTTAAGACCAATGGATTTTTGCCATCTATTACCTGCGGCATCTTGTCCAGTGACAGTTACGTAGCTGGCATCTAAATCTAATTGCTTAAATAGTGGTGTTACCGATACTTCATATNGCAGTAACTCTGCCACTTGCTGTTGGGTTATTGTGTATTCCACAGGAGGATGAACACGCAAACTGCGCTCTACTTCTTGGGCCATTTCAGGATGTAGCAAGCGGGCACGCAAACGATATAGTCCCAATTCCTGCTGGGCAGGCATAGCAATCTTTGTAGCAGCACTTGTAACAGGTACTAACTGTTCCCATTGCAGCTGTTGTTGTTCATTCTCAAGACTAAGCTGCAAACTAAACTCGGATAGTAATGCTGGATCTTTTAGTGCCCCCTGTGCATCAGCCAATATTACTTCTAAGGATGTGGACTGACCTAAATAAATATTGGTACTGGGTAAGCGCAAATCCATACTGAGTTGACCCTGAACATTCACCCTAGTCACTTCAGCTTCAGCAGAAGTGACGGCCCAGGTACCCTGTTCTGGCTCTTGCACTTTTACCACATCATGAGTGCTGGACTCTTGCCAATTAATTTCCTGACTAGCTTCTGTATCTGTAGCACTAATAACTTCGCCATCGGGGCTTTGTAAAGCAACCTCCTGACTACCCTTCTTTTCTACCACAACAGTAATGCTTTCGACGTCATTATTGACCACAAACGATTGTCTATCTTCGGATACGGGTGCCTGCTGGGTCAGCACACTGTTATCTAATGCACGTAAAAAGATATCTAATAATTGATTAGCATTTTCCGCCACAGCAAACAGACCATCGGTCCTTCTGGCAATATCACTTAGGGTTTTTTCGTCAGCCGCGTAGGATAAACCGATAGCATGAACTAAAGCCCCAGCATCAACGTATTGTTGGGTAATATGTTGTAAAAGATCATTACGAGCACGAATATTCACGACTTCGTTTTTGGCAATATCAACCATGCCGTCGGTTAATAAAATAACATGCAATTTACGCTTACTATCAGTAGCTTGTTGGCCAAAAGCGGCCGCCTGCAAAGCCCCACCAATATCGGTGTACTGACCATCGGAACGAACATTTTGTGCCGCTGCCAAAGCTAACTCACGCCATTGGTCATCAATTGGACCATGGGGCACAACTAAATTGGCAGCATCAGCAAACTCCCAAACCCCAGCTTGTGCTTGTTCGGGTAGTAGTTGGGTTAATACTTGCAGGGCTGGGACACGAAGATTTAAGGGGTCGGTTTGTTTCATACTGCCTGAGACATCGACCAGAATGCGGATATCGATTTGATTATCAAGTTGTTGCTTATTGTCTGACTCTGCGCCAGCAGTGTTAGCTAAGAAGGTTAACTGAATAAGCAAAATAAACAGTGTTAGTGGGCGCGTAAAAAAGGTCATGTCATTATGTCCAATTGATTACTGGTATCTTGCAGGCTTTACCCAATGTTTATAAGGGCTGGTGACAGCAGCATAAGGAAGGGGCATGCACACTTATATTTTGACTGACTTTTTTTGCCTGTCGGTGCACAAGTTCCTGACTCTGTTAAAGCGATTAAGAAATGTTGAGTAATCAATCCTGATTGTTGTTAGTCTCACCTAACCTTAACAAAAATCTATGATAATAACTATGACTATAGGTGTGCAATAGCCATACTTTTTTATTCATCCAGTTNCTGGATCTCAATAATATACTCACCCCATCGGTCTGGGGACACTTTACGTTCTGATATAGCCCATTTTTTTACTGTCATTCCTGCCTTAATGGGACTTTTTGCATCGCCACTTTGTAAGGGATGCCAAGCTGGCAAATCTTGTCCTGCAGCCACTAACCTATAGGCACATGTTTCTGGCAACCAATGAAAGTCGGCGACATTAGCCGCTGAAACTTTAGTGCAGTCTGATACTTTTTCCTGTCGCTGTTCATACACCTGACAACGGCAAGTCTTAAGATCCAAGTACTTACATGCAACACTGGTGTGGTACATCAATGGCGCTTCGTCATCAATGATTTTTTGCAAGCAACATTTACCACAGCCATCACAAAGTGACTCCCATTGCTGGTCGCTCATATCTTCAATGGCGGTGTTAAGCCAGAACTTATCCATTACTTGCACAACTCAGTTAATAGGTCGGGTTGACTGGTGCTTTATAAAGATCCAACAAATACTCATCACGGGTGGGTGGCATTTGTAAGTAGTAGCCTTGGTCAGCGATGGCATTAAGTATTTCTGCCGCATCGGCCCGCGCCAGTTTTTTCTCTGGGGTTAGCAACATATCCATACTGTGCTGGGCCTTGCCAAACATCTGCATTAGGCCTTCGGGGACTTCACTTAGACCCTTAGTTTTAGCCACATATAAATACATTTCATCTTTTTTGCTACTGCGATAAATAGAGCAAATTAATTTTTCTTGGCTCATGGCCACCTCTAAATTTGATTAAATAGGTCTTGCACTGGTTGTTGCAATAATTCAGCTCGCCAACCTTGCCATAGTTTGGGCAGTATAAACGCCTGGGCTTGGCGATAATATTCAAATAATTCTAAAAGTTCTTTTTTACGCACTAATAGTTGCGGAATTAAGTCATGTTCTTGAGCCAAAGTATTAATACAAGACTGCAGTTTTTTAAAGCTTTTTTGTTCGCCTCTACTAAGTGGCAATGGTAAAGAGGCTGGGACACCTTGCTTATCCTCAGCAAATATCTCATTTGCCTGATCTAAAGTTGCCAGAACAGCCTTGCCATAGCGACGCAGATTACTAGGCCGTATATCCTGGATAGAAGCCAAGCTCTGTAACTTTTGCGGATTACGCCTGGCTATATCCAATAAACTGCTATCTTTTAAAATAAAAGCGCGGGGTTTATCAAGTTCTCTAGCCTGTATTTCACGCCACTCGGCCAATTTTTGTAAGCGCAATAATTCGACCCCTTGGAGGCGCCAAGCCTGCTTAATACTTATATAACTTTTGGCTGGGTCAAGGGGTGGTTTGGCAATAGCCAAAGCCTGCATATCAGCCACAAACCAATGCCACTTAGCCTGTGCTTCTAATTGCTCTGTTAAACGGCTAAAGCATTGTAAAAGCAATGATACGTCTAGGGCTGCATAGTGGCACTGTGAATTAGTTAAAGGCCGCTGTAGCCAATCAGACCGTGTCTCCCCTTTTTCCAACTCAATATCCAAGAGGGTACTGACCATATTTTGCAAACCTATGGACAAACCATGACCAACAAAAGCTGCAGCCACTTGGGTATCCATAATAGGCGTAGGAATTAAGCCGAGCCAATGACGAAACACTTCCAAATCTTCCGCACAAGCATGCAGCACTTTGACTGTCTGTGGGCTGGTCAGTAAAGTTTTAAGTGGTTGCCAGTCATCAATATTTAGGGGGTCAATTAAATAAGTACGATCCCCATCGGATAGTTGCACGAGGCCGACTTTTGGATAAAAAGTGTCGACACGCATAAATTCAGTGTCGAGAGCTACCTGACTGGCCTGATGAAGATACTCACAGGCAGTTATAAGATCAGCATTGGTATCTACATATATATACGCTTTAGAGGCAACTACCATGCTTTGCGTCCAGCGAAGGCATGGGCTAAGGTCCCGCCATCCACATATTCAAGTTCCCCACCAATGGGCACTCCATGGGCAATTCGAGTCACGGCAATGGCCTCGCTGTTGGGTAAAGTTTTAATATGTTCATGGATAAAATGTGCTGTGGCCTCACCTTCAACGGTTGGATTAGTGGCTATAATCACTTCTTGCACGGCAACATCTGTGTCTGGGTTTTGTATCCGCGCAAATAAATCGGGTAGACCCAAGGCCTCTGGACCAATACCGTCTAAGGGGGATAGATGCCCCATCAACACAAAATATAAGCCATTGTAACCAGTGGACTGGTCAACAGCCAAAACATCGGCTGGGGTTTCTACAATACACAGTTTGTGGGCATCGCGACGCGGACTGGAACAGATCGGGCATATATCTGTTTCACTATGATTTCGACACATCTTACAGCGACCAACATGCTCTATAGCAGCCAATAAACTTTGGGCTAAATTGCTAGCACCTTGGCGATCACGCTCGAGCAGTTGTAAAGCCATGCGCTGGGCAGATTTGCGTCCCACCCCTGGTAGGCAGCGAAGAGACTCAATTAGTTCGTCTATTAGCGGGCTAAATGACATAATTTATATGGCTAGTTTAGAAAGGCATTTTAAAGCCGGGGGGAATACCCATCCCAGCTGTCATATCCGACATACTTGCTTGTTGTGCGGATTCAATTTTTCGTACTGCATCATTAACGGCCGCTGCCAGCAAGTCTTCCAGCATTTCTTTATCTTCCGTCATAAGGCTGTCATCAATGCTGACACGTTTAACATCATGACGACCGTTCATCACGATTTGCACCAAACCAGCACCAGCACTACCCGTGGTTTCTGCTTCAGCTAGTTTTTGTTGAGCTTCTTGCATTTGTTCTTGCATTTTTTGGGCTTGCTTCATCAAGTTGCCCATACCACCTTTCAACATAATTTTTCTCTATTTAATTGAGGAATTAATTAATACAGAATATCTATTCTTTAAAATTTTGAACTGGCTTAACGCTAGACAGGTCTAGTTGACCATTAAAAGTCTGCTCCAATTGCTCAACATATGGATCCCCTTGCAGGGCTTCTACAGCCTCTTGCTGATGATCAGCGAGGCGCCGCTCACGTTGGGCAAAAGGGGTTTCCGTTGCGCTCTGACCAATATCAATTGCCAATTGTAAATCACAGCCAAACATGGCTTCTAATGCCTGCCGGATACGACCCTGATGGGTGGCATTAAGCATACTACTTTGGGCTTCTTCCAAGGTAAATGTTAGTTGCGTACCAACCCGTTTTGAAAACACCATATTGGCTGCGATAGAGCGCGTTAAACCTTCTGTTTGTAAATCGCGAAATATAGTTGGCCAGTTATTTTCATCAAGATCCGCTAAAGTCCAGTTTTTTGCAGGTGCCAATGGTGGCTCTTCTGCATTTTGGATTGATGTTTCTGCTTGTTCATCTTCAACCTCGGCAATGGGTTCTGGACTTGCAGCCACTGTTTCGCCCTGCCAGCCAGAGGGAACCTCGTCCCAAGGCGCAATATCTGCCATTACAGGAACTTGTTCGTCACCCACATTAACGTGGCCAACAACCTGCTCCGAGCTTTGCTCAGAATTTTTATCAGAAGCTTGTTCAGCAATTGGCATCGTTTCTTGAGACAGCTCTGGAGAAGGTTCTGGAGTTGATTCAACAAGCTCTTTAGGAGCAGCCTCAGACTTTAGCTCTGATTCTGGTGCCACCTTAGCTTCGGGCTCGGGTTCTGGCTTAGGTTCAGGCTTAGACTCTGATTCGGCCTGCACACCTGAGGTTTCAGCAACCCCAACTGCAACCTCGGCCGACGTTGCAGGGGTTACAGGAACTGTGGTTGGAGAAGAATTATCAATGGTTGGGACTGTTTGCATTTGTTCTGCAGTCAATTGCGGACGAAAAGCCAGCATGCGCAATAGGGCCATTTCAAAGCCATTGCGGATATCTGGTGCCAGTGGCAAATCTTTATGAGCCACACTACCCATTTGATAGAATAATTGCACATCCGCTGCAGACATGGTTTGGGCCAAGGTTTGGACAACCTGCTGGTCAAATTGCACGGCCACTGGCGCCTCAGCTACAACCTGACTAATAGCGATTTGATGTAACAAAGATAATAAATCTTCTAGGGCCAAGACAAAGTCCTGCCCCTGCTCTGCCAACTCAGCGATTTCTGCCAAAATAGCCTTACCATCGCCAGCCTGTAGTGCTTGCACTAAAGCCACTACCCGTCCTTGATCGATACTGCCTAACATCTGATTAACAGCGCTTTCAGAAAGCTCGCCACCACAATAGGCAATGGCTTGATCAGTTAAGCTTAAGGCATCTCGCATACTACCTTTAGCCGCACGACCTAATTGCCATACTGAGGCTTCATCACAGGCAATCTGCTCTTGACTAAGAATGTCCCGCAAATGCCCAGCAATCTGCTCAGCTGACATATTTTTTAGATTAAATTGCAAACAGCGGGATAAAACCGTTATGGGCAATTTTTGAGGGTCTGTGGTGGCCAGTAAAAAGATAACATGAGGAGGTGGCTCTTCAAGGGTTTTAAGCAAGGCATTAAAGCTGCTGGTGGACAGCATATGCACTTCGTCGATTAGATAAACCTTGTAACGACCACGAGTCGGCGCATATTGAACATTTTCCAGCAATTCACGCGTATCTTCTACTTTGGTTCGTGATGCTGCATCCACTTCAATTAGATCAACAAAGCGGCCTTCACTTATTTCTTGGCAACTGGAGCAAACACCACAGGGAGTCGATGTTACTCCTTCCTCACAGTTTAAACAGCGGGCTAGAATGCGGGCTATGGTGGTCTTGCCCACCCCTCGCGTACCAGCAAATAAATAAGCATGGTGTAAACGCTGTTCATCAAGGGCATGAATCAGTGCCCGCAATACATGCTCTTGCCCCACCAGGGAATGAAAGTCCTGAGGCCGCCATTTTCGCGCCAATACCTGATATGCCATGCAGCTTTTATCCACTTATAGATAACTTAAAAACCATTATAGGTTTCTCAACTCAGGTATTCAATCTATCTTGAAGCTTTCTAGAGGCTTTCTGGCAGCTTTACCCAAAGGTTATTGGGTAATGCCCTTTAATACAGTAACCACTTTATTTTTACTAAAGTGTTGTTCATGCCAAAAACCAGTATTAAGAGAGGCTATAAACAGAAGTTAAGGACCGCTAAACCAATTTAAGTTTAGAGTGGAGGCAGCCTTATCAGCCACATCCCGGCACACAAACCCACCGCTACGGCTGCTCCCTTCCAGGCCTGACCGGATTCACGGCTTATTGTTGCGAGAGGACCAATAAGACTACCATAATATCGACTAATTACAGCACATCTGTGTTGCTCTTAGTGAGGGCGCTAGTATAGGTAATAAGATGCCCGATCTCAAGTCAGATTAGGGCCTTTTTCCCTTTTACATCAAGTGAATGGCAAAAACTGTATATTTCTTGCCTGATCACCACAGATGCCTACTGGCACAACTGCCAAGCCATCACTATGCATTGCTGCACTAAGAATACCTGAGTTTTGATTTTGCATTGCCTCAACTTGCAAAATACCTTTTTCTTGACCAACAATTCGGGCGCGTAAATATTCTTGTCGCTTTGAGACTTGTGATGGTGGATTGATCAGTTGGGCTGGCATACTGACAACATAAGGGCTAGTAACACCCTGCATAGCCAATAGATAGGGTTTGACAATGGCCATAAAGGTGACCAGCACACTAGCGGGGTTACCCGGTAAACCAAAAAATGGCGTCTTGGCCACATGTCCAAATGCCAATGGCTTACCAGGCTTAATAGCCAGCTTCCATACGGCCAGTTGACCTAGTTCTGCTACTGTGGCTTTTACGTAATCTTCTTCACCAACAGATACGCCTCCAGTGGTAATCACAATATCCCCTTGCTCAGCAGCCTTGGCCATGGCTTTACGCGTTAATTCAGGGTCATCACCTATGCAGCCCAAATCTATCAACTGCATACCCAATTGTGCCAACAGACCCGCTAATTGAAAGCTATTGGAGTTATAGATCTGGCCCGTTTGTAATTGATTACCTGGTGTTACTAATTCACTACCAGTGGTTAAAGTAGCCACCTTTAGGGGCCGATAGACCCTAATCTCAGCAACACCGATGGATGCCAGTACGCCCATATGACGTGGCGACAACAAACTACCCTTAGCTAAAACCTTTTGGCCTATTTGCACATCTTGGCCAGTACGACGAATAAAGGCGCCTTTGGTGTGTTCACCTATAATACGAATGCCATCGTCAAGTAGCTCAACCTCCTCTTGCATTACCACAAGATCCGCCCCTGCAGGCACTTCTGCCCCAGTAAAAATGCGCGCACAGGTATGATCTTGTAAGGGCATAGGCACTTGACCAGCAGCAATACGCTGACTGATGGGAATCAGATCTTGGCTAAGGTCGGTTATGCGCAAGGCGTAACCATCCATAGCACTATTATCAGCTGGCGGCACATTAACCCTCGCGACAATATCTTCGGCTAAGACACGCCCAAAGGCTTGCTGCAGAGGAATGGTTTCTGTGGCTAATTTGCAACTGGCATTGGCCATGATTTTGGCTAATGCTTCACTAACAGGCATCAACCCTGAATGCTTAGGCATCGTTTAATTACCTGCCTCGGGGGCCTGAAAGAAAGTCACCATTTCGACAAAATTACAAGGTTTATGGCGGCTATCTAACTGTTCACAAATAATCTTATCCCACGCCGTCATACAAGCCCCCGTTGAACCCGGCATAGCAAAAATGACAGTGCGATTTGCTACGCCGGCAATCGCTCTTGATTGTATGGTAGAGGTACCAATTTCCTGCCAAGACAAATGACGAAATAGCTCCCCAAACCCATCAATCACATGATCAAATAAAGGCGCTAAAGCATCGGGAGTGGTATCGCGTGCGGTAAAGCCAGTGCCACCGGTAATTAATACCGCATTCACATTAGTAGCTGCTATCCACTGACTTACTGCGGCACGAATCTGATAAATATCATCCTTAACTATAGTATGCTCGGCTAAACTATGGCCTGCTGTTTGGAGGCGCTCAACCAATAGTTGACCCGATTTATCCGTACTGGGGGTGCGAGTATCAGAAACCGTCAATACAGCAATATTAATTGTCTTTTGTGGTACTTGATCAGACATGGCTAAGTAACCTTTGAGTAGATACTGGGGGCGTAAATCAATAATCACTTATTGTGTCATTGCTGATTAAGTGAAGCAATCAATAACGACCAATACAACTATTAATTTAGTACCTTAACACAAGGATGAAGAGGTTTGGTTTGGGCTTCAATTTGACTGGCTATAACGCCCTCTCGTAAAGCCCCACTGGAAAAATATAATTCACTTAGCTCAAAGGCCTGCATAATGCCTAAAGTGATGGCATAACCAGCAGGCAGTATTTCCCAACGATCAGAACGCAGATCATTTAGTACCACTTCATCTAAACTACCAAACTGCATAATCCGCTTTTCAATATTGGCCATACTGTCGGCCGTGACCATTGCTAAACCCTGCTGTTGTTTGCCACTGAGGGTGGCCAAGGCTTTTATGGTGCCCGATGATCCTATACAGAGCTGCCAACCCTGTTGTTTATAAGCTGCAACTTGACTAGATACACATTGACGAGCCGCATCCACAGCTGCTTGCAAAGCCGTTTCTGTTATCCGTCGATCAGGGAAGAACTGTTTTCCGTAAACCACACAGCCCATGGGAAAGCTGTTGAGTAATTTAGGTGTATCTCTACCACAGGCAATTTCTGTGCTCCCACCGCCAATATCAATTACTAGCTTATCTTGACTACCTAAGCTATGACTGGCCAATTCATCAGCAACACCGGCAAATATGAGCTCCGCTTCCCGCTTGCCACTAATGACTTGAATGGGTGCTTGCAAAAATTCCTCTGCAGGCTGAATAAAATCTTGCCGATTACAAGCCACACGCAGGGTATTAGTAGCCACAATATGCCGATTTTGTGGTGCCACTTGGGTCATTTGGGAAGCCATTATTTGAATGGCATTTAGGCCTCTATCAATAGCATCAGTGGATAAAAAATTGGCCTGATCTAGACCCGCACCAAGTTGTACCTTCTGGCCATAACGAAATAGTACTCGATATGGTTGCGCACGGGTATCAACAATAGTCACATGAAAACTATTGGTACCCAAATCCAGTGCAGCAGCTAGCCAAGGTTTATAAGCAACTTGGTTCAAGTGGATATCTCTATTATTAGTTGTCCTAATTACATCACTGCCAAGAAACTACCACAAGCATCAGCAAAAAAACAGATTGGACTCATTGGTCTTAAAGGACCCTGTCAATTTAGGCAGAATTAACAATCACCTAAAGCTTAAGCTGGAAGACTTTGCTGGTCCATAGTAAACATTACATATACTTTACGTATGGCAATAACCCATCAATTAAACATCATGGTAAGCTTAGTTTTTTTTAGCTAATCTAACACCTCTCTTATGCAAGTCATCGTGCACCAGAGCATAAACCACATCACCCCAGCGCATTGGGATAACTACCTTGAAGGACACTGCCCTTTTAATCGTTATCAGTTTCATCAAGCGATGGAGTTAAGTGGCTGTACTAGTGGTGATAGCGGTTGGCGACCTATGCATATAGAAATTGTCGATGACCAGCAACCACTAGCCCTTATCCCCGGCTATCTTAAAACTAATTCTTGGGGTGAATATGTATTTGACTATGCTTGGGCAGACGCTTATCAACGCTACGGACTTGCTTACTACCCCAAACTGATAGCTGCCATTCCCTATACCCCTTGTGCTGGACCCCGAATTCACCTTGCAGCCAAGGTTGATTTAACCACCATACTGACTTTTTTAGAGTCACAAATGCCCGCCCTATCTGAGCAATATGAATTTTCTAGTTGGCATTGGTTGTTTGCCCAGCAACAAGATTGGCAAGCCGCTGATAACACCCGTTGGCATCGTCGACTAGGGTGCCAGTACCATTGGTATAACGATAGTTATAATGACTTTGATGGTTTTCTTAGTAGCCTCACCTCACGCAAACGTAAAATGCTCCGCAAAGAACGCAAGCAAATCGCCGCAACAGGTATCGAGTTTACTTGGCTAGAGGGTAAGGATATTAATGACCAAGATTTAGGGCACTTTTATAAGTGTTATGCCAACACATATTATGTGCGTGGCCGCCCTCCCTATTTAAATCTGGAATTGTTTCGGATGTTGGTTGCCAATATGCCTGAGCAAATTGTTCTGCTGCGAGCTCAATATCCAAATCAACAGCAACCATTGGCTTATGCCTGGTACTTTAAGGATCAAGACACTCTATATGGCCGCTACTGGGGATGTTTCGAAGAAGTCCCCTTGCTGCATTTTGAAACCTGTTATTATCAAGGTATAGACTATTGCATTGCCCATGGTCTGCAGCACTTTGATGCTGGCGCTCAAGGAGAGCATAAATTGGCTCGGGGTTTTATTCCCCAAGCTACACAGTCTTATCATTGGTTACAGGTTAATGAGTTTAACCCTGCCATAGCTCAGTTCTGTCAGCAAGAAGCCAAACAAGTATCGGAGTATATGCATTGGGCCGATCAGCAAATACCCTACCGTGACAAAGGGGATATGACCTAGAGGTCATATATTTGACCCACAGACCATTTCAACCTACTGTAGAACTATTGTTAAAACAGCTGTTTGAATACTATGCCTCATCCACACTATCCGCAATTAATGGCACCCCTCGATCTAGGTTTTACCCAGCTAAAAAATCGCGTCATTATGGGATCGATGCATACGGGACTTGAAGAAGCCAAGAATGGTTTTGAACGCCTAGCGGCTTTTTATCGTGAACGTGCTACAGGTGGAGTTGGTCTAATTGTTACTGGCGGTGTAGCACCTAACCAGCAAGGTGTGGTATTTGCTGGGGCCATTGCTTTAGATAATGACAGCCAAGTAGCAAAGCACAAAATCGTGACCCAGGCCGTGCATGCTGAGGGTGGTAAAATTTGTATGCAAATATTGCATACCGGCCGCTATGCCTATGCTCCTAATGCCATAGCCCCATCGGCTATCAAAGCTCCGATTAATCCATTTACCCCAAAAGCGGTGACAGCCGATGAAATCGAGCAACAAATCCAAGATTTTGTTAATTGTGCCAAATTAGCCCAACAGGCTGGTTATGATGGTGTCGAAATTATGGGTTCTGAAGGCTATTTTATAAACCAGTTTATTGTTAGTCGAACCAATCACCGCCAAGACGCCTGGGGCGGTGATTATGACAACCGTATACGTTTAGCTATTGAAGTAGTAAGGCGGGTACGTGAAGCGACTGGCGAAGATTTTATTATTATTTATCGCCTGTCGATGCTGGATCTAGTGCCAGAAGGCAGTAATCTGGAAGAAATAATTTATTTAGGCAAAGCCATAGAGCAAGCTGGCGCAACCCTGATTAATACGGGTATTGGCTGGCATGAAGCGCGTATCCCTACTATTGCCACCAAAGTACCACGGGCGGCTTTTACTTGGGTTACCCAAGTGGTGCGCGAGCATTTGTCGATTCCCGTCATTACCTCCAATCGCATTAATACTCCCGAAACAGCTGAGCAGGTTTTGGCTGATGGTCACGCTGATTTAGTGTCCATGGCGCGGCCATTTTTGGCTGATGCGGAGTTTGTTGTTAAAGCAGCCAATAATCAGGCTGAACAAATCAATACTTGTATTGGGTGTAATCAGGCTTGTCTGGACCATGTATTTGAGGCCAAACCCGCCACCTGTATGGTCAATCCTAGGGCCTGTAATGAGACCAAGATGCCCATTACCCAAGCCCAAACAAGCAAACATATTGTGATTATTGGGGCTGGTCCTGCTGGCTTGGCCTGTGCCGTTACGGCAGCGCAACGTGGGCATAAAGTCAGCCTGTATGATGACCATGGGCAAATTGGCGGCCAGTTTAATATTGCTCGCCGTATTCCGGGCAAAGAGGAGTTTAATGAAACCCTTCGCTATTATCAGGTGCAACTGCAAGAACTTGGCGTAAAGGTTTATTTAAACACACGCCTTAATCAAGGCGATATACAAGCGCTGGATGCCGATGAGTTGGTAATTGCCACAGGTATTGCACCGCGCAAGCTCACTATCCCTGGTATTGATCACCCCAAAGTACTGTCTTACCTAGAGGTTATGCAAGGCGCTAAAGTAGGCAAGAAAGTGGCCATTATTGGTGCTGGTGGGGTTGGTTTTGATATTGCCGAGTACTTATCCCATGGCCAACAACAGCCCAGCCAAGATATTCCCCAATTTATGGCTCAATGGGGTATCGATATGAATCTTCAAGCCCGTGGCGGCATTGCTAATATTGCGCAGCAGGTCGAGGCCTCACCCCGCGAAATATGCCTATTACAGCGGAAAAATAGCAAAGTGGGCGCTGAGCTTGGCAAAACGACTGGTTGGATTCATCGTTTGGGGCTGCAAAATAAGCAGGTGCAGATGCATGCCGACTGTGAATACCATGCCATTGATGATGCTGGCCTGCACTTAACCATTGCTGGTGAAGCAACCACCTTGGCAGTAGACAATATTATTATTTGTGCCGGGCAAGAACCATTACGAGAATTAGCTAAAGAAGGCGACCCCCATTGCCATCTTATCGGCGGCGCTGATAAAGCCAAGGAATTGGATGCCAAACGTGCAATCCGGCAAGGTACCCGGTTAGCTATGCAGCTTTGATACTGCCCAATAGGTAACTAGCCTAGAAAGGCAAATCCTACCTTAAAGAGCAATACCACATTAGCCACTAGGCCTATAACATAGAACAGACTCCGTAAGCTAGGATTTCTATTGGTGGCAATCGCATAATAAGACCACATATGCAGTATTCTGGCTATGGCATAGATCCAAACACAAACCGCTAACCATGTCGCGCTAACCCCCATAAATATGGCCACTAAAATGGTCGCAAACATTACGATAAAGTTTTCTAGGGAGTTTATATGCGCACGATGACTACGAAATATAAATGACTTATTATCTAGTGAGTTATCCACAATACCTGGGATGTAACCCCTTTGCATACGATGGGCTACCGCTGCCACAACCAATTGGGCAATAATTGTAAATAGAATAACCCAGACGCCTAATAGTGCGCTGCTATATGCTTCCATCATAAATATTTTCTCATCAATTTTGATAACTGTTCACATCGTTAGATTGAGGAAATCTTAACGGGACATGATTACTACATAGAAAGTTTATTATCCCATAAACCTATAATATTGTGACCTATATGACTGCCAATCCATAGTCTTCACTGGCATCTTTTAACCACAGGAAAAAGTAATCTGCAAAGCTTCTGCGGATGACCAGATCAAAAGAACCATCAGTGCATTTATAGATAGTAGCACCGGTTTTGGCGAAGGTCGTTTGCACCACTTTTCCGACCGGGAAGTGACTGCTATGACAATCATAAACCGTTGACTTCATCATCAATTCATCCAATTTGGCACCGGCCAAATTGACTAGGGTTTGGCCACTGGATATATCGGTAATGGCAAAGTGTTGGCCCATTAAGGCGCTGCGTAAATCGGCTTCAACCTGATCTTGCGTTCCTGCAGCCACTAGTAATAACCATTCATTAGGAGCTAACCAATAAATACATGTCGAGCCAATTTCAGCGCTACTATTGGGTTGCAATGGCAAAGCCACACCCAAAACCTTAGCAACAGTCTCCGTAAAGGCTTGGTCCTCAGGATTGCCCCGCAAGTTTAAATGACCCCGCAACTTATCTTCGCGCATAACAATACCGGCATCAGCAACGGTGTCTGGCAAGGTGATATGATGTAAGGGCGTATACATATTAGTCATGGTGACGCTCTCCTTGTGGATCATAGAAAACCGGACTACAGATTTCGGCAGCTAAGACCCGTCCATCGGCTAAAGGACAGTAGACTGTCTCCCCCATGCGATGATTACCCGACTTAACTGTTCCTAAAGCAATACCATGCCCCAAACATGCACTCCAATAGCTGGAAGTAACATGGCCTAGCATGGGCATGGGGATAGTCACTTCAGCATGGGGTACAATCTGCGCCCCTTCTGGTATCACTACCGTTGGATCTTTAGGCTTAAGGCCGACCAAATGCTTACGGTCTTCACGACTGGTGTCAGGGCGGGAAAAAGAACGTTGGCCAAGGAAACTGAAGTCCTTGTTCTTGGCTACTATCCAGTCCATACCACAATCTTGGGGTGTTAAAGACCCATCCGTATCTTGGCCAACAATAATATAGCCTTTTTCAGCTCGTAATACGTGCATAGATTCCGTGCCATAAGGGGTAATACCAAACTCTTCCCCAGCGGCCATAATTTGTTGCCACATATACAAGCCCTTATTAGCAGGCACATTGACCTCAAAGGCTAATTCTCCAGTAAAGGAAATACGGAAGATACGCGCTTTTACGCCAGCCACTGTGGCATTGCGCCAGTCCATAAACTTAAAGGCTTCTGCCGATAGGTCAATGTCATCACATAGCTTCGCCAACAAGTTTCGCGCATTAGGGCCTGAGAAAGAGCATGTAGCCCAATGATCGGTTACTGAAGTTAAGTAGACTTCTAATTCTGGCCACTCGGTTTGTAGCCACAACTCTAACCATGATAATACGCCTGCCGCCCCACCAGAGGTGGTGGTCATCAGAAAATGGTTATCATCTATACAGGCAGTAACACCATCATCAAACACCATACCGTCTTCTTTCAGCATTAGGCCATAACGGCATTTACCTGGGGCTAATTTGCTCCAAGCATTCGTGTAAACACGATTTAGAAATTCCCGCGCATCTGGTCCCTGAATATCAATTTTACCCAAGGTAGAGGCATCTAACATACCTACACTATTACGCACGGCTAAACATTCCCGATTTACCGCCTCCTGCATAGTCTCGTTGCCTTTTGGATAATACCAAGGCCGCTTCCACTGACCCACATTTTCAAATTCAGCACCATGTTGTTGATGCCAAACATGCATAGCTGTGTGGCGCGCAGGATCTAATAGTTCACCAATATCTCGACCACCTAAAGCACCAAAGGTAACGGGCGTATAGGCAGGACGAAAGATGGTTGTTCCTGTCTCAGCAATAGTTTTACCGAGATTTTTCGCCGTAATAGCCATGCCATTAATATTGCCTGTTTTGCCCTGATCAGTTCCAAAACCTAATGCTGTATAACGTTTTACATGCTCGATAGACTCAAAACCTTCGCGGTTAGCTAGAGCAATACCTGCGGCTGTAACATCGTTCTGAAAATCCACAAACTGCTTGGGCGCTCGGCTAACTGATTTGGTATGTGGCACCAGATAAAGGGCCTGGGGTGGGCAAACAGACTCGTCTTCACAGGCATAACTAGTAGACGTTTCACTAGCCGTCACCAAGGCACCCATTTTAGCCCCAGCCTGCAACGCACCTAGGGTTGTATATTCGCCAGTAATTGCGCCGGCTAAATATTGGTCTTGATCACTATCACCCGGAACAAAACCAGCAATAGTTTCATCCCATTTGGGTCGGCTGCCCGTATGGCAAGTTAAATGCACAACTGGACTCCAACCACCCGCTACCGCAATCAAATCACAACTGACAGTCACGGTCTCACCGGTAACATTTTCACCACTAGCATCAATGGGCGCAATTAAGGCATTGCTAACCTGATTACTACCCCGTGCTTCAATGACTGCATGGCCAGTTTTGATGGTAATACCTGCTGCTTGTGCAGCCTCAAATAAACGTCCCGATGGTTGCTGACGAGTATCCACTATAGCCACCACAGTGCGCCCCGCCCCATTAATATCTAGAGCTGTCTGGTACCCTGAGTCATTTGTGGTCATCACCACACAACGATTGCCAGGCACCACACCATAGCGGTTGATATAGGTGGCGACCGAACTGGATAACATGACTCCAGGTAAATCGTTATTAGCAAACACCAAAGGTCGTTCTATAGCACCTGTTGCCAACACTACTTTATGAGCCCGAATACGATGAATACGCTGGCGCGAACCACTGGTGGCAGTCATACCTTGATGATCTGTTCGGCGTTCTAAGGCAGCAAGAAAGTTATGATCAAAGTAACCAAACACACATGTACGAGATAAACACTGTACATTATCCATAGCAGCTAATTCTGCTGTGACTTGCTCAACCCACGTAATGGCAGACTGGCCATTAATGCTTTCCTTAGTAGCCAGCAGGCTGCCACCAAATTCATTTTGTTCATCGGCAATAATCACGCGCTTACCCGATCGACCTGCTTCTAAAGCCGCAGCCAAACCAGCAGGGCCAGCACCCACCACCATAACATCACAATGTTGGTTGAGTTTGTCATAAATATCTGGGTCAGGATGGGCAGAGGCATGGCCAAAACCAGCCGCTTTGCGGATAAACTTCTCGTAAGTCATCCACATTTTTTCTGGCCACATAAAGGTTTTATAGTAAAAACCTACGGGCATCATCTTGCCACCTAATTTGCCCAGCCAATGCATTAGGTCAAAATCAACACTGGGCCAGCCATTAGTAGCTTTCGCCGTAAGACCAGCAAATAATTCAATCTGTGTGGCCCTAGGATTAGGAATAGTTTCTTTGCCTTCGCCCAACTGCATTAGAGCATTGGCCTCTTCGGCTCCGTGACCTAATATTCCCCTAGGACGGGCATACTTAAAGCTGCGACCAACCACTTTAATACCATTAGCTAACATGGCAGAAGCAAGGGTGTCACCTTGATAACCTTGATAGTCTTTACCATTCCAAGTAAAGGTTAAAGGCTGGCTCCGATCAATGCGCCCACCCTCTGCCATACGGTTGCACTGGTCTAGTCTATTAGTCATGACTTTTCTCCAGTTACAATTGGTTTTTCACCTATCTTGTAGGTTTCATAAATACGATAAGTGCTAGTATCCCTAGTAACATTAAAATAGCGCCGACAGCCAGCACTATGATGCCACATTTCATGGTGAAGCCCACGTGGATTTGTACGGAAAAATAAATAATCCCCCCACTCATCATCAGTTAGGGATTTGGGATCTTTAGGGCGCACGATATGGGCTTCGCCCGAATAGGAAAATTCCTCTTCTTCGCGCATTTCTTCACAATATGGACAATAGATATGTAACATTGTTTGTCTCCTAGTGCGCCACGCCGGCGGCACCATGCTCATCAATCAAATGACCCGTATTAAATCGATCGATAGAAAATGGCGCTGCCAATGGATGGGGATCATCATGGGCCACTGTATGGGCAAACACATGGCCAGAACCAGGGGTCGCTTTAAAGCCACCGGTACCCCAGCCACAATTAAAATACAAACCGTTGACACTGGTTTTAGAGATAATGGGACAAGCATCAGGACAAGTATCCACAATACCACCCCAAGTCCGGTTCATACGCACCCGACTAAACATGGGGAACAGCTCACATATTGCCGATAACGTATGTTCAATAATATGCATACTGCCACGTTGACCATAGCCATTATAGGCATCAATTCCCGCCCCAATTACCAGATCACCTTTATCTGATTGGCTGACATAAGCATGCACGGCATTGGACATAACCACGGTATCAATAATGGGTTTAATCGGTTCCGATACGAGTGCTTGTAAGGGATGGGACTCCACTGGCAAACGAATATCTGCCATCGCTGCGACTACCCCTGAATTACCAGCAGTGACACAGCCTACTTTTTTGGCCCCAATAAAGCCTTGATTGGTTTGTACACCCGTAACAGCACCTTGTTCAACGACAATATCCGTGACTTCGCATTGTTGAATCAGGTCTACACCTAACTGATCAGCACCACGGGCAAAGCCCCAAGCAACGGCGTCATGCCGAGCAACACCCCCAGTTTTCTGCCAAGAGGCACCTAAAATGGGATAACGAATATCGGCAGAGTCATTGATAATGGGAACAATTTCTTTGACTTCTTGGGTATTTAATACGGCCGCATCAATACCATTTAGACGATTGGCATTGACGCGCCGTTCAATATCTCGCATATCTTGGAGATTATGACCCAAATTCAAAACCCCACGCGAGCTAAACATCACATTGTAGTTTAACTCTTGGCTTAGTCCGTACCAAAGATCCAAAGCATGATCGTATAGCTTAGAGGATTCGTCCCATAAATAATTGGAACGCACAATAGTGGTATTGCGAGCGGTATTGCCACCGCCTAAGTAGCCTTTTTCTAACACTGCCACATTGGTAATACCATGCTCTTTGGCTAAGTAATAGGCCGTTGCTAAACCATGACCACCACCGCCCACAATAATGACATCATAAGATTTTTTGGGACGCGGGCTACGCCATGTTTTTTGCCAATCTTCATGATGTTTTAAAGCATGCTTGAAAAGGCTAAAGCCTGAATATTTTGTCATCGGGTCAACCATATAATTAAACCAACCAGAAACTCTAGATTATATTAGAGTCCAAAAATTGTTGCCTATTGTGCAGAAAGCTAAACAAGTAAACTTATTTGGTTGCGACCTTGATCAAGGTATCAGAACAAATATAAAAAAGACGCAAACACACAAGCCCAAAACATCTGAATAGATGTACAATAAGTATGTTATATACCTATTAAGAAGAAGCATGCAAGTATTTGGCATAGTTGGCTGGAAAAACAACGGCAAAACGACTCTCGTAGAGCGCCTAATCGCGAATCTAACCCGACGCGGCTATAAGGTTGGATCCATTAAACACGCCCATCACGATGTTGATTTGGATCAGCCAGGCCGCGATAGCTATCGTCACCGTGCTGCTGGCGCCAGTGAGACCATGCTAGCTACAGGCAAACGCTGGGCTTTAATGCATGAATATGGTGCAGAACCTGAAGCACCCCTTGAGCAATTAGTGACCCATTTTAGCGCCTGTGATTTGGTTATTGTGGAAGGCTACAAACAAGCTGCACATAATAAAATTGAGGTCATTAGAGAAGTTAATAAAAATGGCCTGTTAGCTGATCAAGTGCCCAATATTAAAGCTATTGCCACTAACCTAGATACGGTTGAATCCGACTTGCCCATTCTTGATTTAGATAATATTGAGCAAATTACTGATTGGTTATTACAAGAAACTGGTTTATCGACACCTATAGCATCCCCAACAAACCCTAACGATTGCTATGATCCAGCCCAAAACTTAATGCTAGCACAAACAGTTTGGGACAATATGCAACAACAAGTACAAGCTCACCGCAGACAGCACTTATTAGACTTAGACCAGTGTCATAATTTAGTTTTAGCTACTGATATTGTTAGCCATTTTGATAGCCCGCGCTTTGACAATGTCGCCGTCGATGGCTGGGCTATTAAGCATACTGATCTTGAAGCCAATAATTATTGCTTACCAGCTATGGATGGTGAAGCGAACGCAGGCGCTGTTAATAACCTAGTGCTTACTCCAGGGCATTGCCTCAGGGTATTTACTGGTGCCAGAATGCCCACAGGGGCTGATACAATTGTGATGCAGGAAGATGTCGAGGGCCGAGATAATAAATGCCATTTCCATCCCCATACCAAAGCCAATACTAATTGGCGACCACGTGGTGAAGATGTGGGTAAAGGCGACATTATTCTCGCAAAGGGACAAGCCCTGCGGCCACAAGATATTGGTTTAGCGGCAGCGACTGGTCATAGCCAGTTACCTGTCTATGAGCCGGTTAAAGTAGCTTTGTTTTCCACGGGTGATGAAGTCTTTGAAATTGGTACCAAACTGCCTGACAATGGCATTTATGATGTAAACCGCTATTTACTCAAAGCCCTATATCAAGACCTGCATTGTGAGGTAACTGATCTAGGTATTATCGCTGACAATTACGACAGTCTTTACACAGCTCTATCAAATGCAGCCCATAACCATGATTTGATTGTCACTTCCGGTGGCGCCAGCACGGGGGATCATGACCATATTCACCAGGTTCTTAGTAATCTTGGACAAGTCCATGCTTGGCGCGTGGCCATTAAACCGGGTCGCCCTCTTGCCTTTGGCACATTAAATAATGAACAAACCTTATTCCTTGGCTTACCTGGCAATCCTGTAGCAGCCAATGTATGTAGCCTTATGTTTGGCGCGCCCCTGATTAAAGCTTTAGCAGGTGCTGACTGGCAAAGGCCTACCTACTATCCACAAAAACTTGGCTTTAATCTCAATAAAAAATCTGGCAGACGCGAGTGGATTCGTGTTTTTCAAGAGACGCAAGCTGATGGTAGTGTGATGCTTAAGCGCAGTGCCGCCCATGGTTCAGGTATTCTTACCTCCATGACCAAAGCCGATGGACTAGTGGAGGTGGCAGAAAATATAACCTATATTGCTGCTGGTAGTGAAGTTGACTATATTCCCTTTAGCCAGTTCGGTATCCAAGCCTAAAATTAACTTGCTACAGCATGACGGCATGCGGCATTAGGTTCAGTTAATTTTCCTTCGCTTAAACGAAGGGTTCGATTACCAATTTTACGCCGAAAATGCGGATCATGGCTCACCAACACCATGGCTTGGGGTAGTTGTTGCAAAATATCTATTAGCAATGCCTCATTTGCTTCATCCAAAGCATTGGTTGGTTCATCTAGCAATAAAACTTCTGGCTCCATGGCCAGTACCGAAGCTAAGGCAACTAGGCGCTTTTCACCCCCCGATAATTTATGGGTAACACGATCCTGCAAATACCCCAATTGCATTTGTTGTAACAGGTCCGTTACTAATTGCATGGCCTCAGCTGGCGTTTTGCCCAGATTTAAGGGTCCAAAGGCAATATCTTCAGCCACGGTGGGACAAAATAGCTGATCATCAGCATCCTGAAAAACCAAACCGGCACGCTGACGCACGGGATAAAAATCTTTATCCTGCACACATGGTTTACCAAAAGCCTTCACTGTGCCTTTATGGGGCTTTAACAGGCCCACCATAATCCGCAACAAAGTCGATTTGCCAGCACCATTATGCCCTGTAATACATAATCTATCCCCAGCTTGCAGGGATAAATTAGCTCCATTTAGCACTGGCGGTCGCCCCACATAACCAAACTGAATATTGGCAAGTTCAAACAATGACACGGTAAATCTCCATATATAATAAGCCACTTAAAGCAGCCGTCATCACTGCCACAAAAACCCAATCCGCAATACCCATGCGTAACTCAACAAGCATTGGCAAGTTACCATTAAAGCCCCGGCAGCGCATGGCTTCCAGTACTCGCTCTGAACGTTCCATGGCTCGCACTAACAACATGCCTACTAAATAACCAAAACTACGATAGGTATGCCAATTATTGCCTGGTCGAAAGGCACGTGCCTGCATGGCTTGACGCAAGCGTTGATACTCTTCCTTTAAGACATCAAGATAACGCACTGTAAACAGTAATAAATGCACCATATTTTTGGCGACGCGAAGCTTACCCAATGCATGCCCCAAAGTCACCATTTCCATGCTGCCGACTAAAGTCATCAACATCAAAACAATAGCATTGGCTTTTAACGCTATTGTCACAGCTTGCCATAATCCTTGCCATGAAGCTGTTAACCCAGCAATTGTAAACAGTGGATCACCCACCAAAGTAAACGGCAACATAATAAGTAAGACAACAATAAAACCATCCATTGCCAGCATCCGCTTAAGGGTCGACTGCCAAGATAAACCAGAACCCCAAAAC
>NYZU01000016.1 GCA_002686055.1 Oceanospirillaceae bacterium | reverse complement strand
TTACCGCATCGCCATGAAAACAGTGAACCCGATACCAGTAAAACACAAAACAGTGATGCACCCTCAGCGATCAAAAAAGGCAATATCTTGATTGCCCATTCAGGCAATGTCGGCGAACATCACGATGTACTGATTAATCTAACGGATAAAACACCTGAGTTTTTTAGCCGCTTTGATCGTCTTGCCGAAATCGTACCCGGCACCGATACAGCCAAAGAAAAATCTCGTCAACGCTATAAATATTACCGTGACCGAGGTTACCCGCTCAAGGTCCACAATCTGTAACTCAAAAGAATCAAGTTATGAAACTAAGCGAAGAAATATAGGTAACCTAAGTCATTTAAAATGAGTAAGCAATAAGTACAACCATCGTAATTTATCACTGCAACTTTATACCAGTTGTGTAAACGCATTAAATAGAAAAGACTATTATGGATAAAACGTTTCAACCTCAAGACGTCGAGCAACGCTGGTATCAACAGTGGGAAAGCAACGGTTTTTTTGCTCCGAGAACTGACCCAGGTCAAAACGATCAACAAGCGTTTTGCATTTTGATCCCGCCACCCAATGTCACGGGTAGTTTACATATGGGTCATGCGTTTCAACACACCATCATGGACGCACTCACCCGCTACCAACGGATGAATCAAAAAAACACCCTCTGGCAAGTTGGCACCGACCATGCTGGCATTGCCACACAGATGGTGGTTGAGCGGAAGCTCGCCGCCGAAACGGGCGAATCACGACACGACTTAGGCCGCGATAAATTTATTGAAAAGATTTGGCAGTGGAAAGAAAGCTCTGGCGGCACTATCACCGAACAGATGCGTCGACTCGGTAATTCAGTTGACTGGTCAAACGAACGCTTCACGATGGATGATGGTTTTTACGCGGCAGTTCAAGCGGCTTTTATTCAACTGCACGACCAACAATTAATTTATCGCGGTAAGCGCTTAGTCAACTGGGACCCGAAATTTCAAACAGCCATTTCTGATCTTGAAGTTGAAAACAAAGACAGCAAAGGCAGCATGTGGCACCTACGCTATCCCTTAGCAGACGGCGCCCTCACCAGCGAAGGCAAAGACTTTTTAGTGGTGGCAACCACGCGACCCGAAACCTTACTCGGTGACACTGCGGTTGCCGTTAATCCTGCCGACCCACGCTACCAAGAATTAATTGGCCAACACGTAAGGTTGCCATTAGTCGATCGTCTGATACCAATTATCGGCGATGCTCATGCCGACATGGAAAAAGGCACCGGCTGCGTGAAGATTACCCCTGCTCACGACTTTAACGATTACGAGGTTGGCCAACGCAACCAATTACCTATGATCAATGTATTGACTCGCGAGGGCTTTATTCGCGCCACCGCAGAAGTGTTTGATAGCGCCGGCAATGTATCAGACGATTACGACGGTAATATGCCAGCATCCATGGTCGGTCTTGAGCGATTCGCTGCCCGTAAAGCCGTGATTGCTGAAATGGACGCGCTGCAGCTACTCGACGAAATCAAACCGCATGACCTGTCGGTACCTTACGGCGACCGCAGCAATGTGGTTATTGAGCCGATGCTCACCGACCAATGGTATGTCGATGCGAAAAGTATGGCTAAGCCGGCCATTGAAGCGGTGGAAAATGGTGCGGTCAAATTTGTTCCGCAGCAATACGAAAATATGTACTTTTCCTGGATGCGTGACATTCAAGACTGGTGTATTTCGCGTCAATTATGGTGGGGCCACCGAATTCCCGCTTGGTATGACGAACAAGGCAATGTCTACGTTGCCAGCAGCGAAGCTGAGGTACGCAGCAAATACCAACTGGATGACACCGTCGCCCTGCGACAAGATGAAGACGTGCTCGACACCTGGTTCAGCTCTGCACTGTGGAGTTTTGGCACCCTTGGCTGGCCTGAAACGACTGAACGCTTAAAGCGCTTTCACCCAACCAGCGTACTGGTCACTGGCTTTGACATTATCTTTTTCTGGGTTGCCAGAATGATGATGATGACCATGCACTTTATTAAAGATGACGATGGCAAGCCGCAAGTACCCTTTGAAACCGTCTATGTCACCGGTCTTATTCGCGATGAACAAGGCCAAAAGATGTCAAAATCAAAGGGCAACGTGCTCGATCCCTTAGACATGATTGATGGCATTGACTTAGACAGCCTGTTAGCCAAGCGTACCGGCAATATGATGCAACCGCAGCTGCAGGCCAAGATTGCCAAACGAACAGAAAAAGAATTTCCTGACGGTATTGCCGCGCATGGCACTGATGCCCTTCGCTTTACCCTCGCCGCCCTGGCCTCGACCGGCCGCGATATTAATTGGGACATGAATCGGCTCGAAGGCTACCGTAACTTTTGCAATAAAATTTGGAACGCCGCCCGCTATGTATTAATGAATATCGAAGGCCACGACTGCAATCAAGACGATGCCAACATCGAGCTATCACTGGCTGACCGATGGATTATCAGTCAACTGCAAGATAGCCAAACCACGATTCGAAAACATTTTGACGAATACCGCTTTGACCTTGCCAGCCAAGTCTTATATGACTTTATTTGGAACGAGTACTGTGATTGGTATTTAGAGTTATCGAAACCGCTATTGGCTGATCCTAATGCTAGCGCCGCACAACTGGCAGGCACCCGCAAAACCTTAGCCACAGTATTGGAATCAATACTGCGTTTAGCGCATCCAATCATGCCGTATATCACTGAAGAGATATGGCAGTCGGTAGCGCCATTGGTCGGCATTGATACCGCCGGCGGACAAAACAGCATTATGCTGCAAGACTACCCTACTGCCGATAGCAAAAAAATTGACCGCATGGCCGAAGCCGATATTGAATGGTTAAAAGCCGTGGTCGTCGCGGTGCGTAATATTCGTGGTGAAATGAATATTTCGCCCGCCAAAGCCTTGCCGTTATTTTTTGCCAATGGTAATGCCGATGATGCACGGAGACTCGACGCCTATACACCGCTGATCAAAGCGCTCGCCAAAGTCGATCAGATCACGTGTCTAACCGCCGAACAACCAGCACCGGCCGCAGCGACACAGTTAGTCAATGAGCTAGAAGTATTGGTTCCACTCGCTGGCCTAATCGATAAAGACGCCGAATTAATACGGCTCGATAAAGAAATTACCAAGCTTGAAAAAGAGGTCAAACGACTGGCAGGCAAACTGGCCAATGCCGGCTTTACCGACAAAGCACCGGCTGAAGTGGTCGCCGCTGAAGAAAAGAAGTTAGCCGATGCCAATGATGCCCTGCAACGCCTAGCACAGCAAAAATTGCAACTGAATGATCTATAACATTCACTGACCAACGCCGCTTCTGTTTTTAAACGCTTATCGTCTTGATAAACGCAGTGCGGCAAGGCCTGAAACCAATAACCATATGCTAGCGGGCAGTCGCGTTTTAAGCATGCTGATAAATACAAATTGGGCTGCCAAAAATTAACCGACTAAAACTGCTGCCTGTATTGGCCGAGCAAGGTTAGCATCTTTTGTTTGTCGGCCAGCGGTGCATGGCTGTCAGGAAAACCCAGTACCATGCCAGTGGCACCTTCGGCTTGCAGTTTTTTGATCTGTTCAACCGAGGGATTATCTTTTAAGGCTAAAATGATCTCAAATGCTTGGTCATCGCGCTGATTTTCCACTCGCGCCGCTTGTAATTGCGACAAAATTGATGCCATTTCTTCGACAGTATTGCCGTTGCCCAACCAACCTTGGGCGTAGCGTCCCGCGCGGCGCAAGGCAGGCGGGCTCATGCCGCCTAACAGCAGTGGAATCGGCTCACTGGGCACGGGGTTAATTTGCAGCGGATCAAAATCAAAGTGCTGGCCGTGATATTCGACGTAACCGCCCTGCCACAGCGCCTGCATCACTTCAATGCATTCATTCATGATCTGGCCGCGGCGAGTAAAGTCAACCCCATAAACGTCGAACTCTTCCTTCATCCACCCGACNCCTGCGCCAATCACTAAGCGGTTATCACTTAGGCAGGCAATATTCGCCGTGGCTTTGGCCACTTCAATGGGGTTACGCAGAGGTAAAACATAAACACCGGTTGAAAATTTAAGCGTGGTGGTCACGGCCGCAATGGCCGCTAANGTGGTCCACACATCGGGGTATAACAAGCCGCCGTGAATCGGGGGAGTTCCATCGTCACTGTAGGGATAACCTGCGGCCATTTGCTGGGGTACAAAGCCATGATCAGCGCCCATAATACCTTCAAAGCCCAATGACTCTGCCTGTTGCGCCAGCACCATCATATCACTTGCCGAGGTCCAAGGCGTCATCAACCAAAATTTCATGGCTGAGTCACGTCGCTTGCTTGGCCGTTAAAGATGATCAAACTCATGTAAGCCACACTCAGCATGAAACTCACAATAGCGCTTATAACTGCCGGCAAATAAAAACGGTACGTGGCCGTTCTCAGAGCGATAATAGCTGTTGCACGACGATGCCCCCCAAGCGTAAAGACCAAACTGCGTGCCCAACCAATCATTGTATTGACGGTGCAGATCTTTTTTAACACTAATCGCCTCAATATCAGCGGCTTGCTTGTCTTTTAATAAACGCACAATGGTTTCGACATTTTTCTCAACGGTGACAAAGTAAGCCACATTAAGCACTAAACCATTCGGCCCAACGGCGAAGAAATAATTGGGAAAGTCAGGCACGGCAATGCCTTTATGCGCCTCGGGTGCTTGCTCCATCACNTTAGCTAAAACTTTATTATTAAGGCCGGTCACAGTAATTCGNTCAAAATCAAGAATGCGATAACCNGTGCAATAAATAATGACATCAACTTCAACTTCACGGCCNCTGGCGGTGATGATACTGTTTTCGGTAACCGCCTTCAGACCTTCAGGAATTAATTCAACATGGTCTTTATTTAACGCTGGGTAAAAGTCATCTGAGACTAAACCACGCTTACAAGCATAGTGGCTGGTCGGTGTCATGGCATCGCGCAANTCACCCTCAGGAAATGATTCATTAATAAATTTACGAGCAGTATCTTCAAACTGTCCCATTCGCTTATGGCCGATGGTGGCAGCCTGATGCACCAAGCCCATAATGAAACCTTGAAAAGCCTTAGTGAGACTCATTAAAAACGGTAGGCGTTTATTCCACTTACGGCGCGACTCAGAATACAGCTTGCGCCCCCGCGGCATAATCCAGTTAGGCGTCCGTTGAAGCACGGTTAAATGGTCGGCCTGCTTAGCAATCTCAGGTNCGATCNGCACCGCNCTGGCNGCCGANCCGATCACCGCTACTCGCTTGCCTTTTAAATCCACATCGTGATTCCACTGCGTGCCATGCCAATAGTCACCTTTAAAGGTATCAATGCCCTCGGCATTCGGATAAAGCGGGGTGTGCTGGTTACCCATCGCATTAATGATGACATCAAATTCAAACTGCTCGCCGGCTTCACTGCCTAATAACCAACTACCCGATGACTGATAATCGGCCGTCATAATTTTAGTGTTTAAACGGATATGTGGATCAAGACCAAACTTGGTGGCCGAGCGCTGCAAGTACGCCTCTATTTCTGCTTGCTCGACAAAGCTGGCACTCCAATCGGGATTAGGCTCGTATGAAAATGTATAAGAGTGGGCCCAGACATCACAGGCCAAACCAGGATAGGTGTGTAAGTGCCATGTGCCGCCGACACCGTCTGATTTTTCAAAAATGGTAAAGTTCGTGAAGCCTTGCTTAAGTAATTCATGTCCCGATGCGATACCCGAGGGGCCTGCACCAATGATCGCAACGCGAAGATCTTTTTTATCTGCCATAATACTCTCTATCGACTGCTTAACTATAAAAAAACCTGCCCNAGCNTACTGGCACANGNTGATAAAATTCTACCATTGAAAATCTGCGATGAATATCGNCCTAATAACGATTTAACTAAATGGCCAGTTAATGGGCGTAAACCTGAACAGGAACGCCATTCACAACGCAGGTGCTCGACGCAACGTCTAGCGATTCATCGATCAAATCGTTACAGCTAATGCCCGGTAAGGCTGATTCAGCTAAGCTTTGTTGCGAGTCACCATAAATATGGCCAAAACCGTGCGGAATACTCACCACCCCTTCCATCATTTCGGGGCTAACTTCAACTGGCACGTTGGCCTCACCCACATGGGTGACGACCTTCGCTGTGCCACCTTCAACGAGCCCAATACGCTCAGCATCCAGTGGATTCACCTTAATGGTACAGCGATTCTTACCGCGCACATAGGGCTTAAGATTATGCAGCCATGAATTCATGTCACGCACATGACGACGACCAATTAACAACATCTGCTGACCATCGGCTTTAGCTTGTTCGGCCGTTAATTCGTCAAAGCGTTGCTTTAATCGCGGCAGATCATCGGCAAACAGTTCATGCATCACATTAATACGTTGCCCTGGGGTTCGCACAATCTCTGGCATGCGTTGCTTTAATGACCCTAAGTCCATTGACGCTTGCGGATGATTTTTTAATTTATCTAAACTTAAGCCGTCAGGATTATGACCAAAGAAATCACCGTAAGGCCCCGAGCGAAACATCACATCAACAAAGCGTTCGGGCGACGTGTCGCCGGTCACTAAGCTATTAATCTTATCCGCAGTTAACTCGTAACCCTCGGCGTTGGCGCGCTTAATGGCCATGTCGACAATGCCCTGATACACATAGCCGTCCATGTCTTCACTACTCAGACCCATCATTCGCGCCGATATATCAAGAATAATTTCACCCAGATCTTTAAGGCCCTCAGCGGGCTCAAAGGTTCGTGGTGAATACGAGGCATAATTGCGCGTGGTAAAGTTTTGAAAAGTGACATCGACATTACTGTGCTCAGGATGCACCGTGCTGGGTAAAATGATATCGGCGCGACTGGTGGTTTCATTAATATAAATATCCAAACAGACCATAAAGTCCAAGGTATCCATGGCTTCACGGATTTTGTCACCACGTGGCACCGATAAAACCGGATTACCACAAATAGTCAGCAAACCACGCACCTCATTGCCCGGCGCAGTAATCTCCTCAGCCATTAACGAGGCGGGTAACTCACCACAAGTTTCAGGCACACCACGCACTTTCGAGTGCCAACGACCGTAAGGTTTCACATCGCCATCAACACCCGGGCCAGATCCGCCAGTGGGCGCAGTAGCAAACATCATACCGCCCTCTTGATCAAGCTTGCCATTAAGGATACTGATGACCATGAGCATCCAGTGCGAGGCCAAACCAAATTCTTGAGTACAGAGACCAATTCGGCCATATAACGAGGCTTTTGGCGTTGCTGTATAGTCTGCCACGAGTTGCCGAGTCACCGCGGCACTTACGCCCGTTACTGCAGCCGTACTTTCAGGCGTAAACTGGCTCACTGCTTCGCGTAAGGCGTCAACATTATCGACGTAGTCAGCAAGATGCGCTAAATCAATTTTATCTTCATCAAACAACACCTGAGCAAACGCCATTAAGAAATACGCATCGGTACCAGGCTTAATAAAAATATGCTGGTCCGCCTCATCGGCTGTTTCAGTGCGACGCGGATCAATGACCACACACTTGCCACCACGATCACGAATCGTTTTCATCGCGTCTTTAACATTAGGTCGGCCTAATAGACTGCCCTGAGAAACGACTGGATTGGCGCCCATACAAATCATCAGCTCAGTGCGCTCTAAATCGGGCACAGGGAACAGCCACTCATGGCCAATTAAACCCCAACAAACCAGCTGTTGCGGATGTTGGTCAACGGTCCCGGCCGAGAAGAATCGTTCGGTACCAATAGATGCCATTAATGACTGCAGATAAATACCTGCGGCAAAATCATGGCCCAATGGATTACCCACATACATGGACAAGGCGTCTTTGCCGTATTGGTCGCGAATATGGGTAAACTTTTCGGCGATGGTGTCCAGCGCCTCGTCCCAAGAAATCGCCTCCCAGCCGTTAGCCGTTTTCTTCACTGGATGACGCAGACGTTCACCGTCTTCATAAATATAATTAAAGGCCTGTGATTTCGCACAGACATAACCTTTTGAGCGATGGTCATCTGGATCACCCTTAATTGAAATGATTTTTTGCTCGTCACGATCGACCTCCATCACCAAACCGCAACAAGCCTCACATGTGGGACAAATACGGCGTAAGGTTTCTATATTATTTTGACTATCGAGGCTTGGCATGAATCTCTCCCGCTGATTATTCTTAATGACTTAGCGTTTTAAAAGATGAATAGTATGCAGATTATTTTAGGCTAAGATTAGCCGTAACAGCCTTGATATTCAATTACTTAGCTTAAAAGTGGGTTACAGCTAGGTAACTTATAGCAATGCGAAACATTCTCTAGCAACACCACTGCCGACACGGTCAATCACAAGAAAGGAAAAAATGATCAAGAGCTGAGTTAAGAAGCCGTTTACTCGACGGTAACGCTATCAATGATACCGAGCGAACGATCAATGTTAAGCGCTTTAAAATCAAATAGATCACTGTCGGCTAATTGTGAAGGGGCTACATTACTGATAGCACTAAAAATACTTTCAATCCGTCCTGGAAACTGCTTATGCCAATCATTCAGCATACTTTTAATCGCTTGGCGCTGTAAGTTTTCTTGGCTACCACAAAGGTTGCAGGGAATAATAGGAAAAGCCTTGTATTCGGCATAACGCTGTAAATCTGCTTCTTTGCAATAAGCCATCGGCCGAATAACGACATTGCGCTTGTCGTCACTCAACAGCTTAGGTGGCATCGCCTTAAGCGCACCACCGTGAAATAAATTTAAAAATAAGGTTTCGATAATATCATCGCGATGATGACCCAAGGCGATTTTATTCGCTCCTATCGACTCGGCAAAGCCGTATAAATTACCGCGCCGTAGACGTGAGCACAAACCGCAGGTGGTTTTCCCTTCAGGGATAAGCGATTTGACGACACTGTAAGTATCTTTTTCTAAAATATGGAACGGCACGCTAATTTTTTCAAGATAGTCAGGAAGAATATGTTCAGGATAACCGGGTTGTTTTTGGTCAAGATTGACCGCAATAATCTCAAAATCGATCGGTGCGCTGCGCTGTAAATTTAACAGGATATCAAGCATGGCGTAGGAATCTTTCCCTCCCGACACACAGACCATAACTTTATCGCCGTCTTCAATCATAGTGAAGTCTTCGATAGCTCGGCCAACATTCCGACGAAGACGCTTTTGTAACTTATTAAAATCCAACCGCTGCTTCGGCAACATTTCTTCAGTTAAACGCTTAAAAATAGGATCACAGACTGGATCGGCAATCGGCTCCGTAGTTGAGTTTCCTGTAGCGGGTAATGGACGGGCTTTATCGTGCATAAATAACACTAAAATATCAGTAGGGTTTAAATTGGCGCATCAGCCAAGACTTTGTCCTTAGTTATTGTAAGGGAATGAGACAAAAGCCTAAAGCTCTTCAGGGTAAAAAATCGCCAAGCCTAAAAAAATACCCTTTATTTATCTGATGAACACAGATGTTATAGATTTTACTGCCCAGCACGCATAGAATAGCGCACGCTAAAGTGCTTCTCGGCTTATTAGCAATTTTCTCTACTGCCGCCAGAGAAGCCCATCACTAACCCATATAGACTCGCCAATTACAAGGCATTCAAAAACAGGACATTCACAATGAAACCAGCTGTTAACGTCACAGTCACCGGTGCTGCCGGCC
>NYZU01000015.1 GCA_002686055.1 Oceanospirillaceae bacterium | reverse complement strand
GGAAGAAAACCCATTAGCTGCGGTGTTTGATCCAACTCGACCTGTCCATGAAGTTGTTGAATCGCACAAAATGGTGCAGAGCGATATGTTCGCTGATCTGGCCATTGAAGATGAAGTGGCTGAGACCCAAGCAGAATGGCAAGCCTATTCCACTATACAACAGACAGCTGCAGTAGATACTACAACTAAGCAAGAGTCCGAGATAGAACAACCAAGTATTGTCGCCGAACCAACAAGCTCACATGAAATTGCAGAAATTGCAGAAGTGGCTGAGGTTGAAGAGGTAGCTGAGGTTGAAGTAGCAGAGTCAACAGATGAAATAGATCTGGAACAAGCAACAGCAGAAAAACTGATAGTGGATGAAGATTTATCTCAAACAGACACTGTCGCTGTTGACGAAGAACAATCTGTATTGGCATACCAAGCAGAATCAGCAGCCGATGATATTTTGCTTACCGATACTGGGCTTGATGATGATCAAGATGAGACAGAAGATACCCTTGGTGCGCGCTTAGCGAAAGTAACTTCTTTCTCCTTTGGCAAAATGCTCCTAGAAAATCGGCGCAAGCAAGCAGAAGAAGATAAGGCCTTTGCTGAACAGGACCAAGCTGAGGGCTCTGTAGTCGCCGGTATAGATCAAGTATTAAGTATTATTGTTGTAGCCAATGAATCGCAAGGTTTCTTTGGCGAGCAACTACGCGGCTTAGCAGAGGCCTGTGGCATGGTGCATGGGACTATGGATCTATTCCACCGCTACGAGGATAGTCTCCTTGAAGGACAAACTCAATTTAGTATGGCTAATATGACCGAGAGTGGGTCTTTTGATGTGCATACTATGGGTAGTGTCCATACTGCAGGTGTGGTGTTCTTTATGACTTTGCCAAGTGCTAATGACAGCATCCGCGCCTTTGATTATATGTTGGAAACAGCCCAATGTTTGGCAAATAATCTGGGTGGCGAGTTGTACGACGAAAATCGTAGTGTCCTAAGAGCCCAAACCGTTGAGCATTATCGTCAACGTATACGTGAATTTGAGCGTCAGCGTTTAGCCCGTCGTGCTCAGGGCGCTAGCTAACTAGCTAATCCAGTCTGCACAACCCGATCCTTTGTCTATTACTTTTTCTTGCGTTTTGGTGGTGGGCCATTAAGGGCGCGGTTATGCCAGCGAATATGCATCATGGCACTGGTAAACAAACTCACAATCAACACCATGGTTGCCCAGCTTTGTGGCTGCCACATGGCGATAGTAAAGATAAAATAAATCAATAGCACAAAACACAACCAAGCTAAGGTGCGTCTATTTTCTTTTATAAGGCCCGGTGCAAAGGCAAGTAAGGGTAATACCTTTACGCCAATAATTACTAGGGGGTTGGTATCAGCAATCGGGTAGAGGAATGGGCTAGCACAAAAATACCCCAGTAAACCCCAATAGCTAGCCAGACTAGCAAAGCGGGAATAACGACGCTTTTGTGAATATTCCATGTTTATAAGATATCCAATACTTGTTCTGGTGGGCGACCAATACGGGCTTTACCCTGAGATATGACAATAGGCCGCTCGATTAATTTTGGCGTAGCAATCATGGCTGCAATAAGCTGCTCAGAGGTAAGTTGGTCGTTAGCTAAGTTCCCTTCTTTGTAGGCTGCTTCGCCTGTCCGCATTAGTTGCCGAGGATCACTCATATTAAGCATCTTTAGTAGCTCAGATAGCTCTTCGGCAGAGGGTTGATCTTGCAAATATAAGCGAATGTCAGGTGTAATACCTTGGTCTTCTAGTAAAGCCAGGGTGGCACGTGATTTAGAACAGCGCGGATTATGATAAATGGTTACACTCATGGTTTGATCCCTAAATATGGCTAAATTAAGCTGGCACTTTTAATTTGCTTAATAAGCTATTAACTATATCTGCCATAGGTAAATCTTCGTTTTCACTGGCACGGCGATCACGGTATTCTAGATTGCCCGCATCTAAACCACGTTCACCTATAACGAGACGGTGAGGTAGGCCCATCAACTCCGCGTCAGCAAATTTGTTACCAGGGCGTAATGGGCGGTCATCAAGTATTACATCTACACCAGCGTCAACTAATTGCTGATAGAGAGTATCTGTATAGTCACGTACACGCTCTGATTTTTCATAGTTTAAGGGGGTTATAACTAGCTCAAAGGGCGCTAATGCCATGGGCCAGATAATGCCATTATCATCATGGTTTTGCTCAATAGCTGCGGCCACCACACGGGTAATACCGATACCATAACAACCCATCTGCATCACTTGGGCCTTACCGTTTTCATCCAATACATTGGCATTCATAGCCTTGGCGTATTTATCCCCGAGTTGGAAAATATGTCCAACCTCGATACCACGTTTAATAGTGATTTGCCCCTTGCCACAGGGGCTTGGGTCACCATCAACCACATTGCGTATATCGGCCACATCAGTAAAGTGAGCATCACGATCCCAATTAACATTAGTAAAGTGATAATCTGTCTCATTAGCGCCACAGGTAAAGTCGCCAATAACACTCGCTGCACGATCAGCAATAATTGTGATATCACAATTAACAGGGCCAATAGAGCCCGGTGTAGTGTTAAGCTCAGCGGCAATACGTGCCTCGGGAGCCATCGTCAGTGGTGCGGCAATTAATGGATGCTTTTCTGCTTTGATTTCATTCAGCATATGATCGCCACGTAAAATCAGCATCACCAAAGGTTGATGGCCCTGTGCATCGGCAGTGCCTAAAACCACTAGGGATTTTAGACTTTGCTGTGGGCTTTGTCCCAAGAACTCACACACGGCATCAATGGTCTTTTGCTCAGGTGTATGTATCTTTTCCATAGCCGCACTTGGCGCAGGACGTGGTGTAGGCGGAAGAAGAGCCTCTGCCATTTCCACATTGGCAGCAAATTGGCTGCTATCACTAAAGGCAATATCATCTTCACCTGAGCTGGCTAAAACGTGGAATTCTTGCGAGGCATCACCACCAATGCTACCAGAATCTGCGCGCACGGCACGGAAGTCCAAGCCAAGACGAGTAAAGATATTGGTATAAGCGGTGTGCATAGCATCATAGGTGGCCTGCAGTGAGGCTTGGCTTAAATGAAAAGAGTAAGCATCTTTCATAACAAACTCGCGAGAGCGCATAACCCCAAAACGTGGCCGCACTTCATCACGGAATTTAGTTTGAATTTGATAAAAATTAACCGGCAGACTTTTATAACCGCGAATTTCCCGGCGCACCATATCGGTAATTACTTCTTCATGGGTGGGGCCCACACAAAAATCACGCTCATGGCGATCTTTTAGACGCAGTAGTTCAGGGCCATATTGTTGCCAGCGACCTGATTCTTGCCATAGTTCTGCAGGTTGTACTGCAGGCATCAATAATTCCAAGGCTCCGGCAGCGTCCATTTCTTCGCGCACAATCTTTTCTACTTTACGGAGGGTGCGTACACCCAGTGGTAACCAGGTATATAGTCCAGAGGCTAGTCTGCGGATCAAACCCGCACGCAGCATAAGCTGATGGCTGATTACCTCAGCATCGGCTGGGGTTTCTTTCTGAGTGGCGATAAAAAAACGGCTGGCGCGCATGGTGCTTGGCTTCCAATCTAATCGAATTAACTAAAACGGCTATTGTAAGCCCAAGGAACAGATTGATAAATGCTTTGGCCGTGAAAAGCCTAAAAAAGCCGTGTTTTGTGTCTAGCTTTGATACTGATCATGGCTTATATGGCAGTAATCTGCTTAAGGGCCTTGGTATATTGCTATTTTCAACCTTATGCAGGTTCCCCAAAGCAGTCAAAAACGAGTATAATTTCGCGTTTGTGTTAAACCTTGAGTGTAATCACCACACAATAACTTAAATAGCCTTTTAACGCTGTTGTTGTAGAGTGATTTTGCATTAACAATGCATGGAGCAATATATGCCAATTTATGGCTATTCTTGTCAGGCCTGCGGCTTTAAGAAAGATTGTTTACAAAAAATGGGTGATGCGCCCTTAGTGGATTGCCCCGCCTGCGGTAAACCAGAATTTAGCAAGCAAGTCAGTGCCCCAAGTTTTCGCTTAGCGGGAACGGGATGGTATGAAACTGACTTTAATACTGGCACGAAAAAGAATTTGGCTGGTGACAGAGACACCAGTAGTTCTAGTTCCAGTGACTAATTTTACGAACTTTATTTAGGAAATAAGCTATGCGAAGCCATTATTGTGGCGAATTACGTGCCAGTGATATCAGTGCCGACGGCAGTCAACAAGTTATCCTTAGCGGTTGGGTGCATCGTCGTCGTGACCATGGTGGCGTAATCTTCTTAGATCTCCGTGACCGTGAAGGCATTGTGCAAGTGGTATTTGACCCAGATCGAGAACAAAGTTTTGCCCTCGCTGACGCTTGTCGTAATGAATTTGTGGTGCAAGTCCATGGTATTGTACGCCCTCGACCTGCTGGTACCGAAAATGCTGATATGCCCACTGGTGAAGTTGAAGTGTTGGGTCAAGAACTGGTTATTCTTAATAAATCAGACACCCCACCATTTCAGTTAGACGAACACCAATCTGTGGGTGAAGACGTTCGCTTAAAATACCGTTATGTGGACTTACGACGTCCAGAAATGGCGCAGAAACTTAAGTTACGTTCTAAAATTAGTACCTTTATTCGTAATTTTCTCGATCAAAATGGCTTCCTAGATATAGAAACACCGATTCTTACCCGAGCTACGCCTGAAGGGGCTCGTGATTATCTAGTGCCTAGCCGTACCCATGATGGTCACTTTTTCGCCTTACCCCAATCCCCCCAGCTGTTTAAGCAATTATTAATGGTAGCGGGCATGGACCGTTACTATCAAATTGCCAAGTGTTTCCGGGACGAAGACCTACGGGCTGACCGCCAGCCAGAATTTACCCAAATTGATATTGAAACCTCGTTTATGGATGAAGATCAAATTATGGGTTTAACGGAACAAATGGTGGTAGAGCTGTTTCGTGACCAATTGGATATAGATTTGGGTGAATTTCCCCGTATGCCCTATGCCGAAGCCATGGAAAAATACGGTTCTGATAAACCCGACTTGCGTATTCCGTTACAACTAGTAACGGTAGGCGATCTAATGCAAGACGTTGAGTTCAAGGTGTTCTCTGGTCCTGCCAAGGACCCGAATGGTCGTGTTGCTGCCTTAAAAGTACCTGGTGGCAATAGCATGACCCGCAAGCAGATTGACGACTACACCAAGTTTGTGGGCATCTATGGTGCTCGTGGTTTGGCTTATATCAAGGTCAACAATAAAGCGGACTTAGAAGAAGGCCTACAATCACCGATTGTTAAATTCCTACCTCTTGAAGTACGCGCCCAACTACTGGAACGTTTGCAAGCAGAAGACGGTGACCTAATCTTCTTTGGCGCCGATAGCGAAAAAGTTGTTAACGAAGCTTTGGGCGCTTTGCGTTGTAAAATTGGTGAAGATTTAGAGCTAATGACTTGTACATGGNCACCCTTATGGGTAGTNGACTTCCCNATGTTTGNAGCGACNAGTGATGGNGGTATTACNGCTATACACCATCCATTTACCGCACCTTCNTGTACCCCAGAAGAACTGGCTGAGGCACCCCTGCAAGGTTTGTCCCGTGCCTATGATATGGTACTAAATGGTACCGAATTAGGTGGTGGATCTATTCGTATCCACGATCAAGGTATGCAGGCTAAAGTATTTGATTTGCTGCAAATTGATGCCGACGAGCAGCAAGAGAAATTTGGCTTTTTATTAGATGCACTTAAGTTTGGTTGTCCTCCCCATGGTGGTTTGGCCTTTGGTTTGGATCGTTTAGTTATGTTGATGACCGATTCCAGTTCGATTCGTGAAGTAATTGCCTTCCCGAAAACCCAAAGTGCTTCTTGTGTGATGACCCAAGCACCTGGTGTGGTAGCTAATAAGCAATTGCGTGAGCTTAATATTAAGCTGCGGGAAAAGGTTACTGATAGTCAGTAAAAGCGCATCAATATAGGATAGAAAGAATAGCATCAAGGGCAGTTTTCGTATCGATTCACTGCCCGGCGACGGAGTAAAATAATATGGCCGGTCATAGTAAATGGGCGAATATAAAACACCGTAAAGCGGCGCAAGATGCCAAACGTGGCAAAGTCTTTACCAAAATCATTCGTGAGCTGGTTGTCGCAGCCAAAGAAGGTGGTGGGGAAGTCGCAGATAACCCCAAATTACGTCAAGTCGTGGATAAGGCCTTGGGTGCCAATATGAAGCGCGATACCATCGATAAGGCTATTGCACGTGGTGCTGGCGGTGCTGATGGTGAAAACTATGATGAAAAAACCTATGAAGGTTATGGCACCGGTGGTGTTGCTGTATTGGTTAAATGCTTAACTGACAATGTTAACCGCACAGTATCTGAAGTGCGNGCTGCTTTTAACAAGCAGGGTGGCAATCTGGGNACGGATGGTTCTGTAGCCTATTTGTTTACTCATCAAGGCCAAATTCTATTTAGTGCTGAAACCGATGAAGATGAGCTGATGGAAGCNGCTCTTAGANGCNGGTGCNGANGATGTNGTGGCTGAAGATGACGGCAGTTTTATGGTGCTCACTAGCTTTGCTGACTATTTAAGTGTTAAAGAAGCTTTGGCTGCAGCAGGCTTTGTTGGTGAAGGTGCGTTAACCATGGAGCCTTCTACCAAAGTTGAGTTAGATGTAGATGGGGCTGGTAAAATNCTACGCCTAATTGATGTATTGGAAGATCTAGATGACGTGCAAGACGTATATACCAATGCGGATATTAGTGAAGCAGTGATGGCGCAATTAGAAGAAGCTTAAGGGCTTAAATAAATTACCATTCTTTATCTATGGGAGTAAGCCAATAAAGGCTTACTCCTTGCACCTTTGTTCTTGCTCTCACTNATTTATCAAAGTGATTTCCCCACCTCTTTTGCTAGATGTTNTAGATTTTTAAAAAACTACTGTGTTTTTGTACAGTTTTTGCTAGTATAAGTGCCATATAAAAGACGAGTAAGGCAACTTATGGCAATTATTCTAGGTATCGACCCTGGTTCACGCATTACCGGTTATGGCGTTATTAATGCCGTCGGCGCTAAGCGTGAGTATATTGCCAGTGGTCATGTCAAAATTGCTGGTGACGAGCTAGCATCACGCTTGGGTCAAATTTATCGGGCTGTCGATGAAGTGATAGAGACCTATATCCCCCAACAGTTTGCTATTGAAAAAGTCTTTATGGCCACCAATGCTGATTCCGCACTAAAATTGGGGCAGGCGCGAGGAGTGGCTATGGTGGCAGCGGTCAACCATGGTTTACCAGTAAGTGAATATTCGGCACGACAAGTAAAGCAAGCCGTGGTTGGGCAGGGTGCAGCTGAAAAACAGCAAGTACAGCATATGGTGGCGCGTATTCTTAACCTACCCGGTCTACCCCAAGCCGATGCCGCTGATGCCTTGGCCATTGCTTTATGTCATGCCAATACCCAGGCAAGCTTAGTCCGTTTGGCTTCTAGTCAGGCGCCAGGACGGCGTCAGTTAGAGCAGCATTTAGCCCAGATCAAACCCCGTGGCGTTAGTCGCGGTCGCATTCGGTAATACCTAGTAGAGTAAATAATTTATGATTGGACGCTTGCAGGGCACACTAATTACTAAACTACCTAATCAGATATTGCTGGACGTGGCTGGGGTTGGTTATGAGGTCGAGATTTCCTTTAACAGCTATTGCCAATTGCCTGAAATCAATAACACTAGCTGTTTGCATACCCATCTTATTGTGCGAGACGATGCCCATTTGCTATATGGTTTTGTCAGTCAAGACGAGCGGGCATTATTCCGCTTGTTGATTAAAATCAATGGGGTTGGCCCCAAGCTAGCCTTAGCCATCCTGTCTGGTATGGAGGCCAAAGCCCTAGCCGCTTGTGTGCAGCACCAAGATGTGGCTGCCATGGTGAAAATCCCTGGGGTTGGTAAAAAGACCGCGGAGCGCTTAGTTATGGAATTGCGTGATAAGATGAATGACTGGCAAACTGAAGCCGGTGAGCCACTTATGAAGACAGCACAAGCGTCAGCAAGTGGATCGAATAGTGCCCAAAAAGAAGCCGAAAGCGCGCTAGTTAATTTGGGTTATAAGCCAGTACAAGCCTCCAAAGCAGTGGCTGCAGCGATTAAAGACAATCCCCATGGTGATAGTGAGGATCTTATTCGTTTAGCCCTGAAAGGTATGCATTAAGTCGAGGCAGCTTAGGATATAAATATGATTGAAGCAGATCGTTTTGATTCCCCCATACAAGCCACTAGCCAAATGGGTGAAGAGCAAATAGAACGCGCTTTGCGGCCCAAGCTGCTTGCTGATTATATTGGTCAGCCCAAGGTCAGGGAGCAAATGGGTATCTATATAGAGGCGGCGAAAGCACGTGGCGAACATGCTGGGCGTATCGAAGCTTTGGATCATACCCTCATATTTGGCCCTCCTGGGTTAGGTAAAACCACTTTGGCCCATATTATCGCTAATGAAATGGGTGGCGAACTTAAAAGCACATCCGGCCCGGTATTAGAGAAAGCAGGTGATTTGGCCGCTATTCTTACCAATTTGGATGTGGGTGATGTGCTATTTATCGATGAAATCCATCGTATGAACCCAGTTATAGAAGAAATACTCTATCCAGCAATGGAAGACTATCAGCTGGATATTATGATAGGTGAAGGGCCAGCAGCCCGTTCTATTAAACTGGATTTGCCACCTTTTACTTTAGTTGGTGCTACCACGCGAGCCGGTTCTTTAACTTCACCCTTGCGCGATCGTTTTGGTATTACCCAAAGACTCGAGTATTACAACGTTGCCGACTTAACCACCATTGTTGATCGTTCAGCCAGACTGTCTGGAATGCAGTTAGATATGGGCGGTGCCAGTGAAGTAGCTAGACGTTCTCGAGGCACGCCACGTATAGCTAATCGCTTATTACGCCGCACTCGTGACTTTGCTGAGGTCAAATACAATGGTGTGGTGACCAGTGAAGT
>NYZU01000002.1 GCA_002686055.1 Oceanospirillaceae bacterium | reverse complement strand
CAGCCGCACGCACAGCCGCCACGAGATGAAAGCCTGGGTCAGAAATAAGAGGTGTTCCAGCATCTGAAATCAAGGCGATTGAGGCTCCCGTTTGCAGGCGCTCAACAATCATCTCACTACGTTGCCGCTCATTATGCTCATGTACCGCCAGCATAGGCGTAGTGATGCCAAAATGTTGCATTAAATGAGCACTATGACGGGTATCTTCGGCAGCAATCAAATCTACCTGCTGGAGGGTATCTATAGCCCGCGGGCTCATATCCTGTAAGTTACCAATAGGGGTGGCTACGACATATAAACTGGATTTATTCATCTACTTTTAATCTTGTTATCCATATAATCTAGCTTGAAGAGGGAATTTTCTCTAAAATGACGCGTCTAAACTAACTCAGCAGCGCCTTCTCAACTATCCTATAGAGACGTTATTGTAACCTAATTTTAAACCCCATTACCCATGACGTTTAATTCTTCCCCATTAATACTTATCAAATTGACCCAGAGTCTGGGAGCCAAAGGATATTGGCATTTTCTAATGGGGCTAGTTTGTCTGGTAATTATTAGTGGTTGCCAAACAAATACACAACCACAGGCAACATCAGCGCCCAGCATAAGTGTCGAACCCGAACCAATATCTACCCCCATTCCAGCAGCGCCCCCTCCGAGCCAGCCAGCCCAAGATGCTTTGGTTATTCACTTGGATATGACGCCACAAAAACCAGAAGCGGCCAAGCCAAAGATTGCCGAGATTGCTGAGCTAGATACAACAGTAGCCATGGACGAAGTAGAGGTAGCGGCCGAGATAGTTGAAGTAGCCGATCATGTGCCAGTAGAAAAGGTAGCTAGTGGCAATATACCAAATGGTCCAGCCGATTTGGCACCAAACAAAATAGAAGACACTGATTTACAAGCTGCGCCTCAGAGTGCCGCCGTGCAAACCTCTGAAGAAAACAAAACCTCTATTGTCGTTATACCTAAAAAAAATACTGCTCCCAAGCCCCCAGCCATCTCCCCCGCCCAACAGCAGCAACAGCTATTAGATTTAGCTAACAGTATGCTTGCAGCGGGCTATATTGACCTAAGCTTGGGATTATTAGAACAAATAGAAGTAGAAAAACTGCCACCACAATCCTTAAGTCGATATTTTGCTTCTATGGCCACAAGCTATCTGCAATCTGGAGACAGCAACGCAGCCCTTGAAATACTAGAGCAAGCCCAAGACCTAGATCCAAATCCAGATAGGGCCAACCAAAATCAACGCCTAACCTTATTGCAACAAGCTTATACGGATAACCAACAATTTTTATCTGCGGCCCTAACCGCAATTGCTATTACTAACCGCTATGGATCTAAACTACAGACATCAGATGTCTCCTCAGCTAACCATGATGTTATTTGGGATTTATTGATGCAGGTTTCTAACCAGCAGCTCAAAACGCGTTTAAATAGCCCTATCGAGCCCAATGCCAAAGCTTGGTTAGAATTAGCACTCAGTACCCAAGGCCTGCTTAATCTAGATCAACAACAAGCAGCCATTATGGCATGGCAACTTCAATACCCACTGCATGCAGCAGCACTTGACCTACCTAAGGCCCTTGCCAAACTAGTAGAATTAAAGCCTCGAGAAAATCAAAAACTGGCACTACTGTTACCCACTAGTGGACCCCTAGGCAAGCTTGGTCAGGCAGTAATCGATGGCTTTATGGCCAATTATTATCAAGCAATGACACAGTGCGAACAGCCCTGTAATAGCCTGCCACAGCTAGAGTTTATCAATAGTGATAGGGTAGCAGACTGGCAGCAGTTATATTATGACTTGGAAGATCAAAATGTTGACTTGGTTATTGGGCCCCTAGACAAGGCCAAAGTTGACCTGATTAATGAATTGCCAGAACGCAATATAACTACACTCGCACTAAACTTTATTCGTAATGATAATCTTGATCATGGCCTTACTGATCCGTTATTAACAGAAACGCAAGTAGATTGGAGCATCGCCTCTTACTATCCGGAGCAAGTTTTAGCGCCAGCGCCAGCGCCAGAGCCAGAGCCAGAGCCCAATACAGTTAGCCAAAACACCTTGTTTCAATTTAGTTTATCTATAGAGGAAGAGGCTCGCCAACTCGCTACTCGTGGCCATAATCAGGGTTTACGTCAAGCTTTAATCATTGCCGCGAATAGTGACTGGTCACAAAGGGCTAGCAAGGCCTTTCAACAACAATGGCAAGCCCTAGGCGGACAAGTAACAGGGCAAGTTAGCTTCACTGGCGATGGTGATCACGCCGACAGCATTAGCCAAGTGTTACTGACTGATACGAGTAAATTACGTCGCAAAGAATTACAAAAAACCATTGCGACAAATGTTAAGTTTGAACCGCGACGCCGTCAGGATGTCGATCTAGTGGTGATATTAGCCCTACCAGAAGATGCACGCCAACTAATGCCTACACTAGCCTTCCATCATGCTGGTGATATTACTGTATATGCCACCCATCATGCCTATCAGGGGCCAACCAAGACCACCCGTGATAGAGATCTCAATCGCCTTTATTTTAGCGATATACCATGGATGCTTGAGCCAGACACAGTGGCACAACAAGTGGCTGCTATCTGGCCCAATAGCCAAAGATATAGTCGTTTATTTGCCCTTGGCGCTGATGCGTTTTTGTTATATCCCCGCTTACAACAAATGCAAATCTTTAGCACCACAAAGCTAGAGGGTATGACTGGGCTATTACGTTTAGATGAGCAAAACCGTATTACCGCTAATCTCACTTGGGCGCGTTTTCAACGTGGTCAACCCAAAGTACAGAACCAATGAATTATAGCAAGCAGATGGGCGACTGGGCTGAAGAACAGGCCTGTCTGCATTTACAAAAGTTAGGCTGGCATATAGTCACACGTAACTTTCACTGCCAACGGGGCGAATTAGACGTAGTTGCCAAACGTGACAATAGTATTCACTTTGTTGAGGTAAAGTATCGACGCAGTGAAGCCATGGGCGGTGCCTTGAGTAGTATTACCCCGCAAAAACGTCAACATTTAATTTATGCGGCGCAAACGTTTCTGCAACGCTTTCCTCATTTTTATGGTTTTATCGCTAGTTTTGATCTTATCTGTGTCAGTGGTAGGCCACAGGGCCAAGTTAAGCTACAATGGTTAACAAATATTTTTTCACTAAATGACTAAGACCAATACTATGGAACTGCAGGACCTGACTATAGCGCATTTCCACGACCATATGGGAGCGAGTGCAGAAGCAGCGGAAACACTGCCTGAATCGATCACCATGGCAGCGGAACTACTATTTGCTTGCTTGGTCAATGATGGCAAGATACTGATATGTGGAGATGGTCACCATAGTTCTAACGCATCACATTTATGTAATGCTCTAATGTCCCGTCATGGACAAGATCGACCTGCCCTACCAGCATTACATATTGGTGCTGATAGCGCTCTGCAAAGCACTCTTATGCATCAAAACCCAAAACAAGAGTTATTTGCAAGGCAAATAACGACTCTTGGTCAAGCAGGAGATGTGCTAGTAGTATTGGCTGGACCTCAGGATTCAAGCAATGTTTTGCAAGCTGTACAAGCCGCCCATGCACAAGATATGCAGGTGATTGTCATTGGTAGCCAACAGATGCAACAATTGGATGCAGTTTTAGTACCAGACGATATAACTATCGCTGTGCCGGGTGAGCGTTTTGCCACCCTGCTTCAACAACAATTAATGGTAGCATTGATGATAAGTGATTTAATTGATTACCAACTATTTGGGAGCAATGAAGAGTATGTTTAAGCAATTTTGCAAATTAACCATGGTCGTATTAGCAACAAGCCTAATAGTGGCTTGCTCTCCAGCTAACCTCAGTAGCGAGCCCATAGAAATTAATGAAGGCAGTCGCTCCTTAGGCACAGTATATAATGATCAACTTATAGAAAATATTGCTACTGACAGTATCCGCCGCTCATCTAGCTTATTACGCGATGCTCACTTTAATGTGGTTTCATTTAACGGTATTGTTTTGCTCACTGGTCAAGTACCCAGTGAAGATACACGTGTGCTTGCAGGGGCCAAAACTCAGCTTGTGGTAAACGTGCGTAAAGTACATAACGCATTAACCATCGGACCAACTTCGAAAGCCCTTGTGCGCGCCAATGACGCATTAATCACCACCCAAGTTAAAGCGATGATGATTGGCGAAACACAATTCCCTGCAACTCGCGTCAAAGTATTTACAGAAAGTGGCGTGGTATATTTAATGGGCTTGGTAACCCAAGCAGAAGCAAAATGGTCAATAGATATCGCTAGTCGTGCCCGAGGCGTGCAAAAGATTGTTAAAGTCTTTGAGTATATTGACTAAGAAATATATGCATTAATCACCTATAAAAAAAGGGTTAGAAATATCTAACCCTTTTTTATTGGTTCTAAGATCAGTTAGCAAAATAACATAAGTGCTTATTTAATAACTTTAAGGTTTGGTCGCCCTTTAGACTTATCAGGGCCAGATTTCGAGGGTGGTAAAGGTTGTTCTGGATCAGGTATACCTGGCTCGTAGCCAAAACCCATACCCTGCCCCGATTGTTTGGCATAAATAGCCTTAACGGCAAGAATTGGCACATAAACCTGCATGGGCACACCACCAAAACGGGCACTAAAGCTAATAGCCTCATCTTCCATTTGCAGGGTTTGCACAGCAGTAGGACCAATATTTAAGATAATTTGCCCATCAGAAACAAACTGTTCTGGCACCATCACTGAAGCGAGAGTAGCATCGACAACTAAATAAGGCACATCATCGTTGTCCAGAATCCACTCATAAAGGGCTCTGACTAAGTAGGGGCGACTAGGTGTCACAGGCATCAACGCCAATCCTTAGATACGAATTTCACGTTCAGTTTCCGATAAACTCTCTTGGAAACCTTCACGTTCAAATAAACGTTCCATATACTCAAGCATAGGCGCAGCTTGCTGTTCTGGTAGATCAATACCAAGTTGTGGCAGGCGCCACAAGATGGGAGCAATACAACAATCTACTAGAGTAAATTCTTCACTCATAAAGAAGTCTTTTTCGGCAAAAATAGGTGCCGTGGCAATTAAGCTATCACTTAACTCCTGCTGAGCGGCTTCGACTTCATCATCATCTGTTGAGGTCAAAATTAAATCCGCCAAGCGACACCAATCGCGCTCTATACGATACATATACAGACGACTTTCCGCCCGAGCCACGGGATAAACTGGTAGCAGAGGAGGATGAGGGAAACGCTCATCAAGGTATTCCATCATAACATTGGCTTCATACAAAACCAGATCACGATCTACTAGAGTTGGTAGGCTATTGTAGGGATTAAGATCAGCCAAATCCTCGGGCTTATGATCCGCATCTACATCAATAATATCGACCGTAACCCCCTTTTCTGCCAACACGATACGCACACGATGGCTATAGTGGCTTGCACCATCAGAGAAAAAGGTCATAGAAGATCGTTTGGCGACGACACCCATTGTGGTTACACCTCATATTGTTAAATTAATGCATTTGCATTGTAAACTATTACGCGACCCAAGCACGAATTTTCATGCTTAAAGGTCGCGTGTAAAGGAAACAAATTCCTTTCTAAAAACGATGGTTAGGCAACTCTTTGCAGCGACCCAACTTAACTTAGTGGATATCTCGCCAGTATTCTTTATATAGGAAGTAGAAAATTACCGTCATAAATAATAAGAAGAGAATCACTTTAACACCTAAACTTTTACTTTCTTGTAAGTAAGGTTTAGAGGTATAAGCCAAAAAGTTGGTCAAGTCATACATAGCCTGATCAAATTCAGCAGGTGACATCTCACCTGTGCCCTCGTCTACTAGCAACACTTCACAACTTTCTTCAGTCATGGGCTTACCAGTTAAAGTATCAAACACCGTCTTACCACTATCATCAACCATAGGGACTTGGCCACAGCCTTTACGCTGAATGCCCTGAACTTCAGCTAACACATTAGGCATACCCACATTTGGATAAACCACATTGTTAACACCATATGGGCGACTTTCATCCACATAGAAACTGCGCAAATAGGTGTAGACCCAGTCGGCACCACGCAGGTTAACTTCATTAGTCAAATCAGGTGGTGGCGCACCAAACCAGCCTTTAGCTTGGTCAGCATCCATCGCATTAGTCATCTGCTCACCAATTTTTTGGCCTGAATGAACTAAATGCTCCATCATCAAATCAGCTGGGATTTCTAAATCTCTGGCGGCACGCTCATAACGCTGATACTGCGCTGAGTGACAACCCAGACAGTAGTTCACATAAAGCTGCATACCACGCTGCAAAGACTCATGGTTGGTGGCATCAACTTGAATATTATCAAGTTTAACGTTGCTACCACCAGCAGCCAAAGCAAATACTGGTGCCAATATCAGGGCACTAACTAGCAATAACTTTTTCATTAGTCTGTTACCCTCTCTGGTACTGGCTTGGTTTTTTCCATTCGGGTATAGAATGGCATCAGGATAAAGTACAAGAAGTACAGCAAGGTACACCACTGGGCAAGGAGTGTGCGACCTGGGGTTGCACTCTTAGTACCTAAATAACCAAGGATAATAAAGCTGATAACAAAGATAATCAGCCAAATGCGACTTAACCAACCTTTGTAACGCATGGATTTCACAGGGCTACGGTCTAACCATGGCATCACAAATAAGATGGCAATGGCTGCACCCATAGCAACTACACCCCAGAACTTCGCATCCATGCCAAACAAAGGATAAGTAATGGCACGCAGAATGGAATAGTAAGGCGTAAAGTACCAAACTGGTGCTATATGTTCAGGCGTTTTAAGTGGATTTGCCGGCTCATAGTTTGGCTTTTCTATAAAGTAGCCACCACCCTCTGGGAAGAAGAAAATAATGAGGCAGAATACGGTTAAGAAAATACCAATAGCAACCAAATCTTTGATTACCAAATAAGGGAAGAAGGCCACACCGTCAACTGGCTTACCGTTTTCATCCTTATTCTTCTCAATATCAATACCGTCAGGGTTATTAGAACCGACGTCATGTAGGGCTAGAATATGCAAAACCACTAGAGCCAAAATCACGATGGGTAAAGCAATAACATGTAAAGAGAAGAAACGGTTTAGGGTAATACCTGATATCAGGAAGTCGCCCCGCACCCAAGTCATAAGGTCTTCACCAATTACCGGAATAGCGCCAGCTAAAGACAAGATTACCTGCGCACCCCAGTAGGACATTTGTCCCCATGGCAATAGATAGCCAAAGAAACCTTCTGCCATTAGGGCTAAGTAGATAGCCATACCAAATAGCCAAATCAACTCACGTGGCTTTTGATATGAACCGTACATAAGGCCACGGAACATATGCAAATACACAACCACAAAGAAAGCCGATGCACCGGTTGAGTGCATATAGCGTATCAGCCAACCCATTTCCACATCACGCATAATGTATTCTACGGAAGCGAAAGCACCTTCAGCAGAAGGCTCATAGGACATAGTTAGCCAGATACCGGTAACTATTTGGTTTACCAGTACCAATAAAGATAATACCCCAAACACATACCAGAAGTTGGCTGGCGCAGCATAGTACTTAGACATATGCTCCTGCCACATTTGCGTTAGAGGGAAGCGATCATCGATCCAACGAATAACACCTTTTTCTGCCTTAGGGCGATTAGGATTACCGACAGCCATTATGCATTACCTCCATCTTCACCAATCAAGATTACATCATCAGACATATAATAGTGGGGTGGGATTTCTAGATTAGTTGGTGCAGGTTTAGCTTTATATACCCGACCAGACAAATCAAAAGTGGAACCATGACATGGGCAGTAGAAACCACCCTTCCAATCAGCGCCTAAGTCAGCAGGAGCTACCTCTGGACGATAAGTTGGCGAACAACCTAGATGGGTGCAGATACCAATCATTACCATATATTCATCACGTAGTGAACGTGCTGAATTACCGGGAACATAGTCTGGCTGCTTGGATTTTGCCGAATCAGGGTCAGCAACACTGGCATCTAAGCCAGGCAGGTTAGCCAGAGCTTCAGCCGTGCGCCGTACAATCCATACGGGCTTACCACGCCATTCCACAATCATCTGTGCACCTGGTTCCAGTTTACTGATATCCGCCTTTACTGGAGCACCAGCCGCTTTGGCTTTTTCACTCGGGCTCCAGGAGGCCACAAACGGCACTGCCGCGCCTACTGCTCCAACGGCACCCACAGCAGTAGATGCGCCGACCAGCAAACGACGACGGGTTGTGTTTACGCCATCATTACTCATTCAATTTATCTCCAGCAAGCACTAGCTAATTTAGTTAGCTAACAGCTTGTCCTTTCGAGGTGTTATAAAGGACCAAAAATTACCAGCGCATATGTTAAAGGAAAGCCCCAAAATAGACAAGGTAAATAACCTTGTGATCCACAGGACTAATTGTTAATTTCTTTAATCATCGACCAAGCTACTATCGATTCAGGCAACTGTATATTTGGGCAATCAAAAATTGTTGGTTTTTTATATTATTCTAAACGCAAAAACCCAGCACAAAGGCTGGGTTTTGTATAAATATATCCAAATCTTAACGCTTGGAAAACTGTGGCTTCTTACGTGCTTTACGCAGACCCACTTTCTTACGTTCAACTTCACGAGCATCACGGGTAACAAAACCAGCGGCACGCAGAGTAGGACGTAAAGTTTCATCATACTCCATCAAAGCACGAGTAATACCGTGACGAATAGCACCGGCTTGACCGAAGCCACCACCGCCAGAAACAGTGATCTTGATATCAAACTTACCGATAGTTTCAGTCAGTTCTAAAGGCTGACGCACAATCATGCGAGCCGTTTCACGACCAAAGTAAACATCGATAGAACGATCGTTGATGGAGATATTACCTGTACCAGGAGTCAGGAATACACGTGCAGTAGAGGTCTTACGACGACCAGTACCATAGTATTGAGTAGCTGCCATGATAGTCTCCTTACAAAGTCAGTTCTTGAGGCTGTTGTGCCTGATGAGGATGCTCAGTACCAGCGTAAACCTTTAACTTGGAATACATGGCACGACCCAAAGGACCTTTTGGCAACATACCTTTGACTGCGAATTCGATAGTGCGCTCAGGAGCATGATCAACCATCTGTTCGAAAGACATGGAACGAAGACCACCAGGATAACCGGTATGACGATAATACATTTTGTCTTGAGCCTTATTACCAGTCACATGTACCTTCTCGGCATTTACGACAACAATGTAGTCGCCAGTATCAACATGTGGTGTATATTCAGGCTTATGCTTGCCACGCAGACGGCGGGCGATTTCAGTTGCCAAACGACCTAAGGTAAGACCTTCTGCATCGACAACGTACCAGTCGCGAGAAACTTCGGCTGGTTTAGTACTTACGGTTTTCATTTTTGATAACCTATTCTTGGCGAAACGGATCAATAGATCGTCTTTCGCACTTACCTATAATTATTGGTTATGAGTAACAATGGGTAAACTGCACTCATAACTTGATAGCGCAGAAAATCTGCGAGGGCGAATTATATAGGATTTGATAACAAAAGAAAACTCTTAATCAGCGCTTTTAAGAGGCCTTAACTACCACCCAACAAGGCATAAATTAAGTCATATAAATACAAGCTAAATGCGTGTATGCACAGCCTACCAATTAGACTTATTGAAAGCCTTACTTAGTACTACTGGGCTTAACCGGAATATCATATTGTGGGCGATCAACATTTATATCGTTGTCTTGCAAACCATAACGCTCGTCTAGAGTGCCATGCTCAGCATCGGGCTTTTTCGGCGCGTAATCCATAGGTGGGCGCACCATCACTTGGGGGGCTTGCTCAGCCACCACACTCTGCTGTGACGATTCATCTAAACGTAACAAAGCTTCCACGGTCTCTGGATCATCACACAAAGCTTGGGCGCCCTTGCTAAGTTCAGCATGAACTTTGCGATAACTGTCGGTAAGGTCATTAACGGCTGTAGCCGTATCAGCAAAATGTAAAGCTACTTGTTCTTTATATTCAGCCAACTCAGTTTGCGCTGCCGCCAGTTGTTCCGTCAGTTGATTCTGAATCGTCATATCAGAGTTATTATTACGCCCAATGACAAAACCAATGGCTAAACCCAGCAACAGGATTACCAACCAAAAAAACCAGTCATTGCCTAATAATTCCACACTTATCTCCTAACCAGATACCAAAATGGACTACAACTCCATAAGCAGAGCCAATACCTTATATTGTAATGAAAAAAAACAATTAAACCAGCGCCTAGAGTAGATAGAGACGACTAAATTTAATACCAGCGATGATTTATGGTTTTTTTAACTAGGCCAAGGCAGTGGATTATGAAAACCATAGCCATAAGTGATAAAATAAAACGCTTATTTTGCTTATCCAACCAATGCGACTGCGCCACACCATGGAAACACCACTTTCCCGCTACCAGGCCGACCAACAACGTGCAGAATTTTCTGCAGACCCTGCGCAAATGGAAGCAGTAAGCCATTTGCAACGTTTGTTTGATGAATTACTTATACCTAGTAGTAAACTATCAACCCTAAAACGGTTATTTGGCCAGCAACAAAGGCAAGCCCCTCAAGGATTATATTTTTGGGGTGGCGTTGGCCGCGGCAAAACCTATTTAATGGATATTTTCTATGAATGTTTACCCATTAAGAATAAGCATCGAACCCATTTTCATCGCTTTATGCGCGACGTTCATAAACGCCTTGAACAATATCAAGGCGCCCGCAACCCACTACAAAAAGTAGCTGCTGATTTAGCGGCTGAAGCCAAAGTGCTGTGCTTTGATGAATTTTTTGTCACCGATATTACCGATGCCATGATTTTAGGTGGGCTACTAGAAGCCTTAATGTCCCACCAAGTTGTGCTTATTGCTACCTCTAATATTGAGCCCGCTAAACTGTATGAAAACGGCCTGCAGAGACAACGTTTTTTGCCTGCCATAGCCTTGTTGGAAAAGCATACTCTTATCGTCAACGTCGACGGTGGCATTGATTATCGCCTGCGGAGCCTTAAACAAGCCGAGTTATACCATTGCCCTCTAGACGAAGACGCTGATATCAGCCTAGAAAAGAGCTTTGCCGCCCTATCCCCATTAGGTAACAATAGTCTGAGTAATGGGGTTATTGATATTAATCAACGACGTTTTCATTTTCGGAAACAATGTGAAGATGTTATCTGGTTTGATTTTGCCGAACTATGCAATAAACCCCGCTCACAAAATGACTATTTAGAGATTGCCAGCGAATACCACGCCCTAGTGGTAAGCAATGTCCCCCAGATGAATCGCAATACTGATGACCAAGCACGGCGTTTTGTGAATCTGGTTGATGTCTGTTATGACGCCAATGTAAAACTAATTATTTCAGCAGCAGTGGACTTACTCGAGCTATATACGGGTGGCGGGTTAGATTTTGTGTTCCAACGAACTCTAAGTCGACTTCAAGAAATGCAATCAGAAGAATATCTAGCTAAAGGGCATATTGCTTCTTAACTTTACATTTAAAAATGACTATTTAAGCGGGATTGTCGATATCAATAAACTCACAATCCAAGTCAAATTCTTTTTGTAGATGCTGAGCCAATGCCTGCACACCGCCACGCTCTGTGGCATGATGCCCGGCAGCAAAATAATGTATGCCATTTTCACGAGCACTATGCACGGTGGATTCAGAGATCTCTCCCGAGACATAGGCATCCAGCCCAAGTTCAATGGCCTTATCAATATAACCTTGCGCACCACCTGTACACCAGCCAATACGACGAATGGGACGCTGATCAGGCGCGATATGTAGCACCTTGCGCCCTAATTTCTGTTCCAGTGACAAGGCTATTTGCTCAGCACTTTGTGCTGCTGGTAATTCACCCCATAGACCCAAACCAGTAGCACCATCGCCTGTTAAATGACCTCCTATGGGCCACCCCATTAATTGCCCTAACTGGGAGTTATTACCTACTTCAGGATGACAATCTAAGGGCAAATGAAAAGCCCAAAGATTAATATCATTGACTAATAGGCTTTTAATACGGCGCTGTTTCATGCCCACAATAGCATCCGATTCATTACGCCAAAAGTACCCGTGATGCACAATAATAGCCTGGGCTTTTTCGGCAATAGCTCTATCAATCAAGGCTTGAGTCGCCGTCACACCGAAAACAACTTTACTGATTTCCTCTGCGCCCTCCACCTGTAAACCATTAGTGCAATAGTCCTTAAATAAAGAGATTTGCAGTAACTGAGCTAGATGCTGATCAAGCTGAGGGCGTAAAATAGACATAAAGGTTCCATATATAAGCTATAGCAGGCGATAATAAAGCCATGACAAGGTTGTTAAAATTTTGCCAAGCCAACAACGAAAGTTTAAACTAATAATTAGCTATCACCAACTATCAGGCAAATGGAACGCCTATGTCTAAATCAGCTAGGTATCTAAGTATATATATTCTACTCGGCATTATTGTCGGGCTAGCTATAGGCTTGGCTGGACAGGGCCCCATATTGCGTTGGTTAACTGATCTTAATTCCCCCCTACATAAAAGCTCAGCCCTAGTTTCCAATGGCTATGCAGATGCAGTTGCCAAAGTATTACCATCTGTGGTCAGTATTTATGGGATAAGTATTGATCAAAATGCCAACCCTGAGCTTTTAGAAGATCCCCACTACCAACAATTTATAACGGGTGATACAGTTATCGAACCAGTTATGGGAATTAGTTTTGGCTCCGGGGTTATTGTGAGTCCAGATGGCCATATCCTCACTAACTATCATGTTATTAAAAAAGCAGATCGCATTGAAACACAGTTGCATGATGGTAACACAGCAATAGCCACAGTAATTGGCATTGACCCAGCCACTGATTTGGCCTTATTAAAAATAGATTTGCCAGATTTACAACCTGCTTCAATTCCCCGTAAGACCAATAGCCGACCGGGCGATATTGTCTTGGCTATTGGTAACCCTCACGGTTTAGGTACCTCTGTGACTATGGGTATTATTAGTGCTATGGGGCGCAATCAACTGGGATTGAATACCTACGAAAATTATATTCAAGTCGATGCAGCCATTAATCAGGGCAATTCCGGTGGCGCGCTAGTGAATACAGCTGGCCAATTAATTGGCATCAATAAAGCCCATTTTTACAATTCTGAATCCAGTAGCCGCAGCCAAGGCTTGGGCTTAGCCATACCCATCAGCACGGCTAAACAAGTTGCTGAAAGCTTATTACGTGATGGCAAAGTTATTCGTGGTTGGTTAGGCGTCACTATGGAATTGATTAGCCAGCAAGCCCAAGGCACTCTAACCCAATATGGTAAGCAAGAAAAAATTCTGATTACTGGGGTCTATAAAGGTACTCCCGCCTTTTTGGCTGGCTTGCAAGAAGGCGATATTATTACCAAATTTAATGGTCAAAGTGCTGAAAATGGTCGGGCTGCACTTGATTATATTGCCAACCTTAAACCTGGCTCAAAACTTAGTATTACCTATCTGCGTCAAGATCAAGAGTATACTACTGAANCCACTATAGGTATCCGTCCCACCACCCAATAAGTAGCGTTTACAAGCTGCTGGTGTTTATAGATAATGGCAGCCCCACAGCGCAGCCGATTATACTCCTAATAAAAGTATTAACTTTATGAAAAATAAAGATACGCTATTTGCCACACCCATGGAAACGAGCCCATTTGAGTTTAATGCTCAAGTGGCGGATGTATTTGACAATATGATCCAGCGCTCCGTACCTGGCTACAATTTTTTATTGGATGTTATTGCTGTTTTAGGCCAGCGCTATGGCGTTGAGCACAGCCAATGTTATGACCTTGGCTGTTCTTTGGGTACTACCAGCCTGCGTTTGCGGCAAAACTTACCTGCCAGTTGTCATGTTATTGGCGTCGATAACTCAGCAGCCATGGTGAGTCGGTGCCAACATAATATGGCTCGTGATCATAGCCAGGCTAGTTATGAAATTTGCCAACAAGATATCCAAAATACGCATATAGAAAACGCCTCTATTGTCATACTTAACTTTACCTTACAGTTTATTGATGATGACGAACGCCAGAGTATTCTCAATAAGATATATACAGGTATGAGACCGGGTGGTGTTTTGCTGTTAGCGGAGAAGATCTGTTTCGACACGCCTGGGCAACAGCAACTGCAAACCGATTTGTATCACGATTTTAAACGCTTACAGGGTTATAGTGATTTGGAAGTAGCCCAAAAGCGCGCCGCTTTGGAAAATGTACTGGTACCTAATACCTTAGAGCAACATCATAAGCGCTTGCTTAGGGCTGGTTTTAAGCAAATTGAAGTTTGTATGCAATGTTTTAACTTTGCCGCTCTACTCGCCTTTAAGTAAAACTATATTCTGACCTATGACTATATCCTTAGACGCTTTCTTTAGCTCCACAGCGGATACGCCAATAGCAAAATTCCATGCACCACTGAAAATGGCTCTGCAAGAACATTACGATACCAAAATTCATGGACGCACTAGNGAATGGGATCAGGCCTTAGCTTCCTTACCAGTAGCTAATTTTGAGCATATTGATCTATCTCAAGAGCGAGTAACTATACCCCTGCCCAGTGAATGGCAATTAGATAAGCAAGCGCTTAAACAAAACTTAATGGCCTTTAAACCTTGGCGCAAAGGCCCATGGCACTATCTGGGTATCGATATTGATACCGAATGGCGTTCAGATTGGAAATGGCAACGCATCGCTCCCCATTGCACAGACTTAACTGACCGCAATGTGCTGGATATTGGCACTGGCAATGGCTATTTTTTATATCGCATGTTGGGTGCAGGCGCCAAACTAGCTCTAGGCATCGATCCGACACGGATTTTTTTATATCAATTTCACGCCGCGCAACGATTATTAGCACCTAACAATGCCCATTTATTACCTCTGCGTAGTGAACATCTACCTGCCTTTGGCTGCTTTGATACTGTGTTTTGTTTAGGCGTGCTCTATCACCGCCGATCACCTATTGATCATCTGCAGGAGCTATTTAGTTATCTGCGCCCAGGTGGCGAGCTGGTATTAGAGACACTAGTGGTTCCCGGTGACAAATACACCATCTTAGTACCTGCTGATCGGTATGCAAAAATGGCCAATGTCTGGTTTTTACCGAGTACTGAAGCGTTAGAAAATTTATTACAACGGGTGGGCTTTCAGGATGTTCGAACAGTTGATATCAATCAAACCAGCATCCAAGAACAGCAAGCAACTGAATGGATGACATTCCACTCATTAGAGCAATTCCTTGATCCCAACAATCCAGAACTAACAGTGGAAGGCTATCCAGCACCCTTAAGAGCTACTTTGATAGCTACCAAATAGCCACAAAATAGCCACAAAATAGCCACAAAATAGCCACCAAATAAACATTAGGGCCATATGGTTTCAGGTTTATAGACTAGTCTTCCAGTATACGGTACTCAGCTGAACGTGCGTGCGCATCTAAGCCCTCACCACGGGCCAGCACTGATGCCACCTTGCCCATTTTACTAGCACCCTCTGGGGAAAACATAATCAGTGACGAACGTTTTTGGAAGTCATACACGCCTAGGGGTGATGAAAAACGGGCAGTGCCCGAGGTGGGCAATACATGATTCGGGCCAGCACAATAATCGCCTAAAACCTCAGCCGTATGACGGCCCATAAAAATGGCCCCCGCATGGCGAATCTTAGGTAGTAATGCTTCTGGATCAGCAACAGATAGTTCTAAGTGCTCAGGCGCAATACGATTGGTGATTTCAAGGGCCTCATCCATATTTGCTACTTTTACTAAGGCACCTCGGTTTTGCATGGAAACCTCAGCAATATCCTCGCGGCCTAAAGTAGGCAACAAACGCTTTAAGCTAGCTTCGACTTGATCTAGATAGTCCTCATCATCACACAATAAGATGGACTGAGCTTGTTCATCATGTTCAGCCTGGGAAAATAAATCCATGGCAATCCAATCAGGATCGGTNTGGCCATCACATAAAATTAGGANCTCTGACGGACCGGCAATCATATCAATACCGCAGACACCAAATACCGCGCGCTTAGCTGTAGCCACATAGATATTGCCAGGGCCAACAATTTTGTCTACTTTGGGCACCAGTTGGGTACCATAGGCCATGNCTGCAACGGCCTGAGCGCCACCAATAGCGAATACGCGATCCACACCAGCCACGGCTGCCGCCGCCAAAACCAAAGGATTAACTTGACCATTAGGCATGGGCACGGCCATAACCACTTCACGTACCCCTGCCACCTTAGCTGGAATGGCATTCATTAACACAGAAGAAGGATAACTTGCCTTACCACCGGGCACATAGATACCCACTCTATCCATAGGCGTCACTTGCTGACCTAATAAAGTACCATCAGCTTCCATATACCGCCAAGAATCTTGCTTTTGCTTTTTATGGTAATTGCGAATGCGCTCAGCAGCTACCATCAAAGCATCGCGCTGTTCAGCCCCAAGGTTATCCAAGGCCTCCTGTAGCTTATCTTGAGATACTTCAAGATTTGCCACAGTCTTAAAGTTAGCCCGATCAAGTTGCTTGGTAAGCTGCAACAAAGCGGTATCACCTTGCTGTTTTATGCGCTCGATAATATCGTTAACGGTTTGCTGGACTCGTGGATCTGACACACTTTCCCAAGCTAATAAGCTGTCCATACGCGAATTAAAATCGATACTCGAAGCATCCAGACGCTTGACTTGCAGTGGCATAAATTAACTCTCCTGAGCAGCTATAACTGCCTTGGTCAAAAGCTCTACAATAGGATTGATACGGGCATGTTTCAGCTTCATTGAAGCCTCACCAACCACTAAACGGCTACTAATATCGGCAATTTTTTGTAATGGTTCAAGGCCATTGGCACGTAGGGTATTCCCCGTGTCCACAATATCCACAATCTCATCTGCTAGGCCAAGAATAGGTGCTAACTCCATAGCCCCGTATAATTTAATAATATCTACCTGCTGACCTTGCTGCGCATAATATTGCTTAGTTAAATTGACAAACTTTGAGGCTACCCGCAAACGCCGACCGACTGGTTTGGCGCCAACAGGGGCACAAGTCATTAGCCGACACTTGGATATTTGCAAATCCAAGGGTTCGTATAAGCCAGCCCCACCATGCTCCATTAATACATCTTTACCGGCTACACCCATATCAGCAGCGCCATAAGCCACATAAGTGGGCACATCAGTAGCACGAATCACTAGCAACCGAATATCAGGCTGATTAGTTTCAAATACCAGCTTGCGGCTGGTATATATATCCTCAGTTGGTTCAATACCTGCTGCCGCTAAGAGGGGTAAGGTCTCTTTTAAAATACGTCCCTTAGACAGTGCAATGGTCAAACGATTAGGCATGGCCGTTAACAATCCTATACAACACGTTTAATGCTGGCACCCAAGGCACCCATTTTTTCTTCGATACAATCATAGCCACGATCAATATGATAGATACGATCAATCACGGTCTCACCATCTGCGACTAAAGCGGCAATAACTAAACTCGCCGAGGCCCGTAAATCCGTTGCCATAACCGGTGCTGCCTGTAAGCGCTCAATACCTTCATGAATCACAGTATTGCCTTCAACAGTCACATTGGCGCCCATACGAGCCATTTCATTAATATGCATAAAGCGATTTTCGAAGATCGTCTCGGTGATCCGTCCACTTCCCTCCGCAACTGCATTTAAAGCTGAAAACTGCGCCTGCATATCCGTAGGAAAAGCTGGGTAAGGCGCCGTTTTTATGGTAACCGCCTTGGGACGTTTACCAGCCATATCCAGCTTGATCCAGTCGGATCCCGTTTCTATTTGGGCACCAGCCTCTTCCAGTTTTACTAATACAGCTTCTAAAATATCAGGCCGCGTGTCTTTCACAGTAATACTGCCACCCGTTGCTGCTGCGGCCACCAAATAAGTGCCCGTTTCAATACGATCAGGTAGCACACTAAAATCACATCCGTTTAAGCGCTCCACACCTTCAACACGAATGGTATCAGTGCCATGGCCAGTAATTTTTGCCCCCATAGCAATTAAGCATTCAGCCAAATCAACCACTTCTGGCTCTTTCGCAGCGTTATCAATAATGGTTTCGCCTTCCGCCAAGGTGGCTGCCATTAGAATATTTTCAGTACCCGTCACTGTTACGGTATCAAAAAAGATATGCGCACCCTGTAAGCGATCAGCTACAGCATGAATATAACCATCTTCCACGTCAACTTTAGCACCCATGGCCTCTAAACCACGAATATGCAAATCCACGGGACGACTACCAATTGCACAACCACCAGGCAGGGAAACCCTTGCTTCACCATAGCGTGCCACTAAGGGACCAAGCACTAGAATAGAGGCTCGCATGGTCTTCACTAGTTCATAGGAAGCAACGAAGCTATTAATGCTGCGCGGATCAATTTCCAGACTTAATTTTTCACCCACTAACATGGACACACCCATACGACCCAGCAGTTCAATCATAGTGGTCACATCATGCAGATGAGGCAGATTTTTGATAGTCACAGGTTCACTGGCTAACAAAGTCGAGGCCAGAATAGGCAGAGCTGAGTTTTTAGCACCAGCTATACGGACACTGCCTGATAATGCCTTGCCACCGATAATACTTAATTTATCCATGCGCTTTCCAATAATGAAGGCTACCTTAAGTCACTAACTACGACTTAAGCGTTAATATTTTCCCATTGTTGTGGGGTATAGGCCTTGATAGTCAAAGCGTGAATTGTACCATCAGCAATATGCTGGCTTAAGCAGCCATAAACCAGCTGTTGTTTCTTGACGGGGGTCAGGCCTGCAAACACATCGCCCACGACAGTTACAGCAAAATTACAACCTTCACCACTCGGGAATACCTCGGTACCTTCCAGTTGCGTTTCGATTTCTTGCTTTACCTGTGCTACGTCCATACATATGCTCTTTAATTGATTACTGCTTGGTTGCCCATGCAACCCTATGGCAGATAATGACAAGCTGGTTATTATACCGGCCAGAAAAACAAGAATTGTAGCAAATTAATGCTATTTTCGACTAGTCAAACTCACCCTTGAGACAGTATTTTTGCTGTTA
>NYZU01000001.1 GCA_002686055.1 Oceanospirillaceae bacterium | reverse complement strand
GTGATGTGACAGTCGGTAAAGAAAAGGCTCTAAAATTATCCGATGCGGATGGCAGCAACTATATGGCCTTACAGGCCCCGACTGAGGTGAATAGTAATCTCACCCTAATGCTACCCAATAGCCAAGGCTCTGCTGGACAATTCTTACAATTAGAGAGTATTGAAGGTGAGAATAGTAATCTCAGTTGGCAGACAATGAATCTCAATGATATTCCATATATACAATTTAATGGTCAGCAATTTGAAAATTCTTTAATAATTGGACTCGATAACTCAGACAAATTGTCTAATGCGAATAAAAATGTAGGTATTGGCGTTGAAGTATTTTCAGCCTTAGAGGATGGTGATAACAATATAGCCCTTGGTTTCAAATCACTCGAAGAACTAGTTTCTGGCTATGGCAATGTAAGTATAGGAAATCAAGCGTTAGAGGATAATAATGCTGGAAGTAGAAATACAGCTGTAGGAAATCTTAGTTTAAATAATGCCAAAGGAAAAGATAATACAGCAGTTGGTCATAAAGCATTAGAATATATTAATGGCAGTTCCAATAATAATTATAATATTGCAATTGGATCAGAAAGTGGTTTTAACGTCCATAATTCAACGGGGTCAATTTATATTGGCTCACAATCTAAGGGTTTTTCTTCATTAAATGAAGACAACAGAAATATATATAGATCGAACGAAATAGTTATAGGCCATCAAGCCGAGGGCAGAGGAAGTAATAGTATAACTATAGGCAATAAATACAATAAAAATACTTATTTAAGAGGCCAAGTCACTATCGATAAAGCTACTAATTCTGAAAATAATAATAGTTTGATCGTTGAAGGCAATGTAGGTATAGGTGGTAACACAAATCCAAATACTGCGTTAAACGTCAATGGCATGATTACAGCTAGTGGCAAACCAGGCGTTGAAGCAACTGATGGCGTTACGGCTCTAACAGTTCATTATAACGGTGGTAATGATAGGGTTGCTAATTTTGGGAGTATGTATAGCACTGGTGCACCATTTATAGCCAAAGGGGTAGAAAGTGGTGATCTTGGTAAATATTATTCTACTGTTGATCTTGAAAATGACACTGAATTTGCTAGGGGTATCTTAGAGGTAAATGACTCTTTAATTTTTAAAAATGCAGCCGAGGCCAAAGTACCCAAAGGTCAAGAGGTCACAATGACAGAGCGTATGAAAATCGATGCGGATGGCAATCTTTCTGTCGCAGGTGATATTGAGGCTACAGGTGATCTCACATTAGGTAATGCCAAAGGTTTAAATTTTAGAAGTACTGATGGCCAAAAAGTTTTGACCCTGAAGGCTCCGAATGATACGAATAATTTGACGCTAACCCTCCCTAGAAATGATGGTGATGCTGGTCAAGTATTAGGAACCGACGGTTCTGGCCAATTAAGTTGGGTTTCAATTAATGCATCAGAAGACACCAGTGAACGTGATACTGCTATTGTTCCTGATCCTGACGGCTCTGAGACTGGTATTGTTTCTGGTCCTGACGGCCCTTTAACTGGCACACCAAGCGAAAACAATCCCCTTGATGTTATCACAACAGGCAAAATCGGAATTGGGACTTCTAGTCCTTCTGAAGCACTAACCATTAAAACGCAATCTGATCCATATTTTCCAGGCATCAAGGTAGAAGATTATCAAAGTAGTGTAGGTCTTTATATGCAATCTGTGGCCGCTCATAATTTCGGTATTGGTACGGGGCGCTATTATAATTCTGGTATATGGCGTACTGATATATCTGCCCCAAGCTCGATACGCTTTACTATGGGTAGTGGAAATGGCGGCAAAATACTCTTTTATGCACAGGATGGTGTTAGTGCGGATGGGAATGGTAAAAGAGAATACACACCCATACAGCGAATGGTTATTGGTAGTGATGGCAAAGTGGGTATTGGGCGCGATAACGATCACGGCAGCGCAATGCTTGATGTAAAAGATGCTATTGCTGTTGATGGAAAACAATTTGTTGCATTAGATCAAAGTAAAAATAAAAATCGTATCCTTTTGGGAGATGTGGCGGCACAAGATTCTGATGGAATACAAGACTTAGCGCTTAGAACAGCCGATACAGATCGTTTGATTATTGAGAGTAATGGTAACGTTACCATCAAAAATGATCTTCATGTAGAAGAAGATATACGCATAGGTTCAGAAAGTCTCACAGCCCTTTTGCAAAACAATAATAATGCTGATAAGTCTAGTGGAATAAAGCCAACTTATTCATTCTTTAATGATGATACGACTGGAATCTATAGACCAAAAAACAGCACATATACTCTTGCCTTTGTTACTCAAGGCACGGAAAAAATGCGAATTAATGAACTTGGTCATCTTAGAATTGGCAGTGATATATCAATGATTGCAACTGATCAGCTTTATATAGGTGCTAATGGATTAGAACAAGACGTGACAATTGGTTTAGGCCCAACTAATCATCTTTCAAGTAGAAACCCTTATTCTCAAATTGGTGCTTCTAGTGATGAAAAATTTGGCTCAAATTTGTATTTCAAGACAAGGTCTAAATCTTCAACAATTGAAGAACGTATGCGTATCGGCTCTGATGGCAAAGTTACCATTTTTGCAGATCTTGAAGTACAAGGAAAAGTTATCTCAGATGGTGTGGGTAAAATTATTAACACAAGCGACATTGCCACTGGTGCCGTAACCTCGGATCAAATACAGAATGGAAGCATTGTTGATAGAGATATAAGTTCTAAAACAAAAATAAACGGAACCAAGATAAACCCTGATTTTGGGGACCAAAATGTGCTTACTACGGCCCATGTGGGGATTGGTACTAGTACTCCAAAGGCTAAATTAGACGTAGCAGGTACAATTCGGATATACCCGGATAATGGCTCTGCTATTCTGCGATTCGGTTCAGGAGGTGAAGAGAGAGGCGTAATAGCGCTTGATTCTAGCAAGAATATGGTCCTTGAAACAGGCAAAGTAGAACGTATGCGTATCGGCTCTGATGGCATAGTTACTATAAAAGGTGATCTTCAAGTTGAAGGTAAAATTAATAGGGTGCCTTCTAAAGCAACCATTGGTGAGGAAACTGTTGAATCTATTAATATCAAAGATGGAACCATTACTAATGCTGATATCAACGTCTCGGCGGCTATTGCTGGCACCAAGATAAACCCTGATTTTGGTACCCAAACAATCTCCACTACAGGCAGTTATGAGGGTAGAAATATTACTGCAATTGGAACAGGTTCTATTGGCTCTGGTATATCTATAGAAAATAAAAGCAAGGTAGGTGATACAGTAGCTAGGACTTGGAGTATTTTTAATATGCATAATAATGGTAGTCGACATGCATATAGAAATAACTTGGAATTTTGGGCCTATAGCCATGATGGTAGTGACCGTTGTAGTGAACATCGCAATGGCTTATGTGAACCGCGAGTTGTGTTTACAGATAGTGGCAATGTAGGTATAGGAACTAAGTTACCAAAAGCTAGACTTCATGTGGGTGGAGGTAATGTAAATGATCTTCCTTTCCAAGATATAACTAGTGAAATACATCAACTGTCTTTAGAGACACCATTTCATAATGTTACCTCCGGCAGCAGACAGCCTGCAGCTTGGGAATTTTGGACTAGAGATAATGGTATAGATGCACATTTGGATATTAAATATAGAACCAGACCAGCTTTCCTAACAGCTAGGCATGATGGCAAAGTGAGTATTGGTCAATCCTCTTTTGGCGCTAATGGCAATTTACAAGTTACTGGAGGAATTGGACTTTCAGGAAATTCTGAAATCCGTCAAAGCACTGATTCAGATGGTAGTATTTTAAGATTTCTCGGTACTCAGTTTATTGCAGGGCACTTAAATTCAACGAGCTATAGTTATGATGGTTCAGGATTAATAGCCTCCATATCTCCCATGGCTTCCGAAGTAATGCTAGACGTTGGCGCTATGGACGCGGAAGGTCATAGGCTTAAAGTTATCAATGGCAGTAGCGGCAAACAGGGGTCTTTGGAATATAAATCAGAAGGAAATGTAATATTTAAGGCTGATAGCTCATCTGGCGAGTTGTTGATTGGTAATAATATAGCCTTTGGAAAAGAAAACGCAACAGGTATTCGAAGAGGGAATCTAGGTGAATTAATCCTTGGCGCAAAGTCTGGTGGCTTATTTCACCAAGTTAAAGATGAAAAAGATGCCCAAGGAAAAATTGAAAAAAAATATTATAAAATAAATACAGTTGCTGGATACACTTCTGATGCAAGACTAAAAGAAAATATTGTTCCAATTGATAGTGCTCTAGATAAAGTGATGCAAATGGAGGGTGTCTATTATAACTTTATAGAAGAACAAAAAAGTGCATCACTAAATGGTCAACAGATTGGTGTTATCGCGCAAAATATTGAGGCGGTTTTCCCTGAAGCGGTGGTTGAGCAAGATAATATAAAACATGTGCGTTATGATATTTTAATTGCACCACTAATTGAGGCCATTAAAGAACTTAAATTGCAAAACGAAGCCCTTAGCGCGCGTGTTCAACAGCTGGAGGAAAGCAAGCCGTAATTATTATCAAACAAAAGGGGTTATTTTGTTAACCTTATATTGCACTGCTTTTTGATTGTTTGATATTAGCGATATTAAAGTAAATAACCCGATCGTTTATGTGTTTTTAAGTTGTAAGCTTTTTTGTGTTTATTAGGTAGCATCAAACCAGCCATCGGCCTCTGCCTTGGCTAGTACTGGCTCAATAAACTCCCATAAGGCAGGGCAGCCCTTGATGATTTTGGGTTTATTAATGGCGTCAACTTGGTGTTTTTGAATACCATTTTGGCGCCAGCTATGGCCACCATCATAGAGGTTATGCATGAGTGGTAGGGCGCGATCCATGGCTTTGGCAAATTGTGCATCAGCAGTTTCAGCGGCCTCAAATTCATCCCAAAGGGCCAAGTACTCATCACCCATATTGTCAGGTAATAAGCCTAAAATACGCGCTACACCTTGCCGTTCTGCGGCCAAATGGGCTGGATTATTGGCTGCATATACAATTACATCGCCCACATCGATTTCACCCAAATCATGGACCAGCAACATACGTAATACACGATTAATATCCACCGGCCGGCTGGAATACTTTTGCAGGGCTAGGGCAGCCAAGGCCACTTGCCAAGAATGCTCGGCAGAATTTTCATAGCGATCTAAACCCTGCGGGCGAGTTTTACGAATCACTGCCTTAAGTTTGTCGGTTTCCATAATAAAGGCAACAATGGCTGCCATAGATTCGGTTTGCATAAGCTGGGTTCTATTTGGTTTCTATTTAATCTATGAAAAGATTTGGTTATTTAATGTGTTTACTGTGTTTTCTTGCGATTAACAAAATTTGCCATTCCGGCCTGAGTTTCTGTGGCCATAATATTGCAAATCATATAATCACTGGCAAATTTATAGGCCTCCGCTAAGGTTTTTTCCTGCTGCGGGTAGAACATTGCTTTGCCGGTTTTGACGGCAGCGGGTAATTTTTCACTAATGGTGGTGGCCAAGGCACGGCTGGCTTGGGTCAGTTGTTCAGCACTGGTAATACGGTTAATCAGGCCCTTTTGTTGGGCTTCGGCCGCACTAATAAATTCACCGGTTAATAACATTTCCATAGCATGCTTAGGCGCAATAGCTCGGCTTAGGGCGACGGCGGGGGTGGAGCAGAATAAACCCAGATTAATACCAGATACGCCAAATTGGGCGTTTTCTGCGGCTACGGCCAAGTCACACGAGGCGACAAGCTGACAGCCAGCGGCTGTGGCTAAGCCCTGTACTTCAGCAATAACCGGTACCGGTAGATTAACAATACTTTGCATTAATTGGCTACATTGCTGGAATAAGCCCTGGTAGTATGTATCGCTAACATTGGCCACCATTTCCTTAATATCATGACCAGCCGAAAATGCCTTACCTTTGGCTTTTAAAATCACGCAGGTTATATCATCTTGCTCGGCAATATCATGCAGTGCACGTTGCAGAGCCTGCATCATTTTTTCCGATAAGCTATTTAAGTTTTGCGGGCGATTAAGAGTAAGTTCAATCCACTGGTCTTGCTTATTGATTAAGACATAATCTTCTTGTGCCATGATTGTTACCCTCTCAATAAAGTATTTTTAAATTTTGCTTTGCTTGTTCGTATACCTTATCAATATACGCTAAAAATGGCTGTTTGCCAGTTAATTTGTCACTGTCATCAGTTTAGATTATGGTAAATTGTAGAATAGGGCTTTGGCCCATTAATACAGCTTAATTGGCGCTATTATAAGTGCCCATGGCAAGGCAATATTGGGTAACCTAGATTAACGCCTTGTTACATCTTTAAACTCGTTGGCATTATCAATATGCAAAAGATATTTACCAAACCATTTACCCAGCAAGAAGCCATGCCTGAGGCAGGTATTGAGGCTGTTACAGACCTGCTGCGCACAGGGCGGCTGCATCGCTATAATATGGTCGCAGATGAACTATCGGCAGCATCGCAATTGGAACAAGACTATGCCCAATGGCAAGGGCGTGATTATTGTTTGGCCTGTACTTCCTGTGGTTATGCTCTACATATAGGCTTACGAGCCATGGGGGTTACTGCAGGGGATGGGGTGCTAACCAATGGCTATACATTAGCGCCGGTTCCCGGGGCGATTGCCAATGTGGGCGCTAGACCTATTTTGGTTGAGGTGAATGATCATTACCATCTGGACTTGCATGACTTGCGCCATAAAGCTGAGACTTCCGGTGCAAAGGTGTTGGTATTATCTTATATGCGTGGCCATATGCCAGATATGCACCAATTGATGCAGATCTGTAATGAGTTAGGTATTCAAGTATTGGAAGATTGTGCCCATACCATGGGTGCCAAATGGCAAGGTATACGAGCGGGTAACTTTGGTGTGATGGCGGCTTTTAGCTTGCAAACCTATAAGCATATTAATACGGGAGAAGGGGGCTTATTAGTTAGTAATGATAAGCACATGATGGCTAAGGCCATTATGCACTCTGGTTCTTATATGCTCTATGAACGCCATGGTGCGGCACCAGAAGCGGAGGCGTTTACCGATATTCGTTATACCAGCCCTAATATGTCTGGGCGTATGGATAATATGCGTGCCACCTTAGCCTTGGCGCAACTCCCACGCCTAGAAGAAAACTGCCAGCGCTGGAATCAACGTTATGATTTATTAGCTGAGCAGTTGGCTAAGGTACCAGGCCTCTACATACCGCCACGCCACGCTGATGAGGCTTATGTGGGCAGTTCTATTCAGTTTATGGCCCAAGGTATCGCTTTGGCACATTTACCCGACTTTGTGCAGGCATGTGCCAAGCGTGGAGTAGAACTAAAATGGTTTGGTGAGGCGGAACCCAAAGCCTTTACTAGTCGTTATGATAGTTGGCACTATGTGGAGCCGCAGCATTTGCCCAATACCTTGGCAGTCTTGGAAAAGACCTTGGATATGCGGGTGCCATTAACCTTTGATTTGGCTGATTGCCAACTATTAGCGGATATTATTGCCGATGTTTGTGGTGATTTTGTCCAGCAATAATGGTGTCTCTACCACCAATTAAGTGCCATTCTATAATACTGCTTATTACCTACTTGCATTGACGCTGGGCGTTAATCCAGCTACATTGTAATGTTACGTTATTGATTTTAAGACGAACTTACAGGTAGCCACCTTATGCAAACATTGACGTTTGAAAATCCCATACAGTTACAGACGGAACGCCTGCGCTTACGTCAGTGGCGGCTGCGGGATTATAAAGTGTTTGCCGAGATGAATGCAGACCCAGAAGTCATGCGTTTTTTCCCTGCGCCCTTAACAGCTGAGCAAAGTGATAATATGGCCGACCGTATCCAATCCCTTATTACTGCAAAAGGTTGGGGTTTATGGGCTGTAGAACGTATTGCTGATGAGCGCTTTTTAGGTTTTGTAGGCTTACATGAGCCCACTGATGACTTTACTTTTAGCCCTTGTGTCGAAATTGGTTGGCGGTTATCCCGTGATACTTGGGGGCATGGTTATGCCTCAGAGGCTGCCAAGGCAGCCCTAGACTTTGCCTTTACGCAATTAAAGCTAGCAAAGGTGATGTCCTTTACGCCCCTGGCTAATACGCGTTCTATGGCGGTGATGGAACGTATAGGTATGCACAATATGCAGGCTGATTTTGATCATCCCGCTTTACCCTCTGAGCACACACTGCTGCGCCATGCCTTATATTGTATAACGGCTGAGCAATGGCAAGCCAAATAGCCTAGCTTATTCACTTGGACTACTTTAATTATTGCGACCTATAGCTAGCTAACCCATAGGTTATAGGTTATGGGTTAAAGGTTATAGGTATTCAGGCTAGGTGTTTTAAAGTAGAATGCCGTCTTTAATTTTTATCTTTATTTTTTAATCTTTACTACCTTATGCCAACAGCTGCCAATCATCTTGAGCAATCGCTAGCCGAACTAACGGCTTTTTTGGGCTCCAGTACTCCCCAAGCGTGGGTAACTGAGGCTCTGAAACAGCAAGATATTTTGTTAATTGACCATGCCCACTGTGAAAAAAAGGCGGCTTCAACGGCCATGCAGTTAATGTTTCGGTATCCCGAAAAAAGCACTCTGCTGACCAAAATGTCACGCTTAGCCAGAGAAGAGCTTATTCACTTTGATCAGGTATTACGCTTGATGCAGGAGCGCGGAGTGACCTATGGCCATTTACCAGCCTCTCGTTATGCAGCTGGCTTGCATAAAATGGTGCGTACCCATGAGCCCGTTAAGTTAATGGATACCCTGATTATTGGGGCTTTTGTTGAGGCACGTTCTTGTGAGCGTTTTGCTGCGCTAATTCCTTTTTTAGATACTGAGCTTAAGGCTTTTTATCGCTCGTTATTAAAGTCAGAAGCCCGCCACTACCAAGACTATTTAAACTTAGCTTTGGCAGAGGCAACAGGCCCAAAAGGGCCGGGGGAAACAGCCTTTTGGCAACGTGTTGAGGCTTTTCGAGGCAAAGAAACCGAGTTAATAAACACCCCTGATAAGCAATTCCGCTTTCATAGTGGTTTACCGACAGTTGCCAGTGGTGCTGTGGATGGAGAATAAGATGCATAATAAAGTGGCTCTGGCCAACGTGTTAATGCTGCTGGCAGCGGCTATTTGGGGCTTTGCTTTTGTTGCTCAGCGGGTGGGCATGGAAACTATGGGGCCGCATTTGTTTAATGGTGTGCGCTTTATTATGGGTGGCCTAGTATTATTGCCTGTGGTGTATTGGTTAAGTAAACGCCGTCCTGAGCGCAATGAGCAGAAAACCACAAGCACCCAGCAGTTACTTCTAGCTGGATTACTTGCAGGCAGTTTTTTATTTGCTGGCGCAACTTTGCAGCAGGTGGGCTTACAATACACAACGGCTGGTAAGGCTGGCTTTATTACCGGTTTATATATCTTTTTTGTACCTGCCATTGGCCTCTGTTTTGGTATGCGCACCAGTTTAGGCACTTGGTTAGGGGCTATACTGGCTATCTGGGGCCTATACTTATTGTCGGTACGGGATGATTTTACCCTTAGCCGTGGCGATACCTTTCAGTTATTGTGTGCCATTGCTTTTGCGGGCCATGTCTTGGTTATAGGCTATCTTGCAGGCCGTTATGACACCATTAAACTCTCCGCTATTCAATTTTTAGTGGCAGGGGTTTTGGCTTTTATTGTGGCCATCTTTACGGAAACCATTACTTGGCAAATGATTGTCGATACGGCTATACCACTGGCTTATGCTGGACTAATGTCAACGGGCGTGGCCTATACCTTACAAGTTGTGGCTCAACAACATGCCCATAGCTCCCATGCGGCTATTATCCTTAGCTCCGAAGGGGTATTTGCGGTGTTGGGTGGCTGGTTATTTTTAAGTGAACAATTGCCCATACAAGGATTATTGGGTTGTGGGCTTATGTTGGCCGGTATGTTGCTGTCGCAATTATGGCCTGCACGTAATGCTTAGTTTGGCTATTAGCAAAAGCCAATTGCTAATTGGAACCTGCCATATATACTAATTGGTTCTATATTAAGGATGGGTAAACCACTAGATTTTAGGGCGCTGTTTAATGTTCTAATAATTGTTTTACAGTGTTTATACCTATATACAGATAAGCCCTAAGGCCCATTATTATGCTTAGTGATCAGTCCCCAGTTTGTCCAGCTGCCTTGTTAAATCAGGCTCAAGGGTTGCCACCTATGGCTACCGCGGTAATTAATGCAGGCAATCAATTGGCTATGGAAAGTGCCCGTCAAGCGGAGCTAGAGGGTGTTATTTCGCCTATTTTAGTGGGTGATGAGGATCAAATTCGATCTATTGCGGCCAATATGGACTGGGCTTTAGCTGATAATCAGGTCGTTGCGGCAGATTGTGAACAAGCCGCTGCAGAGGCTGCTGTGGCTCTAGTCCACGCCCAACGGGCGCAAATGTTAATGAAAGGGCATATCCATTCCGATACTTTACTGCGTGCTGTTTTAGATAAACACAAAGGTTTACGCACAGGGGCACGATTAAGTCATGTATTCTATATGACCGTGGCTAATAGCGATAAAGCTCTCTGTATTACCGATGCTGTTATCAATATTGCCCCTGATCTCACCACACAACAACATATTTTGCGTAATTGCATTCATTTAATGCATGCTTTAGCTATAGAAAAACCCAATATTGCCTTGTTATCAGCTACGGAAACACCCACGCCAGCTATGCCTTCTAGTATGTTAGCTAAGGAACTCTTAGCAAGTGTTCACGATAAGCAACTAGGTGCACAAATCTTTGGTCCAGTAGCTTTAGACGGAGCTATTTCACCCATGGCAGCAAAAATAAAGGGTATTGATGTTGATGGTGCAGGCGAAGCTGATGTAATACTAGTGCCAAATATTGAGACGGGTAATGCTATTTTTAAACAAATGGTCTATTTTAGTGGTGCAACAGCCGCTGGTCTGATTCTAGGGGCTAAGGTGCCCATTATACTAACTTCACGGGCAGATCCACCGGCGGCTCGTTTGGCGTCTGCTGCTTTAGGTTCTATTTATGCCCATTGGTTAAAGCAGCAGGCCTAGCTTAGTAGCTAATTTGGCACTAATTGGTTCATTAACTTCGAGAGTTTCTCGATACCGGGCGCTATTTTATGGGTATCGATAGAAGAATAACCCAAACGGAAGTAATTGCGCGGTGGATTATCACCTAAAAAGTGAATATCACCAGCTTCAATAAGAATACCATTCTCTGCAGCAAGTTGTTTTAACTCTCTTGCATCCAAGCTATCTGGACCTTTTATCCAGTAACAAGAGCCACCAAAAGTAGGCTGTTCAAAGCCATTGGGCATCCATTTCTGTAGGTTTTCTGCCATTATCTGATGCCGTTCTTTGTAGGCATTGACCAAGGTGCTAGCGAGGGAATCATAATATCCTCTGGCCACAAATAGGCCAATGGAACGTTGGTTGTTAGCTGGTGGATGACGCACCATTAGGCGCCTAAGGGATCTTGCTTCGGCTATTAATTGCTTACTCGCCACGATATAGCCCAGCCGCAAACCAGGCGCTAGGGTTTTTGAAAAGCTGCCGATATAAATAACGCGGCCATGCTGATCTAGGCTTTTTAGTGCTGGCGAGGGGGCTTGTTTAAAGTTAGTTTCACACTCATAGTCGTCTTCGATAATGACAAAATCATGCTCATTGGCCATTTCTAAGAGTTTGCGGCGGCGATCAAGAGGCATGGTAACCGTAGTAGGGTATTGATGACTAGGAGTAGTGTAAACACAATCACAGTCTTTAATGGCATCACTGATAATAAGGCCTTCGTCATCAACTGGCAGAGGTTTGACCTGTGCGGGGTTAATACTGGCTATATTACGCACATCCACATATCCAGGATCTTCGATACCCATAACACTATCTTGGTTTAATAGCAGTTTGGCTAGCATATATAAGCCATGCTGGGTGCCCACGGTAATCAATATTTCTTGCGGGTCTGCCCATACCCCACGGCGCGGTAGAATGCGTGTATGCAGTTGTTCGATTAACATGGGATCATCATCGACAAAATGATCTGCTGCCCAACTGCGAATCGCTGGCACACTCACATTATCTTTGCAGCACTCACGCCAGTGATTGGTAGGAAATAAATTGGGGTCAAATTGGCCATAGATAAAGGGATAATCATATTGCTGCCAATCAGCCGGTTTAATAATATTACTTTGTAAGGTGGGACGTAATTTAAATCGCTGTTGCCAATCAGGGGCTTGGCCAGAGGTGTCTCTATCAGCGGGAATTGATTCAACCACGACACTATTTTCAAGGATATTAGGATTGACATAATAACCACTGCGTTCTTTGGCTACTAGATAACCATCATCAAGTAGGTGATCATAGGCTAATACCACGGTATTACGGGCAATATTTAGCTGCTTGGCCAATTTGCGGCTAGATGGTAAAGGGCTATCCAGTGGGATATGTTTAGCTAAAATAGCTTGCGCAATCTGCTGCCGTAATTGTTGTTGCAGACTAGCAGATAGACCAGCATCTAAATGAAAAAGAGGGTGGCTCATATATTGCGTTCCAGTTATCAAAAGCAATCGTCAGACAGATTGTATGGAGTATTTGTTGTTGATGCCAGCAGTTTTATTATTGGCATAACAGTTAGCCCAAAATTGGTTCTAAGGGAAATAGCCTATGTGGGCATAAAGTAGGCGCTATTATGAGGTGCCAAGTAGTTTACCGGTAACCAATAACTTAACTAGTAATGAGTACGTGATTATGTCTTACGATATCAATAATTACACCATGGAACAGGCCTTAACTGATGATCGTCATCATGTTTGGCATCATTTAACCCAGCATAAGATGTTGGAGACCCAAGATCCTTTAATGTTTATTGAAGGTAAGGGCATGCGCGTTATGGATACTAAGGGTAAAGAGTATCTGGATGCTGTTGCTGGTGGTGTATGGACAGTTAATATTGGCTATGGTCGTGAATCTATGGCCAATGCTGTGCGTGACCAATTATTAAAGATTAACTTCTTTGCTAATAGTGCGGGTAGTATGCCTGGGGCGTTATTTGCCCAAAAATTAATTGAAAAAATGCCAGGTATGAGTCGTGTTTACTATTCCAACTCAGGCTCAGAAGCTAATGAAAAGGCGTATAAAATTATCCGTCAGATCGCTTACAAAAAATACGGTGGTAAAAAGCACAAAATTTTATTCCGTGATCGGGATTACCATGGCACTACCATTACCGCTCTAAGCTCGACTGGGCAATTACAACGTAAAGGTCAGTATGGGCCATTTACTCCCGGTTTTATTGAGTTCCCACATTGTTCTGCTTATCACTCGGCCAATGGTGCTGATGCTGATTTTGGTATTCAAGCTGCACAGGCTATCGAAGAGACGATTCTCCGTGAAGGCCCAGATACCGTAGGTGGTGTTGTTATCGAACCTATTACCGCCGGTGGTGGTGTGATCGTGCCGCCTGAGGGTTATATGCAAGAAGTTAGACGTATTTGTGACAAATATGATGTCTTACTGCATATTGATGAGGTGGTTTGTGGTCTTGGTCGTACAGGTAAGTGGTTTGGCTATCAGCACTTTGGTATTGTGCCCGATATTGTCACTATGGCCAAAGGTGTTGCCAGTGGTTATGCCGCCATTTCTTGTACTGTAACCACGGAAGCGGTGTTTAATGATTTTAAAGATGACGCCAATGACCCAATGGGCTACTTCCGTGATATATCTACCTTTGGTGGATGTACAGCGGGACCAGCGGCTGCCCTAGAAAATATGCGCATTATTGAAGAAGAAAATCTACTGCATAATTCAACGGTTATGGGTGAGTATCTTAACCAGCAATTGCATAACTTAGCTGCAAAACATGAAATGATTGGTGATGTGCGTGGTAAAGGTTTATTCCAAGGTATGGAGCTAGTCAAGGATCGCAAAACTCGAGAGCCAGTAGCCGAATCTGTAGCGGCGGCTGTGGTTTCACACTGTATGTCTCAGGGGGTTATTATTGGTCGTACTAATCGCAGTTTTGAACGCCACAATAATACCTTGTGTTTAAGTCCAGCATTGATTGCCTCCACTAATGAGATTGATGAAATTGTATCCGCCATTGATCATGCTTTAGCAAGTGTCACTTGATAAGATTTAAGCAATGTTGAAACAAGCGGCTCTCTTTGCAGAAGCCGCTTTTTTTGTGCTTGTTAATGGCCAGAAGCCAATATAATATAGCCGCTCACATTTTTTATTTCGGATACAAGATGGCAGTTATTCCCGTTACCAATGATTTTGGCGTTGCCCCACAATTGTTAGCAGCTGATATGGCAGCAGTAAAGGCCTTGGGTTATACCACAGTAATTAATAATCGACCTGATGGCGAGCCCGGCCACCCAAGTAGTAATAAAGATTTACAAGCAGCAGCTGAGGCTGAAGGCCTGAAATATTTTTATGCACCTATTTTTGGCATGAATTTCCCAGCAGAAACGGTCGCCGAAGTGCAGGCTATTCTAGAAAATCATGACAAGGTATTGGCTTTTTGTCGATCTGGAACGCGTTCGGTGAATGTTTGGGCGCGTGCGCAAACGGCTGATGTGGATGTAGCTGCATTAGTTGCCCCAACTGGGTTAATTCTAGCCACATAATCATTATATTCCAATTTAGAATAATATAATTATTATTTATTCCATTACATTATTAATAACTGGTGCTATAGTAGATTGCATATGGTGCCAGTTTATTTAACACCTAGGTGCCAAGAAACTAAACTGACAATGTGTCAGAGGTATTTATGAGCATCTCATCCGCAGCCCAAGTTGAATTTTCATCAGCCAGTGTGGCCTTAGCTAGTCATAAACAAGCTAATGCTCATTATGTTATGCCTGCTCAGCAAACCTCTAAACCTGTCCACCTAGTTAAGTCTGCGGATAAGAAAAGCTTACCTAAGTCTGAACTTATCTCCTCATTTGTTGGCATCGCCGGCTAATTGTCCTTCTGGACCAATTGTTAATTATACTGGCACTAAATAATAGCTCAGGTTGGTTGTTGGCAGCCTAAACGTCTTCGCTTATGCTAATGTACTTTGCCGTCATTAGATAATGAGACCATGACTAAAGCCTCTGCTTTGCCTCAATTTGAAGATCACCAAAATCAGACGCACAAATATACAACCTGCTATATGTGTGCCTGCCGTTGCGGTATTAAAGTCACCTTAGAAGACGAAAAAATTCGTTTTATTCAAGGCAATCCTAATCATCCTGTTAATAAAGGTGTGCTCTGTGCCAAGGGTAATGCTGGCATTATGAAGCAGCTGTCCCCAGCCAAACTTAATAAGCCTTTGCTGCGTAAACCCGATAGTGAGCGTGGTGCCGCCGAATTTGAAGAAATTAGTTGGGATAGGGCCCTAGATATTCTTACGGAGCGTTTAGCTAATATTCGGGCAACTGATCCAAGACGTTTAGCCTATTTTACTGGGCGCGATCAAATGCAAGCCTTAACTGGTCTCTGGGCATCACAATTTGGAACCTATAATTGGGCCGCCCACGGTGGTTTTTGTTCCGTGAATATGGCCGCTGCTGGTCTCTATACTATGGGCCACGCTTTTTGGGAATTTGGCGATCCAGATTGGGACCAAACTAAGTATTTTATGCTTTGGGGTGTGGCGGAAGACCATGCTTCTAATCCCATCAAAATTGGCCTTAAAAAACTTAAAGAGCGGGGCGCTAAATTTGTTGCTGTAAATCCAGTTAGAACCGGTTATCAATCCATTGCCGATGAATGGTTAGCCCTAAAGCCAGGCACTGATGGCTTATTGGCCTTGGCCATGATTCACGTGTTATTGCGTGATGGGCAAATTGATGATGAGTTTTTGATTCGCTATACCAATGCACCGCAACTAGTCGTGAATACCCCAGGGCAAGTTGGGGATGGATTATTATGGCGTGATGGAGATGATGCTACTCAGGTCTACGATCAATTAACTGAAAGCTTTGCTCCAGCCATGTCGGCGGATATTGCCCCAGCTTTAATGGGTGAGTTTGAAACGCCAGATGGGGTGCCCGTGCGCACCGTGTTTAGCATTTTGCTAGACAAGTATATGGATCCTCAGTATAGCCCTGCAGCCGTTGCCAAAGAGTGTGGTATAGATGCTGCCACCATCGAACGTATTGCCTTGGAAATGGCCCATGTGGCTTTTCAAGAGTCTATTACCTTAGGTATTGAATGGACTGATTGGGCTGGACGCAAACAAACTCAGTTTATTGGTCGGCCTGTTTCTATGCACGCCATGCGTGGTGTGTCTGCCCATTCCAATGGTTTTCAGACATGCCGAGCCATTCATTTATTACAAATATTGTTAGGCACCATTGATTGCCCGGGTGGTCATTTAGCGAAACCACCATTCCCTAAACATATTGTGCCACCTATTAAGCCAGCCAAGGTAAATGCGCCCAATACGCCGCTTGAATCGGCACCTTTGGGTTTTCCAACTTGCCCAGAAGATCTGCTTATAGATGAGCAAGGGCAGCCGCAGCGCATTGATAAGGCTTATTCGTGGGATGCGCCCATAGCTGCCCATGGCCTGATGCATATGGTAATTAGCAATGCTGTGGCTGGTGATCCTTATCCTATTGATACTTTGATGTTGTTTATGGCTAATATGGCTTGGAACTCAAGTATGAATACTTCCGAGACCATGGATATGTTACGGGCGAAGGATGCCGATGGTAATTATAAAATCCCCTTTATTGTCACTTGTGATGCCTTTAACTCAGAGACCGTGGCTTTTTCTGACTTAGTCTTACCTGATACAACTTACTTGGAACGGTATGACACCATTTCCATGCTAGACCGGCCTATATCTGAGCCTGATGCCGCTTGTGATGCTGTGCGTATCCCTGTAGTTGATGCTAATCGTGATGTATTAAGTTGGCAAGAGGTGATGGTTGAGGTAGCTGGACGTCTTAAGTTGCCGGCCTTTACCAATGCGCAAGGTCAACCTAAATACGAAAATTATAAAGATTTTATTATCAACTTTGAGCGTGCTCCAGGTATTGGTTTTCTGGCTGGTTGGCGCGGTGAAAATGGCGATCAATCCCTACTTGGCGCGCCAAACCCCAAGCAGTGGGAAGCTTACGAAGAAAATGAGTGTTTCTTTAAATACGAATTGGCACCCAACCAACGTTATATGCGACATGCGAATTTAGATTATTTAACATTAGCTAAAGAAGCAGCTTGGGTGGGTAGTACGGAGCAGATTGTTATTGAGCTTTATTCAGAGACCCTGCAAAAATTCCGTTTAGCTGGGCAGGGCCTATATGATGGGCCGCAACCCACTGAAGAGAATCAAAAACAGCGTTTGGTACGCTACTTTGATCCTTTACCTAGTTACTACTCACCTTTAGAACAGCAATCAGTGAGTAGCGAAGAATATCCATTTTATGCCATTACGCAACGCCCTATGTTTATGTATCACTCATGGGATTCACAAAATGCTTGGTTGCGCCAAATTATGTCGCAAAATTATCTTTATATGCATCGTCAAACAGCATTAGATATGGGTATAAATGATTTTGATTGGGCTTGGGTAGAATCACGATCTGGCAAGATTCGTGTGCAAGTTAAGCATATGGAAGGGGTAAACCCAAATACTGTTTGGACTTGGAACGCCATTGCCAAACAAGGTGGCGCCTGGGGCTTAAGTGATGACACTAATGAGGCTAAGCAGGGCTTCTTAATGAACCATCTAATTAGCGAATTATTACCCAGTGATAAGGGTGGTTCACGCATGACCAACTCTGACCCCATAACCGGTCAGGCTGCTTGGTATGATTTACAAGTTAAGATCACGCCAGCCACAGCAGGTGAAGAGGGCAGTTGGCCGCAATTTGCGCCCCTAAAGTCACCGCCAGGTTATACTCCGGCACCGACTAAGCAAGGCTATGCTAGCCATACAAATGTTAATTTAAATCGGCCTTGGTCTGATATTTTTGGTCGCCGCTCGTCATAAGTGAGGTAAAGTAGGTGAAATTAGGTTTAGCAATCGATCTTGATACCTGTGTTGGCTGCCATGCTTGTGCTACGGCCTGTAAACAATGGAATACGTCAGGCACTATTGGCCCGTTAACGGATACCAATCCCTATGGTAAAGACCCCAATGGGGCGTGGCTAAATCGTATTCGCACATTTGAGGTAGATGAAAGTCCACTGAGTAAGACCGTTAATATGCCCCTTTCTTGTATGCACTGTGAAGATGCGGCCTGTGTGACTGTTTGTCCTACTGGTGCATCTTATAAGCGCGACGAAGATGGTATTGTGTTGATTGACCAAGATCGCTGTATGGGCTGCAATCTGTGCGCTTGGGCTTGTCCTTATGGTGCTCGTGAGTTAGACCCCGGCTCTGGTACCATGAAAAAGTGTACTTTGTGCGTTGACCGTATTTATGATGAGCAATTACCAGAAGCTGAACGCCAGCCCGCCTGTGTGATAACTTGCCCAACAAATTCTCGTGTGTTTGGCGATTTTGATGACCCTGAGTCTGAAGTATCCAAATTACAAAAACAGCGAGAAGGTAAGCCGCTTATGCCTGAGCTTGGTTATAATCCAGTTAATACCTATTTACCACCGCGTGAGCCTATTGAGCGGCCTCAAGGAGGCAAGGTGCTAGGCAAGGTTAAACAAATCGTTAATCGTATTATTCATCGTTAGAGGCTTTTATTATGCATCCTGCTTTTTCTGTATTGATCTTTACAGTTACTGCTGGCGCTGGCTACGGTTTACTGGGCTGGCTATGTGCGAATGAATTATTTGCTTGGTGGGCCTTATCTATTGGTATGCAAATTAGTATTGGTATTATTGCTATGGTGCTTATTAGTATTGGCCTTTCAGCCTCTACTTGGCATTTGGCCAACCCAAAAAATGCTTGGCGTTCCTTTAGTTGCTTCCGTACTTCTTGGCTATCTCGGGAAGCTGTATTTGCGATTTTGTTATACCCCATAGCGGCCCTGTATGCTGCCGCTATTTATTTTCAGTGGGATAGTGTTGGTATCTGGGCTGGTTTGTGTTTGTTATTTAGTTTTATTATTGTTTTTGTCACCGCCATGATCTATGCCAGTTTAAAAACTATTCGACAATGGCATCATCCTTTAGTCCCCATTTTGTACCTGTTATTTGCGGCCATGAGTGGTGGTTTAGCTTGGGCCTTCTTACTCGCGTGGAATGGTTTAGAATTAGGCTTACTGATACAAGTTCTTGGCGCACTGGTTGCCTTTACTACCTTAACTAAGCTTAGTTATTTCTGGCTTTTTAAAGTACCTGGTGGAAGTAGTATTCAGACTGCTACAAGTTTCTTAAATCAGAAAGTGAGGATTCTTGATGCGGGTCATTCTGCACCTAGCTTCTTAAATAACGAATTTATCTATGACGTTGCCAAAGTGAAATTGCTACGTATGCGTTGGCTAATGCTATCAACAACCTTTGTCATTCCTTTTGCTTTGCTTTATTGGCTGCCAAATGCCTTAACTCTAGCTATAGCATTTGTCATTATGATGGTTGGTTTATTGACAGAGCGTTGGTTGTTTTTTGCTGAGGCGCGTCACGTAGTTCGCCTATTGCATGGCCAACAACAAGTCTAGAAAGTTACTCCCTTGCTAGTACTTTATTGGCCCTTTTAGTCTCAATTAGCACCACAATTGGGTTAATTACTAATCTCTTCTGGTTTTAATTAACCCCTTAATAGTGTTCTAAAAAGTCCTTCTTCAAATGCTGACCAATTGATCCATATTTGTAAATTAATTGAGGCATGCCATAGGGTTAGTTTTATTTTACAAAGTGTAAAAGAGGTCGCTTTTGAGCAACTAGTGCTCTTGCGTCTTGTAACTAATGGGTCTATTCTGATTATGAGCTATTCATTTTTGTTATTAAGTTAGTATCTAATTTTTTATGATAATTATTGGATCTAATAATAATACTGATCTGGCTTTGGCTTTTTTTTGTTGAATAGTATATTCAACGCACTACTCATAATTAAGAGTAGTTTTAGCTCTTGGTTTTTTAATTATAAAAATCATAATTTCTGGGAGAATTAAAATGAAATTAAAGTCTATAGCGGCAAGTTTGGCCGTTGCTACAGGTTTGATGGCAGGCGCTACAGCCGCCGTTGCTGACGGTCACTCCAAAGAACTTACCGTGGCCTATTTCCTTGAATGGCCAATGCCATTCCAAGCTGCCAAAGTTTCTGGTGCATATGATGAAGCTTTGGGTATGAAAGTAAATTGGGTTGCTTTTGATACCGGTACCGCTATGTCTGCGGCTATGGCATCAGGTGATGTTCATATTTCTGTATCACAAGGTGTTCCACCTTTTGTTGTGGCTACTTCTGCCGGACAGGATTTGCAAATCGTTGACGTGGCTGTGTCTTACTCAGATAACGACAACTGTGTTGTACATTCTGATCTTGAAATTGATAAAGATTCTGCCGGTGAATTAGCTGGTAAAAAAGTTGCTGTGCCTTTAGGTACTGCTGCTCACTACGGTTTCTTAAAGCAAATGGATCACTTTAATGTGCCTTTAAGTAGCTTAGAAATCGTTGATATGGCACCAGCTGAAGGTGCTGTGGCTTTGGCTCAAGGTGCTATTGATATGGCATGTGGCTGGGGTGGTGCGCTGCGTCGTATGAAGGAAAGTGGCAATATCTTGTTGACCGGTGCTGAAAAAGAAGAACTGGGTATCTTGGTATTTGACGTAACCACAGCTCCTGCTGACTTCGTTGCTGAGCATAGCGATACTGTAGCTAAATTCTTGGCTGTAACTGCCGATGCTAATGCTGCTTGGAATGCTAGCCAACCTGACTTTATGCTATCTATGATTGCTAAAGACGCTGGTATGAGCAAAGCTGATGCAGCTAGTTCTCTATCTACCTTTGTATTCCCAAGTGTTGACGAGCAATTGTCAGCCAAGTGGTTAGACGGTGGTGCACAGAGCTTTATGAAAGGTGTAGCACAGGTATTCGTTGATGCGGGTTCTATTCCTTCTGCTAACGACAGCTATGATGCTAACGTAGAAGTGGGTCCTCTGGCCGCTGCAGGCGACATGTAAGTCGACTAATCTACTAAAACAACTAGGGCGCTAGAATTTTCTGGCGCCTTGGTTTATTTCTGACTACACAAGTAGTCAATCTTCAATTTATGCAGGACGTGGTGAGTTGATTATGTATTTACGTTCCTGTCCCCATTACCATGTTTTATTTATAACTGATAATAAATTTTAAAGGTATTAGTGTGTCTGATCTGCATATAGCCAATGTATCTATGCGTTTTGATCTGCCAGGCGGTGGGTCTGTGCAAGCGCTGGAAAATATAAATCTAAATATAAAATCTGGGCAATTGTTAAGTGTTTTGGGTCCATCTGGTTGTGGTAAAACCACCTTATTAAATATTATTGCCGGGTTTTTGGCTCCTACCAACGGTGATATTCATCTCGATGGTCAATTAATTGAAGGCCCCGGTCCTGAGCGTGGCATGGTGTTTCAACAAGGGGCACTATTTGAATGGATGAATGTGCGCAAGAACGTTTCTTTTGGTCCGGATATGAAAGGCGTGCCAAAATCAAAAAGTGCACCGGAAGTGGATCGTTTACTCGAAATGGTGGGTCTGCAAGAATTTAAGGATAAGGCCGTGTATGAGCTTTCTGGCGGCATGCAACAGCGTGTTGCTTTGGCGCGCTGTTTGGCCAATGATCCTGATGTTATTTTAATGGATGAGCCCCTTGGGGCTTTGGATGCTTTGACTCGAGAAAAGATGCAATCTTTAGTTTTGGATTTGTGGAAAGAAACGGGCAAAACCATTATTTTGATTACTCATTCAGTTGAGGAAGCTCTGTTACTAGGCGAACGCCTATTAGTTATGGCACCAAGACCAGGACGTGTGCATAAAGAATACAATCTGCCATTTGCTGAACTTGGTGTTGGTGCTGACCTTAGAGAAGTAAAAAAACATCCAGACTATACGGCTAAGCGGGAAGAAATTTTGGCCATGATCTGGGAAATGGAAGAAGAAATAATGGGTAGAACAGAGGAGGCTAACTAATGAATGAATCAAGTGTGTTTTATGATTTAGCCATGGAAACAGTCGCTATTCTGTTATCTGTTGGCTCTGTTCTAATTTATTTGTTTGGCTATATTGCTATTATCCTTGTCAGCCTATTTATCTGGCGCTTGGTTCGTAAGTCAGTTAGCCGTGGTAAAAACTTTAACTCTCTAAAGACAGTTACCTTTGGTGACGAAAGTACTGTTGTGTCAAATACAACAGCTTCTATTGTTTCCGTGCTCTTAATTTTTGTTTTATGGGGTTCTTTTACTGGGTCTAAATTATTACCTTCGTTTTTACATGTACCTGGGCCTTATATCGGAAGTGGTGAGTTCACGTATACGGCTAAAGATGTTACTGGTGAAACAGCCAGCGCTAACGTTAGTGTTGTCGTTCATAGTGCTGACAAAAAAGCCAATAAGCCAGCGGTAGAGGCGGGTAATGGTATTGTGAATGATGACGCTTTGGTCATCCAAGCATATCGTTCCAAATTATTACCGTGGGATAAGAACGATGAGATAAAGCGTAAAAATGGTGGTGAGATTGTTAAGGTAAATGACCAACCAATTAGCAAAAATAATCCTGTTGACGTAGGCTTTGCAAGAGTATCACTCACTGACAAGGGCACCCTTAATGTGGTTCCTTATGATGGTATTCAAATGGAGCATATTTACTTACCTGCGCCGGAACAAGTTTGGAGCCGTTTGCTGACTATCGCTGACCAAGGCTACCAAAATATTACTTTGGCTCAGCACTTAGGCTTTAGCTTGTGGCGTGTAGTGGTAGGATTCTTGATTGGCGCTATTATTGGCATTCCATTGGGTTATGCCATGGGTTTGTCAAACTGGTTCCGTGGTTGGTTTGATCCCATCGTTGAATTTATGCGTCCAGTGCCACCGCTAGCTTTAATACCTTTGGTTATTATTTGGGCTGGTATTGGTGAAGAAGGTAAAGTGGTGCTGTTATTCCTAGCGGCTTTATGGATTATGGCCATTGCTGCCCGATCAGGTGTTTCTGGGGTACGTATTACCAAAATTCATGCGGCCTACAGCCTTGGGGCGAGTAAATTACAAATTTTACTGCGTGTTATTATTCCTAACTCGTTACCGGAAATCTTTACTGGTGCCCGGGTAGCTATGGGGGTATGTTGGGGTACGGTTGTGGCGGCAGAATTAGTTGCTGCAGAAAAAGGGCTGGGCAAAATGATTGTCGCGGCCTCCAAGTTCCAGAATACCGATGTGGTTATTATGGGTATTGTACTAATTGGTATTATCGGCTTTGCCATTGACGTTGGTATTAGACTGTTAGAACGCTATCTTGTACCTTGGAAGGGTAAGGGCTAAATGGCTAATAGTTAAAACAGTTTGGTCTGTTACTAATTACAAACGCTACTATGCAATATGGTGGCGCTTTTTATTGCCAAAAAAATTTATAAGCGAGTTAAATAGGCTGGCGAAGAAAATGCCAAGTATCATTTTCGGGCCAATCAAGGTAATCGAAGTGACCTTGCCAGTCGCCTAAAACAATCCGCGTTAAACCTTGATTTTGATGCACCATAGGGCGATGGGTATGGCCATGGATTAAGGTATCTACTTGATGCTTTGCCATAACTTTTAACACTGCATCAGTGTTTACATCCATAATTTCACTATCTTTTTCGGCGGTCATTATGCTGCTTTGTTGACGATATTGTTGTGCCAGTTCGATTCTTTGTGCGGCAGGCATAGCTAAAAATTCTTGTTGCCACTGTTGATCACGTACCTGTTTTTTAAAGTTTTGATAGTCAATATCATCGATACATAAACTATCCCCATGCATTAACAAAACGCGAGTCTGATTTATTTCTATAACTTCTTCTTCACCAAGTAAAATGGCACCCGTTGCTGCTACAAATTCTTTGCCTAATAAAAAGTCGCGGTTACCGTGTTGAATAAATACCTTGGTGCCTTGTTTAGTCAGTTGAGTTAACAAATTTACCACATCGGCATAAGCAACTAAGCCCATGTCATCACCTAACCAAGCCTCAAATAAATCACCTAAGATATAGAGGTGGGAAGACGAGTCCAATTTATTATCACAAAAATCCCTTAGGGCCTGCACATGATGTGGGCGTGCAGAATCTAGGTGGAGGTCAGAAATAAATAGATGACGCATGGGCTAGGCCTTAGGCTTCCAACAAGGTGGCGGATTCAATAACCACATTTTCGGCAGGCACATCTTGGTGGCCAGCACGCATTGTTGTGGCAACGCCTTTAATTTCATTGACGACTTCCATACCTTCAACGACTTTACCAAAAACGGCATAACCCCAGCCTTGTGGATTTTTGCCAGTATGGTTTAAAAAACCATTATTGTTGACGTTAATAAAGAATTGTGCGGAAGCAGAATGAGGGTCCATGGTGCGCGCCATAGCGAGGGTACCAATATCATTGCTTAAGCCATTATCAGCTTCATTTTCGATATTTTCTCGCGTGGATTTTTGTTGCATATTGGCATCAAAACCGCCACCTTGGATCATAAATCCATCAATTACGCGGTGAAAAATAACACCATCGTAAAAGCCATCTTTTACATACTGGGCAAAGTTGGCTGCGGTGATGGGGGCTTTATCATGGTCCAGTTCGATAGTGATGTTACCAAAGTTGGTGGTCATCAGTACTTTAGACATATTGCTTTCCTGTTAAATAAGTCATTTTAGTTTATGGTAATCAACAAATTTAGTCTTATACCTTGAACAAGTTAATTATGAGGCTCTAGGCCACTTGTTGCAATGTCGATGAGGGTGAAATTGTTATCAAGATAGCTGGTAAGGTGGGGGAACAAGAGGCTATAATTATCGGTTTTGCATATCATGGTTAGTATTTGCTAGGTTGAAACTAATCTAACTTAGCAAATTGACCCTTCAAGCGATCCAGGAGAGAGCCAAAGTGGCTGAAAAAACTGTTGTACAGGCTTCTAATTTTGTTCGTAATATCATTCAGGAAGATGTTAATCAGGGCAAGCATAATGGCTTAGTCGCCACTCGTTTTCCACCAGAGCCAAATGGTTATTTACATATAGGTCACGCTACATCCATCTGTTTGAACTTTGGTTTGGCCGAAGATTTTTCTGGTAGCTGTAATTTACGCTTTGACGATACCAATCCAGAAAAAGAAAGTGATGAATATATTCAAGCCATTAAACGTGATGTGGAATGGTTAGGTTTCACTTGGCATGGTGATGAACGTTATGCATCTGGTTACTTTCAGCAATTACATGGTTTTGCTATTGAGCTTATTGAAAAGGGTTTAGCTTATGTTTGTGATCTAACCCCCGAGCAGGCCAGAGAGTATCGTGGCACCTTAACTGAAGCCGGCACTGATAGTCCTTATCGTGAACGCAGTATTGCCGACAACCTTGATCTCTTTGCCCGTATGACAGCGGGTGAATTTGCCGATGGAGCAAAGGTACTGCGTGCTAAAATCGATATGGCTTCCCCAAACATTAATTTGCGTGACCCGATAATTTATCGTATTCGTCATATTGAACATCACCAAACGGGTAGCGACTGGTGTGTCTACCCAATGTATGACTTTACCCATGGTTTGTCAGATGCCATTGAGGGTATTACGCATTCTATTTGTACTTTGGAATTTGAAGATCATCGTCCACTTTATGATTGGTTTATTGATAATGTTAGTGCGCCGAGTAAGCCACAGCAGTATGAGTTTGCCCGTCTGGAACTTAACTATACGGTTACCAGTAAACGTAAATTAAAGCAGTTGGTAGACACCCATGCTGTATCGGGTTGGGATGATCCACGTATGCCCACTATTTCGGGTATGCGTCGGCGTGGCTTTACCCCCGCAGCGTTGCGCAATTTCTGTGCAGCAACACCTGTTGCGCGGAGTAAAGGTATAACTGATGTAGGTCGTCTGGAGTCAGCTGTGCGTGATGATTTAGATTCTCATGCACCACGTGCCATGTGTGTTTTAGACCCTATTAAAGTCACTATCAGCAATTGGCCAGCTGATAAGACTCAAACGTTAACTGTGCCAGCCCATCCAAAAGATGACACTATGGGTAGCCGTGATCTTATTATGTCCCACGAAGTATTTATTGATCGGGCTGATTTTGCTATGGAGGCACCTCGTAAATGGAAACGTCTTGCGCCTCAGCAGTCTGCGCGTTTACGTGGTGGATATATAGTCACTTGTGATGAAGTCATTACTGATGCTGCGGGAGAAGTTATAGAACTAGTATGTAGTTATGATGAGAATACTCTTGGTAAAAAGCCGGAAGGTTATAAAGTTAATGGTGTTATTCATTGGGTGAGTGCGAGTCATAATTTACCTGTTGAAGTACGGGTTTATGATCGTTTATTTAATGATGAAAATCCTGATGGCAATAAAGAGCGTGATTTTACTGAATGCTTAAACCCTGATTCACTGCGGGTTATCAGTAAAGCATACGCAGAATTAGGTTTATCAGCTGCGCAAGCTGGTCAACAATTTCAGTTTGAGCGCGAAGGCTATTTTTGTGTTGACCCTGACTCTAGCAATGAGTCATTAGTGTTTAACCGTACAGTCACCCTTAGGGATTCTTGGGGTAAGCAAAACGGATAATGATGATGCTAAAAATACATAATACATTGGCTAATGATAAGCAGGAATTTGTCCCCATCGAGGCGGGTAAGGTGCGCATGTATGTGTGTGGTATGACTGTATATGATTTTTGTCATATTGGTCATGCTAGGGTGATGGTCGCTTTTGATGTGATCACTAGATATCTACGTTATCGTGGTCTTGAAGTTGAATATGTCCGCAATATTACTGATATTGATGACAAGATTATTAAACGCGCCGCTGAGAATGGTGAAACGCCACAAGCACTAACAGAACGCTTTATTCAAGCCATGCATGAAGATGAGCGGGCCCTCAATGTCTTACCTCCAGATCAAGAACCGCGTGCTACTGAGCATATGCAAGCTATTATTGATATGGTGCAAACCTTAATCGATAAAGACTTTGCCTATGCCGCTAGCAATGGCGATGTTTATTATCGCGTGGAAAAGTTTGCCAATTATGGTGCTTTAACAAACCGTAAGCTTGAAGATTTGCGGGCCGGTGCACGTATTGAGGTGGGAGAAAGTAAAGAAAACCCTCTTGATTTTGTGCTCTGGAAAGCGGCCAAGGCAGGGGAGATATCCTGGACATCACCTTGGGGTGAAGGGCGTCCAGGTTGGCATATAGAGTGTTCTGCCATGACTAAGTGTTGCTTGGGAGACCATTTTGATATTCATGGTGGTGGGCCAGATTTACCTTTCCCACATCATGAGAATGAAATTGCCCAATCAGAAGCAGCTAACGATACAAAATTTGTTAATTATTGGATGCATGCCGGTGCCGTGCGCGTAAACAAGGAAAAGATGTCCAAGTCTCTGGGTAACTTTTTTACCATCCGTGAAGTACTAGCAAAATATCCAGCTGAAGTGATTCGTTATTTGTTAACGGCAAGCCATTATCGTAGCCAAATAGATTATTCGGAAGATAGTTTAGTAGAAGCGCAAAGTGGATTAGAGCGTTTATATACCAGCTTATTGGATGTGCCAACCCAAGCAGTTACTTTAGCGGGTAAATATGTTGAGCGCTTTAATGTGGCTATGGATGATGACTTTAATACCCGTGAAGCATTAACGGTATTATTTGAAATGGCCAAAGAAATTAATCGTACTAAGCAGGATGATATGGCCGCAGCCAGTGCTTTAGCATCACAATTAAAGGCCCTAGCTGCTATACTTGGTTTGTTACAACAAGCACCCAGTGAATTTCTCCGTGGCGAAGCCGAGGAGGGTGGGCTAAGTGACGCGCAAATCGACCAATTAGTGGCCCAGCGCCAACAGGCAAAAGTTGATAAGGACTTTGCCTTGGCAGATAAAGTNCGTGATCAATTAAAAGCTGCTGGCGTGGTTTTGGAAGATTCTCACAGCGGTACAAGATGGCGGCGTGGGCTTTAATGAACAGTTTTTAAACAGTCTTTTTAGGGTTGTTTAGTGGTCTTAAATATCGGATATAAGGTATTAAGTTAAGAGCTTAATTTTATTGAAAAAAGATTAACAAATTGCTTGACGAAATATCAGCATATCGGTAATATGCGCACCACTTCAGCAGCACAGCCAACGGGCTGTTTGCAGAAGAAAATTCGGGGTATAGCGCAGTCTGGTAGCGCGCCTGCTTTGGGAGCAGGATGTCGGGAGTTCGAATCTCTCTACCCCGACCATTTTTCAAGGGATGCTTGTTATACAAGTGTATCGTGCGCCCTTAGCTCAGTTGGATAGAGCAACGGCCTTCTAAGCCGTAGGTCGCAGGTTCGAATCCTGCAGGGCGTGCCATCGTCCAAGTTTGAAAAATGACCCTATTGCAGTGGTGGGCGTAGCTCAGTTGGTAGAGCCCCGGATTGTGATTCCGGTGGTCGTGGGTTCGAGCCCCATCGCCCACCCCATTGCAAATTATTTGCGTTTTGGCGCATATAGCGGACGTGGTGAAATTGGTAGACACGCTGGATTTAGGTTCCAGTGCCGCAAGGTGTGAGAGTTCGAGTCTCTCCGTCCGCACCATTCTTGTCATATTTCAAGTACTTCAACTTTGCTTCAGTCAGGCTAGTGCTTTGCTATTAGGCTGTAGTTTGCTGTTATTCAAAAAAGCTACTTCCGGACGTCAATAGCAATTGAATCATTGCACAATAGTCATTGCCATCATTGTCTTTTACAAGCATTTCTAAGAGGGCTAATTCCGGCACCCCGAGGGAGTTAAGCTCATCTTTAGTTAGATCATTTTTTGGATCATTGGCAAATTGCGTGTTTATGTACTTTTTGTCAAAGCCAGTCAGCAGCCTATAATCCACACAAAATTCTGCCATTCTAAGGGCTCTGACACTATCAGAGACAAATTTCTTACGTACTTCTGCGTCCACCACAGGCTCTGGCTGAGGGATTAAATCGACAATCCGTTGATAAGCGATTTGCCCCCAGTCTGCGTTCAATGCCTCCTCAGGATGGATCATTAAGTAACCCGATTTATATTCTGTTTTCTGATAATAGTTTTGAATTCTTTTATTACCTAGAAGCTNTAACACATCGTTTAATTTTGCCTGTTTGGTTTTATCTAGCTCGTAGCTGGTATTTGCGACTTCTACTGCTTCTTCAATTAACACTTCAACATTTGTTAATTGAGTTAATGGCAGTTCTCGATACCAATAATCATCAAAAAACTCTATGGCGCCACTAATTCGAATTAGATCGAGATCATAAAGTTTAACATTTAAGTTTTTTTGATAATCAGGATAATGAAAACTTAAGGATATCTTTAAGAACTCTTCTTCACCAGTCTGATTGTTGGTATACACCCATTGTAAATGACACTTACCATTATAATAAATGCAATCTAAATCGTTAAAAACAATTGGCTTATCTGGCACAGCGATAATTTGCTCGCAACCACGTAAGCGGTTATCGCTAAATTCTAAGTCTGTAGGCACATAAACTTTCTGTCCTTCATTAATACGTTGTAACTCGGTGTTACCTATTACATTTGGGTATTCAGTAATGCAAACTAAATTATTTTCCGCGGCCTCTAATTGCTGCTTAATTTGACGTCTTTCACTTTTACTATAGTCGTTTCTATAACCACGGCGTATATGTCCTAAAGCCCTTAATGCTGTCGCCATGTCTTGGGCAGGGTTCCATATGACTTCATCAAACATAGCTAGATCGTATTTAGTAAGCCAAAGTCCCCAATCTGTATGTTTAACCAGATCATTTTCAGAAAAAGTTTCTTTACTGACATATTCAGCCTGAGCTGAGGGAATAAAAAAAACAATATAAATAATGATGGTTAAAAACGAACGAAACATTTCAATAGCGCCTGAAATAAAAAATTTACCGTATCATAATACTGTCTATTAGGATAATAAATGAAAAGTCGTTTAGCTGTTCACCACGTCATAGCTTATTGTGATTTTAACAAAGCCTAATTTTTTACAATGGATTAATCATGCTGCACTAATACTTGTTAGTCACAACAAAAGCTTACGTTTTCACAGGATTGTCCTTGTTTTATGCTGCTTTTACTTGACTCAGAGCAGCCTTTACCGGAAAATTCCGTCTGCTATTTTTGCCTGTAAAAATATGTACTTTTTGAAGTATTGCAGGCAGTTAATTTATTGGGGCCAAATAGGGCCTGTAATTTCGAAATATAATGAGGCATTTAAATGCAAGTTTCAGTTGAAGCTTCTACAAGCTTGGAGCGCCGTGTAACCGTTACTATCCCTGCAGAAAAGATCGACAGTGCGGTTGATAAGAAGGTACAAGAAACAGCCAAAACCATCCGTTTGGATGGCTTCCGTAAGGGCAAGGTACCGACTAAAGTTGTTAAGAAGCGTTACGGTGCCAGCATTCGTCAAGAAGTACTAGGTGATGTTATCCAAAGCAGCTATTTTGAAGCTTTACAAGAAGCAAAAATTAATCCTGCGGGCATGCCTGAGATTGAACCTAAGGAAGATGCTGGCGAAGGTGATTTTAGCTATGTCGCTGTGGTTGAAGTGTATCCTGAGATCGAACTAGCGGATGCTAGTGGCTTAAACATTGAGCGCCAAGCCGGTACGATTACTGATGCCGACGTCGACAATATGATTGAAATGCTACGTAAGCAACAGTCTGAGTGGAATGAAGTTGCTCGCGCTGCTGCTGACGGTGATCAAGTGAACATTGACTTTAAAGGCTTTGTTGATGGTGAAGCTTTTGATGGCGGTGAAGCCGCAGGTCACGATTTAGTGATTGGTTCTGGTAGCATGATCCCTGGCTTTGAAGATGGCATCACTGGTATGTCAGCAGGCGAAGAGAAAGATATTACTGTTACTTTCCCAGAAGACTATCAGGCTGAACATTTAGCNGGTAAAGAGGCGACTTTTAAAATCACTGCTCATAAAGTTAGTGAATCAATCCTGCCTGAGTTAAACGAAGAGTTCTATGCCAAGTTTAGCCCTAAAGGTAAAGGCGAAGACGACTTTAAAGCTGAAATTCGCACCAATATGGAACGCGAGATGACTCAAGCCCTAAAAGGCAAATTGAAAAACGCTGTTCTAGACGCCTATGTTGAGTTAAATGAATTTGATGTGCCAAAAGCTTTAGTTAAGGAAGAATTGGGTCGCTTAAAGCAGCAGGCTTTACAACAATTCGGTGGTGGTAATCAGCAGCTTGATCCCAGTATCCTGCCGGACGAAATGTTTCAAGATCAAGCGGACAAGCGAGTAAAGGTTGGTTTGTTAGCTGGTGAAGTGATTAAAGCCAACGAAATGGCGGCTGATGAAGATAAAGTCAAAGCCCTAGTGGAAGAAATGGCTCAAGGTTATGAAGACCCTAAAGAGTTTGTTGACTATTATCTAAATAATGCCGAACAACGTTCTCAACTTGAAGGTGTTGTATTAGAAGACATGGTTGTCGAGCATTTATTGGCGGCAGGCACTGTGACTGATACCGAAGTTGATTATGAAACCGCGGTAAAGCCAGCAGAACAAGCTAATAGCTAATATTTAGATTAGGCTTCTGTTAAAAACGGCAAGGCATCTTTTGATACCTTGCCGTTTTTTTATGTTTTTTGTCGAACATCCTTGGTTTTGCGACTTGTCGATACTATAAAGGAAGTGTATCTTAAGCAAACACCACAAGCTAAAAGCTTTATCTATCATGGAGCAATCATTTTAATGAGCCTTAACGTGCCTTACAATCCGGCCCTCAGTCCTGAACTAAATGCCTTAATTCCAATGGTTATCGAGCAGACCTCGCGCGGTGAGCGATCCTATGATATCTATTCTCGCTTATTGAAAGAGCGAGTAATATTTTTGGTAGGTCAAGTGGAAGACCATATGGCTAATCTACTTGTGGCTCAGCTGCTCTTCTTAGAAGCTGAAAATCCAGATAAAGATATCCATTTATATATAAATTCACCTGGCGGATCTGTTACTGCTGGGATGTCTATCTATGATACTATGCAGTTTATTAAGCCCGATGTGAGCACTATGTGTATAGGCCAAGCAGCCAGTATGGGAGCACTTCTTTTAACTGGTGGGGCAGCAGGCAAACGCCATTGCTTACCTAATTCTCGCATGATGATTCACCAACCTTTAGGTGGGTATCAAGGGCAAGCATCAGATATTGAAATTCATACTCGTGAAATTTTAAGTATTCGTAAGAAATTAAATACCATTATGGCGGAGCATACGGGTCAATCCTATGAACAGATCGAACAAGATACTGATCGTGATAACTTTATGACAGCGGAGCAAGCTCAAGCATATGGTTTAATTGACAGTGTGCTAGATAAACGCCCAGTATAAATTTTATAAAATAAATTTTCTTAACAAAAACAAGCTTAAATAATGTCTATAAAAGTGGTGGAACAAAATGACTACCAGCAATGATGGAAACGGTGATAAAGGTAAATTACTTTATTGCTCCTTCTGTGGGAAAAGCCAAAATGACGTTCGCAAGCTAATCGCCGGTCCTTCGGTGTTTATCTGTGATGAATGTGTCGATCTTTGTAACGATATCATTCGTGAGGAAATTTTGGAGCAGGCTGATGCTCCGAGTGATGATTACCTTCCTACACCGAAAGAAATTCGCGCTGCTTTAGAAGAGTATGTTATCGGTCAGCAAAAGGCCAAAATGGTGTTGGCAGTTGCTGTTTATAATCATTACAAGCGCTTACGCTACGATGGTACCAAAGAAGACGTTGAACTTGGTAAAAGTAATATCTTACTTATCGGCCCCACTGGTAGTGGTAAAACCCTATTAGCGGAAACATTAGCTAGACTACTAAATGTGCCATTTACTATTGCCGACGCCACCACGTTAACTGAAGCTGGTTATGTTGGTGAAGATGTTGAAAATATTATCCAAAAATTATTGCAGAAATGTGATTACGATGTCGAGAAAGCGCAAAAGGGCATAGTCTATATCGATGAGATTGATAAGATTTCACGCAAATCAGATAATCCTTCCATCACCCGTGATGTATCAGGTGAAGGTGTGCAACAGGCCTTACTCAAGTTAATTGAAGGAACCGTTGCTTCTGTGCCACCTCAGGGTGGGCGTAAACACCCGCAACAAGAATTCCTGCAAGTTGATACCAGTGATGTGTTATTTATTTGTGGTGGGGCTTTTGCCGGTCTAGATCAAGTCATTCGTGATCGAACTGACAAAAGTAGCATTGGCTTTTCTGCTTCGGTTAATAGCAAGGATGATAAAGATATAGGTACACTATTACATTCAGTTGAAGCGGAAGATTTAGTCCGTTTTGGTTTGATTCCAGAGTTTGTGGGTCGTTTGCCCATGATTGCCACTCTGGAAGAGCTGGATGAAGATGCTTTGGTACAAATTCTGACAGAGCCTAAGAATTCCTTAACTAAGCAGTATGACAAGCTGTTTGAAATGGAAGGTGTAGAGATTGATTTTCGTGAAGAAGCCCTGCGTGCCGTGGCACGCAAAGCCATGGAAAGAAAAACAGGGGCGCGAGGTTTACGTTCTATTCTCGAGTCAGTTTTGTTGCCGACTATGTATGAGTTGCCTGATATGGCTGATGTGGAAAAGGTTGTGGTTGATGAGAATGCTATCCAAGGTAGCTCTGAACCACTGTTAATCCATGGCAAACAGGATCAAGCATTACCTCAAGCAGCTAGTGATGAGTAATTTATAGCATCACTATTTATAATTAACAAAGGGCTCAAAGTTGCATAAATACTTTGAGCCTTTTTTGTTTACTGGTTTAATTATTTGGTTTTTTAAGTTTTTAACAACAAGCTTATATTCGCACTTGCAATTTTAATCTCAGTCCGCATTAATTAATGTAATCACCAGATGGTCAATTCATCGTCCATGCTTTTAACAGCCAGAGAAAAATATTATGCGTGATCAAATGCCTTTAATTCCGCTTCGTGATGTTGTTGTATATCCGCACATGGTTATACCGCTGTTTGTCGGTCGCCAAAAATCTATTGCTGCCCTTGAGTATGCAATGAAAAATGATGAAGTGGTTGTAGTAGTAGCGCAACGCAATGCCGATGATGATAACCCTGAGATTAAAGAATTATATGATATAGGTACCTCTGTACGTATTTTACAGTTGCTAAAGTTACCCGATGGCACAGTTAAAGTTTTAGTAGAAGGGGAAGAACGGGTAAAAATTGAGCTTATTGATACTAGTGATGAGTTCTTCCGTGCTGAGGTGACGCCTTTTACTGAAGATGAGCTAACAGATAATCAGCGCAAAGCCCTATCCCATACTTTAATTGCTCAGTTTGAACAGTTTGTAAAACTGAGTAAGAAAGTACCTTCTGAAGTTTTGTCTTCAGTAAATAATATTGAAGATCCTGTGCGTTTGGCCGATACCATTGCCGGTCAAATGAACCTTAAGCTAGAAGAAAAACAAACCTTGTTAGCTATGCCTTCAGTTAAAGATCGCCTAGAGCATTTAATGGGCCAAATGGAAAGTGAAATTGACCTAGTTAAGGTTGAGAAGCGCATTCGTGGCCGAGTTAAAAAGCAAATGGAAAAGAGTCAACGAGAATACTATTTGAATGAGCAAATGAAGGCCATTCAAAAAGAGCTAGGCGACATTGATGAAAATGGTGCTGGCAATGACTTAGAAGAGCTGCTGCAAAAAATTGATGAAGCCAAAATGCCTACTGAAGCCAAAGATAAGGTAATGAGTGAGCTCGGCAAACTAAAGATGATGTCACCCATGTCCGCAGAAGCCAATGTAGTGCGTGGTTATATTGACTGGATGATTGGGGTACCCTGGAAGAAGAAAAGTCGCTTAAAACACGATTTAGACGCTGCCAGCAAGGTATTAGAGGCCGACCACTATGGTCTTACGGAAGTAAAAGAGCGCATTCTTGAATATTTAGCTGTGCAACAGCGGGTTAAAAAAGTTCGCGGTTCCATACTTTGCCTTGTTGGGCCTCCTGGGGTAGGTAAAACATCTTTGGGTAAATCTATTGCCCGTGCTACTGGCCGCAAATATATTCGTATGGCTTTGGGTGGTGTTAGAGATGAAGCTGAAATACGGGGTCATCGCAGAACTTATATTGGTTCTATGCCCGGTAAGCTAGTCCAGAAAATGTCTAAAGTCGGTATTAAGAATCCGCTATTCTTATTAGATGAAATTGACAAGATGGGTATGGATCATCGTGGTGATCCTGCATCTGCCTTGTTAGAAGTTTTGGATCCAGAACAAAACAATACCTTTAATGATCACTATCTGGAGGTTGATTATGACCTATCTGATGTGATGTTTGTATGTACCTCAAATTCGATGAATATTCCTGGTCCATTATTGGATCGAATGGAAGTAATACGAATTCCTGGTTATACAGAAGACGAAAAAGTCAGTATTGCGGCCCGTTATTTGATTCCAAAGCAATTAACTTTAAATGGCCTAACGCCATCAGAGTTAACCATCGACACTAGTGCAGTGCAAGATTTAGTGCGTTATTACACGCGTGAGGCAGGAGTGCGTAACCTAGAGCGCGAAATAGCCAAGGTATGCCGTAAAGTTGTGAAGTCATTACTGTTGCAGAAATCAGCTTCTAATACTGAGATGACCATTACCGCCAATGACCTAGAAGAATACTCGGGTGTGCGTAAATTTAGCTACGGTGAGGCCGAAACAGAAGATCGTGTAGGTCATGTAAATGGTCTTGCTTGGACCCAAGTAGGTGGGGATATTCTAACCATTGAGGCCGCTGCTGTTAAAGGCAAAGGGCGCCTTATTAAGACTGGTTCCTTAGGTGATGTCATGCAGGAGTCCATTCAAGCTGCCATGACCGTTGTTAGAGGCAGATCCGAAGCCATTGGTGTGAAGGGTGATTTTCACGAAAAGATGGATATTCATATTCATGTACCAGAAGGTGCCACGCCTAAAGATGGTCCATCTGCCGGTATAGGTATGTGTACCGCCTTGATTTCTGTTCTTACTGGTATTCCAGTCAGAGCTGATGTGGCCATGACAGGTGAAATAACCCTGCGCGGACAAGTTTTGCCTATCGGTGGACTAAAAGAAAAGCTGTTAGCTGCGCATAGGGGTGGAATTAAGACAGTAATTATTCCCCATGAAAATAAACGTGATTTAAAAGAAATTCCTGATAATATAAAAGACGACTTAATTATCAAGCCAGTTAAATGGATCGACGAAGTTATTGATTTATCGTTACAATTCGCACCTCAGCCACAGGCGATTGAACCAACCGGCACTGGTAAAAAAGCTGTCGTAAAAGACGATAGTGAACCTATGAATACGCATTAGGGTAAAATTATTTGAAACCCTTGCTTGACAAGGCTTTAGGCTAGTTGGTATAAATTGAACCCGTTGTACAAATAACAACAATAACCAAGATATTACTAACTTGTCTGGTATTTAAAGCAAGGCACAAACTACACACACCATTAAAGGGGATTAATGTGAACAAATCTGAACTAATCGACGCAATCACTCAAGATGCTGACCTTTCTAAGGCTGCTGCTGGCCGCGCACTGGATGCCGTAATCAACGCCGTAACTGGTGCTCTGAAAGACGGTGAGTCCGTTTCTTTGGTAGGCTTCGGTACCTTCTCTGTAAAAGCCCGTGCCGCTCGCGCTGGTCGTAACCCACAAACTGGTGCAACTATTCAGATAGCTGCAGCTAACATTCCAAGCTTCAAAGCTGGTAAGGCGTTAAAAGACGCTGTAAACTAATTTAACTTTCTGTACGAACAGAATATGCTCATTTGCGTCCCAACTGTGGAGCAAAGTGCATAATACAAAACGCATTCTCAGGAATGCGTTTTTTGTTATAAATATTATAAACTGACCAACAGCAAGTCAGTACTGATAGTCACCTTAAAAAGGTGTATGGATACCAATTTCATGCTGCAAAGTATTCGTGATAATGCCCAAGGGCTTGTATCAAAAATTCTGGTAGGTCTTATTGCTTTTACCTTCGTCATCTGGGGAGCCGACTCTCTATTTACTTTTTCTACTGACAGTGGCGCACCTGCTACGGTCAATGGCGAAGATATTAGTTTGCAAAAACTTGCTCAAAAAAGTGAATTAAATCGTCGACAATTGTTGATCAGTAACCCCGATTTAGATCCGGTTACACTTGATATGCAGACGATTCAAGCTAATACCCTTGAGCAACTTATTAAACAAGAAATCTTCTTACAGCTTGCTGCGGAATCTTCTATGGCCTTTGGCACCAGTTCTGTTGATCAGATCATAGTGGATACCCCAGAGTTCCAAGTTGATGGCAAATTTGATTTACAGCGCTTTCAAAGTTTGATTGGTGGGGCTGGTTTAACAGCCAATACTTATAAGCAACAATTAATTGAAAACAATTTGTTAAATCAAATTAATCAAGGCGTCACGGCAACTGCATTCAGCTTACCTGAACAAGTTAATTTAATTGCCAAGCTTGATGGTCAAACACGTTCCATTGATACTCTGGTTTTGTCGTTTGCTCAACAATTAGAAAATACAGAAATATCAGCTGAGCAAATAGCTAATCATTTTGCCGATAATCAAGACCGGTATATTTCCCCTGAACAAATGCAAGTGGAATATGTGCTGCTAAATAAAGATCAGTTTGCTAGCCAGGTTAATGTAACTGATGCAGACATAGAAGCAGCCTATAATGAATCTCAGCAGNAATTTGTAGCTGAAGCTGAACGAGAGGTCGCGCATATCCTGTTTAACGTCAATACTGAGCAGACAGAAGCCGAAGCATTGGCTCTAGCCGAACAGGCTTACCAGGCCCTAGAGGAGGGCGCTGATTTTGCTCAGGTTGCTGCAGACTTCTCACAGGATACTGGCACTGCAAACGACGGTGGTTCATTGGGTATTGTTTTGGCAGGTGACTTTGGTGACACCTTCGACGAAACACTCTTTGCTTTGCAAGAAGGTAACTATTCTAAACCCGTAGTAACCCAATTCGGTGTGCAAATAATCAAGTTAGAATCAATCGTAGAAACTAGCTATCCATCTTTTGCCGAGCAACAAGATAGCATCAAGGCTAACCTACAATCTCAAGGTGCNGAAGCCNTNTATGTNGCTGCCAGTGAAAGCTTTGCTGATATTGCCTTTTCGTCTTCAGACCTGCAAGAATTAAGTGCTGAATTTGACCTCGAAATCAAACAATCGGCATGGTTTGGCCGTACTGGTGCGGAAGAGTTTGGTGAAGTTGGCCAGCGGGTTGCTGATGCGGCGTTTGCTGACGAAGTGTTAGTTGAAAACAATAATTCAGAAGTGATTGAATTATCCTCTGACGAATTATTGGTTGTTCGCCTTCTGCAACACAAGCCATCTGCACCATTGGAACTAGAAGAAGTTAGCGAGGGTATTCGTTTGCAACTTGCGCAACAACAAGCTTTAGAAGATCTACAGCTAGTTGCTGATGATTATGTTGCACAGCTTAACGGTGGTGCTAATGTCGAGGCAATCGCTGCTCAGACCCAAACTGAGTGGCAGAGTTTTGATGATTTAGCCCGATTTAGTACTGAAGTTAGTCCCATGCTTACCCAAGCAGCTTTTAAATTACCACGTCCTCAGCAGGGTGACGTATTTGGTACTAGCTTAGACTTTACTGGGGATATATCTATTATCCGTTTACGTGATGTGACTGATGGCAATACTGATGATCTTGGTGAAGATCAACGCTTATCTCTTTCCCAGGCATTGTCCAACATTCAAGGGCAGTCTGATATTGTTGCCTTTGAAGCTGAGCTTAATAGTAAAGCTGAAGTAGAGCGTTTTTAAGCTTAACAAAAGCGTTAAAACTTAAATTAAAAAGCAGCCCAATAGTGGCTGCTTTTTTGTGTAAAGTTTTTTTTGTGCAAGGCTTGGCAATTTAAACTCTGCTCATAAACCTTTTACTGCATAAATACCATCTACATTGCGGAAATAGCCGTGATAGTCCATACCAAAACCATACACAAAACGATCTTCCACATCTAAACCAATAAAATCTGGGCGGTACTCTACTTTTCGATCATGTAATTTGTTTAGTAAAGCAGCGGCATAAACTTTCTTAGCACCTGCTTCTTCCAAATATTCACATATAGCCGCTAAGGTATGACCTTCATCAAAGATATCATCTACTACCAAAATAGTACGATCTTTAAAATCTACACTGGGACGAGCTAACCAGGATAAATTAGTCCCCACTGTTTTTTTGCCGTAGCGTGTAGCATGTAAGTAATCTGTTTCTAAGGGAAATTGTAATTTTAGTAACAATTGCGCCATAGGAATTAGGCCACCATTAAGCACACAGAGCACTAGAGGCATATCCTCAGACATTGCATCGGTTATTTGGCTTGCCATAGTATCAATGGACGTAGCTATTTGCTCACCGGTAATCAATTGATCAGCTTCTTCATGCACTGAGATGGCTTGTTCGTAGGTAATACTCATAAGATGGTCTTTTATTGGTTTAGGTAGTTTTTATTATACGCATCCGAAAATAGTCAAACCAGTATATTTTGACCATTTAGTCAGGTTTCTTAATTCGGTTAGCTAATTATTTAAGTTTATTAATTTTTTCTTTGGCATCAAATCATGCCTTTTGGCAGTTGCTTAGAATAGGGTAGAATACAAACTAATTGAACTAACAGTTACCTACTTAATGAATACGGATATTAATCATATTTTAGTCAATGGGGCACAAATAGCATTTAGTAAACTGAAGCGCGCCCAGTCATTTAATGGACGGCTTTATTACTATGCTGAGATAGGGGTATATATGGAAGTATCTCTTTCTCATGGAGCTGGTATTACTGCTGACACCCATGAACAAATAAAAACCATATACAACGAAGCCACGCGTTTTCATATGGGTGAAAGTAAACGCAGTAGAATCTTTTAATAGGTTTTGCCAGTGACCGAAACAACCACAGATACAGTATTTGATATAGACGCTTTTTTACAGCAATTGCCAGCTCGACCAGGAGTATATCGCATGCTGGACGCGTCTCAGGTGGTTATCTATGTAGGTAAAGCGGTTAACTTAAAAAATCGCGTTAATAGCTATTTTCGCGGCCGNAGTCATGATAATAAAACGCAACTGATGGTGAGCAAAGTGGCATCTATTGAGGTGACTATTACCCATAGTGAGACCGAAGCGCTACTGTTAGAAAATACCCTCATTAAGCAACTAAAACCCACTTATAATATTATTTTACGCGATGATAAGTCATATCCTTATGTATTTGTCTCTGATAAGGATGACTATCCAGCATTACAATACGTTCGCGGTCGACCCAAGCGAAAAGGTCGCTATTTCGGCCCTTATACTAGTGCTGGGGCTGTGCGCGAAAGTCTTAATTTGATGCAAAAAATATTTCGTTTACGTCAGTGTGATGATAGTTTTTTTCAGAACCGACAACGCCCATGTCTGCAGTATCAAATACGTCGTTGCTCTGGCCCTTGTACGGGCGAAATATCCAATGAAGCCTACGCTGCGGACGTACGTAGTGCTATTCTTTATTTAGAAGGCAAAAATCAAACCTTGTTAACTGAGGTTGCTGGCCAGATGACCACAGCGGCAGAATCTTTAGAATACGAGCGGGCAGCTGTGTTAAGAGATCAATTAACTGACTTACGTCATTTGCAAGAACAGCAACACGTAGTTTCAGAACGTGGCAATTTGGATGTTTTCGCTGTTGCCATGTCATCTGCAGGGCAGTGCGTTCATCATTTAATGATTCGCAATGGCCGTGTTACCGGCAGTAAAAACTATTATCCAAAATGGACTATTGTCGCTGACAAAGCCGACTTGATGAGCGCTTTTCTTGGTCAGTTTTACCTTACTGGACGGCGCCATGATATTCCTGATGAAAGTTTGGCTAGTGATTTAAATGAAGGCAACGCTTTAGGCGAGGCTATTGCGAGTAAAACTGATCGACCTTATCGATTGACGAATAAAGTCAGAGGGCAACGGGCTAAGTGGTTAAAGTTAGCTCAAACTAATGCAGATCAGGCACTGCTAAGTTATGTAGCTAATAAGCAAACCCAATTAAAGCGTATGCATAATTTACAGGCTGCCTTGCAGCTTGATCAATTACCAGAGCGTATTGAATGCTTTGATATAAGCCACTCAAGTGGTGAAGCGACTGTTGCTTCCTGTGTGGTGTTTGATCAAAATGGCCCCAAAAAGTCTGACTATCGTTTATTTAATATCAAAGATATAACGGCCGGTGATGATTATGCGGCTATGTCACAAGCCTTAACGCGGCGCTACACTCGGTTAAAAGAAAATAACGGCATTATTCCTGATATATTGGTTATTGATGGTGGTAAAGGGCAACTTACCCAGGCTAGAGAGGTGTTGTCTGAATTACAGTTACAGGATGTATATTTATTAGGGGTTGCTAAAGGCGAAACCAGAAAAGCTGGTCTAGAAAAGCTTATTGAGGGCTGGAGTGGTGCAGAGATAGCGTTACCCCCTGAATCGGTAGCCCTTCACTTACTGCAACATATAAGAGACGAAAGTCATCGTTTTGCAATTAGTGGCCATCGTGCGCAACGGGGTAAAAAGCGAGGTAAATCAACATTACAACAGATTGAAGGTGTTGGAGCGAAAAGACGCCAAGCGCTTTTATTACAGTTTGGATCTGTGCAGGAACTATCAAAAGCAAGTGTCGCAGAAATTAGTAAAGTTAAGGGTATTAATGAGGCATTAGCAGATTCAATTTATAAGGCTTTACGGGGTGAAGACTAGCCCGTAATCGGGTATGATTCTAACTTCAATTGACACCGATATATTCATTTACAATCTATGCTCACTATACCCAATTTATTAACTTTTCTACGCATCCTTCTTATACCCATAATCGTTGGTGTCTTTTATGCTCCCATTGCCCATGCTAATTTAATTGCTTGCGCATTATTTGGCTTAGCTGCATTAACTGATTGGTTGGATGGCTATTTAGCAAGAAAGCTCAATCAAACCACAGCCTTTGGTGCTTTTCTGGATCCTGTGGCCGATAAAATTACCGTTGCAGTGGCACTAACATTATTAGTGGAAGTGCATGCTGTTTGGTGGCTAACTTTACCTGCTATTGTCATTATTGGCCGTGAAATTGTTATTTCTGCCTTGCGCGAGTGGATGGCTGAAGCAGGGCAAAGAGCAAATGTGGCGGTATCTTATATTGGAAAAATTAAAACCACAGCACAGATGATTGCTATCGCTCTGCTATTAGCTTTCTTGCCAGATCATAAATATATGTGGACAGGGCTAATTTTGCTTTATATTGCTGCTTTATTAACACTTTGGTCGATGTTTGTATACTTACAGGCAGCCTGGTTATCGATAAGCGAAAATAACAAGGCCAAGGGAGAATAAGCCAATGAGCAATCAGAATATCAGAGTTTTAATTGTCGATGACCATGCCATTGTGCGTGCTGGCTTTAAACAATTACTTGGCACCGCTAATGATATCAGTGTTATTGCAGAGGCTTGTAGTGGGGAAGAGGCCATAGAGCTTTCCTTGCAAGAAGAACCCGATGTCGTGGTTATGGATATAAATATGCCGGGGATTGGGGGCATTGAAGCTATTTCTCGGATCACTGCTCGGTTACCAGAAGCAGGTATTATTGCTTTAACTGTGCATGAAACAGAACCTTTTCCTACCCGTGTTATGGAGGCTGGAGCAAAAGCCTATTTAACCAAACGTTGTGCGCCAGAAGAGCTAGTGCAAGCTGTTAGAGAAACTTATGCCGGTGGTTCATATATTAGTCAAAGTGTACGTACAGAAATGGCTAAAGCGAAGTTGGACCAAAGTAATCCTTTAGCGGAGTTATCAAGTCGTGAATTTCAGGTATTTGACCTGATGGCACGCGGTCAAAGTGTTATAGAGGTAGGCAACTCAATGCATCTGAGTCATAAAACTATCTATACCCACAAGGCTAATATACAGAAAAAATTAAACTTGGAAACGCATTTAGAAATTATTCAATTTGCACGTCAGCACAATCTTATCGACGACTAATAGCAATACCAGCCAAAATAACGGCCATAGCAAAAATATCCACTAAAGCAACTGGCTCAGCTAAAAAAGCAGCCCCTGATAAATAAGCAATCACTGGGATTATATAATTGTTGTTAGAAACAAAATGAGGCCCAGCTTGCTTAACAAGGGTCAAATATATAACTGATGCCAAGCCAGTTGGAACTAACCCAAGCCAAATAAGGCTTATTAAGCTTTCTGTGGCGACGTTTCGCCATTCAACAAGCCACATATCGGGCCAAATGAACGCGCCCATAATTGCCGCACTAATCATAATACNAGTACTAAGCACGCTTATATCAGGAGGTGCCTGTAACCTTAGTAATATAGTATTAACAGCATAACTAAAAGCCGCCAGTANAATGATTGAGGCGCCAAACCAACTATTGGTTCCACTAACCAGACTTGGCCACAACACAAAAGCTACACCCATAATTCCCATGATGAAACCAATTATGCGGTTTCTAGTTAATTTTTCTCCAGCAATAAACCAATGAGCTAATAACATGGTTGCTAAGGGCATAATGGCCATTAATAGACCAGCCATACCTGAAGTTACTGTTTGCTGTCCGTGAGCAATTAACCAGTAGGGTAATAAATTACCAAGGCAAGCAAAGAGGGCGTATTTTCCCCATTCAATAAGCTTTAACGGTAATCGTTTGTTCTGATATAGCATGACTAGAAATAAAACTAACGCTGCCAATATTAAGCGCCAACCAACGATTTGTTCTGGCGTAAAAGAACGAAGACTTACCGCGATATTTAAAAACGAAGTACCCCAAAGCAAAGACAAGCAGGCAAAGAGTATCCAGTGGCGAGAATTGATGGGTGTCATTCTATATGTCTGTTGTGGGCATAATCGGCGTATTGTGGGGTATATAGTTAGTTTTAGCAAAGGTAACAATAACTATTTACTAAAATTTAATACTGAGCCGAAGTGGCCAAAGGTTAGGAGGAAACCGTTGTTATATATTTAATTTAACATAATATACATTATGCGAAATTAAATATAGCAAATAAAACCCTAGACCGTTATAATAAATTCAAGCTTTGCGAGGAATTAAGCCCATGACGTCCCACACCTGCCCGGTTGCTAAGCGCATCAAACAAGCCCGACAACTAGTCGGCATCTCTCAGCGTAACTTAGGTATTGCTGCTGGTATTGAACCTGGCTCCGCCAGTGCGCGTATGAATCAATATGAGCGTGGTAAGCATGTCCCCGATTATGACACGCTCAGTAAGTTAGCCACGGTGTTAACAGTCCCTGTTAATTTCTTTTATTGTATCGATGATAATGAAGCTCAGTTTCAACTCAACTATCATCAGTTACATAGCGCGCAACAGGATCAGGTAAAATCATTGGTTAAGCGAATAAATTTTAACTAATTGATTTTATTATCTTTACATACAAAAAAAGCCAGCATATTGCTGGCTTTTTACATTTAAGACTAATGTCTTATTTGCTTATTACTTCTACTTTTGCAGCATCTTCTGCCATAAAACGCTTAACTTTCTTAATACCAAAGAAGGTTAAAAACAAGCTACCTGCGATAACAGCTAAACTTGCAGACAGAGGAGCTAGAGTGTAGACATCAATAGCGAACATAGATAAATACCTAAGTTAAAATAGAAATCTTAATTAAGGTAAATTCTAACAAAAATACGGATAAATATGGGTTATTGTGACTATTTGCGCCGAATATCATGGTGGCTAAATATCGACAATAACCCTATTTTCATACCATTCGCTAAGTATCTCTTAGTAGCGATAATGCTCTGGTTTATAAGGCCCATCAACGTTTACACCGATATAATCGGCTTGTTCTTGGGATAAAGTGGTTAGCTCAGCACCTAATTTATCTAGATGTAAACGTGCCACCTCCTCGTCTAGTTCTTTTGCTAGTCGATATACACCTACTTCACGATCTTTATTTTGCGCAATATCAATTTGTGCAATGGTCTGATTGGTAAAGCTAGTAGACATAACAAAACTTGGGTGACCTGTGGCACAACCCAAGTTGATCAAGCGACCCTCAGCCAAAATATAGATACTATTACCAGACGGGAAAGTATAACGATGTACTGGACAGTTAAAGTCTTTAATCTCTTCTTTAACTACGCCAGGCATGGCTTCTAACTCGGCCATTTGTAGCTCATTATCAAAATGACCAATATTACAAACGATGGCCTGATCTTTCATCCGGCTCATTTGGTCGGCTGTNATAATGTCTTTGTTACCGGTGGTGGTGACAAAGATATCAGCAATTGGCAGTGCATTTTCAATGGTAGTTACTTGATAACCAGACATACAGGCTTGCAGAGCACAAATAGGATCAATTTCGGAGACCATTACGCGGGCACGCTCATTAGCAAGAGATTCAGCAGATCCCTTACCGACATCACCAAAACCACAAACCATGGCTACTTTACCTGAAAGCAATACATCCATGGCGCGTTTGATACCGTCAGTTAGGGAATGACGACAACCATATACATTGTCGAATTTAGCTTTGGTAACAGAATCGTTAACGTTGATGGCTTGGAATTTAAGCTCTGCTTTTTCTGCCATCTGTACCAGACGGTGCACACCTGTTGTGGTTTCTTCAGATACGCCTACTACCTTCTCAGCCATTGCTGTCCAATGACCGGGACGTTCTTTTAATACTCTTTTAATTAGATCAAAAATAACCTGCTCTTCTTTGCTGGAAGCTTCACCAGCAACTACACTAGGATCTTTTTCTGCTTTAGAGCCTAAGTGAATCAATAATGTAGCATCTCCGCCATCATCCACGATTTGCTCTGGTCCTGTGCCATCTGGCCACGTTAAGGCGCGATAGGTGCAATCCCAATACTCTTCCAGAGTTTCCCCTTTCCAAGCAAATACAGGCGTACCTGCAGCGGCAATGGCTGCAGCTGCATGATCTTGAGTAGAAAAGATATTACAAGAACACCAGCGCACATCAGCGCCTAGTTCCACCAAGGTTTCAATTAATACGGCAGTTTGTGTGGTCATATGCAATGACCCCATAATTTTAATACCAGCTAAGGGTTTTTCTGCGCCATATTTTTCACGACAGGCCATAAGGCCAGGCATTTCATATTCAGCGATACTCAGTTCTTTACGGCCATAATCTGCCAATGCAATATCGGCTACTTGATATTCAGGTGCCATAGACATAGTCAATCCTTCAATAGATAAACGATAAAATTTAGGGAACTAAACAATTAATTAATACTAAACCGTGGCTTATATTCGCCACTGTAGTCAACCGAAAACCAACGATCAATACCCTTATGTTGCACAGGCTGATCGGTATTGGCATATTCTAAATTCTGTTCAGAAACATAAGACTCATGTTCGCTGCCATCAGTTAGTATATGGTAGAACGGTTGTTGTTTTTCAATAGAGGGTTGCCCTATATTATGCAGAGCTTTACAGGCTTCTTGATACCAGGCTTCATCCAGAGCGTACTCGAAGTCCACCTCAAAAATTACCCCACGAAAACCAAAGTGCTTGTGTCTTACCACTTGCCCAATATTGAATTTTGCTTGAGGAATTTGCATCTATAATCGACCTTTAAAAGAAAAGATGACAAAAAGGAATTAGGTATTAGCCTTAAACACCTAATAAGGCATGGGATTATAACCTGTTATAAGCTTTTAAGCCAATTCTGTCTAAATACTAAATCAAATATAAATACTTGAAAAAACAATCACAAACCACTATAAATACTCCTGTACTTAAGCAGCTAACCCTTTAACTGTAAACAGCCTGTTTTGGCTTATACGGCTAGTTGATAAGGTGCTACTTTGAATTATACGAGGATTATCAAGCATGCAAGATCAAATTCAATATGCTAGTAGTGGACGTGAATCGGCTTTAGCAACTAACAAACTGTTGCGTAACACTTATGCCCTGCTCTCCATGACGCTATTATTTAGTGCCCTAACCGCCAGTATCGCAATTTTTACCAACGCTGGCTTTATTAATCCTATCATTAGCTTAGTAGTGATGTTGGGTACCTTATTTGCCCTGCATCGCGCGCAAAATTCAGTCTGGTCTTTACCTTTAGTCTTTTTCTTTACTGGCTTTTTGGGTTATAGCCTAGGCCCAATTATCAACTTGTATTTAGGTATGGCTAATGGTGGTCAGATTGTAGCCACTGCTTTGGCCTTAACTGGTATTACTTTCTTAGGCCTATCTGCCTATGCTATTAGCAGCCGCCGTGACTTTAGCTTTATGGGTGGTTTTTTGCTAACAGGTCTAATTGTTGTTGTCCTAGCCAGCATTGCCAATATTTTCTTTGCAATGCCAGCTTTACAACTTGCCATTTCGGCCGTTGGTGTATTGGTATTCTCAGGTTTAATTCTGTTTGATACTAGCCGTATGATCCATGGCGGTGCGACCAACTATGTGATGATGACAGTCAGTCTTTATCTAAATATCTACAACTTGTTTACCATGTTGTTACATCTTTTAAGTGCCTTTAGTTCCAACGACTAAAGACGCTATCTGATTAAGGCCCCGCTAATGTATAATAATTAGCGGGGCTTTTTTATTTATGGCGACCAAAGATGCCAGCTATGGACTTACTAAACTACTGTATTATTGTGCGTTGTGGACCTGACCAACAAAGTCAGGCGTTATCCGCTTTGGAGTTTACTCAAGCACTTCTAACACAGGGACATAACGTAGAAAGAGTGTTTTTCTATCAACAAGGTGTTCTAACAGCTTCTCGCTTGCGCACCCCTGCTCAGGGGGAACTAAATATCACTAAGTTGTGGCAAAAGTTACAAGTCGAAAATAAACTCGAATTAGATGTTTGCATTGCTGCAGCTCTGCAGAATGGTATTGTTGATAAAACAGAAAGTGAACGTTACGAACTAGGTGCTTATAATCTAGCTTCAGGCTTTCAATTAGCTGGTTTGGGCCAATTAGCCGGTGCTACCATCGCTTGCGATAGAGTTGTCACTTTTGGGGCTTCACAATGAGTACATTGATTGTGATGCGCAGTACACCCTACGGTAATACCAATGCCAAAGATGCATTGGATATTGCCCTTATACTGGCTACTTTTGAACAATCCCCTAGCCTCTTATATCAAGGTGCGGGTTTACAGCAACTATTACTGCATAGCCAAAATACAACACCGTTTAAACATATAGGAAATATTCTAAAAGCCTTTCCTATATATGATATCGAACAAATCTATATAGATAATGCCTCCTTAAATGAGCAAAATATTAGTCTTGATAGGCTCAATGATTTACCTGTGGAGTATAAGTTGCTAGATACAAATCAAGTAACTGAATTAATGCATAATCACCAGCATATTATGGTGTTTTAACATGTTACATATTTTACAAACCCATCTAAGCCAAGCTGATTTGGCACGACTTCTTGAGCTTGCTCAAGAGGATGACGCTATTGTCTTAATGGATGATGGTGTTTATAACCAAAACCAGCTAACTAAACCTCATTGCTCAATCTATGTGATGCAAAGCCATAATGAAATGCGGGGTTTAGCAGCTAAGCAATTCACCAAGCCACTGGATATGGCAGGCCTTGTGCAATTAACGACTAATCACACTAATAGTGTTAGCTGGTAAATAACAATGCAGTTTGAATTAGATAAAGATGGCTATCTATGTAACTTAAGTGATTGGAATACCGATGTTGCCGAGTATTTAGCCAGTACCGTTAATATAAAGATGACACCTGAACACTGGGAAGTGATCACACTATTGCGCCAGTTTTATACCGATACAGGTATATCCCCTGCTATGCGTATATTAGTGAAAATGGTTAAGAAAGCCCTCGGACCAGATAAAGGTAATAGTATTTACCTATTAACCCTTTTCCCTGATAGCCCTGCCAAATTAGCTGCTAAAATTGCTGGTTTGCCGAGGCCTACAAATTGTTTATAAGATTAAAATTTAACCAAATTTTTTAGCTTATGAAGTCAATAATTGACCGCAAGAATGCTTGTTCCATCAGAAAGCGTTCGTAGGCACTATAATCTTCTGCTTGAGCTTTTTTTAACAAAGGATAAATATCTTCCGGTCGTTGATTAATTGCATTTATATAGTCATCTATTGTGACTAATTGTTCACTAATGTGGGCTAGATCACCATCATGGAGTTTAAGCAGATATTTAGTGTGAACAACTAACCGCCGGTGCTCAATAAAGGCATTAAGGCTATTACTAAAATGGCTGAATGATTGATAATCAAAACGTTGACAATTGATATGCTTACTATGGCAACCAATGTTGTTACTTTTATCAACATTAGGAACAAGTTCGCAGCTAGCCAACATAGCCGCCAATAAGGCGGCTAGTGGCACAAGTCTGTTTGTTATCTTCAAAACTGATTACCAAAACTTAATTGTGCAGATCGCTTAAGATCGCCAGCTTCAAATTGTTCACCACGCAATCCAAACTTAAATTGATCCCAAGCCATTGTCATGCTCATCGAGTAATGGTCTGGGTTATCTTTATTATGATTAGCCTGCTTGGTAAAAAGACTATTTAAACCTAAGCTAAATTGAGAGTTAATATCGGCGTGATAATTAACTCCAAAGTCAAGTTGCTGACCACTTGGTTTAACATCAATGGTTTTCTGCTTAAAATGCAAATTACCATCTGCATCTGCACCTTGGGGCATATTTACAGTCATTTGACCCGCATTAGCACGTAAAGGTTGAGACAGTTTAAAGGTCAATAAATCACCTTTTTTGAAGGCTTGCTGTTTGTTAAGCTGCACATCAATATGATTTGTTAAAATACCATCAGCCCCCTCAAATAATGTATTAGCTGACTGATCCATATGGGTTCTTCCCAAGGCAGCCATCATTTTTAAGGACATATCATGACTTAAATCATGTTCACCAGTAATAGCCAAATAATTGGTTCGTGCCTGTTTTTTATCCATATTCCAAGCACCTGATCCAACACTATCAAGCAAGCTACCTTGTTCCATAGATAAACCAGTAGCTATAGCAGCTCGGGTGGCACTATTCTGATTACTTGAATAGGCTAGAACCACTGATTTATCCTGACCTAAGTTATTATCGGTACTCTCTAGAGACTGTGAAAAACTATATAATAAGTGGCCATCAGCAAAGTTAACGGCACCATTTATGCCCGCACCTAATGCAGCAGAATTTAAGTATGAAATATCTGGCATATCAATAGTGCTAAAGCCTGCATATAAGCGCTGCAAAGGTAATGATTTGTATAGGCTTGGCTGTAATATAGTTAGACTATTAGTATTAAAGCTATTAATTGGTTGTTTGGTACTGTCTTGATTTAATAGCTGTTTAAGGCTTATACCTTGAGAACTTGATGCTGGTTGACGAATAGAGTCAGTAAGCTTAAATCCAAATTCGCCATTTAGGCCATCATGGAAAACTATGAAGTCATCTTGGAAGGCTTTTTGCAAAGCGTCCCCAAAAGATTTGTCCGTTAAAAAGTAAGAATCGTCAAAGTTAATTTTTATACTATTGTCGATGGATTTACCAAATAAAACACTTTTATCCCCGATGGGATTTAAAGCAGCATATAAGTCCATAAAACCATGGCCAAACTTATAGCTATATTTGTGCTTTACACCATTGCCAAAATCAGTAATTCCATATTTACCATCCGTTTCTTCATTGGTAAAAAAACTATTATTAGCAGAGGCTAAAAGACGATCAACAAGTTGATCTGGCGTATGGTTAGGAAAAGCTTGAGCCAGAAGTGCAATACCACCTGAGACTTGAGGGGCAGCATAAGAAGAACCTGATCCAAAACCATAATAAGGAGTATCGCCATCAACATGTGCAGCTCCAATCAAATCTACACCCTTTGCTACAAGGCAGTAACTAGCTGTCTGTCCACAAGGTGCAGACATATGAAATATATTGTCATTTTCCGAATAAACAGGAATAGAATTACCTTCATCATCGTAGGAAGTTTGGCCAACTTTACTTTCACTAATTGGTTGGTCTCCGACAAATTGAACATTACCTACTGCAAGCCAAGCATTATGATTTAAATCATCAACCAATTCTGGCAAACCAGCAGTAACGTTAGCATCACCCAAATTGACATTAGGTAATGCCCATACAATTACACCTTGTTTTTGAAAGTTATTTAATGAATCAATATAATTATTAAAATCTGCTTCATTAATTTCAATCATTCCAGTATCAGTTAACAAACTTAGACCTAAATCCGTAATAGATAAATTTGGATTTTTTTCTAATTCTTTTTGTGCATCAATCAATGAATAATCTAGTCCCCAACTATTATTGATGACAATAGCACCATTTTTTGCAGCATCATCAATAGCTTCTGACCAATGATTAAGGTGCCAGTTCTTTCCATTAGGACCTGCAAAGTCAGAAATATGAAGATTTGCGTTATAAGCCACACCCATCATATTTAAGCTATTATCATCACTATCAGAAAAGTTCCCAGCTGCAATGCTTGCAACAAAATTGCCATGGTAAGATGGCCTGCCAACACAAAGGTATCCTTCTATATCTGCAGACACCTTTTCACATTCGGCTTTACCTTGTTGACCATTTGCCAAGTCGCCATAAGATATTATCTTGCCATCGCTATCAAATTCATTATGTATATTATCGTCGTTTACATTAAAACCATAATCCATAATTGCAATAGTCTGCCCTTCCCCGGATAAACCATATTCATAAGCTTTGTGTATATTCAACAATTCATAGGCATGTGTACAATCACCTAGTTTTTTTTCAAGACAAGTAGGTTTAACATCAACAAGCGTAAATTCTTTTTTTTCAAGCCAGTCTTCAGCAGTTGTATTTTCATGCTTTTTGTCTTCTTCGATGACTAAGGCCGTTTCTTTAATAAAAGGTAGGGCTGGTTTTTCTGGTTTGGTAGCACCTCCACATGCCACTAACAAACTACTAAGACTAACTGTTAAAATAATTTTTGAATTTAAAACTTTCATAAGCGTTATCCACTTTTCTGTTGATCTTTAGCCGCTCTGGGACATGACCTACCAGGCAACTAATATTTGTTCACGAAAGTAAGATTAGTATATTTTTGAATATTTACATTTTTATTATTAAAATAATCTAAGAAATTTTTTTTCAAAAATTTATTAAAAAAATTGAAAGTTTTTCTGGTATGCGAGAAAGGAGTTATCGAGGTAGATTTATAGAAGAATACTTAAAAAAAGTCCCCTAGTTGGGGACTTAATTGCAGATAAATATATATCGCTAAAAAAACGATAATTACTTATATAAAGACTAAGATGTCAAAGATGTCATACCGCCCATATAGGGCAATAAAGCTTGGGGAATAGTAATGCTGCCGTCAGCCTGCTGATAGTTCTCTAATATTGCCAGTAATGTACGGCCAACAGCTAGACCAGAGCCATTTAAGGTATGCACTAGTTCTGTCTTACCTGTACTTGGATTACGCCACCTTGCTTGCATACGGCGTGCCTGAAAGTCGCCCATATTGGAGCAGGATGATATTTCACGATATTTATCTTGGCCAGGTAACCAGACTTCCAGATCATAGGTTTTGGTGGCTGAAAAGCCAAGATCACCGCCACAGAGTATAACTTTTCGGTAAGGAAGGTTAAGGGCTTGTAGAATAGCTTCGGCATGGCCGGTAAGTTCTTCTAAAGCAGCTTCTGATTTTTCTGGTTCAACTATCTGCACCAGTTCAACTTTTTCAAATTGGTGCTGACGAATCAAACCTCTGGTATCCCGGCCATGACTTCCGGCTTCACTACGAAAACAAGGGCTATGACAGGTATAGCGTACTGGCAAACTAGATGCATCAAGTATTTCATCGCGCACCATATTGGTTACGGGGACTTCCGCTGTTGGAATTAAATAAAAATCACGCTGCTCACTAGGTACTTTAAACAGATCTTCTTCAAATTTTGGTAGTTGGCCAGTACCACGGAGTGAGTCAGCATTGGTTAAATAAGGCACATAAATTTCCTCATAACCATGATCACCCGTATGGGTATTAAGCATAAATTGAATCAGCGCACGGTGCAGGCGAGCCAACGGGCCCTCCAGGACCATAAAGCGCGCCCCAGCAAGTTTGGTGGCAGCAGCAAAATTAAGACCACCTATGCCCTCACCCAGATCAACATGATCTTTAATGGGAAAATCAAACTCCGGCTTTGTACCCCAAGTGAATACTTCCACATTATCATCTTCATCAGCACCCGCCGGCACACTGGAGTGAGGAATATTGGGGATACCTGCTAAAACGCTATTTAGTTCTGACTGCAATGCTTTTAGTTGTTGTTTACTGGCATCTAATTTAGCACCTAAAGAACCCACCTCTGCCAATACTTCATCAGCCGATAACCCCTGAGCTTTTAGCTGACCAATTTGCTTTGATTTGCTATTGCGCTCACTTTGCAGATTTTCAGTGTCTATCTGTAATTGTTTACGCTGTGCTTCTAAGGCAGACAATTGGTCAACGTCTAATTCATAGCCTTTAATAAGTAATTGCTCAGCTATTTGGGCGGCGTTATTGCGAATAAGTTTGGGGTCCAGCATTAGTGATTCCTGGTAACTGTAGTTAAAATTTTTTATTGGCTTAGTAATCGTGTAATGGTAATGCCGATATAGGCAGCACCAACGGATAACACCACACTTAATAATATATTGGTTACTGCAACAGTAAACTGTCCTGCTTCCAATAAGCGAATGGTATCCAATGAAAATGTAGAAAAGGTTGTAAAGGCGCCTAATAAACCAACCATTAGCAAGGGTCTTAGCCACTCTGCTAATAAGGTTTTCTCTTGGATTAATACAAACAAAATACCCATTGCTAATGAACCAAGTACATTAGCTAGTAACATGGCTACAGGCAATTTACCTGTAGCAGCAGGAATGGCAACTTGTAAAGAGTACCGTAATAAGGCTCCTACAGCGCCACCACAAGCGATAAATATAAGGGTATTCACAACACAACCATTATTTATTTCTATTAGTGATACGTCGAGGATTATAGCCTAGTTGATCACTATTTATAACGCTTTGTAGGGCTATCTTGGTTTAATTGCTGCAAACTAGCGAGCTTATCTGCGATTTTACTTTCCAAGCCTCTATTAGTGGGCTGATAGAGCTCCAAATCTGCTAATTCTGGAGGCAAATAACATTCGCCAGCAGCAAACGCCTGTTCTTCATTATGGGCATAACGATACTCCGCACCATGTCCCATGCTTTTTGCTAGCTTGGTTGGTGCGTTGCGTAGGTGTTCAGGTACATCATACCCAGGCTCATCTTGTACCAATTGCATAGCCGCTTTAAAGGCCATATGCACAGCATTGCTTTTGGGCGCGCAGGCACAATATACGGCAGCATGGGCAATAGCTCTATTGCCCTCAGCGGGGCCTAAACGCTCAAAGGCTAGCCAAGCATTGGTAGTAACTTCAAGAGCTCTAGGATCAGCATTACCAATATCCTCTGAGGCAATAGCCAGTAGACGACGGGCAATATACAAGGGGTCACAACCGGCATCTAACATACGTGCTAACCAATACAGACTAGCATTAGGGTCGGAGCCTCGTACTGATTTATGAAAGGCCGATATCTGATCGTAAAAGATATCGCCACCTTTATCGTAACGTTTGGGGCTAGTTTGTAATACTTCGGCTAACAGGTCGATAGATAACTGACCATCTTGGTCATTGGCTAAATCACTAGCAATTTCCAATATATTAAGAAGTCGTCGGGCATCACCATCAGCTGCTCTGGTAATTAACCCAGCAACTTTGTCATCTATTTGCAGGGATAAATGGCCAAGGCCACGATCTTTATCAGCTAGGGTCCGGTTTAATAATGCTAGTAAATCTCCTGCTTGCAGACTTTTTAGAATATATACTCGGGCACGAGACATTAAGGCATTATTTAATTCAAAGGCTGGATTCTCGGTAGTAGCGCCAATAAAGATAAAGGTTCCGTCCTCTACATAGGGCAGAAAGGCATCTTGTTGTGATTTATTAAACCGATGCACCTCATCAACAAATAACAGACTACTTCGACCCGACTGTATCTTTATTTGCTGAGCCTCCTCAACGGCGGCACGAATATCTTTCACCCCAGACATCACGGCAGAAAGATTAATAAAATGGACATTAGTGGCCTGACTTAATAATCGCGCTAAAGTGGTTTTACCTACACCTGGCGGCCCCCATAGAATCATGGAGTGTAATGGCCCACCAGCAACCACTTGGGATAAGCTTTTTCCTGGCCCTAATAGATGTGCTTGACCAACATATTCGCTGATATTTTGGGGGCGCATCCGGGCAGCAAGGGGCTGGTAACCGGTGTTTTGTTGCGTATCAAATAAATCTTGCATGGCCATGGCCTAACGCATATCAATCAGGTCAGTATCAGCAGGTATCTGAAACTGAAAAACCTGATCAGGAATAGCTGCACCTTGTACCAGATTAAAAAAGTTCATAGCGGTTTTTTGTTGCAAGGTATCCACTAATTGCATCTGCTTTAGTTGGCCATCGAGAATATACAATTTAATGCTCTCGTAAAGGCTCTCTGGGTCTTTGGGTACTAACACAAATTGCTGCATACCATCACTACCAATATTTACCTGCACTTCAAAGTGCTCGGCTATCATTTGCTGATCACCGCTTAATAGTAGTGCCGGCGTGGCGGTTACCCGAGTGTCCAGAATTTGCACTGTCACTTGTTCCAAATCGGGATCATAAATCCAGACTTCTTGGCCATTACTGACAATAGTTTGGGCAAAAGGATCTTCCGTTTGCCAGTAAAACTTGTTCGGTTGTAATAGTTGCATTTGGCCACGGGTTTCTTGCAAACGACTGCCACTGGCATCCAGTAAATACTGCACAAAATCAGCTTGTAAACTGGAATAATTGCCTAAATATTGCGTCAACTGTTGCGCTGGTGTGGCTGCCCATAACGATATAGAAAAAAGCAGTGAGGCCATGCCAAAAATGCCAATAGTGACACCTTGTAGCCGCTTAAATAAATAAACCATATTAATCCCTTACTGGCGGAGGTGCTAATACTTCACGACTACCATTATGTGCCTGACTAGTGATAACTCCTGCGGCTTCCATTGCTTCAATCATGCGCGCTGCGCGATTATAGCCAATCTTAAACTTGCGTTGCACTGAAGAAATAGAAGCCCGTCGAGTTTCAGTCACAAAAGCCACGGCCTCATCATATAACTGATCCATTTCTTCTTCGTAATCACCGCCCGAAGCTGTGCTACTGCCACCCTCTTGATCGTAGGCACCTTCAATAATAGCTTCGACAAAATCAGGGGTGCCAAGCTGTTTCCAATCTTCTACTACCCGATGGACTTCGTCATCACTAACAAAGGCACCATGAACACGTTCCGGGACACTTTTACCGGCTGGTAAATACAACATATCACCATGGCCTAATAGACTCTCTGCCCCACCCTGATCCAGTATAGTACGGGAATCAATTTTCGAGCTTACTTGGAAAGCGATACGGGTTGGCACATTCGCTTTAATTAAGCCCGTAATAACATCAACGGAAGGTCTTTGGGTGGCTAAGATAAGATGGATACCTGCGGCTCTTGCTTTTTGCGCTATACGGGCAATAAGCTCTTCCACTTTTTTGCCAACAATCATCATCATATCGGCAAATTCATCGACCACCACAACTATATAGGGGAAAGCCTCTAAACAAGGGCGATCTTCTAAACTCTCTCCAGCCAGCTCATCAGGCTTCCAAGTTGGGTCAGGAATATACTCGCCTTTTTGACGGGCATTTGTAACCTTAGTGTTATAACCCGCTATATTACGTACCCCTTGGGAAGCCATTATTTGATAACGGCGTTCCATCTCAGCCACACACCAGCGTAAGCCTCCGGCGGCTTCTTTCATATCGGTAATTACTGGCGCCAATAGATGAGGAATACCATCGTAAATAGATAATTCCAGCATCTTTGGATCAACTAATAATAAACGTACCTGATCCGGTGTTGATTTAAGCAATAGGCTTATCAACATGGCGTTTACACCCACAGACTTACCAGAACCTGTGGTACCAGCAACCAGCAAATGGGGCATCTTAGCCAAGTCGACAACCACAGGCTTACCGGCAATATCATTACCTAACCCCATGGTTAATGGACTACTTGAGGTCTGATAGGTTTTACTACCAATAACTTCACTAATGCGCACCATTTCACGATTTTGATTGGGTATCTCAATACCAATTACCGACTTACCGGCAATCACTTCTACTACACGTACACTCATAACCGCCATGGAACGGGCTAAATCTTTTGCAAGATTACTAATCTTACTAACTTTTGTGCCGGGTGCTGGTTGTATTTCAAAACGTGTTATTACGGGGCCTGGGTTGACTTCAACTACTTCCGCAATCACCCCAAAGTCCATTAACTTGGCTTCTAAAAGTTCACTTAACTGAGCCAGTTCTTCTTTACTAACACCAGGGCTTAAATTAGCTTCAGGTGGATCTAACAGACTGACAGATGGGCATTGAGTAGGCTTTATAACTTTGCCATCCTGAGTAACTGAAGAATCACCTGTATCCTGTTTATGGGTCTTTTCTAAGGGAACAATTTTTACATCACGCTTGGCGTTGTCAGAATTTACAGAGGCCACAGAGGCGACTGGTCCATCTGCCACACTCGGTGTGGCTTTGGCTGGCTTATTGGTCGCTGCAGGTTTTGGTTTTTTAGCCACTGGCTTGGGCTTTTTCGCTAAAGCAGATGCCACATCATTATCACTAATTTGCTGCTCATCAGCTTGGCCAAATAATTCAGCAGTGCGGCCCACTTTCACATTTTTCATGGCGTCTTCGTTGCTGGGTTTAGGTTGCCACATTTTTTGCCAAGCTTGGTTTATTGCGTTACCCCAACGAGAAAACAAACCTGGTTTGGCAGATTGTTTTGGTGTAGCTGTAGTAATTTTTCTCGTTGTTGCTGGCGGTTTATCTTGATCTTTAAATAAGCCTTGCCAGCCTGCTACAAGAGCATTTTCTAAATAACGTCCTGTGCCCTCGGTGATTTGCCCCCAATTAATATTTAATAAATGAGTTAGGGCGAGAAAAGTAACAGTAAGTAATAATAGGTTAGCCCCAATAAGCCCAAGGGCTTGCACCAGTGGTTGGGCAAAATTAGCACCAACCACCCCACCGCTGCCTTCAGGGTAAAGTAAGCCACTATTGTCTAGATGAATGGCAACTAGGGTGCTTGCCCCCAGCAAAGTAACAATGAGAGCGATTAATTTGTACAGGGTGTCATGATTTTGACTATTACCTATATCGAGTATTTGTAGAAGATTACTAGCAATTAAAACCAGTGGGATGATAAACGCAACCAGACCAAATAAAAGTAATAAAACACTGGCAAGTCCGGAACCAATATATCCACCCAGATTATTTACATCCGGCGTATCACTAGCTTTGGAAAAACTTGGATCCAAGGGATCATAGCTGCTAAGGACAAGTAATAAATAGGCACCGATAGCTAAACCTAAAAGCCGAAAGCCATACCAGCTATAACGTTGATAAAGTGCCTCAATAGTAAACGCGGTTTTCACCTTTGCCACAAATGTATCCCTTTATTTATTTTGTCTTTGCATAGATAGGCTTAACAATCGCCGTTCTAGTAAATACTAGCCCTACTTAAGTTATAAAGTAACCATTGAAATTATACACATCCATAGTGATAGATACCTAATTTAATGGAAAAATTCCAAAAAAAACCAATTTTTTTGCCTTGCCAAGGCCGGTTAATTTAAGTCAATCATAGTTAACAACAGGGAAATGACGATATACTATGTTTTGTCCCGTAAATATCCTTAAATTTATCATGCTCCATCAATTAGCAACGGATAATATTCACTTCCCACCACTTAGTGAGGCACTAAGCGATCCAGCAGGTTTACTGGCTGTGGGCGGTGATTTATCCGTACCACGCTTATTAAATGCATACCAAAGTGGCATATTTCCTTGGTTTGGTGAAGGTGATCCAATATTGTGGTGGGCACCAACACCACGCATGGTTTTACAACCAGAAAAGGTACAAATATCAAAAAGTATGGCCAAATTAATGCGCCAGAAACGATATCAAATTACCTTTGATCAAGCCTTTGAACGAGTTGTTAAACACTGTGCCGATACGCCCAGAAGCACTCAATTAGATCAACAGGCCACTTGGATAGTGCCGGCAATGCAAATAGCCTATAAAAGACTATTTGAGGCGGGTTATGCCCATAGTATTGAAGTGTGGGATCAAGCCAATCTTGTTGGCGGCCTTTATGGTGTAGCCATTGGCAAGATATTTTGTGGTGAATCGATGTTTAGTCATCGCAGCAATACCTCCAAACTCGCCTTTATAGCCCTTGCACAATGGTTGCAAACATGGCAATTTGACTTAATTGATTGTCAGTTACCTACTGATCATTTGGCCAGCCTAGGTGCTGAAGCAATATCAAAGACAGCGTTTGAAAACTATTTAAGTAACAATGCCCTTTATGGTTTAGACAGTTATTGGAATAAAAAATAGGCTTCAATGATGGATGCTAAGTCCCTTAATCAATTGGTATTTCTTAATACCCCTACCTCGCCTTGTAGTTATTTGCCAGAGCGAGAATCTAGGTCCATCTTTTTACATCCAGAACAAACTATTGATACGGATTTATATACGCAATTAAATCTACTTGGTTTTCGCCGTAGTGGTGCTCACCTTTATCGGCCATGGTGTGATAATTGTCAGGCTTGCCAAGCGGTAAGGGTTGATGTTGCTGGTTTTAAAGCCTCAAAAAATCAGCGCAGAGTGTTTAATCGAAACCAAGATTTAACAGTTACATGGTGTGCCGTAGAAAACACCCCAGAGTATTACGCTCTGTATGAGCAATATATTAATTGTCGCCATGCAGATGGTGATATGTATCCTCCCTCAGAACAGCAATTTGATGGCTTTTTATGTCGACCACCGGATAAGGTGAATAGTTATTTTCTGTGCTTTAAAAAAGACCAACGTCTGGTTGGGGTAGCTGTTGTCGACTTGCTTCCTGATGCCATTTCAGCCATTTATACTTTTTATGATCCCGCTGAAGAGGCCCGGAGTCTGGGTAAATTATCTATTTTATGGCTAATTTACTGGGCGCAGAAACAAAATCTGCCCTATGTGTATCTTGGTTATTGGATCCGTGACTGCCAAAAAATGAGCTATAAAGCGCATTATCAACCCCTTGAACGCTTTACCGGACTAGAGTGGCAGCCTATGAAGAAAGATTTATCCGTATAGATCACTGAGTTTTGCAATCTGTCCCAATTTCGGGCAAACTAGCGCGCTTTAATCGATCTAATTTTCACTTTTTTGAGGCTTTAATGGCTAAAGAAGACCAAATTGAAATGGAAGGCACTATTGTAGAAACCCTTCCCAATACTATGTTTCGTGTAGAGTTGGAAAATGGGCATATTGTAACAGCTCATATTTCCGGCAAAATGCGTAAGCACTATATTCGTATTTTAACTGGCGACAAAGTTAAGGTAGAAATGACACCCTATGACCTAACCAAGGGTCGTATTACCTTCCGCGCTCGCTAAGCCATTGATTTTAAATATTTCCGGGGCTAAGTATTTCTTAACCCCGGTTTTTGTGTGCTTGAATTTAAACAATTAAGCTGGATCTAATAACTTAACTTGTGGTTTGGCTGGCTCAGCCTGCAATGAGATAGCGTCGGTTTCAGGATCAACATCCACTTTTAATACCCCACCCACATCAGCTAGTTCACCAAATAATAGTATTTCCGCCATCGGTTTTTTCAGTTCCTGTTGGATTAAACGCGCCATAGGCCGTGCACCCATATCGGCATCATAGCCACGCTTAGCAAACCATTCACGGGCAGCTTGACTAACCTGCATATGAATTTGTTTATCATCCAATTGCACTTGTAGCTGTTCTAAGAACTTATCGACAACACCCAGAATAACGGATTCAGGTAACTTACCAAATTGAATAATATCATCTAGGCGGTTGCGGAACTCAGGGCTAAATAGCTTTTTCAGGGCTTCCATACCATCCGTAGTGTGATCTTGCTTGGTAAAGCCAATAGAACTGCGGCTCATGGCCTCTGCCCCAGCGTTGGTGGTCATCACTAAGACAACATTGCGGAAGTCTGTTGCACGGCCATTGTTATCCGTTAAGGTACCATTATCCATAACCTGCAAGAGGATATTAAACACTTCCGGATGGGCCTTTTCAATTTCATCTAGCAGTAATACACAATGAGGGTTCTGGGTAACCGCTTCTGTTAGCAGACCACCTTGATCAAAGCCAACATAACCTGGAGGCGCACCAATTAGGCGAGAAACAGTATGGCGTTCCATATATTCAGACATATCAAAGCGCACTAGCTCCATGCCCATAATACGGGCTAGCTGAATGGTGACTTCGGTCTTGCCTACCCCAGTTGGACCAGAAAACAAGAAGCTACCAACAGGCTTGTTTTCTGCGCCGAGGCCAGCACGGGATAATTTAATCGCATTAGCCAGAGTAGAAATAGCCGTATCTTGGCCAAATACCACGCGTTTTAGATTAGTTTCTAAATTCGACAACTGCTCTTTATCCGTTGCCGACACACTCTTAGCGGGAATACGTGCAATCTTAGCCACCACGGTCTCTACTTCCTTAACACCGATACTAGTGACACGCTTATCTTCTGGTAACAGTTGCTGATAGGCACCCGCTTCGTCTATGACATCAATGGCCTTATCAGGTAATTTTTTATCCGTAATATAACGTTCAGCTAATTCAGCGGCAGCATCCACGGCCTCAGTTTCATAGCTCACTTGGTGATGGCTTTCAAAACGTGAAATAAGTCCACGTAAGATGGCTTGTGTATCACTAACACTAGGTTCTTCAACATCAATTTTTTGGAAACGACGCGCCAAGGCATGGTCTTTTTCAAAAATTCCACGGAATTCTGTAAAGGTGGTTGATCCAATACAATGTAACTTACCTGAACTTAGCATGGGCTTAAGTAAGTTAGAGGCATCCATAGAGCCACCGGAGGTTGAGCCTGCACCAATAATTGTATGGATTTCATCGATAAATAAGATGGCATGGGGTTGTTTTTCAATATCACTAAGTAACTCTTTGAGACGCTTTTCAAAGTCACCTCGATACTTAGTACCCGCTAACAGGGTGCCCATATCTAAAGAATAGACTTGCGCATTAGCCATAACTGCTGGCACATTGCCTTGTTCAATACGATAAGCAAGGCCTTCTGCAATGGCTGTTTTACCCACCCCGGCATCACCGACAAGCAAGGGGTTGTTTTTCCGTCGCCGACACAATACTTGTACCAAACGCTCAATTTCTTGTTGCCGGCCAATCAAAGGATCTATGCGATTGGCCTGCACCTCAGCGTTAAGGTGTACAGTATATTTAAGCAGGCCACCAGCTTTGGCTTCACTTTCATCACTATCATTTTCAATGGCCAGATTTTCTTCTTTAGTAACCCCATGGGAAATAAAGTTTACCGCATCCACACGCTCTATATTGGCATTNTGCAGTGCATATACAGCCTGACTTTCTGTTTCACTAAATATAGCTACTAAGACATTGGCACCACTAACTTCCATGCGCCCAGAGGATTGCACATGAAATACAGCCCGCTGCAGAACCCGTTGAAAACCTAGGGTGGGCTGTACATCAACTTCCGTCACATCGGCTGGTAACAATGGCGTTGTCTCTGTAATAAATACTTCTAACTTAAGGCGCAAATTAGCTACATCTGCTTCGCAAGATGTTAATACTTCAAGGGCAGCAGTATTATCCAATAGGGCCAGTAATAGATGCTCAACAGTAATAAATTCATGTCGATTATGGCTGGCTTGATTAAATGCTTCCGATAAAGTTTTTTCTAGTTCACGATCTAACATAGTTAATCCTCCAGCGGTTCTACTTCACAAAGTAAAGGGTGCTTGTGTTGGCGTGAGTACTGATTGACCTGCGCTGATTTTGTTTCTGCTACATCTTTACTATAAATGCCACATACCCCTTTGCCTTGGGTGTGCACAGCAAGCATTATTTGTGTTGCTTGCTCTTCATTATGGCGAAAGAAACGAATTAACACATCAATAACAAACTCCATTGGCGTGTAATCATCGTTTAATAAAATCACTTTATACATGGATGGCGGTTGCAGCTGCTGTTCACTGCGTTCCAACACCTCGATACCATGATTGTCCTCGGGTACATCCTGACTGTTGCGCATTTTGTCGCTCATGTAGATAACACTGTAAATAATTTATATCACAGTTTATTGGGGTGATGAGTGAAATTTTCTAGCGTCTATAGAAATTTCTTTGATCTTTACCAAACTTTAATAAACCTAGCTTGCATTACTACCATAATCATTTGGGAAATCTATTTTGTATGCCATTAAATTTATAGTGTTAAGTAACAGAATTACCAATACCACCTATTAGTTTGAGAGGTGATTCAGTGCCTAAAGTTAGGCATAATTAGGTTTTGCTTCGCCATCTGAGACAGCCAGTGCCCAATATTATAATTTTTAATAAACCTTTTCGTGTACTATCGCAATTTACCGATGAGCAAGAACGAGCTACTTTAGCGGNTTTTATCGACGACCAAGGTTATTATGCAGCTGGTCGTTTAGATTATGATTCCGAGGGCTTATTACTACTTACTAATGATGGCAAGGTACAACAACATATTGCCAATCCGCGCTATAAAATGCCAAAAACCTATTGGGTGCAAGTTGAAGGTACTCCAAGCCAAGCACAAATTAAGGCACTGCAATCAGGGGTCGAATTAAAAGATGGCTGGACCAAACCTGCTAAAGTTAAACTACTTGCTGAAGAACAAGTGCAAAACTCACTATGGCCACGGAACCCACCCATTCGGGAAAGGAAAAACATTGCCACTAGTTGGTTGAGTTTGACGATTAGTGAAGGTCGTAATCGTCAAGTTAGACGAATGACAGCCGCCGTTGAACTGCCCACTTTACGTTTAGTCAGAGTCGCCATTGGTCATTGGCGGCTGGATAATTTGCAACCGGGTGAAAGACATTATGACCAGTTACATCTACCGAAACAGGTTAAACCGGTAACTAAAGGCCAAAGATCGAGACGGCCGGCATCTGCTAAACCTAAATAAGCCTATAAAAGCTTAGACAAACCTTAAACCCAGCGTTTATGCGCCTGTTGATCAGATTGTTTAGCATCAACCCAACGCTTTTCTCCAGCGGCGGTTATTTCTGCTTTCCAAAAAGGAGCATCCTGTTTTAGGTAATCCATAATAAATTCACAAGCTGCAAAAGCATCTTGTCTGTGCCCCGCTGCGACACCAACAAGTACAATTTGATCATGACGTTGCAACTGACCATAACGGTGCACTAAACGCACACTAATTAAAGGCCACTTGTCACGGGCTTGGAGCACAATTTTCTGTAAACTCGCTTCTGTCATACCTGGGTAGTATTCAAGCTCCATGGCCGCAATCTTTGCATCCTGAAGGTCTCTTACCAACCCACTAAATAAAACCACGGCACCCGTATCCCCCGGCTTTACAGTAGTTAAATGGGCATAATGCTGGCCAACATCAAAGTCAGCTTCTTGCACGCTTATAAAATCATTGTTGTTTAACATTCTTTTATCAACTATTCCTATTTGTGTTGGCCTCAAAGGGCTATCTGGGCTGGCTAAAAATACCCGTTTTTGGTAAAATAGTGGGTCTGAATTTACTTGCTTTTCGTGCCTTTAACAGAACCTATTACGACCCCTTATCATGAACCAAAATGCTTCCACACGGGTAATCGTCGGCATGTCCGGCGGCGTTGACTCTTCGGTCTCGGCTTTGCTGTTATTACAGCAAGGATACCACGTTGAAGGCCTATTCATGAAGAACTGGGACGAAGATGATGGCACGGAATATTGCACGGCTAAAGAAGATCTTGCCGATGCCCAAGCGGTATGTAATAAATTGGGTATTAAGCTCCATGCAGCTAATTTTGCTGCCGAATATTGGGACAATGTATTTGAACATTTCTTAGCTGAATACCAAGCTGGTCGCACACCTAATCCTGATATTTTATGCAACCGCGAGATTAAATTTAAAGCCTTTTTAGAATATGCCATTACTCTGGGCGCTGACTATATAGCCACTGGCCATTATGTGCAGCGACATGGCAACCAAGAGCAAGCCCAATTAGTAAAAGGCTTGGATGGCAACAAAGATCAAAGTTATTTTCTCCATGCCGTTGGTGCTAAAGAACTAGGTATGACTTTATTCCCTGTTGGAGCCATAGAAAAGCCGCAAGTAAGGGCTTTGGCGGAAGCGCATGGTTTGGTTACCCATAGTAAAAAAGACAGCACCGGCATATGTTTTATTGGCGAACGTCGTTTTAAAGATTTTCTCCAGCAATATTTGCCTGCTCAACCAGGTGATATTGTTACCGAAGATGGCGATATTATTGGCCAGCATCAAGGCCTTATGTACCACACAATTGGCCAACGTCAGGGGCTCGGCATTGGTGGTTTGGCTGACTATAATGAATCACCATGGTACGTGGCCCACAAAGACCTCGATAATAACCGCTTACTGGTTGTCCAAGGTAAACAGCATCCACTGTTATTTAAGTCTGTTTTAACTTGTCAGCAAGTACATTGGATTGATGGCCAAGGCCCCACATTACCAACCCAATTAAAGGCCAAAATTCGCTATCGTCAGGCTGACCAGGCTTGTACGTTAACAACCATTGCTGCTGACACCTATAAAGTTGAGTTTGCAGAACCGCAACGCGCCGTAACACCGGGCCAATCTATTGTCTTCTATACAGACGATATCTGTCTGGGAGGGGGTATCATTGACTAGTGTGCAATCAGTGGCCTTTAGAGACCCAATACAGCAACGTATATTAGCTCTGTCTGGGATGGCACAGGCCGCTCGCCTAGTGCATGAGGTAGCCAATACAGGACAGCTAGACGAAGCGAAAAGTATTGTCTGCTGGCAATCGTTATTTGTCACTGATCCAGCACATATTAGTGATATTTATGGTGGTAATGAATGTTTGCAAAACCTACGTTTGGGGCTGGAAACTTTATTAGCTATCACCCAGCAAGATCAAACAGCGCCGGTAGCTGAACTTACTCGTTATATTATTGGCATACTGCATCTGCAAACCAAATTAAGTAAGTCGCCTGGCCAATTAAGCGCTGTGGCCCAACAATTAGAGCGATCAGCGCAACAAATAGAGCTCTATGGTATTGAACATGCTAATGTTACAGCCAGTTTAGCGGAAATATATACCAGTAACTTAAGCCAGTACCGCTTTCGCATTCAGGTCACAGGCAACCCAATTTACTTACAACAGGCGGCCAATGCTAATCGTGTTCGCAGTTTATTATTAGCAGGCATCCGTAGCGCCATACTCTGGCGCCAAGTAGGTGGCCGGCGCTGGCAGTTTTTGTTCGGTAAACAAAAACTTGAACAACAGTTAAAAACCCTTTTAAATCTTTCACATCAATGATCAATTAGGACCCATTATTATGGAATTGTCTGCTCTATCTGCCCTATCTCCCGTCGATGGTCGCTATGGCACTAAAACTCACGCCCTGCGCCCATATTTTAGTGAATATGGACTGATTAACTCACGGGTCATTGTTGAAATCCGTTGGTTACAACAGTTGGCAGCTAACCCTTATATCAAAGAAGTGGCTACCCTAAGTGATGCTGCCAATAAGGTATTAGATGATATTATCAATAACTTTGACGAATCTCAGGCGACTTTGGTTAAAGACATTGAAGCCACTACCAACCATGATGTTAAAGCTGTTGAATACTATATTAAGCAACAATTTGCAGGTAATAGTGAATTGGAAGCCATCAGTGAATACGTTCATTTTGCCTGTACCTCAGAAGATATAAACAACCTATCCCACGCCTTGATGCTCAAGCAAGGTCTGGAATTTGTAATGCTGCCAGAGATGCAGGAAGTATTAGCGCAAATCAAGCAATTAGCCCACACTTACCAAGACCACCCCATGCTGTCCCGTACCCATGGTCAAACGGCCTCGCCTTCTACTATGGGTAAAGAAATGGCTAATGTTGCCGCACGACTGGAGCGGCAAATTAAACAGATTGAAGCGGTGGAATTACTGGGCAAGATTAATGGTGCTGTGGGGAATTATAATGCCCATATTAGCGCCTACCCAGAGATTGACTGGCAAGCATTTGCGAAGCAGTTTGTGGAAAGTTTGGACTTAACATGGAACCCCTATACCACGCAGATCGAACCCCATGATTATATAGCTGAGCTATATGATGCCATAGCCCGTTATAACACTATCTTGATCGACTTTGATCGTGATGTCTGGGGTTATATTTCCATGGGCTTCTTTAAACAAAAAACCGTGGCTGGTGAAATTGGTTCTTCCACTATGCCCCATAAAGTTAACCCAATTGATTTTGAAAACTCTGAGGGTAACTTAGGTATTGCCAATGCCATAATGCAACATTTGGCAGCCAAACTGCCTATTTCACGCTGGCAACGTGATTTAACTGATTCCACGGTATTGCGTAATTTAGGCGTTGGTTTAGCCCACAGTATGATTGCTTATCAAGCCACCTTAAAAGGCATTAGCAAACTAGAAATCAATAGTCAGCGTTTGGCTGAAGATCTTGATAATGCTTGGGAGGTACTAGCCGAACCTATTCAAACGGTGATGCGTCGTTATGGCATTGAAAAGCCATACGAGAAGCTTAAAGAGCTAACTCGTGGTAAAGATATTGATGCCGCTACTATTGCTGCGTTTATTGATGGCTTGGATATGCCTCAAGAAGCTAAAGATAGCCTAAAAGCTTTATCACCAGCTAGTTATATTGGTAATGCTGTGGAGCAAGCCAAGTCTATCTAAACCTAGCCAATTAATGGTTAGTTAGAAATTAACGCACGTATCGATCCTGTTACCATTAATGTGATCATACGTGCGTTATTCTTTGCAGGAGAGTTTAGTCCATGTTGCAACCTTTAACTCACTTTGGGCAATTATCTATTGATACCTTTGTTAAGGAATATTGGCAGCAAAAGCCAATATGTATTCGCAATGCGTTGCCTGATTTAGCGCCACTTATTGCCGCTGATGAACTGGCTGGGTTAAGTTTAGAAGCAGAAGTCGAGTCGCGTCTTATAGAAAACCAAGGCGATATTTCTGATTGGCGGTTGCAGCATGGCCCTATGCAAGAAGCAGACTTTGCTAAGCAAAGGGATTATCCATGGACACTGCTAGTACAAGGTGTCGACCAATATGTTCCTGCGGTATTTGATTTTGCCAGTAAGTTCCGATTTATCCCTGCCTGGCGCTATGACGACATTATGATCAGTTATGCCACGTCAGGCGCTGGTGTAGGCGCCCATTTTGATCGCTATGATGTGTTTTTAATCCAAGGCGAAGGCCGCAGACGCTGGGAAATAGGTCAAGCTTGCAGTAGTACAAGTCCACTTGCTGAGCATAACGACCTTAGCCTATTACTAGACTTCGAGACCATTGAAGCATTTGATCTGGAACCCGGTGATATGCTTTATTTACCGCCCTTAGTTGCCCATAGAGGTGTCGCCCTTACAGATAACAGCATGACTTATTCCGTTGGTTGTCGGGCGCCTTCATTTGGTGATGTGATTGGTGGCTTTGCTGATTATATTGGCCAACAATTAAGTCCAGACCAACGTTTACGTAATAGCTCCGAAGCCCAGCTTCCGGGGGAAATTTCGGCTAATGATATTGCTAATTTACGCCATATTATCGAGCAACAATTAACCGATGAAAATCTAGCTCAGTGGTTTGGCAGTATGACTACTGAGCCCAAAAACCCAGCTCTCGACATATCTGAAGAAGCTATGGATAGCTCAGAACTAGCCAATATTTTAGCGGACAAATACGGTGTTATTAGAGTATCTGAAGGCGTGCGCATTGCTTACACTTGGCAAGGTGAAGGTGGATTAACACTTTTTATTCAAGGTGAAGCGATACCTTGTCCACCGCAAGCAACAGAATTGGCCATGGCCCTAGCAAATAGTTTGGTTATAGCCGTTGAGGACTTGGCGCCATTAATTGCTCATGAGACCAGTGAAGCTTTATTTTTGGTATTACATAATCAAGGTTGGATTTACTTTGATGATGAGTAATTACCTGATCAACAGGGAATACCCTCTTACCTAACGCCTAATTAAGGCTAACAAGGTTAATCAAGGCAAATAGCAAGATGCTTTGGCAGTATATAGCGTCTTTCTAAGCCCTTGTCATCTGTCCAAGCCAACTCACTGCAAGCTAAGGCTAGGTCTTCCTCATAAGGACCAGGGTGGTATAAACGGTCACCAACAATAGGCAAACCTAAACTAGCAAGATGATTACGGATCTGATGCTTTCGGCCAGTTTCGATTTCCACACGGACTAAGCTATGTTTAGCACTATTAGCTAAGGGCTGAATATGACTTAGTGCTGGCTTGTTATCAACATCAAGGTTACATGTAATTGGTAACTCAATATGACCAGTCACTTTTGCTATGTAAGCCTTATATATTTTATGATCAGCAAACAAACTACTTAAAAAGCGAGCCATAGCTTTACTGTGGGCTATCAACATTAAACCTTGCGCAGCACGATCTAGACGGTTGACTATAAAAGCCGTTCTAGGCGGGCTTATATGCCCTTCTACATAGCGATTTATCGTACAGTGATCACTCCAGCGTGACCCTTGGCTAAGCATACCACTGGGTTTATACCAAACGCTAAACTCACCTTCATCAGCCAGCAAAATAGCGGCTGGACAAGTTTGCCCAAGCACTTGAGGGTTATAATACAAAAATAAGGTATCTTGGCTTTGTAATAACCGATCCTGACGTCTTATACGCTGCGTTTGTTTGCCACGTTGCACCCACACTGCCCCTTTTTGCATGGCATCTTTGATGGTGGTACGTGATAACACAGTAATACTCAATAAAGCATCAACGGCTGTTTGTGGCGCTTGTATAACGATTGAAAAAGTTTCTGCATCTTTCATAACTCTATTATACGCTGACAGCTCACTTAGCGGCAGTGTCAGCTTGCATATACATATTTAGTGCCACTATCTATTACCATGATCAAAGCTGTGTATGCTTTTTATAACTACAGTTATTGCAGTAAGCAATTTGTAAAGATTTCAAAAGGTATAAAAAATAAATATGCTGACTCTATTCACCTTAATTGCTAAGGAGTAAAATAATCTTACTACCAGCCCTTAGATTAAAATCTTGTGCAAATAATCTCCCTGCCTTATATCCGTGATGCAAGCCATTATTTTGAGCGTATTCGTCATCTGCAATGGCCACTATTATTAGATTCAAATCAACGTGCTGGTGATTTTGGCCGTTATGATTTGATGATGGCAAACCCTAAAGCACTGATAAAAGTTACTGACGGTAACTGTTATTTGGATACCGGTCATGGCTTTAAAGATTGTGCTCAAGATGCTTTTAGCCTTATAGCTGAACAGCTGCAAGATTTTAATGGCCCCGATAGTAATACACCAGAATTACCTTTTTATGGTGGTGTAGCTGGTCTATTCGGTTATGACTTCGGCCGTACACTTGAAACTATGCCAAATATAGCCACCCAAGATATCGACTTGCCTGATCTATGGGTAGGCATATATCCATGGGCCGTTATTTGTGACCATAAACACCAAGCCTGCTGGCTAGTTAGCCAACTTGATGATGTAGAAAGCAAAAAAGTTCTTGAGCAATTACAAACTAGTGTTAAAACGAATGACGCATCATTTACATTGTTAAATGGCTTTAGCAGTAATATGACGACACAAGAATATGAACAAAAATTTCAGCAAGTCATTGATTATATTTATGCTGGCGATTGTTATCAGGTCTGTCTTGCACAACGTTTTGAGAGCCGTTATAAAGGCCATCCATGGCAAGCTTTTAAAGCCCTGCGTACATGCGCCCCAACGCCCTTTAGTGCCTATCTAGAAACGGATTCTGGAAGTGTACTAAGCCTTTCACCAGAACGCTTTTTACAGGTTAAGGATCTAGTTGTAGAAACCCGGCCTATCAAAGGTACTCGCCCCAGAGGTACTAACGTTGATAAAGATAATGCCCTCCGCGATGAGCTTATAGCTAGCCCAAAAGACCGAGCTGAAAACTTGATGATTGTTGACTTACTGCGCAATGATATTAATAAACATTGCCTTCCAGGTAGTGTAAAAGTCCCCGATATATTTGCCATTGAAAGCTACAGTAATGTGCATCATATGGTGACAACTGTAAAAGGTCGCTTAGCAAGCAAAGACAAAATAATTGCATTACTTAAGGGAGCTTTCCCTGGTGGGTCTATTACCGGGGCGCCTAAGATTCGTGCTATGGAAATTATTGAAGAGCTGGAACCTCACCGCCGCAATGCCTATACCGGCTCAATTGGTTATATCAGTTGCCATGGCACCATGGATACCAATATTCTTATTCGGACTTTAGTTACCAGTGCTAGTGATGATAGTGAAGGCACCATTTATTGTTGGGCCGGTGGAGGTATTGTCGCTGATTCAGATTGTGCAGCTGAGTATCAAGAAACCTTTGATAAGGTCAATAATCTCTTACAAGGTTTACCTAGCCAAAGGCAGTAAGCCTTTGGCAGGCTAATTACCTCAGCGTGGGCTTAGCGTAAAGGTAAATCTTCGTTGGCAAATAATTCCGCCAGCTCTTGGGCATTTGCAGTAGCCATTGCCGCATCTACACGTTCACGGGTCAGATTTGGCGAGAAGCTTTCAATAAAATCATACATAAAGCCACGTAACAAAGTACCACGGCGAAAGCCGATATTCGTGGTACTATGTTTAAACAAATGACTAGCATCCAAACGTACTAAATCTTGATCTAAATCATCCTCAAAGGCCATGGAAGCAATAATACCAATGCCAAGGCCTAATCTAACATAGGCTTTGATCACATCTGAATCAACTGCAGTAAACACCACATGAGGCTCTAAACCAGCATTATTAAATGCATCATCAAGTTTTGAACGGCCAGTAAAGCCAAAGGTATAGGTAACAATTGGGTAGCTAGCCACATCCTCTAAGGTTAATTCAGAAATCGAAGCTAGAGGGTGATCTTTAGGGACCACAATACTGCGGTTCCAATGAAAACAAGGCATCATAACCAAATCACTAAAATGCTCAATTGCTTCTGTGGCAATGGCAAAATCAACATCACCATTTGCTGCCTGCTCAGCTATCTGCTTAGGTGTACCCTGCTGCATTTGTAAGGCCACATCTGGGTATTGGCCAATAAAAGTATTAATAACTTTAGGTAAGGCATAGCGGGCTTGGGTATGGGTTGTCGCTAGGGATAAGCTACCCTTGCGCTCATCACGAAACTCTTGTGCAGTGCGCTTGATACCATCTACTTTCAGCATAATTGCTTCAGCTTCTGCTAAGATTTTCTTACCTGCTGGGGTAATATGAGTTAAGTGCTTGCCACTACGAGAGAAAATTTGCACACCCAACTCATCTTCTAACAAGCGCACTTGCTTACTAATACCTGGCTGGGAGGTAAATAAACTCTGCGCCGTAGCGGATACATTGAGATCATGTTTGGCTACTTCACAAATATATCTTAGTTGCTGTAACTTCATGGAACACCTGCAGATAATTATATTAGTTATATAAATACTAACATATATTCCAAAAAAGTATATAGAAAATAGATAGCCTACTGTGTTATTGAGCAGCTATAGTCGTCAACAATTGAGCAAAATCTGAGGTATTTGGGACGCCAACTACAGTACTAGAAGACAGCCATGCGCCTTGTTTATCAAAGAAGACTAGTCCTGGAGGCCCAACAATATTGTATTTCTGCATTAGGGTCTGATCTAGTTCAGAATTATCGGTTACATCAACTTTAATTACAGCAAAGTCTTGTAGCGCTTTTCTGACGCTATTATCAGTAAACACAAAGCTATCCAACTCTTTACACGAAACACACCAATCTGCGTAGAAATCTAGCATTACTGGTTTTTTGTCAGCCGCAGCAAGCACCAGCAAATTAGGTATTTGATCCGCTTTTACCTTAACCATAGTAGAGCTAGATGCCACTTGTGTAGTTTGAGTAGATAACGGTTTTAATGGCTGTAATAGACTTGCTTGGCCAAGCAATATAGAAACAAACAGAGCAATACTATAGCCAGTCATCAATAACCCTAGGCCATAGACGAAAACCCGACCCAATATATGCTGAATGGGAGGTTGCCAGCGAGGGACTTGCCATAATAAAAGGCTGGCGATTAAGGTAAGTGTGGCAACTAAAGGCACCGTGGCTATTGGCAAAATACGATCTAACATCCAAATTGCCAAATACAGCATTAGGAAGCCAAAAACATATTTTACACGGTTCATCCAAGCACCCGCTTTGGGTAAAAATTGCCCAGCTGAGGTACCCACTAGTAACAAAGGTACACCCATACCCATTCCGAGGGCAAATAGCCCTAAACCACCCGTATAGGGGTCACCTGTCTGGCCTATATATAACAGTGCACCAGCCAGCGGTGCTGCCACACAAGGGCCAACCACTAGAGCAGAAATCACACCAATAATACCGACCCCAAAATAGTGGCCACTAGCTTGTTGCTGACTTAGTTGATTAAGACGATTTTGCAGACCCACAGGCATTTGGATAGTAATCCAATCAAACATAGCAGCGGCAAACACCAAAAACAGCAACACCATGATGGCGATAATAATAGGATGTTGCAGGGCTATTTGCAGATTTGCCCCACTGAGACCAGCCATAACACCAACTAAACTATAAGTAATGGCCATAGCTAACACATATGTTAGGGACAGCAGAAAACTTTTACCGGCGCTGGGTTTGGGTGTGATGCCGACGATAAGATTAGATAAAATTGGTACCATTGGCAGCACACATGGCGTTAGTGCTAAACCGAACCCAGCTAAGAAAAAAACCACTACTAATGCCATTAAATTAGCTTGCGCTAGCTGTTGGGTAAACCAATTTGCATCAGTTCCATAAACACCTTGGTTAGAGGTATTAATACCTGTCGTCCCATAACTAGAAAGTGGCTGACCATCAACGGTAGCAACGGGCAAATTAATTTGCGTCTGTTGTGGAGGATAACATACCCCGCCTTCCCAACAGCCTTGATAAGTTAAATTTAAAACTTTATTAGCCACGTTGGGTAATGCGATTTGGAGTGACAGTTGGTTATAGTAAACTTCCGTATCGCCGAATAAGGGATCTAATTTAGGGGTGGCTGCAGGTAAAACCAAAGCTGAGGTAATATCACGGTCATCAATTACCAGACGTAATTTATCCTGATATAGGTAGTAGTCATTGGCTATAGTCCATACCAATACCATTTTATTGGCTGTAATTTGCTTATCTAAAGCAAAGGCCTTGTCGGCAGCTAGAGGATGCTGCTCGGTGGCAAATAATTGGTTAGCATTTGCTGAAGTAATAAAAAAGCTCAAACAACAGCATAATATGGGCAAAAAAGATCGAAAATAGCTATTCATGCAAAAAACTCTTGATTTAACCCATTAAAAATTGAATACATAATGTTACTATAGGACATCTTTTGCACCCTATTATTTTAACCAGTGTGTAGAGATTTAAATAACCTATAAAGTCCTATTATAACGCCATTAGCAAGTTAGAAAACGATTATGATTAACCAACGCGTCGAAGACCTAAATATTGAGAGCCAAAAGGTTCTTACCACACCCGAAGATTTAAAAGCGCAACTACCGGCAAACGATAAAATCACTGCAGCTGTATTGGAATCACGCCGAGTAATACAAAATATATTGGATGGTACTGACCATCGATTATTTGTTGTAGTTGGCCCCTGCTCTATCCATGACCCTAAAGCGGCAATCGAGTATGGCAAGCGCTTAGTCAAATTAGCTGAAGAGCTAAAAGATTCTTTGTATATCGTGATGCGTGTTTATTTTGAGAAGCCACGCACAACCGTTGGTTGGAAAGGTTTAATCAATGATCCTCATATGAATGATACCTTTGATATGGAGAAAGGTCTCACCATTGGTCGTGAACTAATGCTTGAACTGGCAGAACTTGGCCTGCCTTTGGCCACAGAGGCATTAGACCCCATCTCCCCTCAGTATCACTCTGATCTTTGGACATGGGCAGCGATTGGCGCCCGCACCACAGAATCACAAACTCACCGTGAAATGTCTAGTGGTCTTTCCTGCCCTGTGGGTTTCAAAAATGGTACTGATGGCGGTTTAACTGTGGCGATTAATGCCCTTGAGTCCGTTGCTGCTTCCCATTCATTTTTGGGTATCAATCCGTTAGGCCAAGTCTCTATTACTCGCACTACTGGCAATCAATATGGTCATGTTGTGTTACGCGGTGGTGATGGCAAACCTAACTATGATTCAGTCAATGTGGCCATTTGTGAACAGGAATTAACTAAGCAAAATCTAAAAACCAATATTATGGTTGATTGCAGTCACGCTAACTCCAATAAAGACCCGGCATTACAACCCTTGGTATTGGAGAATATTACCCAGCAAATAGCTGAAGGAAATACTTCCATTGTGTCACTGATGATTGAAAGTAATCTTAAGTGGGGTAATCAAAAGATACCTGCCAATTTAGACGACCTTGAATACGGTGTCTCGGTAACGGATGCTTGTATTGATTGGGAGACCACAGAGAATAGTTTGCGGGCTATGGCGACTAAGTTACAAACTGTCTTGCCGCAGCGCCAAAGATAAGCTTTGTCGTTTAACTTATTTATAAAACAAATAAGGAGGCTTTAAGCCTCCTTTTTAGTGTTAATACAATGAATTACATATAGGCATTATCACGCATAGTGTGATCAGTCTCATCACGCACGCCATCAAGCCCAGGTACTTTTTCTACCAATGTTTTTTCCACCCCGTCTTTAAGGGTTAAATCAACTGAGCTACAGCCCTGACAGCCGCCACCAAACTGAAGAATATCAATATTTTTGCCTTCTTCTTCTACCATTCCCACTAGATTAACGGTACCGCCGTGAGACGCTAAGCCTGGGTTAATTTCGGTATATAGGTAATAGTTAATTTTCGCTTCAATAGGACTATCATCATCTACTTTAGGCATTTTAGCATTGGGCGCCTTAATCGTAAGCTGACCACCCATACGATCAGCACTGTAATCGATCATAGACTCTTCCAAATAAGGAACACTATTTGGTTCAACATACAAGCGAAAAGAGGCAAGATCAGTAAACTCATCGGTGATTTTAACCTCGTCAGGGCGACAATAAGCCAAACAGGTTTCTGCATTGGGTGTTCCTGGGTCAGCAACAAAAATGCGCACAGCTATACCTTCTGCATTTTGTTTGGCCAACAAACCAGCTAAATACTCCTCAGCACTGGGAGTAATATTCACATACTGCATACACACCTCAAATTATGGTCTTAGAATCTAATGGGCGCAAACAAGAAATACCCATCATTTACCAGCTATTATATACCCCAGCTTTTTACTTGGGTATGATTATTCATGCTATTTATTAAGCCGCATAAAAGCTTCCATGCAGGTATAATGCGGTCTGTTGTAGACAATTCAATTACCCAATAGAAAATATGCCGAGTATTAACACACCAAATTTATCTGGGCTATTACGCATGGCATTGCCATTAAGTGGTGCCATGGCCTCACAGGCCATAATTAATATGGTCGATACCGCCTTGATAGGTAATTTGGGTGGTTTAGCTCTAGCTAGTGTTAGTATTGGTAGTTACCTTGTATTTTTACTGGTGGCTATACCTATTGGCTTTGCTATTGGTATGCAAAGTTTAATATCCCAATATAAAGATCATGCTGACTATAGCCAATGGTTGTGGGCTGGCATCACTCTTGGCCTAAGTATTAGTATTATTTTAACCCTTATGGGCGAACAATTTTCCCATTATGCCATTAGTTTATATGTTGCAGATGACCGTATTTCTGGTGTAGCCCAAGCCTATTTCGACTGGCGTTTAATTGCCATTCCGGGAGTAGCACTTAGTTTGGCTGCCCGGAGTTATTGGGCCAGCCAGTATCAACCATGGCAATATTCTCGCCTACTTATTATTAGTCATATTAGTAATATACCCATTAGCTACTGTCTCATTTATGGTTTTGGACCTATTCAAGCCATGGGAGCAGCGGGTGCGGGCTTAGGTACTTGTATCAGCATTTATCTGGGCCTGCTGTTGCAACTAACTATGTTTCCAAAAGAACAAATTTGGCAAGGTGGCAGGCATATGTTATCAGCCTTGCGTTTATGGCCAAAAATGTTCCGCGTGGCCTTACCAAGTGCCTTGCAACAATTGGCTTTTGCCTTGCATTTGGCGATTTTACTTTGGATTATTAGCAGTCAAGGTGCAACGGCATTAGCAGCCAGCTTTGCTGTACTAAATCTGGGGCTTATTATCCTCTTACCCTTACAGGGTATCGCCCAAGCATCTTCAAGTTTAATCGCAAAAACCTTTACTGCAGCAGATAATCAAGCTTGGCAATGGAGCAAATTAGCCGTGTTTACCGGTCTGGCTTGTGGTTTGCTATGTTGGCTTTTAGTAAGCATTACACAGCCATTATTCTTACCCTTAATTCTGGTTAATCGAGAAATTATTTTATTAGCATCAATAGCTATACCTATTTATGCTTTTGCCCTTATATTTGATAGTTTAGGTCAAATAGCGACCCGGAGCTTAGTCGCCACACAGGCCACCAAACGCGCTGCTGCGGTAAATATTTTGAGCCAGTGGGGTTTGCTGTTACCCATCAGTGCATGGCTGGTACCAGTATATGGTTTTATTGCCATATGGATTATTCAGGTAATTTATAGATTATTATTAGGTGTTGGTTTGTGGCTATATTGGGCCAAACATGCACGTCAGACCAGTATTTTAAATTCGTTATAGACAGGGATATTTATTATGTATGGAGACTCAGTCGTCTTCTCGTTTTTTTTGATCTTTACCGGGGCTAGCCTGCTGGCAACACTGTCACTGTATTTTCGCCAACCCATTCTTATTGCGTATATTTTATTAGGTGGATTACTTGGCCCTTATGGCTTGAGCTGGGTCTCTGATACGGCTCTATTAGAAGATGTGTCCCATGTTGGCATCATGTTCTTGTTGTTTTTGATTGGCTTAGATATGCAGCCCACTCACCTTTTGAGTATGCTTAAAAAAGGCTCATGGGTAGCCATCATTAGTTCCTTTATTTTTGCCTCAACTGGTTATGCAGGGGCTTGGTTATTTGGCTTTAGTCATATTGATTGTTTACTAATTGGCGCTGCGACTATGTTTTCGAGCACCATTATTGGTATTAAACTCTTACCAACAACAGTATTGCATCATAAACAGACTGGTGAACTGGTTGTGGGTTTATTGCTCTTACAGGATTTAATTGCCATTGTGCTGTTAATTTTGGTAACGGCCACAGCCGACTTGGAAAGTAATGCGAGTGGCATTATCGTCAGCCTGTTAGCCTTACCTTTGCTAGTCGGTTTAAGTTTATTAATGGTGAGATGGGTATTATTGCCCTTGATAACCCGCTTTGACCGTTTCCATGAATATATCTTTTTATTGGCTATCGGTTGGTGTTTAGCCTGTGCAGCAGCGGCAAGTACGGTTGGGTTATCGGCAGAAATAGGAGCGTTTATTGGTGGTGTCAGTTTGGCATCTAGCCCAATCAGTCAATATATTGCAATTAACTTAAAGCCCATCAGGGATTTCTTTTTGGTGCTCTTCTTTTTCTCCGTTGGCGCGGGCTTTAATATAAATATTATTGGCTCCATATGGCTACCCACTCTTCTTATGAGTGTGCTGGTTATGCTGGTGAAGCCGGCTACCTTTGGTTGGTTAGTAAAACCCATGTGTCGGAAATCAGATACCCGCTGGGAGGTTGGTTTTCGTTTAGGGCAAACCAGCGAGTTTTCTATCTTATTAGCAGCTTTAGCATGGTCAACAGGTCTGATTAGTGAGGCAGCGGCAATGCTAATCCAAGCCACTGCCATTGTGACCTTTATTACTTCATCCTACCTTGTGGTCTGGTTCTTTAAATCGCCTATCGCTATTAAGGATCACTTAAGACATGATTAGTTATATCTAGGCTGAAACTGGCTCACGCATAGTTACTAGTTCTTCCGCCGCTGTGGGGTGAATGCCTATGGTCTGATCAAATTGGGCCTTAGTAGCACCACACTGAAGAGCAACAGCAAAACCTTGCAGGATCTCCCCTGCACCCTCACCAACCACATGTACGCCTAGAACGCGGTCAGTAGCTTTATCAACGATAAGTTTCATTAAGCTACGCTCATCGCTGCCACTGAGTATATGTTTCATAGGCCGGAAATCAGATCGATAAATATCAATATCGGTATATTTTACTCTCGCTTCAGCTTCTGTAAGGCCCACACAGCCAATATTGGGATGGGTGAAAACCGCAGTAGCGATATTACTGTAGTCCATAGTTTTTTGATTATCGCCGTATAGGTGATCAACTAAGGTCATGGCCTCTGCCAAAGCCACAGGTGTTAATTGGGGGCCGCCAGTCACATCCCCTAGTGCATAAATGCTAGGGATATTGGTGTTAAAGGTTTTATTAACTTTAATCGTATGGTTTTGTTGCTGTTCAATACCTAGTTGTTCCAAACCGATATTGGCTAAATTTGGCGTCCTACCCATAGCCACTAATACCTGATCTACTTCTAGACTGTCGCTATTATCCAGACTAACTATTAAGCCCTGTGAGGTTTTTTCAATGGCCTTTATATTGGTTTTATAATGGACGTTAACACCTTGTTTGGCTAACTCACTATCCATAAATTGGCGCACATCATGATCAAAACCACGTAATACTGAGTCGCCACGATAGGACACATGAACTTGAGACCCAAGACCATTAAAAATACATGCAAACTCCAAGGCTATATAACCCGCCCCCACGACTAGCAAACGTTGTGGAAACTCATCTAAGTCAAAGATTTGATCAGAGGTAATAGTGTGTTTAGCCCAACCCTCAGAGGGTATTGAAGGCTTACTGCCCGTAGCCAGTAAGATATGCTTGGCACTATAAGATCGGCCATTGACACTTACATGGTTGGCATCAACTAAATGCGCAAAACCATCAATAATGGTTACCCCAGAATTGGCTAGTAAATTGCCATAGATACCATTAAGCCGCAGAATCTCCTGTTTCTTTGCCTGAACTAGGTCTGGCCAGTGAAAGTCTGGATTATTGACCTGCCATCCAAAACCCTTAGCCGCATGGAAATCATGACCAAAATGACTGGCGTAGGTATAGAGTTTTTTGGGCACACAACCAACATTAACGCAGGTGCCACCTAAGGCCTTGTTATCAGCTACGGCAACGCGCATGCCCTTACCGGCGGCCATACGTGCAGCTCTTACACCGCCAGAGCCAGCCCCAATAACAAATAAGTCAAATTCAAAATCCATAAATACCTCTGTAAACAAACGTTGTTATAAATCTAGCCAAGCGTTTGTAAAATTTATTGTTGGAACATTAATAATGGTAATAAAGAGATATTGCAATCCCACAACTACTTGCTTATTTAGTTAAGTTGTAGCGTTCAATAAAACCCAAATAGTTTAAATTAGAGACCAATATTTTCGCACCTTACCCATGCAAACAGAGTATCATAGCAGAATGATTTATCCACTTATTCAAGCTGTGTTTTATCAATAGACACAAATTGAAAATATTCTCTTAGGAGCTTGTTGTGCATTTAGTCTCATTTAACATCAATAGCGTGCGTGCCCGTATTCATCAAGTGAAAGCCATTGTTGATAACTATCAACCTGCAGTTATTGGTCTACAAGAGACCAAAGTTCAAGATAGTGAATTCCCCCATAGAGACCTGGCAGAGCTAGGCTATGAGATTATTACCCATGGCCAAAAAGGTCACTACGGCGTAGCGCTGATGACAAACCTGCCCATTATTACAGCCTATAAAGGCCTACCTGACGATACTGATGATAGCCAAAGACGTTTAGTAGGCGCACAACTTAGCCTCCCCAATGGTTCAGAAATGACTGTCTACAATGGCTATTTTCCCCAAGGTGAAAGTGTTGACCATCCGACTAAGTTCCCTGCTAAAAGAGACTTTTACCAAGGCTTGCAGGAGGTTTTAGAAAATCGTCATATTGCAGATGAGCAATTGGTGGTTATGGGCGATATGAATATTGCTGCTACTGATACCGATATTGGCATTGGTGAAGATAACCGTAAACGCTGGTTACGCACAGGCAAAAGTAGCTTCCAACCAGAAGAGCGAGAATGGATGCAAAGACTACTCGGTTATGGCTTGCTTGATAGCTATCGGGAATTATATCCAGACGCTAACGAGTATAGCTGGTTTGATTATCGCAGTAGAGGTTTTGAAAGAGAGCCACGACGTGGTTTACGTATCGACCAGATTTTATTTACCCAAACGCTGATGCAACAATGCCAAGCAGCAGGCATTGATTATCAAATTAGAGGTATGGAAAAACCTTCTGACCATTGCCCTATATGGGCCAAACTAGCTATTTAAGTTATTTAAATTTGGTGTTCAAAGACAAAAAAGGGCAGCCTAAGCTGCCCTTTTCTATTTACTGGCTATTACGCAGATAACTCTAATAATAGCTTGTTTAAGCGACTCACATAAGCTGCTGGGTCTTGTAATTGCCCACCTTCTGCCAATACAGATTGATCAAACATCAGTCTGGTTAAGTCGGCAAAGCGATCTTCATCAGCTTCCTGATCTAACTTGGTCACTAGAGGATGATCGGGATTTAATTCTAAGGTTGGCTTGGTTTCCGGTAGAGCCTGACCAGCCGCTTCCATTAGGCGACGCATTTGGGCACCCATATCATGCTCAGCTACTACCAAGCAGGCTGGTGAGTCAGTTAAACGTTGGGTAATACGAACGCTTTCCACATCATTGGCTAATAAACCTTGGACACGTTCTACTAGGTCTTTAAACTGCTCTTCCTGTTCTGCTTGCGCAGCCTTATCAGCTTCATCTTCAATATCACCCAGATCTAAACTACCTTTAGCTACATCCTGTAATACTTTGCCATCAAAGTCTGCCATATGGGACATCAGCCATTCGTCAACACGGTCTGATAGCAACAGCACTTCGATACCCTTTTTGCGGAATATTTCCAAATGGGGGCTGTTTTTAGCCGTATTATGGTTCTCGCCGACAACATAATAGATCTTTTCCTGGCCTTCCTGCATACGCGACACATAGTCAGTTAGGCTATGGCTTTGCTCAGCTTTATCATCAACACTAGTAGCAAAACGCAGTAGCTTGGCAATTTTTTCCTTGTTGGAAAAATCTTCAGCGGGGCCTTCTTTTAATACCTGACCAAACTCCTGCCATAAGCTTGCGTACTTATCGGCATCCTTTTTAGCCATTTTTTCTAGCATATCCAGTACCCGCTTAGTGAGGGCTGAACGCATAGAATCAATCACGGGGTCTTTTTGTAGGATTTCCCTAGACACATTGAGGGACAAATCATTGGAGTCAACAATACCTTTGATAAAGCGCAGGTAATTAGGTAGAAACTGTTCCGTTTCATCCATAATAAACACCCGCTGTACATACAGCTTTAAGCCACGATTAGCTTCACGCTGCCATAAATCAAATGGCGCTTTACTAGGCACATACAGCAAGCTAGTGTAATCCAACTTACCCTCTACCTTATTGTGAGACCAACCCAGTGCATCCTGAAAATCATGGGAGATATGCTTATAGAACTCCTGATATTCATCATCTTTTACCTCGCTGCGTGAGCGTGTCCATAATGATGTGGCTGCATTGACTGTCTCGTCTTCAATTTCTGTTGGCTCATCTTCACCCATAGCCTGCTTAGGCATAATAACTGGGATGGAAATATGGTCAGAATATTTGCGTACCAAGTTCCGTAAACGGAAAGCATCAGCAAACTCTTTTTCATCATCTTTTAGGTGCAGAATAATACTTGTACCACGTTGGGCCAGATCAACGGTTTCAATGGTAAACTCACCTTCACCAGCCGAACGCCAATGCACGCCCTCTGCAGCGTCTAAACCGGCTTTACGGGTTAAGACTTCAACTTCTTTGGCGACAATAAAGGAAGAATAAAAACCGACCCCAAATTGGCCAATTAACTGGGAATCTTTTTGTTGGTCACCGGTTAGATTTTGCAGAAAGTCGGCGGTGCCAGACTTAGCAATGGTGCCCAAATGTTCAATGACATCATCACGACTCATGCCAATACCATTATCACTGATAGTTAGGGTATTAGCTTCAGCATCAAAATTTAAACGGATAGCTAATTCACTATCACCAGCATATAAACCACCATCTGCTAAGGCAGCAAAGCGCATTTTATCGGCAGCGTCTGAGGCATTAGAAATCAACTCACGTAAGAAGATTTCTTTATTGCTGTACAAGGAATGGATCATCAAGTGCAATAATTGCTTTACTTCCGTTTGAAAGCCTAAAGTTTCCTTTTGTGTGGCGGTACTCATGAATTAGTAAACTCCAAAAATGATTAATACTCACGGTGGTTACTGCTAGCAGCTGACCATGCAAGCAAATATGGGGTTAGGAGAAAAGATTTCAAGGCAGAATAAGCCTTGATATTAGTAACAAGGGAAAATGTTAATCAGTCAGCGTCTTTATCAACAAATTTTTGATAAACCGATTTTTGCTTCTTCTTTGAAGCTAGACCTTTTTGTTTGCGCGAACGATAGCTATCTGGATGAAAGGCTTCTTTTTGCGGCTTTTTCTTCTTGATCGGCGTAAAGGTACGTCCAGCTACAGAGGGTAGCTTTTTCTTGGCTCGGGTCATATTTTCAGTTTAAAGAGTAGCTTATCGATATTAAAGCGTATTCTAACATAACCCCATGCAGCAGCAGAGATTGTTTTTATTATTAGCTAGTCACCTAAGGGCAAGCTATTGATAAAACGTGATACTAATCGTACAAATAAATCTGGTTTTTCAGCGTGTAACCAATGCCCACACTCGGACATCACTTTTAACTCTGCGTTAGGCACTATTTGCCCAAAAGCTTGACGATGTTCGGGTAAGATATAAGAAGAAGCACCACCCTTTAAAACCAACACAGGCCCTAAATAAGGAGTGCCACCTTGGATAGCTGAACTGATTTCAAGGTATTCATTTATCACTGCGTCTAAATTAAATCGCCAAGCAAAGTCCCCCGCTTCGTTGCGATAAAGGCTTTTAATTAAAAACTGACAAATTCTGCCATCATCAATATAGGATGCCAATATTTCTAAGCCTTGCTTCCGACTCTGCAGGCTATCCATATCCACAGCTTTTAAGCCCGCAAAAATATCATCATGACGAGGGGCGTATTGAATTGGGGCAATATCAGCAATAATCAGACTGCTAACCATATCAGCGTAATGCAGGCCTAGCTGCATAACTACCTTGCCTCCCATAGAATGACCTAAAAAGTGGGCCTGGGAAATATTTAAGTGCTTTAATAAAGCCACGACATCATCAGCCATCATCTGATATGACATTGTCTCGGCATGGAAAGAGCGGCCATGGTTACGTAGGTCTAAACTAATAATATGGCGCTCTTCACTCCAGCGTAAAATATGACTACGCCAGTTATCCGAAGCGCCAAATAAACCATGAATAACGACTAAAGGAATGCCTTTGCCAACATTAAATTGTTGATAATTTAACAGCACAGAAATTATTTCCAGATGGGTTCAATAAGGTCATCTAAATCATTACTAATTTCGACGTCAACTTCTTCATAAGGTATTTCAAAGTCATCCACTGCCTGCCAGTCTTGTCCTGGTAAACGCTCCCAGACACTACCAGCATTGCTATCTAATAATGCTTCAAGGCTGGAATCTTTTTCTACCAGTGGCGCAATTGGGAAAGGTTCTAAATTATCAAAATCAGCTAGAAATTCGGCTGACTCATAGCCAGTAAATAGGCGCCAACCAGTATCATTGGCATGCTCTGGCACAGTCTTGTACATAAAGCGCACGGGCAAGGCTTCATCACCTAAGGCTAACTTTGAAACACGGGCCATATGGCCATGACGAGTCTGTCTTGAAGAGTTTTTCATAAAATCTACGTTTGCTTAACAACGCTTTTAGTGAGTTAGATTTTACCAGTATTTTGACTGCACAGGGAGTCTATTAAGATGCGGCGGTGGTAATATTATCAGCCAACCAAGTTGTTAATTGCGCACTAGTACCGCGAATTTTGACCCGCTCACTTTTCAGTGACAGTTGATAGTCATACATAGGATCGTAATAATGCTCTAGCAAAAACTGAATCCAGGCACGGTGAGCCTCAAACTCACCATTTTTTGCTTGTATAGCCAGAGCATCAGCCAGTAGTTTTTGCGCCTGAGTATGATTGACACCCCCTAAGCGCTTTCTAATTTTATAAAGACTTTTATACAGCCCGTGGGCCAAGTGATCAAAGGCCAGCTGAGGGTCATTTAAACGCTTTTCACGTTCCGCCAGAGCAGCAATCACATATTCATTTAATATACGTTCAACGCGCGACTCAAGACGATCCTCAAGTACTAATATGGGGGATTGTTTTAACTTTAGTTGCAGACACTCTGGCATCATGCACCGCCCGATTAAACGACTTTCATCTTCAAAAGCTACCGCTGCATTACCAGTTTGGGCTAATTTTAACAAAGCGAGGGTTAAAGCACTTTCGAAATCGATTTGACTAGGTTGTGGATCAAAATGTTTACCAAAACTTGAGCCCCGATGGTGGGCCAATTTTTCTAAATCAACAAAGCGTGGAAAACCAGCAAGCACACCAGTCTTACCTGTGCCCGTGCGCCCACTTAAAACTATGGCTGGTAATTGCTTAACTAAGATTTCGGTGCGCATTAAACAATGTTGTCGTAAAGCTTTATAACCACCGGCAACCAAAGCCACAGGGTAACCTGACTCAGCTAACCATTGTTGGGTGATACGTGATCTTAGACCACCACGGAAGCAGTAAATAACGCTTGTTGGATGCTGGTCTAGTTGGCTTGTCCAAGCATCAATACGACCTTGCTTGGTCTCACCTTGGACCAATTGATGACCAAGGGCAATGGCTGCTTCTTGGCCTTGTTGCTTATAACAGGTACCGACCAGTTCTCTTTCGCTGTCTGACATCAAGGGCAAACTAACACTGGCTGGAAAAGCACCCCGAGTAAATTCTACGGGTGCCCGCAAATCAATTAATGGACGACCCGATAATAAGAGTTGGTCGAACTGCTCAGCTGTAATGTCCGCCGGAATCAATTTACTTGCACCCACGGAGCAAGCCTATCGACTTTATCCTCTAAGGAACCAATCCAGTGCATTGGCAACTGCTTTTGTGAAAGCAACTGCTCTACTTCATACTTAGCCTCTGGTGCAACTGACACCAGCAAACCGCCACTAGTTTGAGGATCACAAAGAATATGTTTTTGCCGTGCTGTTAATGGGGGAAGATCTTGACCATAACTAGCAAAATTGCGACCACTACCCCCAGGTATGGCCTCTTGCTCTAGGTAGTAATCCAAGTCCGTGAGCAAAGGGATACGATGGTCCTCAATGCTAGCCAGTAACTGACTACCTCGACATACTTCTAATAGATGGCCAAGTAAACCAAAGCCTGTTACATCGGTTATGGCATTTACACCTGAAACTTGGGCTAATTGCTCACCGATAGTGTTTAGCTGAACCATATTATCACGGGCTAAATAAGTATCTTGAGAACGCAAAATGCCCTTTTTTTCAGCTGTCGTAAGGATACCTACGCCCAAGGGCTTGGTCAGTAATAAACTATCGCCTGCTTGGGCTTGGTTATTACGTTTTAAATTATTTAACGCAACTCTACCCGTTACTGCCAAACCAAAAATAGGCTCGGAAGCATCAATACTATGACCCCCAGCTAGGCTAATCCCTGCTTCACTACAAATAGCTCGGGCACCATCTATTACTGTGCCTGCCACTTCGGGAGGGAGAATATTAACTGGCCAGCCAAGTATGGCAATGGCCATAAGGGGTGTGCCACCCATAGCATAAATATCACTAATAGCATTGGTGGCAGCTACCCGACCAAAATCAAAGGGATCATCAACAATGGGCATAAAAAAATCAGTGGTACTAACAATAGCAGTGCCATCGCCAAGATCAAATACCGCGGCATCATCACGGCTATCATTACCAACTAAAAGCCGAGGGTCTGGTGCTATGCCGCTGGCAGGCAATTGGCTCTGCAAAATCCTATCCAGCACTTGGGGAGCAATCTTGCAGCCACAACCTGCACCGTGGCTATATTGCGTTAATCTAACAGTCACACCGTATCCTTTATAATAAGACTAGACGTAAGGTTATTATCAGCTCTGACCAAGGGTTGTTCAACCTTTTCCTTGGCCGGAACTAAGCGCTCCTTATATGGTGATATATCGGCTTTACAGCCATGCAGATAAATCATCACCATCGATATCATGCCATTCGACTACTAAATCTCTGGTAAGGGCCACAAATTGCTTTTGGGTGAGGTTAGATTGCCAATAATTTCCAAGCCAAACTTGAGAAGTATCAGGCAACTTATATGCTCGTAATAAGCGCTGATATAAGTAGGGCTTAACAGCATATATATTACCTTTTGCACCACCAACTTGGGTAATTAAATCAGTTAAAAAGGCCGTATTTATGGGTTTAAAGCAAGGCCGGATTAATTCAATAATCTCTTTTGCCAAAGGCGACTGCCAAGTGGGCTCTAAAGCTAAACAATAATAGAAAAAGTGGGCTTGTAATAATTTAGTTTGCTCCTGGGCGGTATGGGAAATAGGCAAAACGACCTGCACACTTGGCAGAGCCGTTGCAGTATCTAAACGCTGACCAGCCCACACTGGAAAATAGCCAGATGCTAACCAAAATCTTACCACTTCTGGCTCTGCGGCAAAGCTCGCTCCCAAGCAGTCGATTTGTCCGATCTGACAGTAATAATCATAAAGCTGGCTAAGCATCTGCTTGCCGAGGCCACGCTGCTGAATATCAGGATGCACCGCTATGCGCTGTATGCGTCGCATATGTAACCCAGCCGCTGTAGCCAGACCAGCTTGTTGGGCGAGTATTTGGGGTAATAAATGCCCTTGCACACGCCTCTCACCCCGAGCAATAGCCGTTGTTAAAGGTGAAGCCAGACCACCTTCGGCCATAACGCAAGCCACACCAACAAGCTGATCTTGCTGATTAAGCCAGATATGTATAGACATGTCAGGATGGTCAAGCAAAAGGCGCAGATCTTGGGGTGATGTTTGATAATGAGCCAACGTTAGTAAACTATAAACCTGCTCAAGTAAGCTGGGTTGATCAATGAGGGTTTGTCCAGCAACCACACTATGGGAAAGCTTAGAAAGATCGCATTGCTTGGCAACGGCTGGCAATTGTTTGACCAAAAAGCTTTGTTGTAGCAAGTCCTCTAATGGATCTGCAGCCAGCCAGCGCATTGGTTTTGTAAGCTCCAAATAGTCTAAAGAAAAACCTTCACGCCGAGCTATAAGTGGCAGTTTTATAGCCAGTCCCTGCCCGCTACCTTCATAACCATCCTGACTACTTACCAGTACTAAACGCGAGTAACGTGTCATTAAGGCCTGTAATAAAGCCATGGGCATGCTTGCCGCTTCTTCCACCACTACTAACTGGGCTGGCTGAGATGCCTTTGGCACTAATTCAAGTAATTGGTCTATGGCTATAAAGGGACTATTTAGACTGTATTCAAGACTATGTTGTTGCAATACGCTACTGGCCGATTGACTTGCGGCACTGGTAATTATGGTCGGTACACCCTGCTTGGCTAGTTGGCTTAAAGCTGCCGCTAAAGCGACTGTTTTGCCTCTGCCTCTAGCACCACTTAGGCAAAATACGGTTTGCTCTTTGCTAACTAAATTCGTTACCGCTTTTACCACCGCATCTTGGTCTGGCTTTAACCTTAGGTTTTTATCTACTTTAAACTGGTCAATGGCTGGTAAAGATTGGTAGGTCTGTATTTCAGCTTCACTCTGAGCTTGGGCAGAAAGTATCATAACACCATGATGGTTATCCCAAATACCTTGCCACCAAGAACGAAATGGCGAAGTAATTTTCTCTTGATTATAACCATAACCTTTGGCTTGTTTATCTATACATTGTTCCCAAGCTTGCTGATCTGGCACAATAATGATGGCTAGGCCACCTGCCACGAGAGTGCCACAAAGGGCACAAAAGCTGTTGATGTTAAATTCATCAATAGCTTGATAAATAAGTATATTATGACTACGGCCTAAGTATTGCTTAGCCTGTTGGGGTTGAATATCAGCTATGCCATCTAAGCCTAGTTCTGGAATATTAACGCTAATACCAGAGACTTGAGAATGACCAATCAAGGCCGGTATTGCTTGGTTATAAGTCGACTCACATGCCTTTAAAACAATAAGACTTCGCTGTTTGCGAACCTGTAGCTGTTGCCAAGTAGTTAAAAACACAGACCATTGTTGAAATTGAGGCATAGTAATGAATTCGCTAGAGTGGCAAAATTTTTATACCCTGCGCAGATACACTATAACCATGACCAAATTTGACTTGATAGGTAAATTTAATAAGGCTATTCGTCCTATCTGTCTGCATAATCACTAATGCTGCACATCATTTTGGTTAGATCGAGTCCAAAAGCGCGCGGATAAAGTTTCAAATGCACTAGCCGCCGCCAAACCCAGTTTCTCTCCCACGGATTTTTTCTCTTCGTAGGAAACTAAAATCACTGCCGCTTTATCTTTAGTGAGTTGTTGTAAGTAGTCATCAGAAGTGCCTAATGCGTCCACCAGATGATTATTAAGAGCCTGTTGGCCATACCATACATCGCCATTGGCGACTTCCTTGATATTAACCTGTGGGCGTTGCTCAGAGACCCAATCTTTAAACAAGTCATGGGTTATTTGCAGGTCTTCCATAAACTTATCTTTGCCTTTACGGGTATTCTCCCCCAACATTGTCAAAGTACGTTTGTGTTCTCCCGCAGTTAACACTTCCACATCAATATCATGCTTTTTTAGTAACTTATGAATATTAGGGACTTGCGCTACTACACCTATAGAACCCACAATGGCAAAAGGGGCAGCAATGATCTTATTCGCTAAACAAGCCATCATATAGCCACCACTGGCAGCTACTTTATCAATACAGATAGTAAGATTTAAGTCGGCCTTACGAATACGGGCTAACTGGGAAGCAGCAAGGCCATAGGAATGCACCATACCACCAGCCGATTCCAAACGGACAATAATTTCATCCTGCTTATTAGCAACGGCCAAAATAGCACTAATTTCCATGCGTAATTTATCCACCTCGGATGCGCGGATATCACCATCAAAATCTAATACATAATGCTGAGCTTTAATATCATCGGTATTTTCCTCTTTCGCCACTTTACTTTTTTTAGCTTCTTGTTTGGCTTGTTTAAGTTCTTGTTTCTGCTTTTTTTGCTGTGCCTTGCGTCGTTGTTTGAGCTGAAACTTATCCATGGTCATATTTTCAATAGTTTCGCCCATATTGGTAATATCATCATTATATTTGCGCACTTGAATAAAACCTTGTTTACTAGCACGTTTAGCTTGCCCAGCCATAGCAACTAAACCAATAATCGCACCAATAGCCACAACCACGGTTACAGCCTTCGCTAGAAACAAACCATATTCCTGTAATAATTCCAAACTTTACTCCTTTATGGACGCAGTAAATACACGTCAATTGCAGCCTAGTGGCTTAAAACATCTTATGCATTACTTTATAAGGTGCTTAAGGTTATTAAACAAGCATTACTACCAATAGTAAGAGGATAATTTCAAACACATGTTTGATTTCTAAAAATTTTCAATTTAAAATCGTCTCACTTAAACCAATTACAAGGAAAATAACATGGCTGTAGCAGAGATAATGTCTCGTTTAGCAGGTGCATTTAACGCCGATGCTGCCGATGATTTAGACGCCACTTTTCAATTCAAGATTGATGGTGACGATGATTTTTATATTTCTATTGCTGATGAAAATTGTACAGCTGCTGTTGGTGAGCATGACGATCCAGATATCACTATGATAATGGATGTGGATACACTTAAAGCGATCGTTAGTGGTGAACTAGATGGTATGCAGGCCTTTATGACTGGCCGCTTGCAAGCTGAGGGTGATGTTATGTTAGGCACTCAGATCGGCCAGTTATTTGATTTAGACTAATTAATCTAAAACAAAGCCTAGTCTGATTAGGCTTTGGTCTGTTTCTTCAAAGCTAATTCTATTAATTGTCTGGCGATAGAAAAGCTAGGAGGCAAATCAGGTAAATTATCTTCCTGAAACCAATCAGCGTGATCAATTTCCGTGTTATCAACCTTAATATCCCCTGCTTCATAATCGGCTAAAAAGCCAAGCATCAATGAGTGAGGGAAAGACCAAGACTGGCTGTCTATATAGCGTAGATTAGTTATGCTTATGCCAACTTCTTCCAAAACTTCACGATGCACTGCTGCCTCTACTGTTTCGCCAGCTTCAACAAATCCAGCAAGCACGCTATAGCGACCTGCAGGAAAACGCTTGTTATGGCCTAATAAGACGCCATTAGGTCCATTTACCGCGACAATGATGCAAGGTGATAAACGCGGATATTGCTTGTGCCCACAGGCTGGACAACCCATACCATACTCACCTTGAAGCAACTTATTAACATGGCCGCAGCGACCACAGTATTGATGATCCTTTAGCCAATGGCTCAACTGCAAGGCGCGCCCTAACAGGTCAGTTTCTGAACCTGTCAGTTGAGACATCATTTCACGTCCATGATAAGGCGTAAGTGGCGTTTCTAAATGTTCCGCAATTACTTCTAGGTAAATATCTTCTCCAGCCCATTCAGCAACTAATAAAGGCTCTGGAAACCAATCAGCATAGGCCATTTGACTAGCATCGGTATGTAACCAATTGCCCTGTTTCGATAATAAAAGTTGTCCATCCTGAGCATAGATATAACGCTTATTTATAGCTTTGGTTGCTGTGCGATTTTTTATTAGCATAATTGCGACCTTAGGACTAACTCAGATTGAAAAAAGAGGCATAAAAGTTTAAAATATGCGCGTCAAAATTTGCTTACAAAGCTTATTGGTTAGCCAAAAATTAAACCTTGGCTTCACCCCCAGCGCAAACATTTAAATCTTATAGGATTAGCACATATGCAACAAGCCACTAACCTGTTTCATGCCTTGCGACAGAACTTCTTGGGCAATTCACCTACCTGGTACAAGCAGGTAATTTTAGGCTTTCTAATCGTCAATCCAATTTTACTCTTTATTGCCGGCCCCACCGTAGCAGGCTGGGCTTTAATATTTGAGTTTATATTTACCCTTGCACTGGCCCTTAAGTGCTACCCTTTGCAGCCTGGTGGCTTACTAGCCATAGAGGCAATTGCTATTGGCTTGGCCACACCAGATGGGGTTTATCATGAAGTATCGGCTAATTTACAGGTTATTCTCCTGTTGATGTTTATGGTGGCTGGTATCTACTTTATGAAGAACATGTTGCTAGCGGTATTTACGCGCTTGTTAATCAGCGTGCGTTCGAAAACCTTATTATCCTTATTATTCAGTTTGTCAGCGGCTGTGCTATCGGCTTTTCTTGATGCTTTAACCGTAACTGCTGTACTTATTACGGTATCAGTTGGCTTTTATAGTGTTTACCATAAGGCTGTTTCTATGGCCGGTGCTCATGGTCATGACCAATCCAATGACGATCAAGTACGTGAGGATCAACGTGCTGAACTGGCTGAATTTCGTGCTTTCCTGCGTAGTTTAATTATGCATGGTGCCGTTGGTACCGCCTTAGGTGGTGTCACCACACTAGTGGGTGAACCCCAGAACCTTTTGATTGCTGAAAAAGCGGGTTGGAGCTTTTTTGAGTTCTTTATCACTATGGCACCAGTCACCATGCCCGTTCTTGTTATGGGTATCATTACCTGCTTCTTCACTGAGAAGTTAAAAATCTTTGGCTATGGTTCCAAGCTGCCTGCGTCTGTGCGTGAGATTTTAGAAGACTTTGCCAAAGGCGAAAAAGGCAAGCGTACTTATCGCGACAAAGCCGCCATGATTGTGCAAGTTATTGTGGCATTAATGCTGGTTTTTGCTTTGGCTTTTCATGTTGCCGAAGTCGGCCTTATCGGTTTAATGATTATTATCTTGTTGACAGCCTTTAATGGCATTATTGAGGAGCATCAAATTGGCCACGCTTTTGAGGAAGCACTGCCCTTTACTGCTTTGTTGGTGGTATTTTTTGCCATCGTGACTGTTATTCATGAACAACACTTATTTAATCCCGTTATTGACTACGTGTTGACCCTGGAAAGAGCTATCCAACCTAGTGTCTTCTTTGTAGCAAACGGTATTCTTTCGGCAATTAGTGACAATGTATTTGTCGCCACTATTTATATTAATGAAGTGAAAGCGGCCTTTGATGATGGCATCATTGATCGGGCTCACTTTGAGACCCTTGCCATTGCCATTAATACCGGTACTAATATACCAAGTGTGGCAACGCCTAATGGCCAAGCAGCCTTCTTATTCTTACTCACATCGGCTTTGGCGCCATTGATTCGTCTATCCTATGGCACCATGGTTTATATGGCACTGCCTTACACTATTACCATGAGTATTGTAGGCTACTTTGCTGTACTTTATATGCTGTAAAGCTTTTAGCCATCGTTGTATTTAACGATACGCACAAAAAAGCCACTCTTTTGAGTGGTTTTTTTTAACTTACTCTACCGATAAAATTGTCAGTTAGACAACGTCTGTCTTGTCCATTTGCTGCCATAGACTTTGATCGCCTGCAGCCTCTGCTACCACAGCCAGCTTATTAGCATGAGCTGTTAACTCATCTGCATTGGCATACAGAGTTTGCAAACCTTGGCCGTCGACGGTGTTTTTAATGTCCGTTGTATGCTGACCAATATTACTATCATCGTCATCATCCGATAATAGTAAGTTGGTTTGCCCACCGGTCATGGCTAAATAGACATCAGCTAATATCTCTGCGTCCAATAACGCGCCATGGAGCTCACGATGACCATTATCAATAAAGTAACGGCGACATAAAGCATCCAGATTATTCTTCTGTCCAGGGTGTTTTTGTCTGGCTAAGACTAAGGAATCGTTAATATCACAAATATCACCAATCATGGGTAATTTGATGCCCCTAGACTTGGCCAGCATCTGCAGTTCATTATTTAAAAAGCCCACATCAAATGGAGCGTTATGAATAATTAGTTCGGCACCATCAACAAAGGACAGAAAATCGTCAGCAATGGCAGCAAACACAGGCTTATCTGCCAAAAATTCATCGGTGATTCCATGCACAGCTTGGGCTTCCATAGGTACATCACGCTCAGGCTGGATATATTGATGATAATTATTGCCTGTAAGGCGGCGATTAATCATCTCGACCGCACCGATTTCGACTAGTTTATCGCCACGTTTGGGGTCTAAGCCTGTGGTTTCTGTATCAAGTACTACTATTCTTGCCACAATTTATATTCTCCAATAGTGTAATCTAGATTACATTTGCTCAGCAGCGCCCAAATTAGCCAGTTGGTCTGCAATTTCGTTTTCCTCATGGCCACTATGGCCTTTAACCCAATGCCAATGTACCTCATGTTCTTGTACCTGACGGTCTAATTGTTGCCATAGGTCAGCATTTTTAACTGGTTTGCGAGCAGCATTCATCCAGCCCTTGGCTTTCCAATTATGAATCCATTCGGTGATACCTTGACGCACATATTGTGAATCCGTTGTTAACTGCACTACACAAGGACGCTTAAGAGCCATTAGGCCTTTAATCGCTGCCATCAATTCCATACGGTTATTGGTGGTAACTGCTTCGCCACCATGCAGACGTTTCTCTTGCTCCTTATAGCGCAATAACACCCCCCAACCGCCGGGGCCTGGATTACCTTTGCAGGCTCCATCTGTAAACATTTCAACTTCATCCATTTTTTTGTCTCGATTGTGGCTGCCCTTCAACAGCAGCTAAACCTACCTGTGGGCGGCGGATCTTGGCTCGCCAAGAGGGTTTATGATTGCGTAACCGGGTTTCTTGTTTTACCGCACTCATTACGTAAACTGCACCTAAATGTTTTGCTAAACCTTTGCTAGAGGCGCCTATTCTATCAGCTGACTGGAGCCATTTGTCGTGATTTATGGGTAAACGATAAAAGCGTGTGTCAAATTGCACCATTTTAAAATTTAATAAGCTTAACCAATCCAATAATCTTCGGGCTGCTAAAAAGCGAAATTGCCAAGGGCTACCCTTTTTAAATCGCAACAATCGCCATAAGCCCCACCAACTATAGGGATTAAATCCACAAATAATCACGCGCCCGCCAGGCATAACAACACGAGCCGCTTCACGCAATAAGTCCCTTGGATCCTTGGCAATATCAAAGGCATGCTGAATAACAAGAGCATGAACAGAATTGGTGGCTAAAGGCAGATTGTGAGGATCCATAATTACGTGGCTATCAGCCGTCGTATTTGCACTTAATAAAATGCTGCGAGGCATATTCGCCTGTGCCTTAACACTGGTGTGTGCACCTGGCCCAACATGCACCCTATAAACTCCAAAACATTGTTTAAGATGATCTTCAATAACGGCGTTCTCGGCACTTAATAAAGCACTTCCTAGGGGCGTAAGCAGCCAATCTTCCATGTTTAATTGGGCTTGATCGTAGCTTTTTAGACCGTGAATCTGCATACTAATATAAGTTCCAGTTGGCTCCAGGCAATGGCAACTATAGTCTAACTAAAAAAGATCCAAGGATCTCTGATGACCAATACTATTACACCACTTAACGCTTTTGACGACAATTATATTTGGTGTATAAGCAATACACAGCAAAAACAAGCTGTGGTTGTTGATCCCGGTGATGCTCAGGTAGTGCTTGCCTATTTAGACAAGCATGGTTATAAGTTAGTTGCCATCTTGGTCACTCATCACCACTATGATCATACTAATGGCATCAGTGAGTTATTACAAAGTTACCCAAATATACCTATATATGGAAATCATCAAAGCCACTATAAAGGGATTACCCATAAGCTTAGAGAAAGTGATTGTTTCGGGGTTTTAGGACAAGAATTTCAAATGCTTGCCATCCCAGGCCATACCTTAGATCATGTCGCATTTTATGATCAGCATAACCAACAACTTTTTTGTGGTGATACACTCTTTTTAGCTGGATGTGGGCGCGTATTTGAAGGTACTCATGAACAAATGCATCAGTCTTTGCAAAAACTTATGGCTTTACCTAAACATGTAAAAGCCTACCCAGCCCATGAATATAGTCTAGCCAACTTAGCTTTTGCTAGGGCTGTTGAACCTGATAATGAGGATATTAAACAGGCTATTAATCATATTCGCATTAAACGCCAGCAAGAGTTACCTAGTTTACCCACAACCTTAGGTGAGGAAGCATTAATTAATCCTTTCTTACGTTGTCATGTACCAACTGTGATTGAGGCAGCCAAGCAAAAAGCTCAGCAGTCGTTGACTCATCCAGCGGCTGTGTTTGGTACTTTAAGAGAGTGGAAAAATCAATTTTAAAAATTCTAATACCTTATTAATATTCACTTTATTTTCAATAAGCATATAAGGCTTAGATAATACCAAATAAATATAGCCTTAATATGCAATTTCTAGATCTATTTTTTTGCTATCAAAGGGACCAGAAATAAGGCTTTATCTTGCAAAATAACCATGTCCAGCCTACAATGGCCTGCTTTTGACAGGCTCCATTTGATCATCTATGTTCTGGTATAAACCATCACCTAAAACCCAACTTTCTAAAGGGTTCACAAGAATAGCATTAACCGCTTCAGGTGCGCTTATTCTTAGTGCCTGTCAACAAATTGGCGTCCAACCAGCATCTGAAAAATTGGCCATTGAGACTAATGTAGAGTCATCTATAGAGATAAATAAATTACCGACCAATAAGACGATAGAAAAAGTAAGTACTACAGAAACCAGCGTTGCCGTTGAAATAACCAATAGTTCACCAGCCGATATTGTAGATTTATGGCAAGAACCTGTTCCACAATCGACTTCTTTATCAGTAGATGAATCACCTAAACTGACAGTTATAGATACCCCTGTTCAGCCAGTAGTTCAGCCAGTAGTTGAACCAAATAAACAAGCTAAAGTCACCACTGAATTAGAAGCAGCTCAAGCCGCACCAACTAACGAACCTGCTGTCGAATTAACCAACGAAGCCCTTATTGAACCAACCGTTATTAGTACTGAACCTATGCAACAGGCTTCAGTAGTTACTGTAACCGAAGAATTACCAATAGCAAAACCCGTTGTTAGCGAGCCAAAACCAGAAATACCTGCACCAGTCTTAGATCTATGGCAATTAACCGTTGCTAATTACGCTCTGACCCAACATACAAGTCCTAGAGTTCAACCACACGATGCTTGGTATCGTAAACATACTGAGTATATGCAACGGGTAACCAACCGCTCCAGTCGTTACTACCATTATGTTTTGCATGAGGTACTTGCTGCTGATATGCCAGCCGAAATAGCTTTATTGCCTATTGTCGAAAGTGGTTTTGATACCTTTGCTTATTCCCATGGACGTGCCGCTGGTGCTTGGCAGTTTATCCCTTCAACTGGACGTTTATTTGGTTTACAACAAACATGGTGGTATGACGGGCGCCGTGATGTTGTGGCTTCTACAGCAGCCGCAATTAAATATTTAAAGCAGTTACATGGCATGTTTGATGGTGACTGGTTATTAGCAATAGCAGCCTATAATGGTGGCCCTGGCACTGTTTCTAAGGCTATCCGAGCTAATAAAAAACAAGGCAAACCAACCGACTTCTGGTCTCTTAGTTTACCTACTGAAACCATGCATTATGTACCAAAGTTATTGGGCCTAAGTAAAGTAGTGGCTGATCATGCAGGCACAGATAAATTAACTACTGTAGCAAATGAACCCTATTTTGCGATTGTTGAGACTGGCTCCCAAATTGATTTAGCCCAAGCAGCGGAATTAGCTGATATATCTGTGGATGAAATCTATCGTTTAAATTCAGGCTTTAATCAATGGGCTACGGACCCTGAAGGTCCTCATCGGTTATTAATTCCAATCGCTAATGCTGATCAATTTAAGCAAGGCTTGGCTAATCTTGATCCTCAGCAAAGAGTTGCTTGGCAACGTTATATTATTCAGCCCGGTGATAGTTTGCTGAAATTAAGCAAGCGTTATCATGTCAGTGTTGACCTAATACGCTCCCTCAATAATCTTCAGGGCAATACAATTATCGCTGGTAAGCCACTAATGATACCTGTGGCCAGTAAAAACGCGGAAGCATACACCTTAAGTGCCGCCCAACGCGTATTAAAACGCCAACAACAACTTTCTGCTACCCATGCCAGCAACCGTATTGAACACAAGGTCGTTAGCGGGGAAAGCTTATGGACCATTGCCAAAAAGTACAAAGTGACCGTAAAACAAATTGCTAACTGGAATAAAATTGGCACCAAGTCACTGTTGCAGATTGATCAAAAACTAAATATTTGGCCACGTGTACCCAGTAGTAAACTCAACTCGGGTAGTCGCCAAGTAGTCAAAAAACTCACCTATAAAGTGCGTAATGGCGATAACCTTTCGATGATTGCTTGGCGCTTTAATATAAGCGTTAAAGATATCCAACGTTGGAATAGTGATCTTAAAAAGTATCTACAACCTGGTCAGCAATTGACCTTGTATGTCGATGTTACCAAAACCCGTGGTTAACTTATTGCTTACGTTAATCATTAGCTATTAAGAACTCACTAGTTTTGTGCTTCCATAAAAAAGCCCGTCGCTATGGACGGGCTTTTTGTGTAGCTAGAAAGACAGCTTATAGCTGATCATCTACACCTTTAACATACCAATTCATACCTAGCATGGTACCGATATCTAGGACTTCACCAGCACCAACAGCTAAGCTGCCATCTTGCTTATAGATAGGTCCAGTAAAGGGATGTAGGTCACCGCTGGTAATGGCGGCTGTGGTTTCTTCAGCCATTGCTGCAACATCAGCTGGCATATTGACGAAATCAGCCATATTAACCATATTGGCGCTCATACCACCAAAAGTATCACCACTTTCCCAAGTACCATCCAATACCGCTTGGGTACGCTCGATATAGTAATCGCCCCAGTTGTTAACAATGGAAGTTAACAGTGCTTTTGGTGCAAAAGCGGACATATCAGAAGCCTGACCAAAGGCATAAACGCCCTGCTCTTCAGCAACTTGTACAGGACCAGTTGAGTCAGTATGTTGCGTAATTACATCAGCACCTTGGCTGATTAATACTTTAGCAGCATCCGCTTCTTTACCTGGGTCGAACCATGAGTTAACCCAAACAACTTTTAATTTAAAATCAGGGTTAACTGATTGTGCGCCTAGTAGGAAGGAATTAATACCACGAACTACTTCTGGGATTGGGAAAGAACCAATGTAACCAGCAGTACCAGTCTTAGACATCTTCGCAGCAATCTGACCAATTACGTAGCGGCCTTCGTAAAAACGAGCAGAATATGTGGATACGTTGTCAGCTTGCATATAACCAGTTGCATGCTCAAACTTTACTTCAGGGAATTTTTCAGCAACTTTAATAGTGGGTTCCATATAGCCAAAAGAAGTGGTAAAGATTAGACCAGCGCCTTGGCGAGCCAAACGGGTAATAGTTCGCTCAGCGTCCTGACTTTCAGGTACATTTTCTACATAAACTGTTTCAACCTTATCACCCAAGGACTCAGCAAGAGCAATACGGCCTTGGTCATGCTGGTAAGTCCAACCATGATCCCCTGGAGGGCCAATGTAAATAAAGCCGACTTTTAATTTGTCATCAGCCATTACGGATACAGACACAGCCGAGGCCATTAGTACCGCAGCTGCGACACCAAAAAACTTTCTCATAAAAAATACTCCTTAGTTATTGATGGCAGAAGCCATATTAGGTAAAAGACGTGCTCTTCTTTATACCAAGATTAGCGATCCGGCACAAACCCCTGACCCAAAGAGGCAGGTGTATTAATAACAGATAATCGCCGATTAGTTGAAATTAATATCAAAGCAATAATGGTTGCAACATAGGGTAAAGAAGAAAGTAGCTGTGATGGGATGGGTACACCCATACCTTGGGCATAAAGGCCGAGTATCCAAACACCGCCAAATAGATAAGCCCCTGCGGCCAAACGACCAGGCAACCAAGTAGAGAATACAACCAGCGCCAAGGCAATCCAGCCGCGGCCTGCGGTCATATTTTCAATCCACTGCGGGGTGTATACCAGAGATAAATAAGCACCAGCTAGACCAGAAGTCATGCCCCCAAAAGCAATACAAGCATAGCGTACCTTGATTACCGAGTAACCTAAAGCATGGGCAGAGTTATGGTTTTGGCCCACGGCACGGATAATCAGTCCCATACGCGTGCGCTTAAGCATATAACTCACACCAATGACCAAAATAATCGAAATATATACCAGAGGATCTTGGCCAAACACTAATGTACCGACATAAGGTAAGTCAGATAATACAGGAATTGATACAGATTCTAGCTTTACCCCGGGCATACCAACAAAGCCACTACCTATTAATCCAGACAAGCCTAAACCTAGGAGGGTTATAGATAAACCCGTTGCCACCTGATTGGTCACCAAGGTCTGAGTCAAGAAGGCAAACAACAGTGACATTGCAACACCGGCAAACATGGCCATCAGTACACCAAGCCAAGCTGAACCAGTTACCTGAGCCATAGCAAAACCTGCTACTGCTCCCATCACCATCATCCCTTCAAGGCCTAAATTAAGCACGCCTGAGCGCTCCACAACCAATTCACCAATAGCGGCCAAAAGTAGTGGTGTAGAGGCTGTTATAATGGTTAACATGATCGCTTCATAGTCAATCATAACTGACCTCCATTGCCTTTAAGAAAGCGTAAACGATAGTGGATTAGGGTATCGCACATCAAGATAAAGAAGAGCAACATGCCTTGAAAGACTTGGGTCGTTTTATCTGACATACCCAGTTCTATTTGCACCCCTTCGCCACCAATATAGCTCACTGCTAACAACAACCCAGCAAAAATCACACCGATGGGATTTAAGCGCCCCAAGAAAGCCACAATAATGGCGGTAAAGCCATAACTAGGTGAAATATTGGGTTGAAGTTGACCAATGGTACCAGCAACTTCAATAATGCCTGCTAAGCCAGCCAAACCACCTGATAATAAGAAACAGAACCAAACCATTTTTGCCTGTGAGAAGCCAGCAAAGGCACCTGCTCTGGGGGCGGCGCCAATGACTCTTACTTCGAAGCCTTTAATGGTTCGGGCCATCACCCAATAAAGAATAAGGGCAATAATTATGGCTATCACTAAACCAAGATGGACGCGTCCATCACCAAAAGTAGGTAATAAATGCCAATCATCAAAACCAATGGATTTGGGGAAGTTATAACCAAAAGGATCTTTCCAAGGCCCCCTTACCAACCAATCCAATAGTAAGTGCACTATATAAACTAGCATCAAGCTGGTTAGTATCTCATTAACCCCAAATCGGACTTTTAACAGCGCCGGTATAGCCGCTAATAGAGCACCACCAATCATCCCCATGACCAACATACAGAATAATGCCAAGGGTGACTGCCAAGAAGTAAAGAGGATAGGAATAATAGATCCCATTAAGGCACCAGCGGTAAGCTGACCTTCGGCACCTATATTCCAAACATTAGCCCGAAAAGTAACGGCTAATCCAACACCAATCAGGATCAGCGGTGTGGCTTTTACTAGAACTTCTTCGATAGACCAGAGATTGGTTATAGGATCAATAAAATAAAGGTAGAGAGCTCGTAAAGGCGGTTGACCCATAGCGGCAAAAATCAAACCACCAACAATTACTGTTAAGACAATAGCTAATAACGGTGAAGAGAAATACATCAAGCGAGAAGCTTGAGGACGTTTTTCCAAAATTAACCGCACATCAACTACTCCCTTGTGCTGTGGCTTCATTGGCAGGTGCAGATTTTTCCTGGGACATAAGTAAACCTATTTCTTCACGGCTAATTGCACTAGCTTTATAAGATGACGATAACTGGCCACGGGAAATAACAGCAACGCGGTCGGCTAATTCAAAAATTTCATCTAAGTCCTGACTGATAACTAAGATGGCACTACCCTGTCTCGACAAATCAATTAATGCTTGTCTAATCAGGGCGGCAGCACCAGCATCAACCCCCCAAGTAGGCTGGTTAATAATTAACACTTTGGGTTGACGATCGAGCTCTCGCCCAACTACAAACTTTTGTAAGTTGCCCCCAGATAATGACCCAGCCTCAGCATCAATACTGGCACTACGCACATCGTATTTACTGGCGACCTCGGCATTTACTTTGGCTAACTCGGCACGCTTTATACCCGCCCAACCCTGATGCAAAGGAGTTTGGTCATCAGCCACAGCGTGCCGTGATAAGAGGATATTTTCCGTCAGACTAAAATCACCTATGGCACTATGGCCATTGCGTTCTTCTGGGACAAATGCGGCCTGCAACTGACGCCGCCCATTAATAGGGGTATGGCCACAAGCTTGGCCTTGTATAGTGATCGCAGCGGCATCTTGATTAGTAACCTCACCCGATAAGGCAGAGAAAAGTTCGCCTTGGCCATTGCCTGCAACACCGGCAATAGCCACAATTTCACCACTGCGTACTTCAAGATTAAGATCGACTAAATCAACCCCAAATGGCGTATCAGCTTGCTGATAAAGATTGGTCAATTGTAATAAAGTGTCACCGGCTTGATTATTATCTTGTCGACTAACTGCATGGACACTTGAGCCAACCATATGTTGAGCCAAGGTACCGGCTGTTTCTTGCTGGGGATCTAATTGGGCAACCACTTCACCAAGGCGTAATATAGTGGCATCATGGCAAAGCTGTTTAACTTCTTCTAAACGATGCGAAATATAAAGCACAGCACAGCCCTCATCAGCCAAACGCCGCAATGTTGTAAACAGCGCTTGGGCTTCTTGGGGCGTTAATACCGCAGTGGGTTCATCCATTATTAATAAACGCGGTTCTTGCAGTAGGCAACGAACAATTTCTATGCGTTGTCTTTCCCCGACAGACAAGTCGACCACCAAAGCCCTTGGGTTAAGCGGTAGACCATAATCTTGCGATAGGTTGGCTATACGTTCTTCTAAATCACTGGTGCGAAGATGAGGCGGCAAAGCCAAGCTGATATTTTCCGTAACCGTTAGGGCTTCAAACAGAGAGAAATGTTGAAACACCATGCCAATACCTAGTTCACGTGCAGCCGCAGGATTTTCGATTGTAACAATTTGACCCTGCCAAATAATCTGTCCAGCAGTAGGCTGCAAAGCACCGTAGATCATTTTTACTAAAGTGGATTTACCAGCACCATTTTCACCCAACAGGGCATGGATATTACCGGCTTCAAGAACAAGGTCTATAGCGTCATTGGCAACAAAGTCACCAAACTTTTTGGTCAAGGATTTAACTTCGAGTAATGGTTTCGAAACAGACTCAAAATTTGGCTTTTCAGCCATTGTTAAATTAGACATATCTCTCTCAAAATTTTTGTATGGCAGCAAATCTAACCAATACAAACTTAAAGGTCAATAATAGTTGACCATTTAATCAAGTATTAAACTTGAAAAAACTGAAACTCCTTAAAATAATCTAATTTCGTAAGTTCATTTGGCCCAACGACAACCTCTGAAGCTGGCTTATCTTGCAAATAAACCTTAACCACTTTACTGATATCCTCCAAGGTTACTTTTAATAAACGCTGGCGAAATGCTTTACGTACTTTTGGTGTGCGATCATGAAGATTGTTTTGAAAAGTCGACAAGGCTTCACCCGCAGGCGACCCTGGTTTGTCGAGACTACCAATCACACCTAGCACCGCTTCTTCTAAGTGCTGCGCATTAATATTACCCTCTGCGGCCCAAGCGATAGCGCCATCATAATCAGCAAAGGTATCAACACTTCGCGGATCACGATAGGAATAAAAACGGAAGCAGCCACTGTTATTATCCTGACTAGCACCACCACCATATGCACCGCCCTGCTCGCGTATGGCACGATGCAAATAACCATTACGTAATATATCGCCTAGAATAACCAGCGCTGGAGCATCCTCATGATTTGATGGCACTGTACTGTAGGCTCTAGCACAATAATTGACCTGAGTATTAGTGGTCCATAATTGTTTCACTGCACCACCAGTATAAGACCAATCTAATTGACTATCTGCGCTACCCAATTGCTCAGCAAAACTATTTTGTAGGGTATCAGCGATATTAAGTTGATGCTGACTCTCAGCTACTGACACCACTTGCATGGGCTGAATAGCAAGTTGGCTTTGGATACTAGCCAACTTGTCACATAAGGCTGTTAAATTAGCTGCATCAGCTAAACTGTCGTCTAGTTCTTGCAACCAATTAATAGTGCCTAGGCCAGACATAGTGTAACTTAAATTTGCCGCCGCACTTATATTCTGACTTGCACACCTCATAGCTTGACTGTGACCGGCACTAACCACTCCCTGTTGGCGCCTAATTCTTAATTGCGCTACTAAGTCACGCACACGTTGTGTCTCATCAAAACGACATTCCTGCAGGGTTTCCTTGAGTAACGCTACCATCTCAGGTTGCTTATCAACCAAGCCTTTCATAGAAAGCACAAAATAAGCTTTTAATGAATCAGCATTATCGGCGGCACCCCGAGTAGACAAAAAGGCAGAAAAACTCCCACAGACATTGGCTTGACGAGCCTGTAAGTTTAAATAATCAGCATCACCTACACCCATTTCGGTATAAAACTGAGCTAATAATCCAAGATAAGGTAAATCCTCAGGTGCTAACTTTGGCCACGGCAGAACGAGTTGATGATAAACCAAACCATTGGTACCAGCATCAAAACTGATTTGTTGCTGGAAACGCTCAGTTGTGGGTTCAGCAATGCTAATATCATCGGGTATATCTTGCCGTGTAACCGTAGGCAATATACTGACATCATCGACCTCGTTTTGACGTTGTTGCAAGGCTACAGCAAGGTCCTTTACTTGTTGTATCTGCTTATCGTCCATAGCCTTATACATAGTATCCAAACGGCTCTGTTCAGCTGCTTGGCGATGTTCACCTAGTTGTTTATCTGGATTCATGGTGTAGGTTAAGCGGTGAGGATTATTTAGTAAAAGTTCACGTACTAAAGACGGAATATAATTACTATCCTGAATATCTTCACGCAGCCGCGCAATAACAGGGTCAAGATTAAGCGCCGCCAATGGGTCACCATGATGAATGGCAGCTGGCATGGCGCTCAATATAAGCTGCAAACCAAATGGATAGCCATCACCACCAATCTCCCTTTGACTTAGCTCTAATTGATGCAAGGCAGAGTTTACTGCTTCTTGATCTATGCCTTGTGCAACTATAGTTTCAAGACATTCTAAAACCAACTTTTCAAAGTCCTCACTCGCTTCGCGATCAGCACCTTCTAGCCCACATAGAAAAGTCATTTCACGATTTGAGTCTTCTAAGCCACACATTGACGATGGTGCACTGCCAAGATTAGTTGTTTCTAATACCTTACGTAGTGGCGAGGCACTATTATCTAGTAACACCTGAGATAACAGATTAGCCTGCATTTGCTGGTATAAATCAGTACTATTGCCCAATAACCAAGCCATAACATGATGACTTTTTGCCTGCTCATCAGTGGCGTCAACAGCATAGCCTTCTTGCACTCGCAGTGGGCTGTAATAGCGTTTTTCATTCTGCATTTGTAAGTGGTCCATAGACTGCGCTGTAAACTTATTTAATGCTAAGGTCTGAAAACGTTCTTGAAGCTCTGCCGCTGGAATATTTCCGCTGGTCATAAATACGGCATTGGAAGGATGATAATGACGTTGATAAAAAGCCAATAATTGCTGGTGGGTTAAATCTGGGATATCAACGGGCTCACCACCACTATTATGATGATAGGTGGTGGTTGGAAATAGGTATTTACTCACATTTTGCCAAAGCTGGCTTACCGGTGAGCTCATGGCACCTTTCATCTCATTAAAAACCACACCTTTAAAAACCAATTTCTCACTGCCATCAGGCTGCTCTTCAAGTTCGACTCTATGGCCTTCTTGAGCAAAATCCAAGGCATCAAGGCGAGCGAAAAAAGTCGCATCTAAATACACTTCCAATAAATTGTGAAAATCTTTTTTATTTTGACTAGCAAAGGGGTAAGCGGTCCAATCACTACTTGTAAATGCGTTCATAAAAGTATTCAACGAACGCCGAATCATCATAAAGAAAGGATCCCGCACGGGAAATTTTTCACTACCACATAAGGAGGTATGCTCAAGTATATGTGCCACCCCTGTTGAATCCATAGGCATAGTGCGGAAAGCTACTAAAAATACATTCTCATCCTGACCAGTATCGAGATGAATATGTTGAGCGCCGGTCTCACGATGTTGGAACAGTTGAGCATTTAACTGTAAAGATTGGATGGTTTCTTGACGTAAAAATATAAAATCTTGGTGCGTATCAGGGATGCTGGACATGCCCTCTCCTTAGAAAATATGTGTATGCTCGGTTGCAGCATACATGACAAAACAATATCTTGTTTAAAGCCAAAACCTATTCGGTTACAAGCTTAGCCACGTAATAACATTAGATAACACTGCTGACAATTAATCACCAGTATAGGAAAAAAACCGCCCTGCGAAAAGGCCTGCTAAACTGCATATCGACTATCACTATAGAGACTTCTTTAAAAACTTTGCCCATGGCATTGGGGAAGCTGGCATACCCATAGCATAGCGAATAACATTACGCTTTATTGGCGCCAGTTTAGCTAGGGCCAAGGTGCCATTGCGTAACCACTTTAGGCCGGTATTTTCGTTACTAAAGCCATGATAAAACGCGTCCATGGTTTGCATCATTAGACGATTAGACCACATACGCTGACGTTGATATTCTGATAACGCCTTAGCCTGCCACCACTCATCACCAGCGGCTCTAGAGTTGGCAATGACGGCATCTAAGCTGCTTATATCTTGGAAACCCAAATTCACCCCTTGGCCAGCTAAAGGGTTAATAATATGAGCAGCATCGCCAATTAAAGCCAAGCCATCTTGAACATAACTCTGAGCATGTTGTTTTTGTAAGTTAAAATAACTTTTACTTAACACTTCAATATTGCCAAGCTCTTGAGGAAAATGCGCCATTATTTCTGCTTGCAGTTGCGCATTGGATAATTGATACAAGCGTCGCACCTCATCTGCCTGATGATACCAAACTACCGAACCATGCTGACCAGGTAGGGGTAAAAAGGCTTGCGGGCCTGTGCTGGTAAAGCGCTGCCAAGTGATATCCTGTTGCCCCAGTTCAGTATTAACCCCCACTACTAAGCATGCTTGCTGATATTGGCTACGATTAACCCCAATACCAAAGGCTTGTCTAACCATTGACTGCCCACCATCTGCAGCCACCAGCAGTTTACCAGTAAAGGTTTCACCTGATTCCGTTTCAACATACATAGTGGCATTTTTACGGTAGGTTTTAAGGGGTTTTTGCGGGCACAACAAAGTCACTTCTGGCATCTTATCCAGAACCTGCCATAGAGCAAGCTGCGTAACACGATTCTCAACTATATGACCTAACTCAGAGGCGTTGACTTGATTGGCATGAAAAGTAATATCCCCAAACCCTTGCATTTCCCATACTCTCATTTGCCTGTATGGACAGGCTCGCATGGAAATAATATTTTGCCAGGCTTGGGTTCGTTTGAGTACTGAGCGAGTTTGAGGGCCCAAAGCAGAAATGCGTAAATCAAAGGCTTGAGATAAATCAAAATCATCTGGTTGTTGGGCTTCAAAAACAGCAATTTTTAAGCCTTGTTGTGCCAACACGGAGGCCAATCCAGCACCGGTCATACCGCCGCCACAAATTAAAACATCAAAATTTGTCTCTGGCACTTTTTAATTCCTTGATAGTAAACAACAATTGCTCTACAAGAGTAATAGCGCACACGGCAACAGGCAAGTTGTTAGAAAAATTAATTTACGATTTGACTTTTTTTTACACTTAACTTGTGGTTTAGTTAGTACATCATCAGTACTTAAAACCGATGAATTTACCTCAGTCACAAAGGAGACATCTCTTATTTAATTTCCCCTCAAACTTCGATCAAAAGGAATGAATTATGCAAATGAACATTACTGCACGTCACAACGCCAAAGCTTCATCTGGTATTAGAGAACGCATTATGGCCAAGCTTCACAAAAATGAAAGTCATTTTGATCATATCACCAATATCCAAGTAACAATCGACAAGGACGGCAAGCAAGATATTGCTGAAGCTACGCTGCATCTCGATACAGGCCATGAGATCTTTGCCAAAGCAGGCGGTGAAAACATGTACAGTGCCATTGATGCCCTAAGTTCCAAAATCGAAACCCAACTCCAAAAAGCCAAATCCAAATGGCAAAATCGTAAAGGCGCTTTCCGGGAAAAACGCTCCCCTATCCTAAATTCAGAAGAAGTCGCCTAACCGGTAAGTTCAGCGGAATCGTATAAACCGATTCCGCTGTCGGTCAAAGTAAAGACTTAAATTAACCATCACATTAATTAACTTTCCAATTGTTCAGTGATGGTGGTGTAAGCTTCATAGTCATTGACCCCTAGAGCTTCAGGTGAGCTTAAAGCCATTGGATCAGCGGCAAGATGCTCTGGCACAACTACCAAACCATCACTAAAAGAAACCACCTGCAGGCCAACTTGCTTGCAATGGGCAAAAACCTTTTCTAAAGCATGCACAACTTGCTCTTGATCCTGTAAATGACGATCGCGACCTGGCTGTTCGGATTGTTGCGAAGACTGAGCCTTGGGCTGGTATTTAAATTGCTCTATGACCTGATTATCTTGACCTAACAGCAGCACCAATATATTTGCCCAACGCCAGCCACGAATAATATTAACGGCGACATTAAATTGCCTCACATCAAAACAATGTACCCGGTCACCAGCATTAAGTTGCCGAAGTTTATCTGTTACCTGAGCCTGACTAAGATCAGGCGCGAGCTGAATATGCATAAACACAACCAACCAAACCAAACATAAACATCAGTTTACCAGAGCTAGCTAACAAAGGCTTCTATGAACAACCATTAATTGTAGACACAGCGACTGGCGAGTTTTCATTGCATGGCTGGCAGTAAAAGGCCAAAATAAGTCGGCTAAAAACAAGTTTTTAGAAATTATATTTCCTAAACTACGGCTGCAAAGCAGTATAAAGCTACTTATCATAATAGTTACTGAAAGATTGAGAGGTTCTATCATGGAACGTGAATCAATGGAGTTCGATGTCGTTATTGTTGGTGCCGGCCCAGCAGGCTTATCAAGTGCCTGTAAACTTCTCCAACTGGCCCAAGAACATAACCAAGAAATCAGCGTCTGTGTGGTGGAAAAAGGTTCAGAAGTGGGCGCACATATATTATCAGGTGCCATATTCGAACCGACAGCATTAAATGAGTTGTTTCCCGATTGGCAAGCTATGGGAGCTCCCCTTAATACGCCTGTTAGTAAAGATGAAATGCATATCTTGCGTAATGATAATGCTGGCTTAGCCCTGCCAAGCTTTTTTATTCCAAAACCCATGCATAATAAAGGCAACTATGTTGTTAGCCTTGGCAATGTCTGTCGTTGGTTGGCAGAACAAGCAGAAAATCTGGGCGCTGAGGTGTTTCCTGGTTTTGCCGCGGCAGAAGTCCTGTACCATGCCGATGGTAGTGTCAAAGGTATTGCCACCGGAGATATGGGTGTGGATGCCAATGGCCAACCTAAAGATGGTTATATGCCGGGCATGGAATTACATGCTAAATATACTATTTTTTCTGAAGGGTGCCGTGGCCATTTAGGCAAACAGTTAATTGATAAATACAACTTAGATAAAGGTACTGTCAGCCAACATTATGGTATCGGTATTAAAGAACTCTGGGATGTACCCAGTGAACAACATCAACCAGGTCTAGTTTTACATGGCTCTGGCTGGCCATTAAGTGGTGGTACCACCGGTGGCTGGTTCCTATACCATGGCGATAATCAGCAAGTCGTAGTGGGGCTAATTATTGACCTCAATTACGATAACCCTCACCTAAGTCCATTTGATGAGTTCCAAAGACTGAAGCATCACCCTACCCTAAAACAGCATTTGCAAGGTGGGAGTCGCGTTTCCTATGGTGCAAGAGCGGTAGAAAAAGGTGGTCTATTCTCTTTACCCAGCATGAGTATGCCTGGTGCCTTATTGATTGGTTGTGATGCGGGCACTATGAACTTTTCTAAAATCAAAGGTAGCCATACCGCTATGAAGTCAGGGTTGCTTGCTGGCGAAACCATCTTTGCTGAATTAAACGCTGCTGGTGAAGCAGGTAAAACGCTACCGTTGGATGCTAATTTTAAGGCTTCTTGGTTGTATGATGAGCTTTACAAGGCACGTAACTTTGGTGCCGCTATGCATAAATTTGGTACTTGGTTTGGCGGCATGTATAACTGGGTTGAACAAAATATTTTTGCTGGCAAGCTGCCAATTAATCTCAAAGATGATAATCCTGATTATGCTCAACTTAAGCCCGCCAATAGCATGCCTAAGATAGACTACCCAAAACCGGATGGGGTCATCAGTTTCGATAAATTATCGTCGGTATTTTTATCGGGTACCAATCATGAAGAAGATCAGCCTTGTCATTTGCAGTTACAAAATGCAAGTTTACCCCTCAGCATTAACTTGGAAACGTGGGACGAACCAGCTCAACGCTACTGTCCAGCTGGCGTTTATGAGATTATTGCTGATGAATCAGGCGCGCAGAAGTTTCAAATTAATAGCCAGAACTGTGTGCACTGTAAGACCTGTGATATTAAGGATCCAAGTCAAAATATCACCTGGGTAGTTCCAGAAGGCGCTGGCGGGCCTAACTATCCAAATATGTAACGCTTGAGTTTTAAAATACCTTAAGACACAAACTAAAAAAGCCCTCACAGAAATGTGGGGGCTTTTAATTTGCATTATTTTCAATTGGTTGCAATATAAGCTAAGTATTACTTAGTTGCTGGGAATGCTGGCAGAGCTGTTTTGGTTATATGCTGTAGCATACGTACAACCTGACAAGAATAACCAAATTCATTGTCATACCAGACATAAACCACACAACTCTTACTGCCACCAGCGATAGTTGCTAGCCCATCTACCACGCCTGCCGCTCGGGAACCAACAAAATCACTCGAAACGGCTTCTCTTGATGTGGTGAAATCGATCTGTTTTTGCAAATCAGAATAAATGGCTGTATCACGTAGGTAGTCATTTAATTCATCCCGCTGCACTTCACGCTCTAGATTGAGGTTCAGTATTGCCATAGATACATTAGGCGTGGGTACTCGAATAGCATTACCGGTTAACTTACCTTCCATTGCCGGCAAGGCTTTAGCTACGGCTTTAGCAGCGCCAGTTTCGGTCAAGACCATATTTAACCCAGCTGCTCGGCCACGCCGATCACCTTTGTGATAATTATCAATTAAATTTTGGTCATTGGTGTAGGCGTGAACTGTTTCAACATGGCCATTAGCTACACCATACCGATCATGCAAGGCTTTTAGCACAGGTGTAATCGCATTGGTGGTACAGGAAGCAGCAGATAAAATAGTATCAGTATCTTCTATATCCGCTTGATTGACCCCCATAACGATATTTTTAATGCCTTTGCCTGGTGCGGTTAACAGTACTTTACTGGCACCCTTGGCTTGCAAATGCAGCGATAAGCCCTCTTCGTCACGCCATAAACCTGTATTATCAATAATCACCGCGTTGCTAATATTATAATCGGTATAATCAATGGCCTCTGGTGAGGAAGCGTAGATAACCTGAATAACATTACCATTAGCGATAATTGTATTGTTGGATTGATCTACCGTTATAGTACCTTGAAAGTTACTGTGTACTGAATCACGGCGCAGTAAATTAGCGCGCTTTTGCAAGTCATTTTCGCTACCTTTGCGCACTACAATGGCCCGTAAACGCAGACTTTGACCGCCGCCTGTTTTATCGATTAACAACCGTGCCAGCAAACGGCCAATGCGCCCAAAACCATACAGAACCACGTCGGTTTGGGTTTTGTTGCTATCCGCGTTTACCGCTTGTGTAAGTTCCTGAGCCACATAATCTGCCAATGATAGCTCGCCACCATGGGCCTGATAACCCATGGCTAATTTACCAATATCAACATGCACATTGGCAAGATTGAGGTTTTGCATGGCTTCGATTACGGGATAAGTGTCGACAACAGACACTTGCTGCTTTTCTAGATGGCGGGCAGCACGGTGGGATTTAAGAATGCTAATGACGGATCGATTTACGACACTATGGCCATATACCGACACTTCAACATTAGCCTCGCGATAGATCTTACCAATCAATGGAATCATGGCTTCAGCTAACGCTTCACGGTCTTTCCAATCAGCAAAAACTTGTTCTTGGCTCAAAATAATTACCTTTTGTTGTGGTAGGTAAGCTCAATTCTAAATTATTTAGAAGGGAGTTATTACCTTGTGTTGTGGGGCTTTAATTATGCTTAATTGCCGTAACGGCTGCAATAAAACTCCCTGCTCATTGCGGTATTTTAGAACTATTTTTTATAAAAAAACCGGACCTGCTGATACTTTTATCAGATAGTTTTTAATAACACTGATAAAGTTATTTTTAACAGGTAATTATTGCTGGATAATATGCTGACTAGTGGTGCAATACTGAAGTGAAAAAACTACAATAGCCATAGTCAAAATTATCCACCAAGATAAAGCCAAAAACGTGTTAATTAAAACCGCTTACCTACCCTCAAATAGTTCCCAGCAAAGCTATTGGGGACAATGTCCTGATGCTGGCAGTGCTTTAGCTATAACTGAGGCTGCACAACTAGCTAATACACCCTTACTAGTTCTGGTAAACAATACAGACAACGCGTTAAGTCTAAAAGCTGAACTACAATTTTTTCTAGCAGGCAGTGATATACAGGTGCATATGCTACCGGATTGGGAAATTTTGCCCTATGATAATTTTTCTGCCCATCCAGATATTATTTCTGAGCGCATAAAAACCCTTAATGCCATTGGTAGCATCGCACAAGGCATTATTTTAGTCCCCGTAGCAACCATGCTACACCGTTTAGCACCTACCCACTATTTAGCCGCCACCAGCTTTGCTTTACAAACTGGCCAAGCACTTAGCCTAGATGCCTTTCGGCAACGCCTTGATCAAGCTGGTTATCAATTTACTGAAACGGTTTTTCAAGCCGGTGAATATGCCGTTCGAGGTAGTCTAATTGATCTCTATGCCATGGGCAGCCATGCCCCTTTACGTATAGAGTTGTTTGACGAGCAAATCGAAAGTTTACGGCACTTTGATCCTGATAGTCAGCGTACAACGGAAATTATCCAAGCATTTCATTTATTGCCAGCCCGGGAATTCCCCCTGACGGAGCCAGCAATAAGTCAGTTTCGCCAAGCTTTTAATGCCCAGTTTGAGGTAAATTCAAGCCACTGCCCTATTTATCAGGATGTCAGTCAGGGTCTTGTTCCAGCTGGGATTGAGTATTATATTCCACTCTTCTATGACCTAAAGATGGCAACCCTGCTCGATTATTTGCCCGCCCAAATTAGCATTGTTCGGGTGGGTAATCTAAATCAGGCTATTGAGCACTTTTGGCAAGATATAAACCAACGTTACAGCGATTACAGCCATGACGTTGAGCGCCCACTATTGCCTCCTGAACATCTTTTTTTAAGTGCCGAGCAATTATTTAGCATGCTCAAGTTGCATGCCAATATTCATCTACAGGAGGCTGCCTACCAGGACCCTAAACAAAGCCAAGGTGAGTACAACTTAGGATTTGCTGAATTACCTGAAGTCGCTATTAACAATAAACTTGCAAACCCTTTGTTAGCCCTGGAAAGCCTCCTGCAAACCCAAACTAGGGTGTTGATCTGTGCCGAAACGGCTGGACGCCGGGAAGCTTTATTGGAATTGTTTAAACAACTACCTAATCGGCCTGATGAGCTTGTTGCTTGGCATGACTTTTATGCTAATGATAGCGAATTTGCTATTTGCATTGCACCTTTGGAAAGAGGCTTAAATTTACCCCAAGAACGCTTGTGTTTATTAAGTGAGGGGCAAATTTTTGGGCAAAAAGTATTACAACGCCGACGTCGAGAAAAGTCTACAGCCAATGCCGATATCGCTATTCGGGACTTAGCTGAACTGTCCTTAGGCAATCCAGTGGTGCACCATGATCATGGGGTGGGACGTTATCAGGGATTGAAAGCCTTATCTGTTGATGGGCAGGAAAATGAATTTCTTGTTTTAGAGTATGCCGAGAACGCCACCTTATATGTACCCGTCGCCAGCTTACAGCTTCTTAGCCGTTATACTGGTGGTGGTGAGCACCCCCCATTGCACCGATTAGGCTCCGAGCAATGGCAAAAAGCGCGTCGCAAAGCAGCGGAAAAAATAAAAGACACGGCGGCAGAATTACTCCATATTTACGCCCTTCGAGCCGCCCGTGATGGCTTTGCTTACCCTCGTCCTGACGATAGCTATAAGGCTTTTGCAGACGCTTTTCCTTTTGAAGAAACCCCAGACCAAGAACAAGCCATTGCTGCTGTCATAAAAGATATGCTGGCCGACCAGCCGATGGATAGATTAGTCTGTGGTGATGTTGGCTTTGGTAAAACAGAAGTGGCTATGCGGGCAGCCTTTATTGCCGCCACCGGTGGTAAGCAGGTAGCCATATTGGTTCCCACTACACTATTAGCACAACAACACTATGAAACACTGCGGGATCGATTTGCCGATTGGCCAGTTAATGTCGCGGTAATGTCGCGCTTTCAAACGGCCAAAGAACAAACCAAAATTGCTGAGCAGCTAGCTGATGGCAGTATGGATATTCTTGTGGGTACCCATAAAATCATTCAGGGAAAATTAAACTTTAAGCGCTTGGGATTATTAATAATTGATGAAGAACACCGCTTTGGTGTGCAACAAAAAGAAGCCTTTAAGAAACTTCGTGCAGAAGTGGATATCTTAACCCTGACGGCAACGCCCATACCCCGCACCTTAAATATGTCTATGTCAGGCATGCGGGATTTATCGATTATTGCCACCCCACCGGCTAAACGTATCTCTATTAAAACCTTTGTGCGCCAACATGATAACAAGCTCATTAAAGAAGCCATGTTGCGGGAATTATTGCGTGGTGGCCAAGTCTATTATTTACATAATGATGTTAGCACCATTGAGACAGCGGCCGAGCGTATTCGCCAATTGGTGCCCGAAGCACGTGTAGCGGTGGCCCATGGCCAGATGCGGGAACGCCAACTAGAGCAAGTTATGGGGGACTTTTACCACCGTCGAGCCAATGTTTTGGTGTGTTCAACAATAATTGAAACAGGCATTGATATACCTAGTGCTAATACGATTATTATTGATCGGGCTGATAAGTTTGGGCTTGCCCAACTGCATCAATTACGTGGCCGTGTTGGACGCTCACACCACCAAGCTTATGCCTATTTACTAACGCCACACCCAAAGGTATTGACCAAAGATGCAAACCACCGCTTGGAAGCTATTTCTGCTACCGCCGATTTAGGTGCCGGTTTTACTCTTGCTAGCCACGATCTAGAAATTCGTGGGGCCGGTGAGCTATTAGGCGAAGAACAAAGTGGTCAGATGCAAGGTATTGGTTTTAGCCTTTATATGGAGATGCTTAATGCCACCGTGGAGGCTATGCAAAAAGGTGAAGAACCTAACCTAGACCAACCACTGCAACGCGGCACTGAGGTCAATCTAAATTTACCAGCGGTTATTCCTGCTAGTTATCTGCCTGACGTACATAACCGCCTAATTATGTATCAACGTATTGCCAATGCTGAGGATAATGCTGCATTAAAAGAATTACAGGTGGAAATGATAGATCGTTTTGGCTTATTACCGGAAGCAATTAAGTATTTATTCCGTCAGACACGGCTTAAGTTAAAGGCGCAAACCCTTGGCATTAATAAAATTGAAGCGTCAGCTAGTAATGGACTTATTCAATTTGATAAGCATACTCAAGTAGAACCAATTGCTTTAGTTAAACTAGTGCAAAATCAGCCGCGGCAATTTAAACTTGAGGGCAGTAATCGATTACGATTTAACGTTCCTATGGAACATTACGAAACGCGCTTTCAGCGGATTGAAGACTTATTAAAGCTATTGGTTAAGTAATGCTATTAAGGTTCATAATACCACCCAGAAAACCCCACAATACTACCCCTATTGGCGGTATTGGTGTGCTTCTGGCTAGTTTAGTNTTAGGTCTAGCTAATCCCACTTGGGCGGCGGACAAGCGCTGGTATCAAACGGAAATGATTATCGCTGAACGTTTAGACAACCTTACGGATACAGAACAACATCCAACAGATTTAGTGGCGCCTGCCCCAAGTGGCAAGGTGTTAAAAAACTACCCAAGTATTGGTAATCAGGCTTTCACGCGACTGCCCAGCAGCCAACACCAGCTGAGCAGCGTAAAACGGCGTCTCGAGCAGGCTGAAGCATATCGGGTTTTATTTCACGAGGCTTGGCCCATTGCCATTGCCAGAGATGAGCCAACGATTTGGATTGATGTTAAGTCTGGCACTGAACAGCATGGTCACTATGAGCTTGAGGGTAAAGTTGGCGTCAGTATGGGCCGTTTTCTGCATTTACATACGCAACTGCACTTAAATAAATTTATCTCAGAGGTCTTGCCTGCTGATAATAAACTCAATTTATTTTTGGATATCCCCTACAAACAAGCCCAAATCAGTCAGCGCTTCAGCATGCAACAGAAGCGAAAAATGCGCAGCAAAGAACTACATTATCTAGATCACCCAAATTTGGTATTGTTGGTTCGTTTTGATCCTTACACACCTAAAATCGGGCCTTTACCAAGGCCAGAAAATCAGCCCCGTGCCTCACAGCAACCCTCTCAGTCTGGGGTGATCATAAGTCCTTTAGAAACAGCCACAAATGTGACAATTGAAGGCCAATAACCCTCTAGTCATAACGCGCTGTAAATTCGTCACAGCATGACACCAGCAAAGCATCTAAACGGTGTTCTTGATAATGCTTTATGGCTCTTGGGTATCTTGGTTGCAAACGATCATTATGCCAATCTTGCCATAAATGAGTAGTCTCTAGAAACTCTCTAGCATAGCTCTCATCTACTTCTAGACAGCCCAATAAGATAACATCTAAATAGGCTTGGGAAATGGGATTAAACTGGGCTTTATGGGGATCTTCAGGGTAGATATACACCCAGATTGTATTGTCATTAGACAACTTATTCTGTTCAGGTAATAGATAACTAACTTGTTCATGTGACAAGGCATGACGTACATAGCCGCGCTCACGAATATCAAACTTTTCTAATTCTTCCTGAGGCACTTCAAACAGAACACCATTACAATCACTATCTGCATCTGGCCTTACGCCCACAGCGCGCATATTGGTGCTAGCAAAACTTACCCAATACCTTTTAAGCCCCTGCACTCTCACTGGTATCGAGTTACCCGCAGTCCCGGTAACACGGCGACTGGCACTATTTATCAAACTGCCATAAGCAAAAATATAATGCTTAGCTAACATCATTGCTATCAGTTGCTGCTGGATTGACAAACAATGTTTGCGTTGGGAACGCGAACTCTGCACCATGCTGTTCTACAATACCGGCAATAGTCTGTAATAACTCTTGCTTGATAATATGGAACTCCGTCCATACCGTGGTTTTAGTAAAACAGTAAACAAAGAAATCAACACTATGTTGATTAAATTGGTTTACATTTACCATTAAGGTTTGTTCAGTATCGATTTCAGGATGGGCTAGCAGCATGGCTTTGATATCAGCAACAATGACATCAGCCTGAGCACGATCCGCATAGCGCAAGCCAAAGGTTTCATAAAAACGGCGATTACGCATGCGCGATGGGTTTTCTACGGCAATATTGGCAAAGGTGGAATTAGGCACATACAAAGGCCGATTATCAAAAGTCCGTATACGTGTTACCCGCCAGCCAATATGTTCAACGGTACCTTCAATATCTTTATCTGGTGAGCGTATCCAGTCTCCGACCCCAAATTGTCGATCCATATAGATCATTAAACCACCAAAAAAGTTAGCCAACATATCCTTTGCAGCAAACGCAAAGGCAATACCACCGACACCACCAAAGGCCAAAACACCCGAAACAGACAAGCCAAATAGTTGCATCAAAATAAGTATAGAACTAACCACTAAAACGATTTTTAATAACTTACCAACGGCCTCAGCAGTCACGGCATCCCAGGCAATGCGGTTAGCTGACGGACAGAGTAAAACAGCTTGTAAAACATTAATCAGACGCAATAAAAACCAAGTGATTAAGATAACTAATACAGGTTCTCTAATAGTACTTAATAAGCTGGCTACCCAAAGGGTATAAGCACCAGTAAGGACTTCACCTATCCAGCTAATACCCAAAAACCATAAACCAGCTAACAAAGGTCTGCGAGCTGACTGTAATAAAGCCAAATCCAGCTTTTCTTCACTGGCAGCAAAACGGTGCATCCACCGCCCTGTTAACCACTGAGCCAACATCACGAGCAGCAACAGAAGCACTATTTTTAACAGTAATTGGTAGCCCTCAAGACCGTTGAATAGCGAATTGAATTCTTCAAGCATGGGGTCCATTCTCCTTAAGCTAAGTTCTCGATGGCAACGACAGGTGCTTCCGAAGCCGAAACTAGGGTTGTGATCAGTTGTTGCAAAATTTCAGGTAAAGCCCGCTGTTGATGATATTCAGCTTCACAAATAGCCATTAATGCTTCGCTATTTGAGAGCGTAAATACCATCATGCCTAACAATTGGTGAAAACGCCAAAAAAACTGCTCATGATCCATGGCCGGCATATGGCTACGAATAGCTTGCATAAAGAGCATAAATACGGGCCCATATTGGTGGGTTAAATGCTTCCGCAAATGACCTTGTGATTGGCTATAGGCCGAATTAATCAAGCGCGCCAAGAGGATTAAACGAGTAGGATTGCCACGGGCAATGCGTAATGCCTCGCGTAATAAACCTTCATATAATTTGGTTAGGGCTTCATGGTGACTAACTTGGGTGGTGGAGGCAGCATGTAATTGGGTTTTTAAACCAACGGACAGGGGGTCAAAAAAACGGTCTGTAACCGCCTGAATAAGGCCTTTTTTAGACCCAAAATGATAATTTACCGCCGCCAGATTGACACCCGCTTTGCTAGTAATTGTGCGTAACGAGGTTTCCACAAACCCATGGGCACCAAATTCAACCTCAGCAACATCAAGAATACGCTCAACTGTGGTTTTCTTCACGAGTAATTCCTGTTTACTTATTTTTGTTTAAAACGTTTGTTTCAAACTAACATGAATAGTGTTTAGGTACAATACTGATGGGGGCTAAAGAGGTTTCCAACTAGTTAACTGGCTAGTGCATTGGCCTATCTAATCAGTTAGCATAAGTTTTTAATCTACAGCTGGTCAGAATAATGCTATTGCCCCATTTATCCCGCAATGTATGGCTACTTTGCCTAGCTCAAATATTTGCCTTTACTGGCACCAATGTAACGATCTTTTTAGGGGGAATCATTGGTGGACTATTAGCACCTGCGCCTATTCTTTCCACTTTACCTGTGGCACTAATGATTGTTGGGGTAACTTGCGGCACCATTCCAGCAAGTATATTTGCCAGTATCTATGGCCGTCGCTTAGGCTTTATTGGCGCCGCTTGTTTTGCCAGTGGTATGTGCCTAATTGGGGCTTGGTCAATTGCTACCAATAGCTTTGGGGTATATTGTTTAGTCTGCTTTGGCATGGGCATCAGCGTTGCTTTTGTGCATCAATATCGTTTTGCCGCCGCCGAAAGTGTAGCAGCAAAATATGCCCCACAAGCAATCTCAGCGATTCTATTAGCTGGTATAGCGGGTGCTTTTTTAGGGCCGAATATAGCTAATTTAACCAAAGATCTATGGCCAGCAAGTACCTTTGTTGGTTCTTATCTAGCACTTTCCATAATGGTACTAATGCCCGCATTGATCCTATTTTGGTTAGAAGATTATCAACCAGCAGCAACTACTCGCTCATCACAAGGTCGTTCTCTAACTACTCTGGCTAGGCAACCTAACTTTATCCTCGCCATTATGGCTTCTGGAGTTAGCTATGCAGTGATGAGTTTTCTTATGACTGCCACACCCATTAGTATGCATATTATGGACGGCCATAGTCTGCACCACACTGGTATTGTCATTCAGTGGCATATTGTGGGTATGTTTTTACCCTCTCTCTTTACCGGCAAACTGATTAGCCGCTATGGCCATCATAAGATGATGTTATTTGGCGTTACCGCTTTACTTACCTGTATTCTTGTCAGTCAATTTGACCAATCTGTTATTGGTTACTGGATTGGCCTAGTACTATTGGGTGTGGGGTGGAATTTTCTCTTTGTGGCCGGCACAGCACTGCTTATCACCTGTTATCGTGAGAACGAAAAATATCGGGCACAGGCATTAAATGAGTTTTTGGTATTTGGTTTACAAGCCATCGCATCCCTTTCCGCTGGCTGGTTATTAACCTTAACAAGTTGGCAAGCCATTAATTTAATGTGCATTCCCCTAGCAGTCATTCTCGTGGGGACAATTTTGTGGGCCAGAGGCTATAAATAGTAATAAATATATGATGGTTGCTTAGTTACTGGTTTGTTACACTAAGCTCAATTTTTTAAATGTTGATCATATAGACAAATATACATGACTAAAGCAAAGCGCATATGGCTGAAAAACCCGCAGGCCATCTTAGCTAATCAGGCTGAACATGGTTTGGTTGTTGAAAATGGCATTATTGCCGAGCTTATTGGCACAGGACAAGAACCAAGTAAAGCTTGCGATAGTATTATTGATGCTAGTCAATGGGTGGTTATACCTGGCCTGATTAATGGTCATCATCATTTCTACCAAACCTTAACCCGTGCCCTTCCCCAAGCCCTTAATAAACCGCTGTTTAACTGGCTCAAGAGTCTTTATCCAGTATGGGCAGGTCTAGAGCCAGAAATGGTTTACGAGTCAACGCGTTTGGCCCTTGCCGAGTTACTTTTATCAGGTTGTACGACAGCAGCTGATCATCATTACCTGTTCCCCCAAGGTATTACTGATGCCATGGATATTCAGGCCCAAGCCGCCGGTGAAATGGGGCTGCGTATGACCATGACGCGTGGCTCTATGAGTTTAAGTCAGGACGATGGTGGGCTCCCACCTGCGTCCACTGTGCAAACGGAATCAGCTATCATGGCTGATAGTGAACGCGTGATTCAACGTTATCATGATGTTAGCCCAGGCAGTATGTTACAAGTGGCATTAGCACCTTGCTCACCGTTTTCTGTCACCCCAGAGTTAATGCGAGAAACAGCCAAGTTGGCAGCAGAGAAGCAAGTTATGTTGCACACTCACTTAGCTGAAACCATTGATGAAGAAAATTTTTGTCTGCAACGGTTTGGCATGCGTACCATTGATTATTTAGACAGTGTCAATTGGCTTAATGATAGAACTTGGTTAGCCCATGGCATACATTTTAATGACGATGAAATAGCCCGCCTTGGCGCTGCAGGCACTGGCATTTGTCACTGCCCTACTTCCAATATGATGTTAGCCTCAGGTATGGCACCCGTAAGAGACCTAGAAGCAGCTGGCAGCCCTGTTGGTCTTGGGGTTGATGGTTCGGCCTCTAATGATGGCTCCAATATGATGCAAGAAGTCAGACAAGCACTGTATTTACAACGCTTAAAATATGGTGCTGATGTCAGTCATTTTGATGCCTTCCGTTGGGCCACAGAAGGCAGTGCGAAAATGCTAGGCCGTGATGATATCGGTAGTTTAGAAGTAGGCAAACAAGCCGACATTGCTTGTTTTAAACTGGATGATATGCGCTTTAGTGGCAGTCATGATCCTTTGGCTGCCTTATTGCTATGTGGCGCTCACCAAGCAGATGCCGTTATGGTTCAGGGCCAGTGGCGAGTGCGAGATGGCAGCATAATAGATTTGGATATTAAAGCTTTAATCAGCCGCCATCAACAAAGCGCTAATCACTTGGTTAATAAAGTGGAATCAGTATAAATGTCTAACTCTCGCACTATTGTTCGTCAAGCTATGGTCACTGACTTAGGGGCCATTAATGATATCTACAATTTCTATATTGAAAATACGGTAATCACCTTTGATGAGGAACCATGGCCTATTTCACAACGTGAGCAATGGTTTAGTGGGTTGCATAAAAGCAACCATAGAATATTGGTGGCAACCCTCGAAGATAGGGTTGTTGGCTTTGCCTATACTGCCCCTTTTCGGCCCAAAACAGCCTACCAACGCTCAGCAGAAGTCACGATTTATACCAATCAAGAAGCGCTTAAAGGTACGGGTAGCGCACTGTATGAAAACTTATTAGCTAAGGCAGAAGAAAATTTTCATCGTTTATATGCAGTGATCACCTTGCCCAATGATCAATCTATTGGCCTACATAAGAAGTTTGGCTTTGCAGAGGTTGGTATGCTTGATGAGTCAGGCTTTAAGTTTGGCCAATATCATAGTGTTGCTATACTTGAAAAACGCCTTGCCTAAGATAAAGTTACCCAGCTTTATTAAGCAAAACTAAAGTCTAACAATTTATTCCTGCTCATCCTCAGGTTGTGCGCGCATAGCGCCAAAGATAAAGCCAAACATACCAATAAACATGGTGGTAAATAGTGCTATGGTGACATACACGTCACTATTAAAGCCACAGGACATAGTGCCAATATAGCCATCCACGGGCTGCATATAATCGGCACCACAGTATAGTTTGCCAACTAACGTTGAAACTAATGCCGTGGCTCGCTCAATAAGCATCAACCCCCCACTCAGCAGCAGTAACGTTAAAGCCAGATTTTTTGGCATGGGTGATCTCCAAGTGAATGCAATTAGCCAATGTTTATTTTACCTTAAAAAGTGATAAAAAATAATGGTAGCTGTTTTAATCAAAGGGTAAACTGACAATAAAAAAAGAGTACCAAGCTATGCAAATAGAGCGCCTAGAAACGCATATTGTGGCCGTTCCACCACCCCATATTGGTGGTATGTACTGGATCTTTGTTTCCCTTACAACCCGTTGTGGCATTACTGGTATTGGTGAAGTCTATGCCTCGACATTTCATCCGAAAGTGATGGAGCAAGCTCTTAAAGATGTATTTGAACGTTATCTACAGGGACATAATCCCCACCATATAGAACGCTTTTATCGTGAGTGTTATTCCAGTGGTTTTACCCAACGTCCAGATTTAACCATGATGGGAGCCTTTAGTGGCCTAGAAATGGCCTGCTGGGATATTATTGGTAAAGCTTGCGATAAACCTGTTTACGAACTAATCGGTGGCAAGGTTTTTGATAAGTTACGCAGTTATACCTATTTATACCCTGTTGATAAAAACGGCCAATATAACTATGACAGCCCAGAGCTGGCAGCAGAGTGCGCTATAGCTAATAAGGAACTTGGCTTTACGGCTGTTAAATTTGATCCTGCGGGGCCATATAGTGCCTATTCGGGTCATCAAATAGCCCTTTCGAGTCTTGAACGAAGTGCCACCTTCTGTGAGAAAATTCGCCAAGCTGTTGGCAACGATTGTGATCTGCTTTTCGGCACCCATGGGCAAATGACACCAGCCTCAGCAATTCGCCTGGCACGCCGCATTGAGCCTTATGATCCTTTATGGTTTGAAGAACCGGTACCCCCAGGACAAAATGCGGCCATGGCTGAAGTTGCGGCGAAAACCAGTATTCCCATTGCTACAGGGGAACGATTAACCACCAAATACGAATTTCATGATGTACTGCAACATAAAGCTGCTGCAATCTTACAGATGAATCTTGGGCGTGTGGGTGGGATCCTAGAAGCCAAGAAAATAGCTAGTTTAGCAGAAGTACATTACTGTCAAATTGCCCCCCATCTTTATAATGGCCCCGTCGGCGCTGCCGCCAGTATCCAGTTAGCAACGGCCACGCCTAACTTTCTTATACAAGAGAGTGTCGGCACTTGGGATGGCTTCCATGCCGAAATATTGGAAGAAAAAATTACTTGGCAAAATGGCTATATTATTCCCAATGATAAGCCGGGACTAGGTATTAACCTAAATATGGAGGTGGTTAAAGCCCATTCGCCCTACACTGACCAGCGCCTGCATTTAATTATGGATAGTCGTCCCTATGATATTCATCAAACCGGTTCCGAAGACTGGAAAGAGCTCGATTAGGTTAGGCACCATGCAGGTTGATTATATAATTGTTGGTGCTGGCTCCGCTGGCTGTATTATCGCAGAACAGCTAACTCGCTGCGGGCGCTACAGTGTATTATTACTTGAGGCGGGCGGCGGATTACATAACCCTTGGATAAATATACCAGCCGGCTTTGGGGCGACTTATTATCATCCCAAATATAACTATATGTATTACAGTGAACCTGAACCTTATTTGGATAATCGTCAAATATATGTACCAAGGGGAAAAGGTTTAGGCGGTTCAGGCTCTATCAATGCCATGGTCTATGTACGTGGTGCTGCACGAGATTTTGATGATTGGGCAAAAGCTGGCAATCCAGATTGGTGCTTTTCTGGGGTACTACCCTATTTTAAGCAGCTAGAAGCACACCCTCAAGGCGCTACAGAGCTGCGTGGCAACCATGGTCCTATAAGCATAACCCCCATGCACCAAGGCGCCCATCCCATTTGTCAGAATTTTTTACAGGCCTGCCAACAATCAGGCTATAAACTCAATGCCGACTTTAATAGCAAAACTATCACTGGCGCTGGTATCTATGAAGCCAATATTCGCCATGGGCGCAGGGATTCCAGCTACAATGCCTATTTAAAACCTGCCCTAAAACGCAGTAACCTACGTTTATGGAAACAAGCCAAGGTCAATAAATTAACCCTTATTGATAGCCAAGTGACAGGCCTCGAAGTTACATATAAAGGCGTGCAACATAGATTAACAGCAAAAGAAGTTATTCTCTGTGCTGGTGCTGTGGGCACACCACAACTGCTTGAGTTATCTGGTATTGGCCAACGTAAAATTATCGAGCAAATGGGCATCACATGCCAATTGGAGTTACCTGCTGTAGGGGAAAACTTACAGGATCATCTATGTGCCAGTTTTTACTATCGTAGTAAGCGTAAAACATTAAATAATGAATTTGGACGTTGGCAAGGCAAACTAAAAGCTGGCCTACAATACGCTCTTGGTCGCAAGGGTCCATTGTCTATAAGTGTTAACCAAGCTGGCGGTTTTTTCCATGGCAGTGAGGAGCAAGAGCATGCCAATATACAAATGTACTTTAATCCCCTTTCTTATGAAATTCCGCAATCAGCCAATGCCAAATTAGCGCCTTTGCCATACTCTGGTTACTTAGTTGCGGTAAACCCTTGCCGCCCCTCAAGCCTAGGTAGTTGTCATATTAGTAGCCGAAATCCACATCAAGCACCGCAAATAAAGTTTAATTATCTAAGCACGGAACATGATCGCCAAGAGGTTATACAAGCTGGTAATCTAGTACGCAAAATAACCCAAGCCAAGGCGCTTAAAGACATTACTATTTGTGAGGAGAAACCAGCTCAGAGTGTACAGAATGACGCCCAAATGTTGGCTTATTTTCAACAACATGCTAGTTCAATTTATCATTTAAGTGGCACCTGCAAAATGGGTCCAGATAAACAAACCAGTGTTGTTGACCAACAACTGCAGGTGCATGGCCTGCAGGGGGTCCGTATTGCCGATGCATCTATTTTTCCTAATATCACCTCCGGTAATATCAACGCCCCAACCATGATGGTGGCCCTTAAGGCCGCTGATATACTGCTCCAAGCAGCAACTTAAGCCTTTAATAACATTATAAAGTTTATGGTTATGATATTTGTTATAACCTCAGCTTATTTCGTAATTATATCAATAAATTAATGCAGCCATACTGCCCTTGTATAAGGTCTAAATCATGGAGGTATAGGGGGTTTTGTGGTATTATCGCGCCGTTTTAAAATAACGCTCAGGCCAAACCCTAGTTTGGCACTGAAATAACCATGAGGCATTACCCGTGTTAGAAGCATATCGTAATCATATTGCCGAACGCGCTGAACTAGGCGTTCCCCCACTTCCTCTGGATGCAGAGCAAACTGCTGCTTTGGTTGAGCTACTAAAGAATCCACCCGCTGGTGAAGAAGAAACTTTAGTAGATTTACTACGTAATCGTGTACCAGCAGGTGTGGATCAGGCGGCTTATGTAAAAGCTGGTTTTCTGGCTGCTATCAGCCGTGGTGAAGCCGAGTCACCATTAGTTGATGCCGTTACTGCCGTTGAAATTCTGGGTACTATGTTAGGCGGTTATAATATTGAGCCACTAATTGCAGCCCTTGATGATGAGGCTCTTGCCAGCACAGCTGTGACAGCCTTATCCCATACCCTATTAATGTTTGATGCCTTCCATGATGTGGAAGAAAAAGCCAAAGCTGGCAATAGCTATGCTCAGCAAGTAATGCAATCATGGGCCGATGGTGAATGGTATACCTCCAAGCCAAAACTGGAAGAAAAAATCACCCTAACGGTATTTAAGGTAACTGGCGAAACCAATACCGACGATTTATCACCTGCTCCTGATGCCTTTACCCGTCCTGATATTCCATTACACGCTAACGCCATGCTAAAGATGGCCCGTGATGGTATTAATCCCGACGAGCCAGGTTCTGTGGGTCCTCTTAAGCAAATTGAAGAAGTTAAAGCCAAAGGCTTCCCTGTAGCTTATGTTGGTGATGTTGTGGGTACAGGTTCATCGCGTAAGTCCGCTACCAACTCAGTATTGTGGTTCTTTGGTGATGATATTCCTGCCGTACCTAACAAGCGTGCCGGTGGTTTTTGTTTTGGTGGCAAAATTGCTCCTATCTTCTTTAACACCATGGAAGATGCTGGTGCCCTGCCTATCGAACTTGATGTTTCACAAATGAATATGGGCGATGTAATTGACCTATACCCATATGAAGGGGTGGTGAAAAACCACGCCACAGGTGAACAAATTTCGACTTTTGAATTAAAAACTAATGTCATTATGGATGAAGTACGTGCCGGTGGCCGTATTCCATTAATTATTGGTCGTGGTCTGACTGATAAAGCTCGTACTTCATTAGGTCTAGGTGCATCCGAACTATTTCAAAAGCCAGAACAGCCCACTGATAGCGGCACTGGTTTTACCCTAGCACAAAAAATGGTGGGTAAAGCTTGTGGTGTTGAAGGTGTGCGCCCTGGTACTTATTGTGAGCCCAAGATGACCACTGTAGGTTCTCAGGATACTACTGGTCCTATGACCCGTGACGAGCTAAAAGATTTGGCTTGTTTAGGCTTCTCTGCTGATTTAACTATGCAATCTTTTTGTCATACGGCCGCCTATCCCAAGCCTGTTGATGTTAATACCCACCATACCCTACCTGACTTTATAATGAACCGCGGTGGTGTATCACTGCGCCCTGGTGATGGTGTTATCCACTCTTGGTTAAACCGTATGTTGCTACCTGATACCGTTGGTACTGGTGGTGATTCCCATACACGCTTCCCGTTAGGTATTTCTTTCCCAGCGGGCTCTGGTTTGGTAGCTTTTGCTGCTGCCACTGGCGTGATGCCCCTAGATATGCCTGAATCCGTATTGGTTCGCTTTAAGGGTAAACGTAATCCTGGTATCACATTACGTGATTTAGTCCACGCTATTCCTTACTATGGTATCCAGCAAGGATTATTGACTGTCGAGAAAGCTGGCAAAATCAATGAATTTTCTGGCCGTGTATTGGAAATTGAAGGCCTGGAAGATTTGACTGTCGAGCAAGCTTTCGAACTGTCTGATGCCTCTGCTGAGCGTTCTGCTGCTGGCTGTACGATTACCCTTAGCGAAGACTCCGTTGCTGAGTATCTGCGTTCTAATGTGGTGATGCTTAAGTGGATGATTGCTGAAGGCTATGGTGATAAGCGAACCATTGCCCGTCGTATTCAGGGTATGGAAGAATGGCTAGCCAAACCAGAACTGATGCGGGCTGACAATGATGCTGAATATGCACATATTATCGAAATCGATTTAGCTGATATCAAAGAACCTATCCTTTGTGCGCCTAACGATCCAGATGATGCACGTTTATTATCGGAGGTTCAGGACGAGAAGATCGACGAAGTTTTTATCGGATCTTGTATGACCAATATTGGCCACTTCCGTGCCGCTGGTAAGCTGTTGGAAGCTAACGATGCCGACATCCCTACTCGCTTATGGGTAGCCCCACCAACAAAAATGGATGCTGCGCAGCTGTCCGATGAAGGTTACTATAACATCTTCGGTAAATCTGGAGCGCGTATCGAAATGCCAGGTTGTTCTTTATGTATGGGTAACCAAGCTCGTGTGGCCGATAACACTACTGTGGTATCGACCTCCACACGTAACTTCCCCAACCGCTTAGGAACTGGCGCCAATGTGTATCTTGCTTCGGCTGAGCTAGCTGCAATTGCTGCCGTGGAAGGCAAGTTGCCTACCCCAGCGGAATATCTGGAGTATGCTTCTAAGTTGGATACAATGGCCAGTGATGTTTATCGTTATCTTAACTTTGATCAATTACCAAATTATGTCGCAGCGGCTGAGAATGTGATTCCAGCTGTTGAATTAAGCTAAGACATAATAGTTTGGGAATTTTAAAAAGAGCGACTTGAGTCGCTCTTTTTTTTGGCTTATTTTTGTGACTCAACTGCAATGGTGGCGTATGCTATGCGTCCGCGTTAATATGATCATCATTAGCAATATTTATGGAGGCCACAATGGCACAGATCGCTACTTTTGGTGCAGGATGTTTTTGGGGAGTTGAAGCTCTGTTCGCCAAACAGACAGGAGTAACCAATACCAGTGTTGGTTATATGGGTGGCACACTAGAAAACCCGACCTATCGAGATGTTTGTTCAGGTCAAACCGAGCATGTTGAAGTGGTACATATAGAGTTTGATGAACACCTAATAGATTATACAGCTTTGTTAACCCTATTTTGGCAGAACCATGATCCGACTACTCTTAATCGCCAGGGGCCTGATATCGGTACCCAGTATCGTTCAGTCGTGTTTTATCATTCGGCAGAACAACAAGCGGACGCTGAATCAATGTTGACGCAATTACAACAAAGTGGTGAATTTGGTGCGCCAATCGTAACCGCAATCGAGTCCGCTCAAGAATATTATTTGGCGGAAGAATATCATCAACAGTATTTGGATAAACGAAAGCAAAACCTTAACTGGTAGGCATTGTTTACTGCCTTCAAAAAACGATTTTAAGGGCACAATATTTAGCAAATTAATCAGCGTCACATCAACTGTTGTTAAACGTCGTATTGGGATAAGTGACTTAGCCTCCTGCCCTGTAGGATTCAGGCTTTCTATATGCTAGTTATAAAGCCTTTAGCAAACAATAAACTTATATTATCTTGGAGCAATTAGTCCATGAAAACATCAGCAAAAGTCGTCGTCATTGGTGGCGGTGTTGTCGGCGCCGGCACCCTATATCATCTAGCTAAAAAAGGCTGGACTGACGTCGTCATGATCGAACGTAAAGAACTTACTTCTGGTTCTACTTGGCACGCTGCAGGTTTATTGCCCCTCTTTAATATGAGCTATTCAGTAGGTAAATTGCACCAGTACTCTGTGAATTTTTACCATGAGTTACAGGAAGAAACTGGCAAAAATGTGGGTTTCTCTGTGGTCTCCAATATTCGTTTAGCTAACTGCGAATATCGCATGGACGAGTATAAGTATTATTCAGGCGTCGCCAAAACAGTGGGCGTTGATGTTAAATTTTTAACTCCTGATGAAGTCAAAGAAGCATGGCCCTTATGTAATACTGAAGGTCTTGTTGGTGCGATACAACACCCTGATGATGGTTATATCCAGCCTGCTGATCTAACCCAAGCTTTATGCACCGGAGCACGTAATCGCGGCGCTGAAATATACCGCTACACAACGGTAACGGCCCTAGAACAACAAATGGATGGTTCTTGGATAGTCAAAACTGATAAAGGCGATATAGCTTGTGAACATGTTGTTTCTTGTACCGGTTCCTTTGCCCGCAAGACTGGCGAGATGGTGGGTCTCGATATTCCAGTGATTCCTGTTGAACATCAATTTATTGTCACTGAACCACACCCTGAAATTCTGGAACGTAAACAACAAGGTCTGCCAGAAATGGGCGTTTTACGTGAATCAGATGGTGGTTACTATTTACGTGAAGAAGCCGGTGGACTATTGCTAGGCCCCTATGAAAAAGGTGCACCTGTTTGTTATGTAGATGGTCCTACGGACGATTGTGAGTATGAGCTTTTTAATGAAGAATTAGATCGCTTAATGCCTCATATTGAATTTTGTATGAACCGTGTACCCGCCTTTGGCGAGGTTGGCGTTAAGGAAGTTTATAACGGGGCTATTGCCTACACCCCTGATGGTAATCCCATTGTCGGCCCAGCTCCTGGTCTGAAAAACTTCTGGCTTAATGAAGGCCATTCCTTTGGCATAACCGCTGCGGGCGGTGCTGGCTGGCAATTAGCGGAATGGATTGTTGATGGTGAACCAACCGTTGATATGATGGGCGTAGATCCACGTCGTTTTGGCCCTTATGCTTCTCGTGGATACCTGAAAAATAAAAATGAAGAAGCTTACGCCAATGTCTTTACTACACACTACCCAGACGAAGAACGTGAAGCTTGTCGACCACTAAAAACATCACCCTGTTATGAGCGTATGCAAGCTCTGGGAGCTGTGTTTGGATCCGTTTATGGTTGGGAACGTCCTAATTGGTTTATGCCTAGTGCGGACTATGCTCTGACTCCTGAAGACCTCCAAATGGAGGACGAAGACAAGGTTTTATGGAATAAAAACCACTCCGACGCTCTACCCGATGGACGGATTGTGGAGAAAAACTCTTTCCGCCGTTCCAATTATCATCCTTTTGTTGGTGATGAGTGTAAGCATGTGGCTGAGCATGTGGGCCTATTGGATATGTCTGCTTTCGCCAAAGCCATTGTTAAAGGCCCTGGTGCAGAAGCTTGGTTAGAATCAATCTTTGCCAATAAAATGCCCAAAGCTATCGGGCGTATATCTTTGGTGCATATGCTGACGAAGTTTGGTGGTGTAAGGGCTGAATTTACCGTATATAAAACTGGCCCACAGAGCTTTTATCTGGTTTCTGCCGGTGCCTTTGAAACCCATGACCATGATTATTTATTTAAACTTAAGCCAACAGATGGCAGTGTCGATATTCAGCGTGTTACCACGCAAACAGGGGTATTGGTTATTGCTGGCCCTAAATCTCGACAACTGCTACAAAAATTAACAGATACTGATTTGTCTAATGATAGCTTTAAATGGCTCACGGGTAAAAAGATCAATGTTGGCTATGCCACTGCGGAAGCGCTGCGTGTGAATTTCGTGGGTGAGCTTGGCTGGGAATTACACCATCCAATTGAAATGCAAAACTATATCTTTGATGAGATTATGAAAGCTGGTGCAGAATTTAATATTAAGCCCTTTGGTATTCGCGCCATGGATTCAATGCGTTTAGAAAAATCCTATCGTTTAATCCCACGGGAAATGTCTATTGAATACTCTGCTCTTGAATCAGGCCTTGATCGATTTGTTAGTTTGGATAAAGAACATGACTTTATTGGCAAACAGGCACTAATTGATAGTCAGCAAGAAACGGCCAATAATGCTTTTGTAACCATGGAAGTGCACGGAGTTACGGATGCTGATGCGCGTGGCTCGGAAGCTATTTATCATGAGGGCGAGTTAGTTGGGCGCGCCACCTCGGGCGGCTTTGGCTGGCGGGTAAATAAATCTTTAGCCTTAGGTATGGTAACTCCTGCCTTAGCAGCGGTTGGTACTGAGCTAGAAATAGAGATTCTGGGTAAGATATACCAAGCCACTGTGGTTGACGAGTCACCTTACGACCCAAGCAATGCCAAATTGCGTGCCTAAATAATTGTGGTCATAATAATTGCTAAATCAACAATAATGGCAGATTAGGTTTTCTTAAGTTATATATAAGAAAATTTGATTTGTATGAATATTGTGATGGCGGCAAAATAAGCGCCTAAATAAGATTGAATTAATCGTTCCATAGGATTTATCAATTTCTTAAACATAAAATAAATGAGATTACGTTTATGAAAGTACTAGTTGGCATTAAACGTGTGCTAGATCCGCAAGTAAAAGCTCGGGTCAATGGGGATCGAACCGGTATTGATTTGACCAATGCCAAAATGACCATGAATCCCTTTTGTGAAAATGCAGTAGAAGAAGCTATTCGCTTAAAAGAAGCCGGCACAGCTGAAGAAGTTGTGGTGCTTTCAATTGGTCCGGCCAAGGCCGAAGAAACATTGCGTAATGCTCTCGCCCTCGGTGCTGATCGAGCCATTCTTGTGCATACAGAAGATACGTTAGAACCTCTGGCACTGGCCAAAGTGTTTAAAGCGATTGTGGCTGATGAACAACCACAGCTTATTTTGGTTGGTAAGCAAGCCATTGATGATGATTGTAATCAAACTGGACAAATGGTGTCTGCCTTGCTTGATTGGCCCCAAGCTACTTTTGCTTCTAAATTGGAAATTAATGGTGATACAGCCAAAGTTACCCGTGAAGTAGATGGTGGTCTAGAATCTATCGACGTCAATATGCCTGCAGTGGTCACCGTGGACCTGCGATTAAATGAACCACGCTATGCTTCCCTACCAAATGTGATGAAGGCGAAACGCAAGCCTCTAGAGAAAAAAGAATTAGCTGATCTAGGTCTAGATACTGCCAATCGTCTAACCACTCTAGAAGTATCCGAGCCACCTGCTCGTGATGCAGGTATTGTGGTTGAGACTGTTGCTGAGCTGGTTGGTAAACTAAAAAATGAAGCCAAAGTCATCTAAGGGAGCATAATATGTCTGTATTAGTAATTGCTGAACACGAAAATGGCACCTTAGTTGGTTCCACCTTAAACACTATTAGCGCTGCCCTAGCCATTGGTGGTGATGTTGATGTACTGGTTGCTGGTAACGATTGCCAAAGTGCTGCCCAAGCAGCTGCTCAGGCAGTTGGCGTAAGTCGAGTACGGGTTGCTGACGATAGTACTTTGGCAGGTCAATTAGCCGAAAATATGGCTGACCTTGTGGTAAGTATTGCCAGTGACTATAGCCATATTTTGGCTCCAGCGACTACTTTTGGTAAAAACTTTATGCCACGAGCTTCTGCATTACTGGATGTTAGTCAAATCTCTGATATCAGTGCCGTTATCTCTGCTGATACTTTTGAAAGGCCAATATATGCAGGCAATGCCCTAGCTAAAGTGCAATCAGCAGATAATATAAAATTAATTACCGTACGCATAACCAAGTTTGATGCTGCCCCTGCTGCAGGAGGATCGGCTACCATCGAACCTGTCACGGCTGCAGCTGATACAGACAAATCACGTTACTTGGGGCTAGCTGCATCAGAGTCGGAGCGTGTTGAGTTAACCTCGGCTGCTGTTGTGGTCTCTGGTGGTCGCGGTATGCAAAGTGGCGATAATTTCCCCATGCTTGAACGCGTTGCTGATAAATTAGGTGCGGCAGTGGGCGCTTCCCGTGCAGCTGTTGATGCTGGCTTTGTCCCTAACGACTATCAAGTGGGTCAAACTGGTAAAGTGATCGCTCCGGATCTGTATATTGCCGTCGGTATATCTGGCGCTATTCAACACCTCGCGGGAATGAAGGACTCTAAGGTAATTGTGGCCATAAATAAAGACAGTGAAGCACCCATCTTTCAGGTAGCTGACTATGGCTTGGTAGCCGACCTGTTTGATGCTGTGCCAGAACTGGAAAGCGAGCTTTAATTTAGCATTATCCGATAATAAGCTAAGTAAACATATTGAGGTTGTGTGCCTATACACACACAACCTCAAGTTTCCCGTTAACTATTTTCCTCGTTTGCAACCCATCTTTGAGAGTGACAGAATAAATTACTCAAGCTCAGGGCAATGGGAATAAACAATATGGCGAGCAACAAACAATTATTAATCATTAGCCATACCCCCTCTACCAATACCCATGCCATGGCTGCACAGCTGTTTGCTGGCGCTAAAGACGCCCAAGAAAGCCAAGTAACTATCCGCCACCTCAGCCCTATGGACTGCCATACGGCAGATATTCTACAGGCTGATGCGTTGATTATTTTGACCACAGAAAACTTGGGTTATATGGCAGGAGCAACCAAGGATCTGTTTGATCGTATCTATTATGATGTTTTAGAAGCTAAACAAGGGCTACCCTATGCCTTAGTGGTTCGAGCTGGCATAGATGGTACCGGATGTACACGCGCCGTAGAGTCTATCTGCAGCGGCTTAGGCTGGCGTAGAGCCCAAGAGAGACGCTTATGTCAGGGGGATTGGCAAGATCACTTTAAGCAAGATTGTTATGATCTAGGCCAATTAATGGCCGCCAGTCTGGCTTTGGGTATTATCTAGCTGTGGTCTTTTGCTTACCTGTATTAAGTTAGTTGCCCACAAGCCGTTGTTATGCGCTGCATGGCTTCAGCCACACGGTCAGTCTCAATAGCATAGGCCATTCGCACATAACCAGGACATCCAAAGGCTTCACCGGGAACCACGGCTACACTTGCCGCTTTAAGCCAATAGGTGGCCACATCAGAGGCTGATTGAATAATGCTACCATCGTCAGCTTGGCGGCCGTATAAACCTTCTACATTAGGAAACGCATAAAAGGCTCCCTGAGGTATATTTACTTCAATACCATTGATTTTATCTAAGGCATTAACGAGTATATTGCGCCGCTCTATAAATACCTGCCGCCAATAAGCTATATGCTCAGGATTACTTAGCAATGCCTGCTGGGCGGCATATTGAGCGATGGTACATGGGTTTCCCGTAGTCTGGCTTTGAATTATAGCCATAGCAGCAATTAAATCAGGACGGCCACCAGCATAACCAATACGCCAGCCAGTCATAGCATAGCCCTTTGACATGCCATTAACCGTTAAAGTACGGTCATATAAGTCTCTGGCTACTTGTGCAATGGTAACAAAGGGCTCTGAGTTATACAGCAAATGCTCATAGATATCATCAGTGAGAATATGCACATGGGGATGACGCCTTAACACCTCGGCAATGGCCAAGATATTGTCCTCGCTCATGACAGCGCCAGAAGGATTATTTGGGGAATTGAGTAACACCCACTTGGTCTGGCTGGTTATGGCTCTTTCTAATGCATCCGCATGCAAAGCAAAATTGCTGTTAGCATGACATTGAATCAATTTCGGTGTCCCGCCACACATGGCGACCATGGCTGGATAAGACACCCAGTAAGGCGCTGGAATTATAACCTCATCACCGGGGTTTAAGGTGGCCGCNAAAGCGTTGTATATAACCTGCTTTCCACCCGTAGCAACGGATATTTGATTTAAGTCATAAATCAAATCATTATCGCGACGAAACTTGGCTTGAATGGCCTGTTTCAGTTCAGGAGTACCATCACCAGCAGTATATCGCGTGCGCCCAGTGCGAATAGCTTCAATACCGGCTTCTGCGGCAATAGATACAGTATCAAAATCAGGCTCGCCAGTACTCATACTGATTATATCTTCACCAGCAGNGGCCAGCTCACGGGCCAGATTGGTTACCATCATTGTTTGAGATTCGGGTATGGACGCCATATTTTTGGCCAAAAAAGACATCAAATTTCTCCACAGTTTTAGATGGTAAGTTTATTCCTCCATTAATTTTAGGGGACATAAGGTCATTGTGGCAACCTCTAAGTTTTCAGCTTTTAGGCTAGGCTTGCTGCAACAGTGGTTAAAAATGACATTAGGGAAACGGCAAAGCCTCGCATGACCCAAAGTTCAAATGTAGGCTTGCCTTCCTCATCAGGCAAACGTAACAAAACCACACTAATATGATTAATATGGGTCATTCTTACCTCACCAATAGCAAACATCCCACTATCAATATCAACAGGTAAACCGCGCGCTAACAGAGTCCGTGCTTGGTCACCACTAATACGTATCTGGGTTTTGCTCGCCGTCTGGTCGGTTATATAGACATCTTTAACTTCGGGTAACGAGGCAATAGGCGTTAGCCAGAAGTAACGATCACGCCCCTGCCAAACCAAAAGCTGGTCACCGTCTTGAGAAAAATGCCCAGTTTCAGGTACAGGCATACCTGTCAGCTCAGTTATTTGTGCGCCAATCTCAGTGACACCTTCTAGTTGCCACATTTTATGCCCTTTCACCTCAGAAATGGTTAAATCGGTAAAGCTTTGAGGCAAGTTAAAATGTTGTGTTAGTGCGCTAGTCATTGGTCTTTTACCTGTATATTGTCAGGATCATAAAAATGCGAACTAACCACCTCAACTGGTATATGCTGACCTTGCAAAGGATAAGCCGCATAGATAGTTTCACCTATTCGCTTTTGCCCAGAAGTTAAAAAACCCAGAGCAATAAAGCCTTCAAGAGCAGGACTATAGGTCATTGAACTAACCCAACCTTGCTTATCACAGCCTGCAACGAGCTTGTTTTCATTAACCAAAATGGCACCTGTAGGAATTGCTTGCTGTGGGTCCACTGCTTTTAAACCAACTAAACATGGCCGCTTGGGATCTTGTAAACCCTCACGTTGCATAAGGTTTTGTCCCACAAACCATTTCTTTTTACTCGCCATCCTCTGCATATTAACGTCGGCCAGAGTTACTCGACCATCCAGCTCAGCACCTGTGACATGGCCTTTCTCAATACGTAGGGTGCCCAAGGCCTCTAAACCATAAGGAATAATGTCATGTGGCTGCCCCATGGCCATAATATGTTGCCATACCTGTTCACCATGATCAGCTTGCACATACACCTCGTAAGCCAACTCACCAGAAAAACTTACCCGTAATATTCTTAGTGGACTGCCCTGATACTTACCATGAGCCAGCCCCATAAAGGGCAGTGCTGCTTGACTAAAATCCATTTCTGGAAAGGCTAATTGCAAGGTTGCTCGCGATTGGGGGCCAGCTAAAGCCATAGCCGCCCAATGTTCACTTACAGAACTTACACGCACCTGTAGTTCCGGCCAGTCAATTTCCAAACAGCGCTCCAAATGGGATAAAACTGCCCCGGCTTTGGCTGTGGTGGTGGTCATAAAGAAGCGATCATCTGCCAAGCGTGACGTCGTACCATCATCATAAATATGCCCATCTTCCCGCAACATAATTCCATAGCGGGCTTTATTTACCGGCAAACTGCTAAATAAATTAACGTAGATACGATCCAAAAAGACGGCACTATCGGGGCCAACAATTTCAATTTTCCCTAAACTACTAACATCACATAAACCCACTTTTGTTCGCACATGAGCTGCCTCACGCACATAGGCTTGATCAAGGGTTTCATTGCCTATTGGATAATACTGCGGGCGCCTAAACAAACCAGCTTCAACAAACACAGCACCCTGTCGTTCATGCCATTCTTGCATAGGTGTGCGCCTTAAAGGGCGCACATGTTCACCTACTTCACGGCCTGCAATACTGCCTAGAGAAACTGGGGCAATAGGTGGACGAAAACGCGTGGTACCCGTAGCAGTAATGCTCTGCTCTAGATGACCCGCCATCATAGCCAAGGCATTAACATTTGCAGTGCGGCCCTGATCATTGGCCATACCAAGGGTGGTATAACGTTTCATATGCTCAACTGATATAAAACCTTCTTTATGGGCTAAGCCAATATCGGCTACGGTTACATCATGTTGTATATCAACAAATTGTTTATTTTTCTGTTTGCTTGGCGCTGGGACGGACCATAGAGGCTCAATATTCAGTTCCCCATTAATATCTTCGGCGGGTATAAGAACCTCTCCCCCTTGGCAAGCAAGGGCTTGGCATGCTGCCTGAGCTGCCACCATAGCTTGCTTGATACCAGCTTGTAAGCCAAATTGACCCTGAGCTGCTCCAACGGACCAAGTATCTGCTGCCTGTTGATCCACCACAAAGGCGGTAATTTGTTCATCATAAATGGGTGGTGTGCCACCATGGGATGCCATCTGCACCTGTGGTGACCAGCCTCCCGAATGGGCCACAAGATCACAAGTTATATCGTGACTGGCCCCTAATGTGCCATCGTCTTTAAGCTCAGATACTTGCACACTGCGTACACCATGCCATCCTTTAGCTTTGGTCACTACACTGTATTGGTGAACAGGGATACCACGTTGTTGGCAAGCCTCAAATAAATGCTCTGATCGTGATTCTCGGCTATCAATTATGGCTGCAACTGGCAAACCCTGATCATGATAATCAAAGGCTGTCTTATAGGCGCTATCATTATTGGTAAAGAGCACCATCTGCCGACCCGCAGCAACGCCATAGTTATTGAGCAATTTACGTGCTCCAGACGCTAGCATCACTCCTGGTTTGTCGTTGTTTGTGAATACCAAAGGCCGTTCAATAGCACCCGTCGCAATAATGATTTTTTCGGCATGAATCTTATGAAAGTTATGCCGCACTTTGCCATCAATCACCTCATGGGCAGCCAAGGTATTACCATCAAAGCGTCCCCAACAAACTGTATTGGTTAGTATAGTGACGTTATCTGCTACTTGCAGCGAAGCTATGGTATTTTGACGCCACTGTTCTAGGTCTTGTTGCTGTTTAGGCAAATGTAGTAGTTGCCCACCCAAAGTAGCATGTTCATCCATAAGCACGATGCGCAAACCACTTTGCGCCGCACTTAATGCGGCACTTAAACCAGCGGCCCCGCCACCAATAATGGCTATATCATAGAAACTGTTAATTCGATCATAAGCAGCTTTATCGGCTTGATCAGGTACCTTGCCCATGCCCGCCGCACGCCGAATGGCTGGCTCATACAATTTGTACCAAAACTTGGCCGGCCACATAAAAGTTTTATAATAAAAGCCAGCCGCCAATGGCGAACTGGGAAATAGCGAACCTACGAAGTTATTAATAGCCAATAAGTCAAACTGTGGCGATGGCCAGCAATTTTGTGAGCTAACCTGCAAACCCTCCGTGACTAACTGCATAGTAGCGCGGACATTAGGTTCTTGCTCTGCACCTATACCAACAGATACCAAAGCACCTGATTCTTCCGCACCACAGGAATTGACACCTCGCGGACGATGGTATTTAAAACTTCTACCTACCACCTCAATACCATTGGCTAGTAATGCCGAAGCAACGGTATCCCCTGCTCGTGCGGATAAGCTTTGACCATTGAAAGAAAAACTTATTTGCTCATCATTAAGACGGCCTAAATGAGAACGAAATCCACTCATGTCGATGCCTCCTTCTGCTGAGGAGGCGTTTCATGGGGTAAGCCAGTCCAAGTTATGTCATGGGTGACTGTATCTCGCTGTACTTTTAACCAAGCACGACAACCTAGGGTATGCTGCCAGTACTCAAGGTGCTCACCAGCCACATTTTGTCTGGCAAACACATAATTATTCCAGTTTTCTAAGCTCGCATCAGGGTCTGGTAAAGATCGGTTAGCATCTTCTCCATAGGTAAACTCTGTATGTTCACGAACACCACAATAAGGACATTTAATGCGTAACATATTTACCCCGTTAATGTGCTTTTGGATAAGGGCCAGCGCCCTTCTCGTCAATGGTATAGCCCTGATTAAAGCGGTCTAAAGTATAGGCTTTATTAAGGGTATGAGCTTGATCATTGGCAATGGTATGAGCAAAACACCAACCTGATGCAGGGGTGGCTTTAAATCCGCCATAACACCAGCCCGTATTTAAGTACAAGCCGTCAATTGGCCCTTTATCAATAATAGGCGAACCATCCATAGACATATCCATAATACCGCCCCAGTTACGCAATAATTTAACCCTTGAAAGGCTAGGCATAATGGATAAGCCCGCGGCAATCACATCCTCAAAAATAGGCAAGTTACCGCGCTGTGCATAGCTATTGTAACCATCAATATCGCCACCAAAGACTAGGCCACCTTTATTCGACTGTGAGATATAAAAATGACCGCTACCACCATAGGTCACTACACCATTAATAATCGGCTTATAAGGTTCAGTAACAAAAGCTTGCAACACATGGCTTTCAATAGGTAGTTGCAAACCCAATTTGCTGGTCAAGCGAGAAGTATTGCCAGCCACAGCCAAACCCAGTTTATCGCTATAGATATCACCGCGACTGGTTTTAACACCAACAACCTTCTCACCTTGTTGAATAAAGTCCAAGACTTCACAATTTTGAATAAGATCTACACCAAGTTGATCGGCAGCTCGAGCATAACCCCATGCCACAGCATCGTGGCGAGCAT
>NYZU01000014.1 GCA_002686055.1 Oceanospirillaceae bacterium | reverse complement strand
GTTTCTCTGTTTATAATCATATGTATATCCCCAGAGACTTTGGTAATCCAGAGGAAAACTTCTGGAACTTGGTTAATCATGCCATTTTATGTGATGTGGCCGTTGAACGTCAGGTAGAGATAACGGGCCCAGACGCGGCGCAGTTTGTGCAACTGCTTACCCCTCGTGATTTATCAAATTGTGCCGTTGGCCAATGTAAATATGTTTTGCTCACCAATGCTCAAGGAGGGATTCTTAACGATCCTATTCTGTTGCGCTTAGCTGAAAATCATTTTTGGATATCTTTGGCAGATAGTGATGTTTTATTCTGGGCTCAAGGCTTGGCTGTAAACTCTGGTTTAGATGTGCAAATCTGCGAACCTGATGTCTCGCCTTTGCAACTTCAAGGACCAAAATCTGGCGAGGTAATGCAGGCCTTGTTTGGCGATAGCATTCTCGACCTCAAATATTACTGGCTACGTGAATATGACTTAGATGGTATTCCGTTAATTGTGTCGCGTACTGGCTGGTCTAGTGAGTTGGGTTATGAATTGTATTTGCGCGATGCTACCCAAGGTGATGTGTTATGGGAAAAAATTATGGCGGCAGGCGCTCCATTTGGATTAAAGCCAGGCCATACTTCTTCTATTCGCCGTATAGAAGGGGGCCTGTTGTCTTATCACGCCGATATGGATATTAATACCAATCCATATGAATTGGGTCTTGATCGTCTCATTGATTTAGATGGAGATTTTGATTTTATTGGCAAGTCAGCATTACAAAAAATCCGCACCACTGGGGTAACCCGACAGCAAATTGGACTTATTATCCATGGACCTGCAATAAAAGGCCCAAATACGCGCTTTTGGGCTTTGGAAAAAGATGGAAGGACAGTTGGTAAGGTTACTTCAGCCGTTTATTCTCCACGTTTAGAGCAGAATATTGCCCTGGCAATGGTAGATGCAGATGTTGCTGCACTGGATACTGAACTATTGGTAAATATGTCAGATGGTCAGACCTCAGCAATAGTTGTTCCCAAGCCTTTTTATGATCCCAAGAAACAGTTGGCAGTAAGTTAATTATGGTTATAGGGGAAGAAAAGTTCTGGTTGACCCCCAAGGGCTGCTTCCCCTAGACTCTTATTAAAGCAGCTTAGGAACTAATATTATGAAAACAATAATCCTCACTGTTGTAAGTCCAGATCGTCCTGGTTTGGTGAAGATGCTTTCCGATGTGATCGTGAAGCATGAAGGTAGTTGGGGACAGTCCAGTATGGCTAATCTGGCTGGCCAATTCGCGGGTATCTTGCTGGTATCCGTTGATGAAAATAATCTACCAGCCCTTAATAAAGACCTTCAGGCTCTAAGCAAGCAAGATATGATGGTGACCATTAGTGAGAGTGGTGCTGTTGTTGAGGCTGACCTGCAGGTTGTTTGGTTGGAGATTACCGGCCATGATCAGCCCGGTATTGTCCATGAGGTAGCCAGCGCCTGTTCTGATTTGGGTGCCAATTTAATTAGTCTCGAGACTGATGTCGTCAGTGGGTCTATGTCAGGTGAGGCTATGTTTGTCGCCAGTGCCGAACTACAGTTGCCAGCGCAGCTTGATCCAGAAGATGTGCGTGAGGCTCTAGAGCAATTGTCTGATGATCTAATGGTCGATTTAGCTGTCGCTGACAAACTGTGAAATTAAATGTGCAACGAGGGCCCATATGGCCCTCGCGATAACTGCACTGGCTTTATATTAAAGCCTTTACGAACTGGCTAAGTTTTCCACCAGTCTATCTAGCACAAGGCATCTAGCTTTTTCTTTAAAATGCCATTGACTTGGCCGGGATTAGCCGCACCCTTAGATGCTTTCATCACTTGCCCCATAAAGTAACCCAGCATTTTGCCTCGTTTCTCAGGTTCAGCATCAATATACTGTTGCACCTGATTAGGGCTATTAGAAATCACTTCATCAACCATAGCTTCGATGGCGCCCATATCACTAACTTGTTTTAGGCCTTTCGCAGCAATAACGGCATCCACGTCTTCAGCACCATGCCAAAGTTCTTCAAATACGGTTTTTGCACCTTTGCCATTGATCGTATCGTCCTTAATGCGGGCTAAAAGTTGACCCAACTGAAGGGAGGAAACAGGACTATTTTCAATTTCGACATCATTAGCATTAAGGTATTTAGCCAATTCACCTGTTACCCAGTTAGCACTTAGCTTGGCATCACCACAGGCATTTTGTACAGCCTCAAAGTAGTCGGCCATAGTCCTGCTAGACGAGAGTACCCCAGAATCATAGGCGCTTAATTGGTAATCATCTATAAAGCGTTGGCGACGTTGGTCTGGCAGCTCAGGTAGTTGCTCACGAATACCGTTGATATAGTCATCGTCAATGATAATAGGTAACAAGTCTGGACAGGGGAAGTAACGGTAGTCATTGGCTTCTTCTTTACTGCGCATAGAACGGGTTTCGTTCTTATCAGCATCATAAAGACGGGTTTCTTGGGTAATGCTGCCACCGTCTTCTAAGATATCAATTTGACGTTCTACTTCAACGTTGATTGCACGCTCAATAAAGCGGAACGAGTTGATATTTTTTAACTCGGTGCGGGTACCATATTCTTCTTGTCCCTTGGGACGAATAGACACGTTGGCATCACAACGCATAGAACCTTCTGCCATATTGCCGTCAGAAATGCCCAAGGTCGTGACAATCGCATGCATTTTACGCATATAGGCAACCGCTTCTTTGGCACTGCGCATATCGGGCTCTGAGACGATTTCCAATAAGGGGGTGCTAGATCGATTTAAGTCGATACCGGTCATACCATCGAAATCTTCATGCAGGGATTTGCCGGCATCTTCTTCCAGATGAGCCCGGGTAACACCAATGCGCTTGCTAGAGCCATCTTCTAGTTCAATATCGATATGCCCGAGACCCACAATAGGGTCATCCATCTGACTGGTTTGGTAACCTTTAGGAAGATCAGGGTAAAAGTAGTTTTTACGGGCAAATATAGAGCGTTTACCAATTTCTGCGTCAATGGCCGTACCAAACATCACAGCTAAGCGCAGGGCTTCGGCGTTAAATACAGGCAGGGCGCCAGGCATACCTAAATCCACCAGTGTGGTTTGCGTATTAGGCTCAGCGCCAAACCCCACTTTAGCTCCGGAGAATAGCTTTGATTGGGTGGCCAACTGTACGTGAATTTCTAGGCCAATCACAATTTCCCAAGACATACTTATGCTCCTTGTAGGCTCTGTGGTTGTTGCTGATGCCAGTCGGTTACTTGCTGTAACTGGTGGGCCACATTGAGGAGTTTAGCCTCGCTAAAATAGTTACCCATAATATGCAGACCCACTGGGCGGCCATTGACAAAACCAGCAGGTGTAGAAAGGGCTGGAATACCTGCCATATTGATAGACAGGGTGTAAATATCTTCTAAATACATGGCCACTGGGTCGCTAGTTTTGCTGCCTATATCAAAGGCCGGTGAGGGAGTAACGGGCCCCATAATAACGTCTACTTGCGAGAAGGCGTTGACAAAATCGTTCTTAATCATACGGCGGATACGCTGGGCTTTAACATAATAGGCATCATAAAAGCCCTCAGATAAGGCGTAGGTGCCAACCATAATGCGGCGTTTAACTTCTTCGCCAAATGCCTCGGCACGCGAACGGCAATACATATCCATTAAGTCTGCTGGATCATCACAACGATAACCATAGCGCACACCATCATAGCGACTTAAGTTAGAAGATGCCTCAGACGGTGCAATTACATAGTAAGCTGGAATACAGAGTTGTAGGTTGGGAAGGCTGATATCAATAATTTCTGCCCCCATAGCTTCATATTGTTTGATAGCGTTCATGGTAGCTTCGGCTACTTGTGCATCAAGACCCGCTTCAAAAAATTCTTTTGGCACACCAATCTTTAGGCCAGCTAAAGAATCATTCAGGTTGGCAGTGTAATCGGGTGTTTCCATCTGCATACTGGTGGAATCTTGGGGGTCAAACTGCGCCATTACATTCATCATCAGAGCCGCATCTTCGGCGGTATGGGTCATGGGGCCAGCTTGGTCTAGACTAGAGGCATAAGCCACTATGCCAAAGCGTGATACCCGGCCATAGGTTGGTTTGATACCCGTTAGATTACAAAAGGCTGCAGGCTGACGAATAGATCCGCCCGTATCCGTACCCGTTGCCCCAGCAACAAGGCCAGCAGCGACAGCAGCAGCACTGCCACCAGAAGAACCGCCAGGTACAGCATTGGTATCCCAAGGGTTTTTTACCTTACCAAAGTAGCTATTTTCATTGGATGAGCCCATGGCAAATTCATCTAAATTAGTTTTGCCAACAGAAACTGCGCCAGTATCCAAAAATAATTGACTCACCGTGGATTCGTAAGGTGGTACAAAATTTTCGAGAATTTTTGAGGCGGCTGTAGTGCGCACGCCTTGGGTGCAGAAAAGATCTTTATGGGCAATGGGCACACCGGTCATGGCGGCAGCTTGGCCTGCTGCTATACGCTTATCTGCGGCCTCAGCCTGGGCTAGAGCAAGCTCTTCACTCAAGGTTATAAAACTGTTGTATTGGTGATCACGCAATTTGATATCGGCAATCACATCTTGAGTCAACTCACGGCTAGAAAAAGTACCGTCTTTAAGACCTTGGGATAGTTGAGCTATGGTAGTGTAAGACATAATGATGTTCTTTAATTAATTCGCGGATTACAGGTGCTTTCGGTTTAGTACCTTGATCTTCGGACGTTAGGACTTATTCGATCACTTTTGGCACTAAGAAAAGCCCTGCCTCTGCTTTTGGAGCAATGGCCATAAAGTCGTCACGTTGGTTATTGGCCGTGACCTCGTCAACTCGCAAACGTTGCTCGGCATCAAGGGGATTGGCTAGAGGCGCAACGCCATCAGTATCCACCTTTTGCATGGCATCAACCAAATCAAGGATACTGGAGATACTGTCGGCATAGTCATCAACTTGATTGGCATTGACTTGCAGGCGTGCCAGCTTGGCTATTTTCAATATTTCGGCGTTATCTAGGGCCATAATCTGCTCTGTATTAGTGTTTGAAGGGTAGTAATTAAATACCCGGGAACTATTTGTATTTATGCCTACTCAAAGGATAAGCTATCACAATCATCATGCATCTTTCTGCAATGCCAAAATAATGGCCTGCAGTACAGCATAAAGGACAAATAACAAGGAAATTTGTATTTGTCAGCGGTTATTAGAATAAAGAGCGTAATTTAGCACAAAATAGGCTCTGGGAAAACGGATAACTCTTGCTCAAATGCGGTGCGGTTGTTAAAGTTGTGTCTTTGAAATTAAAGGGTAATTTGCGGCCCTTTTGTAAACGAATATAAAGAGCAAATATAAATAATGTTTAAAAAGATCCGAGGCCTGTTCTCAAGTGACCTGTCCATTGACCTAGGTACCGCCAATACGTTGATTTATGTGCGTGACAAAGATGTCGTGTTGAATGAGCCATCTGTGGTTGCTATCCGTAGTCATGGCAACCAAAAAAGTGTTGCTGCTGTAGGCGCTGATGCAAAGCGTATGTTGGGCCGTACGCCAGGTAATATTACCGCTATTCGTCCTCTTAAAGATGGCGTTATCGCTGATTTCCATGTTACTGAAAAAATGTTGCAGCACTTTATCCATAAGGTGCATGAAAATAGCTTTTTGACACCTAGTCCAAGGGTTCTAGTATGTGTGCCATGTAAATCAACACAGGTTGAGCGTCGTGCCATTAAAGAGTCAGCTATGGGTGCTGGTGCCCGTGATGTATATCTAATTGAAGAACCGATGGCTGCGGCCATTGGTGCTGGATTACCTGTGGAAGAAGCCAGTGGTTCCATGGTGGTGGATATTGGTGGTGGTACTACAGAAATTGCCATCATTTCCTTAAATGGTGTGGTTTATTCTGAATCTGTGCGCGTAGGTGGCGACCGCTTTGATGAATCTATTGTGTCCTATGTGCGGCGCAATTATGGTTCTTTGATTGGTGATGCTACGGCTGAGCGTATTAAGCAAGAGATTGGCACTGCCTTCCCAAGTAGCGAAATTCTGGAAATTGATGTGCGTGGCCGTAACTTGGCCGAAGGTATTCCCCGTAGCTTTACTTTGAACTGTAATGAAATTATGGAAGCCTTGCAGGAGCCACTGTCAACCATTGTACAGTCGGTGAAAAGTGCCTTAGAACATTCGCCACCCGAATTAGCGGCTGATATCGCTGAAAGTGGTATTGTGCTAACCGGTGGTGGCGCGCTATTACGCGACTTAGATCGCTTGATTAGTGAAGAAACAGGCCTGCCTGTTATTGTGGCCGAAGATCCATTGACTTGCGTTGCACGTGGTGGTGGCCGAGCTTTACAAATGTTAGATGAGAGCACCTTTGATTTGTTAGCCAAAGACTAACCATCATTGCTGTTGCGTTATCTAGACTAGTTTACGGCGAGGCAAACCCTCGCCGTTTTTGATTATAAATTAGTTTATTTTCTGTGCTTTGGGGCAGAGATAAATATAACCAGTGCTATTAGGAGCTAAGTTATCGATCCTTTATTTAAAGGGACGGGTCTGCGTCGAAAACTATCTATCTACTTGGTACTAAGCCTGTTCCTTATTGTTGCAGATTACCAAATTGAGGCGATGCAAAAAGTCCGGTCCTGGCTATCGGTAGCAGTAACGCCAGTTCAATGGGTGGTTGATTTGCCTGAGCAGTCATGGACTTGGGTACATGATCGATTGCAGGAGCGTGAGGGGCTGTTAGGCGAAAACCGCCAGTTACGTGCCCAGTTAATGTTGGCTGAACGTGAAGTACAAAAGCTGGCGTCTTTGACGGCAGAAAATGTACGTTTGCGGGAATTACTTAATAGTTCACAAAAGCTCGATGAACAGGTGCGAGCAACGCAACTTATTGGCGTCAATCCCGATCCATTTATTCATCAAATAGTGATCAATGATGGTAGTCAAAACGATATCAGGGTTGGCCAAGCTGTTTTAGATCAAACGGGTGTTATGGGGCAGGTTACGGCCACTAGTCCTTTTACCAGTCGGGTACTGCTAGTTACTGATGCCAATCATGCTATTCCAGTACAAGTAAATCGCACTGGTCTGCGCAGTGTAGCTTACGGTAGAGGCGATTATAATCAGTTGGAGTTAGTGGATATTGCCCAGACAGAAGATATTAAGGTGGGTGATTTGCTGGTCAGTTCTGGCTTAGGTATGCGCTTTCCTGAGGGTTATCCAGTCGCTCAAGTAACCCTAGTAGAACGTGATCCGGGTCGAGAATTCACTCGAGTGTTAGCTAAACCAACAGCGCGCTTAAGTCTGTCACGGCAACTTCTGGTAGTCAGCACTGCTCACCAGCAACAGCAACAACTAGTGGAGGAGCAGTAGTATGGTTAATGCCCCATCAAATAACCACTGGCTTGTATATTTAACCCTTTTGCTCGCCTTTATGTTGAGTGCTTTTCCACTGCCGGCCGTTATGCAGTGGGCTTGGCCGGAGTGGGTACCACTAGTATGTATCTATTGGGTATTAGCGTTACCTCACCGATTTAATTTGGGCCTAGCATTTATCATTGGTCTACTACTGGATTTGTTGCAATATAATTTTCTTGGTATGAATGCTTTAGCAATGGTGGTAACAGTATTCTTTGCGGCTATGCTATATCGTCGGATGCGCATGTACCGAGTTTGGCAGCAAGCATTTGTGATTGGCTTATTGATCGCTATTAACCAGTTTATTGGCTACTGGGGCCAGAGCTTGGGTGGCAATACTACGGATATCTGGATGATTTTTTTACCCGCTTTGACTAGCGCCATTGTTTGGGCTTGGCTATTTGTGGTTTTACGTGGCTTACGGCGTGCATTTAGGGTTGCCTAGATTATGTTATTGAAGCGATAGGTTGGCAGGAAATAAGTACATGAATGAGGAAATATTAATCAATTTTAGCCCCATGGAAACTCGTGTCGCTGTTATTGAAAATGGCATGCTACAAGAAGTGCATGTGGAGCGTAATGCTAGCCGCGGTATTGTGGGTAATATTTATCAGGGTAAGGTGGCGCGAGTATTACCTGGCATGCAGGCCGCGTTTGTAGATATTGGTCTGGAAAAAGCGGCTTTTATTCATGCTGGGGATATTGAAGATAGTGCCAAAGAACAACCTATAAGCTCCCTCTTACGTGAAGGTCAATCTATTTTGGTGCAGGTTACCAAGGATCCCATTGGCACTAAGGGTGCTCGTTTAACTACCCAGATTTCTATTGCTTCACGGTTTCTGGTTTATATGCCTGGTGCTAATCATATTGGTATCTCACAACGCATTGAAGATGATGATGAACGTGACCGCATTCGTGATATTGTAATTGGAGCCATTGATGCCGACGGGCCCTATGCTGATGACGGGTTTATTATTCGTACTGTTGCTGAAGGTGTATTACCCCATGGCTTAGAGGAAGATATCGCGTTTTTGCGTTTGTTATGGGGTAAATTACAAGAGCGGGCTAGTTCTGGCAAAGTGCCAAATATCATCTACGAGGATTTGCCTTTGGCATTGCGTACCCTAAGGGATATAGCTCACCCTCAAGTAGAAAAGATTCGTATTGATTCCAAAGAAACCTTTCAAAAAGCCACAGAGTTTGTAGAACAACTAGTGCCAGAGTTAGCTAATGCACTTGAATATTACCCAGGTGAAAGGCCAATCTTTGACCTCTACAATGTGGAAGATGAAATTCAAAAAGCCTTAGGCCGTAAGGTACCTTTAAAATCAGGTGGTTATCTTATTATTGACCAAACTGAAGCCATGACTACAGTGGATGTAAATACTGGCGCTTATGTGGGTCATCGCAATCTTGAAGAAACCATATTCCGCACCAACTTAGAAGCAGCAACGGCTATTGGCCGGCAACTGCGCTTACGTAATTTGGGTGGTATTATCATTCTTGATTTTATTGATATGGAAGAAACGGAACATCAACGTCAGGTATTACGTACTTTAGAACGCGCTCTAGAGAAAGATCATGTAAAAACCAAGTTTACTGGTGTATCTGATTTGGGTCTGATTGAAATGACCCGTAAACGCACCCGCGAAAGCCTAGAGCAACTGCTTTGTGAGCCATGTCCAGCCTGTCATGGCACGGGTATGAGTAAAACCCCTGAAACCGTATGTTATGAAATATTCCGAGAAATTCTGCGGGCTGCCCGAGCTTTTGATACGGATACTTATCTTGTATTGGCGAATCAGGCTGTGATTGATCGTATGTTAGATCAAGAGGCTGACCATTTGGCGGAGTTGGAAGAGTTTATTGGTAAAACCATTCGCCTACAGGTAGAGTCACTCTACTATTGCGAACAATTTGATGTGGTACTGCGCTAGGCGCACTAACTGAGTCTGGAGATATGAGACGCCTGCTTTCCTGGTTACATTATTTGCTCTTGTTGCTGGTGCTGGCAGTGCTTATACTCGTGTCGGCTTTGCGGGTGGGGGTGCATAGTCATCCACTATATCACCAAGAGTTGGAAAACTGGTTAAGTTCCGTCTTACAACAGACCATAGCGATTGCTGATTTCACCTTGCATCTGCAAGGTCGTGAACTTGCTATCGATATCAATGGCGCTAGCTTAGGCCAGGATACTTTGGCTTTACAGCGCTTAAGTTTACGCCTTAATGTCTATAATTTAATTCTTGACCAACAATTGTCGTTATCAGATGTACAGTTATTTGGTCTTTCTGTTGAGCTGAAAGAGTCAGCAGCTGGTGTGTGGTTACCAAAGGGTATACAGCCACTTGCCCAAACCAATGCTTCGGCATCATCTGATACAATTTTCAGCTTATTTCAGACCGCCGATAAACTTTCCCTTTTTGATGCGCAACTCAACATCTCGCCCTTGGATGGTAATACAGTAACACTACAAAATGTTGCTGCTGTTATTAATCCTTTAGCAGCAAACAGGGTGGCTTTAAATCTGCAAGCTGACTATCCTGATACCCAAGGCAAACTTGGTGTTTTGGCTAATATTAGATTCTCTGATAACTTATCTTTGGCCGAGTCAGATATTCAATTACAGCTGGAAGAGTTGCCCATCAACCTATTGGCGGAGCAACTTGAGCTATTGCCTTTGGCAGCAGGGCAAGTATCTGCGCAGGCTTGGCTGCACCTAGAGCAAGACAGACTTAAGCATATCCATATACGTGGCCTGCAGTTACAAAGCGCTTATCAAGACTTACCTTTACGTTTACAAGGTGATTTTGATATCACAAATCAGTCCGATTTGCTGCAAATACAGATGGCTAATTTGGATGGTGCCATAGCGCAGCAAAACCTGCCCGTAAATGATTTAGCATTAGTCAGCAATGGTGATGATTGGCAGCTAGCAACTAGTAGTATGCGCCTCGACCCAATTGCGAAAGTGGTAGAGCAAATGACCCATCTGCCAAGCAAAGTGACCACGCCTATTTTACAACTTCGCCCCCAAGGCTTGGTGCATCAACCTCGTTTCTACTGGCAATCCTCCCAACCCAAAGCGTTTTTATTTAGTGGCACTATGCAGGACGCTTCGGTGTCAGCTTGGCGGGGTATACCAGCAGTGGATGGTGCTGATGGACTTATAGCGTTCAATGCCAAAGGCGGTAAAGTGACTGTTGATGATCAAGATAGTTTGACCATCCATGTGCCAAAACTCACCAGTCGCCCTTGGCCGTTTGATGGGATGCAGGGAGAGGTAGCCTGGCGTTTGGATTCAGAATACAGCTATTTGGATACAAGCTTGCTGCAACTAAACCAAGATGAAGGCCTTTTTAACCTCATTATGGATGGGCATTTCCCACGCCGAGGGAAAACGCATCAAGCACTTTTCCAAATGCGTTTGGGAATGCAAAATCTGGATGTAATAGCTTTACCCGCTTTGTTACCAGATATGACCATGGGCACGGCCTTGGGTAACTATATTGCTAAAGCGGCTCAAGCGGGGCGCATTAAACAAGGGGGTATTACCTACAATGGTGCTGTAGGCAAACAAGCCAAAGCCCTTGGTCCATACTCCTTTAGTGTCCCGGTATGGGGGGAGGCGCAGCTACCAAAGGTAAACTATGCCAAAGATTGGCCTGCTGTTAATGCAGTGAGCGTGGATTTTTCCAGCAATCACCAACATGTAGGTATCCACCTTAAACAGGGTCAGCTATTAGGATCTGGTGAGGCAGGTTTGCCCTTACGTGATTGGCAAATTGAGGTGCCAATATTGGCCACCCAAGATAAACGCCAAGCTATGATCGCTATTAAAGGGGCTATGCAAGGCGATGGTCAATTATTGCAAAAGGTGGCTAAAACATTACCGCCTCAGGTGACCATACCCAGCTGGATTATGGATTTAAACCCAAGTGGTGATGTTCAGCTTAGTGGGCGGGTAGGGATACCTTACGGGCCTTATGCCAAGGGTAGACAGGCACAATACGATATAGGCATTTTCGGTGACCAAGTGGCCGGCTTCTGGCAACAACAGCAAGTGTCTCTAGAGCAAGTGGTATTTAATGCCAGAGTCACGGATCTTGGGGTGCAGAACTTTCAAGCACAAGGTCTGGTTGACGGTCACTCCCTAGGGTTAGGCCTTACCAATCGACCAGAGCACCAAAATTGGCAATATGCCCTTCCTGTTGATGTCTGGCAGACCTATGGTATCGAACAACAACCTAATGCTTGGTTAAATATACAAGGGAGTTTGCCTAGTGACTATGTTGTTGAAAAGTTATCTTTAGCCGATATCAACTTTGGCCCATGGTTACCTCGTCACGGGCAAGTTGACGTGTTTATCCCAGCCTGTTTGTTTTCCTCTGCGCAATGTCAGGTTGCTTTGGGTAGCTTGCAAGTAACGCCAGATAACGTTAACTGGCCAACGGTTATTGACCCTAATGATAAGCTCATTTGGCTATGGCAACGGCAACAAGAACAGCAGGGCATATATATCAGTAATACTCAGCAACAGGTCGCTTTGGGTATTGATAATGGCAACCTAACAACTATGGGTATAGGACTTGGAAAGCCTGCCCCTAAAGCGACTAGGGGTATCAATATTAGTGGGGAGCTTGATCTGCTTGATGTGCCTTATTGGTTAGACTTTTTACCGGCAGACAAGACCAATACGGATACCTTTGCATTCCCTGAGGTGCAGAATATAGACCTATTGGCCAAGCAATTACAGTGGCAAGATTTGCTGGTTGATAATGTGCAGATTTCATATCTTCCTGAAGATAAAGGCTGGACTCTTGCTCTTCTATCACAAGCAATTACTGGTCAAATAGTAAATAAGGGTGATACTAGCCCTTGGCAGGTAAATGTCGATCATTTTCGCTTATTAATACCAGAAGAACCTGATGAGGAAGTTGAGGAAGCTGAGGAAGACAAAGAGAAAGTCGATTTGTTGGCGGCCATTGATCCAGGGCTGATTCCTGATATGGACCTGCAAGTAAAAGAAATCAGCAAGAATCAGCAATCCTATGGCAATTGGCGCGTAAAAGCGCGGAATAAAGAGGGTATTTTATATTTGCACGATATTGATGCGAATATTCATAATAGCCAGCTGTTGGGCAATATGATTTGGGATAAACAAGGCCAGCAACATAAGACTAGTTTTAGTGGGCGTATCTTTACCCCGGGTGTAGCTGAGACGTTAACTGGCTGGGGGTATAGCCCCACTATTGATAGTAGCTATGGTGCGTTAGAAGCCCAACTAGCTTGGCCAGCCTCACCCCTTGGCTTTGATATTGAGAAATCCACGGGGGATTTTGAACTGCGGGTTAAAGAGGGTGAGTTTGCCGAAGCGCCATCCTTGGCGGGTGGGTTAAAAATACTTGGTCTCCTCGATATGGGGCGTTTATTACAACGTCTGCGCTTGGACTTTACGGATATATTCAATGATGAATACCAGTTTGACAGTATTTATGCTCACTATAATATTACTGATGGCATCGCCCGCAATGTAACACCTGCGACCTTTAAATCAACTTCGTTAGAGTTAATGCTAGATGGCACCATTGATTTTAATACCCGTACTGTCGAAAACGATTTATATATAACCCTACCAGTTACCGATAAACTTTCCTTTGCTGCCTTATTGGCGGGCTTGCCCCAAGTTAGCGGGGTTCTCTATGTGGTGGATAAATTGGTTGGTGATGAGCTATCAACCTTTACTACCGCACGTTATGGCGTAACGGGTGATCTAGATAGACCTGATCTGGGCTTACGGCAGATTTTTGATGCCAAAAATCAGCCTAAGTCCTTAGAAGAACGTTTAAACAATGTGTTCAAACTCCAGTAATCCCCAAGCGGCTGTAATTCAAATGGTAAGTGGTAATGATATTACTGCTAATCTAGAACAAGCCCAGACACAACTGCTAAAAGCTAAAGAGCAGGGAGCCCAATTGGTGCTATTGCCTGAAAACTTTGCTGTGTTTGGTAGCCGCCAATTATTAGCTGCTGGTCGCCAAGAGCTTAATCAGCAAGGTCCTTTACGACAGTGGCTGGCCAAACAAGCTAAACAGCTTGGTTTATGGTTGGTAGGTGGCACTATTCCCTGTATAGATAAGGTAATTAATCCAGATCGGGTTAGAGCGGCTTGCTTTGTTTATGATGCTAAGGGTCAAGAAGTCGCTCGCTATGACAAAATACATTTGTTCGATGTGGATGTAAAAGATGCCCATGGCAGTTATCGCGAGTCGGATCATTTTGAAGCTGGCGATGCTGTTGTTGTGGTCGATACCCCAATAGGCAAGCTGGGTTTAACGACTTGTTATGATTTACGTTTTGCGGAATTACATATGGCTTTGGTGGCTAAAGGTGCCGAGGTCATTAGTAATGGTGCTGCTTTTACTAGCACGACAGGAGCAGCTCATTGGCATTCCTTGCTGAGGGCTAGAGCCATAG
>NYZU01000013.1 GCA_002686055.1 Oceanospirillaceae bacterium | reverse complement strand
GTGTCTGACGAGGTGGCTGAAAAAACCATGCGTCAGTGGCTAGCTTATCCTAACTTTGCTGAAAAGCATTTCGCGGCTTTAAAAGCAATTTTGGATGAGGAAGAGCCTGATTATCGCCAGTAATCTACAACTAAAGTTAATATTATTTTACCTTCAGCACCGGTGCTGCCTGTAACAAATTTTGGGTATAGCTATGTTGGGGATTAGCGAACAACGCCTGAGCAGGCTGCTCTTCAACTAACTCTCCCTGTCGCAAGACACCTATTTGGTGAGCCATGGTTTTGACTACCGCTAGATCGTGGGTGATAAATAAGTAGGTTAGGTTTAAATCATTTTGTAACTGCTTTAACAGATTTAGTACCTGTGCTTGCACAGATACGTCTAGGGCTGAAGTAGGCTCATCACAGACGATAAACTTAGGGCTTGAAGACAGGGCCCTAGCAATAGAAATCCGCTGGCGCTGGCCACCACTAAACTGGTGTGGATACTTGATGGCATCATCAGCCTGCAAACCAACTTGTTCAAGGAGTTCTGCTACTCGGTCACGACGCTGCTGTTTGCCATTGATCAGTTTAAATGCCTTGAGTGGCTCGGCCACTAGATCACCCACTCGCCAGCGTGGATTAAGGCTGGCATAAGGGGATTGGAACACCATCTGAATATTGCGACGGTAGTGAAGAGGCATATGGGAGGAGATGGCATTGTTGCCAATGATTACCTGTCCAGCGCTGGCATCATCCACGCCCACTACAATTTTTGCTAAGGTAGATTTACCGGAACCACTTTCGCCAACTAAGGCATAGGTTTGCCCCTCTTGAATAGAAAAGCTGACGTTTTTTAAGGCTTCTACATGGCTATCTTTGCCAAATAAACGACGTTTGCTAAAGGTTTTTGAAACTGCCTGTATTTGTACAAAACTCATGCGTCCCTCCATAAGTGACATGCTACCTGATCAACTAAGGAGGGAGTGGACAGCTGACATTGCTGTTCGGCTTTGGGGCAACGTGGATGAAAAGCGCAGCCCTCAGGAATGGCTGTTAATGGGGGCATATTGCCTGGGATTTGATAAAGGTTGGTACTAACATCAGCGGCCATTGTTGGCGTTGAGGCAATTAGCCCTTGTGTATAGGGGTGGCGGGGAGCTTGTATAATTTGCTCAGTGGTGCCAATTTCAATTAAGCTGCCGGCATACATTACACCCACTCGATCTGTCCAGTTGCCAATCACGCCCATATCATGGGTGATTAGGATCACTGCCGTTCCTTCGGCTTGGCAAAGGGAACGTAATAGATCCAAGACTTGGGCTTGTACCGATACATCAAGGGCGGTGGTGGGTTCGTCGGCAATGATAATATCGGGCTCACTGGCCATGGCCAAGGCAATCACCACACGTTGCCGCATGCCACCAGAAAACTGGTGTGGATAGGCTTCTAGACGATCGGCATCTATATCAATTTTTTGCAATAGCTCTATAGCCCGTTGTTTGGCAGCGGCTCCTCGTCTATTAGTATGTAACTCAATAGTCTCGATTAACTGATCCCCAATGGTGGTCAGGGGATTAAGGCTACTTAAAGGATCCTGAAAGATCATACTAATTCGACTGCCACGGATTGTTTCCGGACTGTCGACAATAGATTTGCCATCTAAGCGAATATCACCTGAGGCGATTTCGCCCGGTGCATCGATAAGCCCCAAAATGGCATTGCCGGTCATGGATTTACCCGCACCTGATTCGCCGACCATACCAAGAAACTCGCCTTTTTCCAGTTCAAAGGAGACTTGGTTAAGTGCTTTAAGTAACCCACGACGGGTACTAAATTCAACACATAGCTTATCGACTTCTAATAAGCTCATGATAACCTCGGATTAAAAAAGTCGCGGAGCCAATCGCCTAATAGATTTACTGCTAAAGCGAGGGCTAACAAGGTCATAGCTGGGAAGAAGATAATCCACCATTGACCGGAAAACAGAAAATCTTGGCCAATGCGGATCAGTGTGCCTAGGGACGGTTCTGTGGGTGGTGCGCCAACGCCCAAAAAGGATAGAGTGGCTTCAGCAATAATCGCGAGTGCTAGAGTGATAGTAGCGATAACCAGTATCGGATTAATCACGTTGGGTAGTATATGTCGAACCATTATATTTAGGTGGGATAAACCAATAAGTCGACAGGCCGTAACATACTCTTTTTGTTTTTCTACCATAGACGTGCCACGCACGGTTCGCGCAAAGGATACCCATTCGGATAAACCGATAGAGAGAATAAGGACGGTAATGGCCATATCGGCGCGGGCTTCAGGGGGCAGAATACCGCGGGCAATACCATAAATAAGCATGGCGACTAGAATAGATGGGAAGGTCATCTGGATATCAGCCACCCGCATAATCAAGGCATCGATCCAACCGCCAAGGTAACCCGCTAACAGGCCCAAAGTGATACCGATAGCCATAGCAAGCAATACTGATGCAAAGCCTACAAACAAGGATATGCGTAAGCCATGGAGAATAGCCGAATATAGGTCTCGACCCTGATCGTCGGTGCCAAGTAGAAAGGTTTCACCGGTAAAATCGTTGGCTTGCAAAGGCGGTGTAAAGCCGTTCATCAAGTCGATGCTAGCCATATCAAATGGATCTGTGGGTGCTATCCAAGGAGCGCCCAGCGCACCTATGGCAAGGATTATACAGACCACAGCCGAAATTAGAGCGGTGGGGGTTCGCACTAATGAGTACATAAAATCCGAATCAAGCCAGCGTTTAAACATTAGTTGGCTCCTGTTTGGGCATCGCTTAAGCGAGGGTCGATTAATTGATAAAGAATGTCGACCAACAGGTTAATGGTGACAAATACTAGGCTTACCAAAACTAGGTAGGCTGACATAACAGGAATATCGACGTAGTAAATAGAATTGATAAACATTAAGCCCAGTCCCGGCCATTGGAACACAGATTCAGTGATAATGGAAAAGGCAATAATAGAACCAAATTGCAGGCCAATAATAGTAATCACAGGTACCAGAGTGTTCTTTAAGGCATGGTAATAATATATCTTGCGCATCGGTAGGCCTCGGGCACGGGCAAAGCGAATATAGTCTTGGCCAAGTACTTCCAGCATTTCTGCTCGTACTAAGCGCATAATTAGGGTCATTTGGTATAAGCCGAGGGTAATGCCCGGCAAAATTAACGCTTTAAAGCCATCTAAACTAAGAAAACTTGTATGCCAACCGCCAATTTCTACGGCACCAGAACGGCCAAATGACGGCAACCATCCCAATTCCACTGAAAATAGCCAAATTAGCAAGATGCCAATTAAGAATGTTGGCAGAGATACACCGATTAGTGAGGTGGTCATAATAGCTTGCGAAATCACGCCGCGACGGTTAATGGCCGTAGTAACACCGAAGATAATGCCAAATATGGTGGCTAAAATACCAGAAAAGAGGGCTAATTCAATGGTTGCCGGTGCGCGGTCAAGGATCATGCTCGATACGGCTTCACCAGTGCGATAGCTGATGCCAAAATCGCCCTGTAAAGAGCGCATAATAAAGCTGCCATATTGCACTAGGAGGGAATTGTTTAAACCCAAACGCTCGCGTAGTGCTTCGCGGTCTAGTTCTGTGGCTTCTTGGCCCAACATCACCGCAATGGGATCACCTACAAAACGAAACATTATAAATGCCACCAACGCCACCATCAGTAATACAATTACCGACTGACCAAGACGGCGAATAAGCATATTGATCATTGTGTTTCTCAAATAGAAGAGTGAAATAGATACTGCCCCCAAACTTCGTTTAGGGACAGTATCTAATGGATACCCTTAGGGCTTATTTAAAGCTTAGGTATTTGAAGTGTGGCTGATCTTCTGGTTGTACCGCGAAGTCAATATTATCCTTCATAGTCCAGTTAAGTACCTGGTTATGAATAGGTAGATAGACCACATCCTCTTGCACCTGATCCCAGATCTTGGCGATGGTTGCATTACGTTGTGCTAGATCCACCTCTGAATCCAGACTAGTAATCATCGCGTCCACATCGGTGTTGCTATAGCCGGTACCATTCCAAGTACCACGCTTATCACCAGAGGTGTGTAGCAAGTAGCTGAAGATATAAGCCGAATCAAATGTTGGCACACCCCAACCCAGCATATAGAACTCAGTGGTTCGATTCTGAATCAGAGGGAAATGCTGAGCTTTAGGCTTAGCATCGAGATTAACCTTAATGCCGATCCGGCCCAGCATACCAACGGCAGCCTGACAGATGGCTTCGTCGTTGATATAGCGGTCATTTGGACAGTTTAAGGTGATCGAGAAACCGTCACCATAGCCAGCGCTAGCCATAAGGGCTTTCGCCTGATCTACATCATAGGTAGGAACCTCATCAAGGGCTTCAGTCCAACCGTTTACAAACGGAGGCATAATCACACCCGTAGGTGAAGACTGGTCACGCATAACCACTTTCTTAATAGCGTCACGGTTGATAGCGATATTCATCGCTTCACGAACACGCTTGTCAGAGAAGGGGTTTTTGCCACTAACTGAATCGGTTTCTAAGTCCGCTTTACCCTGTTCCATACCAAAGAAAATCACTCGGTTTTGGGCTGCCGTAACAACTTTCAAACCATCTTGGCCAGCGATACGGGTTAAGTCTTGTACTGGTGCATCCTGAACAAAATCAACTTCACCCGACAATAAGGCTGCTACGCGGGTTGCCGCTGATTGAATAGGCGTGTAGACAATCTCAGTCACTTCCAGTGGGAACTGACCTTTACCCCAATAATTAGGGTTCAGTTTCAGTACAGTCTTTTCATCAGGCTTTCTGGATACTAGGGTATAAGCACCAGTACCATTTGCATTGCTGGCGGCAAAGCTGGTTTCGCCATTGGCAAAATCTTGGGGCTTGTCAGCACCATTAGCTTGAGCCCAACCTGAATCCATTATAAATAGATTGGTAAGGTTGTTAATTAGTAGTGGGTTTGCACCCTTGGTTTCAATGTCGACAGTATGGTCATCAACTTTGCGCACTTCCTGAATGGAGGTCAGCAGGCCTTTGACATCAGCTGTATCCATTTGCGCACGATTTAGACTGTATACCACATCATCTGCAGTAAAGTCTTCGCCGCCATGGAATTGGACATTTTGACGTAGCTTAAAGCGCCAAACATTGGGATTATCAGCCAAGGCTGCCCATGATGTCGCCAAAGCAGGGGTAATTTGTCCCGCCATATCGCGATGCAGTAAAGGCTCATAAATTTGATGAGCCAGAGTATGAGTGGGGCCTTCGTTTTGGGCATGGGGGTCCAGTGTTAAAGAATCACCAGCGCGAGCCCAGTTTAGGGTTTGCGCCTGTGCCACTCCAGATATTGATACAGCTAAGCATATAGCAGTGGTTAGGATTGATGGTTTAAACATTTTATTATTCTCCTTATTATTGTTTTTTCCCTGCGTATTCAACAAATTTGCTCATAGTTCGATGCGCAGAGTTACGACTACTCTATCAAGGTAAACCAGTAATAGCTACCAGAATTAATAGGTCTTTTGCGACATCAGAAATGCCTTTTAGCGATTCTGATTGGCAGTATCATAGGCCATCTAAGACCCATAATACTGCTAACAAAATCCATCAATAAGTCATAAGATTAAACTATTGATGGCAGTATTTATTAATACAAAAATTATAAGCCCGCTAGGCAGGTGTATTTGGTTTCTAAGTAATCCTCTAGTCCCTGGCTACCGCCTTCTTTGCCAACACCACTTTCCTTTAGGCCACCAAAGGGTGCTTCGACGGTGGTGATTAGGCCAGCATTAATACCTATTAGGCCATACTCAAGTTCATTGCTTAGACGAAAAGCCCGTGCCAAGTCTTTGGTATAAGCGTAAGCCGCCAGCCCATATTCAGTGGCATTAGCTGCGGCAAAGGCTTCATCATCGTTATCAAATTTAAATATGGCCGATAAGGGGCCAAAGATTTCATCGGTGGCAAACTGCATATCCGCGGTTGCCCCAGTGACAATAGTGGGTTGGAAGTAGGTCTTACCTAAGTTGTGGCGTTCACCACCACTAATAATTGTGCCACCTTTATTGACCGCATCGGTAATCATTTCTTCTACTTTAGCTACCGCGTTTTGATCGATCATTGGGCCCTGTTGCACATTATCATCCATACCATTACCAATATTCATGGCCTCTGTGGCAGCTTGCAGTTTGGCAACAAATTCATCGTGCACACCAGCTTGCACATAAAAACGGTTAGTACAGACACATGTTTGTCCCATATTGCGATATTTGGCAATCATGGCACCTTCTACTGCAGCATCGATATCAGCATCGTTAAACACAATAAATGGAGCGTTGCCGCCCAATTCCATAGACACTTTTTTAACCGTATCAGCGGATTGACGGATTAGGGTTTTACCTACTTCTGTAGATCCGGTAAAGGTCACTTTTCTAACAGTGGGGCTGGCCATAATGGTGCCACCAATGGCCTGGGAGCTACCCGTTAAAATATTCACCACACCGGCTGGAAAACCAGCTTCCTCAGCTAATTTGCCCCAAGCTAGACCAGAATAAGGCGTTGCCGTGGCAGGTTTGGCAACTACCGTACAACCAGCTGCTAGGGCTGGGCCTAATTTGCGCGCCAGCATAGAAGATGGAAAGTTCCAAGGTGTGATAGCGGCCACGACACCAACGGGATGATGGGTTACAAGTAAACGGCGATCATTGGTTGGCGCCGGAATAAGCTCACCTTTACTGCGGCGAATTTCTTCGGCAAACCACTTAATATAGGCCGCGCCAATGGCAATTTCGCCACGGGCTTCAAATAAAGGTTTACCCTGTTCCATAGTGAGGAGACTAGCAAGTGCCTCGTGGTTATCTAATAAAGCATCGTGCAAGTTATTTAGTAAGCTAACACGTTCACTAAGATTACTTCGACTGTAACTATCAAAGGCGTTCTCTGCAGCAGCAATGGCTAAGGTGGTTTCTTCGGCACCACAATTAGGGATATGGCCAATAATTTCATCTGTGGCTGGGTTATTTACTGCCAAGGTTGCGCCACTCTGGGCATCAACCCATTGGCCACCAATCAAATTTTTTTCGATAAGAAATAGGTTATTCATTATTTAATCTACCTTTGCAAAGACATATTGCGTTTTTTGATAATAAGTTTCACCAGCTAAGAGCACTGGATTAGGAAAATGAGGGTGATGATTAGCATCAGGCCATAATTGTGGTTCCAAGGCAATACCAGCATATGCACCCATAGCTTTGCCCATAAGTCCGGGGCTTTGGGTGTTAATCTTGGCCCCAGTGTATACCTGTATACCTGGTTCAGTGGTCAGACATTGCATTTCTACTCCCGATGCTGGGCTATAGAGGGTGGCTATATGCTTGGGGCGGCTGGTTAACTGGCTACAAAAGTTGTGATCAAGGACCATATCTTTTGGAATGCTGCCTATGCTCTTGGCTTGGCGAAAATCAAACAAATGATTGTCCAGAGATTGGATTTCGCCAGTGGGAATAAGCTCATCGTTAACAGGCAAAAAAGCCTCTGCATTGACTTGCAATTGATGTTGCAAAATGTCTTCTTCACCCGATAAATTAAAGTAACTGTGATGGGCTAAATTACAAATCGTAGTGGCATCGGTGGTGGCCGTATAGGTAATATCTAGGGTGCTGGGAGCGAGAAGCTGAAACTTAGCTTGAATACCCATATTGCCCGGAAAGCCCATTTCACCATCCTCAAGTTGGATGCTAAAACGCACACTATCCTCAGTATAATCATCTAACTGCCAAGGTTTTTTACCAATACTCTGCATGCCACCATGTAAGCAATGTTTGCCGATAAAGTTTTGATTTAATTGATAGGTTTTCCCCAATATACATAAATGCCCATCACGAATACGATTAGCATAGCGTCCGGCTGTGGCTCCAAAGTAGGGTGAGTCGGTTAGGTAATGGTCGAGATCGTTATACCCTAGCACCAGTGGAAACGGATGACCATCTAGCTCTAGGCTTTGTAAAATAGTGCCATAGCTTAGGAAGGTAGCACGCAGATTCCCTGCTTTCAGGGTAACACTGTGCACCTCGGTACCGTCATCTAGGTGGCCAAAGAGAGTCATTTGAAATCCTTAAGGTATACTGCTTGACCTGTTTTAGCACTATGCTCGGCGGCTTCGCCAACCAGCACCGACCAATAACCATCTTCCATACTTACAGCAGGTTGATTCTGGCCAGATAGGATTAAATCTCTAAAATGTTGGTGTTGATAAAAAGTGGAACCATGATGATCACCCGCTTGTAAAATACTGTGATCAACTTCAATAGTTTCTGTTACCACCTCTTTGCTGGCACGGTGGGAGATTTCCACTTCAGCATGACGTTCTTTGCCATCCACAGTAAAACGGGCAGGGCCGGGGACTTTGGCATCAACACGAGCTTGTGCACCGGTTACTGAGACAATCTCTTGCCAGTAAGAGCCCTCAGCAAACATACAGAGGTCAAGCATGCCACGGCTGCCATTTTCAAAATCTAAAATGACAAAGGCATTATCAAGGATATCTGGTTGTTGGCCGTTATAACTTTCATCTATAAAGTTGACATCCATATTGCCAGAGGCAAAAACCCGCACTGGGTCACTTTGCAATACTAATCTCATTAGATCCCAAAAATGACAACACTTTTCCACTAAGGTGCCACCTGTTTGTGCCTGGAAACGGTTCCAATCACCTATCTTTTCCAAAAAAGGAAACCGGTGTTCGCGAATGGCCATCATCCTTGGTTGTCCTACGGTGCCTTGCTTAACTTCATCAATTAACCGCGCCACAGGAGGCATATATCGGTATTCCATAGCCACCCACAAAGGCGCTGTGCGGGTCTCAGCTAAGGTCATGATTTCACCACAGTCAGCAGCAGTGGTGCACAAGGGCTTTTCACATAAAATAGGTAAGTTAGAATCTAATACATCTTTGAGGATGCTATGGTGGGTATGATTTGGGGCGACAATAACCAATGCATCTAGATCACTATTAGCTAACATATCATGATGATTAGTATAGGTCGCAATAGGACTATTGGCGGTTTGTTGGGATAACTCCCGCATACCTAAATCAGGTTCAGCAATGGCGGTTACTTCACAACCATCGAGTAAATTGAGGTTGCGAATATGCTCTTGCCCCATCATACCTGAGCCAATTAAACCATATCGAATAGTCATGACTAGATTTCCAAAACGGGGATATTTAATGCGCCAGCTGCACCTACCAATGCTGATCGATGATCACCATAGGTAATAGCAAAATGGTGCTCAAGGCCAGAATCAATAATATCCTTCAATGTGGTTTTAGAATCACGCTCAAAACGCATTACTCCAGAAGTACCTGTATAAGCCATAGGGCGGCTTAACATTTCGGCACTGCCAATAACTAAAGCAATATTGTTATGGGCTTTACTTAACCGAGCGAAGGTTATTTGCCCTGGTTTTAAAGGAAATTCATATAATAAGGGCTGCTTGCGATTGGTATGCACCGTGCCTGTGGCTTTTACTTCTGGGTCACACATGGACACGGGAGCTTGGCCACAATGCCAAATAACCGCGCTATTGTCTTCGACGTCAACATCAACCAAATCGGTTAGAAATACTGGGCTATCAGCTGCCTCTTGCAATAGCATTTGGGTAAGGGAGCCATAAACATCGGCTTCGCAAGCGCAGGGGATTTTATTTTCACCCAGCATGGCGGCAGGCCCACACACGGCACCACCATACTCGGTAAAGGTTTCTGGCCAGCAGCGTATAGCAAAGGCGTCTAATTGCTTTTCTTGATGTAAATCATCAAGGCCACACTTTAAACGTAAAGAACGATCCAATTGAGCTTGATCCAGCTCACTAGTATTATCAACCTGCTCATCTAGTTGCGTGCGCAAGTCAGAAACTCGCTCTGGGGCCGTTGACCGGGCTTTTTCGAATAAAGTGTCCATGGGCATAGCTTCAACGGTAATGCCTGTTAGGGACAGCACACTGTCTTTTTCATAGGCTGAAGTATCAAAGCCCACAGGATGATTACCAATACGTCCAATGCGTTTACCCTTAAGTGATTCAGCCACCTTAAGTCCTGCATCATTAGCACTGGGAATATCTTTAGCCAACAACCTACCTGCGGCGCGTTCGCCATTAAATAGCGCATGTAACTCATCTACGGAGGTTGTCTCTGGGTTGGAGTATATCCAAGAGAATTGACTACTATTCAGGCCCAGGGCATGGGAAGCTAGATTTAAACCACAAAACGAGTTTAAGCGTAAGCGTCCACCCGCTCTTGGTTCAGGGATTGCCCAGATGGATACGGGTTGGGAAAAGGATTTACTAACCACCACGGTCATAGAGGCATCAGTAAAGGTGACTTGTAGCAATAGTACCTGATCAACCTGTTCCTGGTGGAGATTTTCTATGGCTTGTTGAGCCTCATTCTCATCAAATAATAAGTTTTTATTACCGACTAGACTATGCCCAGTCTGTTCCAATTTTTGCAACATGATGGCCAGCTTTTCGTTGGCATAATCAATGTCGAAAGTAGGGCGCCCTAGGGCTAAGATTCCGATTTTCATTTATTCCACCATTGTTTTGTATTGGCTGCGGAAGTCGCTGCTTGCCGGAGTGAATTGAGCGCCACTCTCACCAAAGCAGGCATGTTGCTGCCAATTATGTGCTTTTTTATCCGCTAATTGCGAAATAGACTGTAAGTAAGCCACGGCATCTGTTTCCAGCTCATGTCTTATTTTGTTCCAATCGGGGTATGACTGAAAGGCATCTAACCAGATAGCCCGCCCCGCCAAAAAGCCTGAGGCGCCTGCCGCAAATGCATGCTCTAGCACGCGCCTAAATTGTTCTTTACCTGCCCCAGCTGAGAGCATTACCCAAGGCCGATTGGCTAACTGACCAAGTTCATCAAAAACAGCCTGAACCTCTGATGAACCATCAGCCTGATCAGCATTAACTGGGCTTTCCAGTTTGAAAACATCAACCCCATAATCAGGTTTGGCAAATTCCTCGACGGACTGCAGTACCTGATCGGATTTTTTGTTTTTCATTTCAATATAGTCTTTGGTTTGATGTTGGTCTGCCGCTAGGGGATAGACTAATAGTTCAAACAAAAAGGGAATATCAAATTGAGCACATTGCTCACCGATACGTTTAACATAATCCTGTTGCTTACGATTGACACTTGGGCTGGCGTCGGGTCTGTACCAGGCCAACACTTTTACTGCATCACCACCCATACGCTTGATTTTGTCGACGGACCAATTATCTATATTGGAGGATAAACGGCCTTCATCAGTATCTTGAAATAAGCTATCCTCCAAGGTCACAATCAAGCCTTTTTGGGGATTTAATTGGTCTATGGCATGGGGAATAGCGTAGTGAGGATCCAGTAGCAAGGCGGTACTTTCGGCTTGTAGTGTCTCAACTAGCAGGCGTTTAAATTCGGCTACGTCATGCCAAGGAGCTTGCTCTACGCCTAGATAATTTGCTATGGGTTGCTTAATAGGAGGACGTTGATCAACGGCGGTCATCTTGAAGATGCCTTGAGCATCGGCCATGCTGCGTAAACCCCATAGTTTGCCTGGTGTAAGGTTCATTAATATTGCTCCTTGATAAACTGATCTAGTTGTTGTTTGGTGGGTGCGCCTTGGCGCCCATTAGGCTGTGTGCATTTATATGCTGCCGCAGCATTAGCAAATTGCATAGCGGCAAGCTCAGTATCGTCATTTGCTAAAGATAGGGCAAAAGCCCCATGCCAAATATCTCCGGCGGCCAAGGTATCAATGGCTTTCACTGGTATGGCTGCAAGTACTTCGATACCACTAGGCCCGGTATAATGAATGCTATTACCACCATCGGTAACACACCCCCATATGTCATATTCTTGACTGCATAAAAGTAAAGCTTCAGACAATGGGGTATCCGGATATAAAGAGACAAGGCCTTGGCGTGAGAAAGCCACGTGGCTGGCTCGATATAGTAGTCTGGTATCAATGGGGGCTTCGCCATCAACAATACCAGGCACATTCTGATCATTGGCCATATCCAAGGCTTGTAAAGCGGCTTCGGGGATCCGTGTATCCACTAACACGGCAGCGAAGGTAAGGTCAGATGTAAGCCATTGGGGGTGTAATGCCAAGTTTTGGCCTCGAAAATTAACAATTTGCCGATCACCCTCGGCGTCAATATAGACAGAAGAAAAAGCAGAACGCCCATGATCTGTTATGGTGACAAAATCGACATTAATATTTTCTTTATGTAAGTCGTCAATAATGGTCTTGCCGATAATATCATTACCTAATTGACCAGCAAGATAGGCGCACCCACCCAAGCGTTGAATAGCTACCGCCGCATTAGCAGCGATACCACCACCCACCATGGCTGCTTCTTCAGCAACATATTTGGTCGTGGAGCTAGGCATTTCTGGTAATTGAAATGTTATATCCAAGACGGCTGAGCCGACACATAAAATATTTGTCATAACTCCTCTTGCGTTTGCAGTCGTAGTTATCTCATTAATGAGCTAATTGTGTTTAAGTTGAGGATGACTAAATGCATATAATTATTCTTCTTCTAGTTCCCATTATGACCAAGTGCACATACTATATCAATAGTATATCAATTTTTTTAACAGCTGGACTCTATAGCCAGCTGTTACCAAGCCTTTCCATAGATGTATCCCACGGGTGCAGGACCTTATTGCTCGTCACGAATGCGCGCAATAAGGTCGGGTTCGTTTAACAAATCCAAAAAGGCGATTATCTGGTCTATTTCCTCTTGGCTTAACTGCAAAGGTTCAATATCAATGGATTGTTTAATGCGTTGCATTTCCCTTTTGTCGTTAAAGCCCACCCAGTCGATAAACTCAAGGGTCTTACTCGCAGCAGGCAATATAGCTTGTGAGCGATCATAATTTTCCAATGCCTGAATAGGGTTATTATGATGTTTAATAATGCCCTCAAGGGTGGCATATGCCCCATTGTGTCCATAGGGTGCGGTAAAAGCTAAATTGCGCAGACTGGGCACTTTAAAAGCATAAGCATCTTGGGCTTGATTACTAACGCCCATGCGTCCCACATCCCTAGCCCAAGGGTCCCATTGTCGCGTGCGCCCCGGCCCCATTGGTGGCAGGCCAAGGGAGTAATACTGTTGGTCACTAAACAGGGCGCCTGAGTGACATTGGTCACATTGGGCCTTGCCATAAAATAACGCCATACCCGCTTTTTGTGACTCAGTTAGGGGCATATCCTCACCCCGAGCATAAGCGTCGATAGGTGCATTAAAGCTTCTAAATTGGGTATTAATATAATCCCCAATGGCATTGGCCAAGTGGGTGATATTAACCTGACTACGGTTTTGTAAGTCTGGGTAGGTATTCTGTAACATGGCCCAATATTCGTCGTCGGCAATAATACGCTCGACTACCACCGGCCAAGCATAGTCAATACGCTGGCGGACAGCACCAATGACCTCGTTTTCGCCAGTGTTACCAGCCATCTCAAACTGGGCTGTTAGGGGCAGAGTGGCCTGTACGGCGGTAAGGCTCGATAAACCTTTTGGTAACCAGTCTTCAGCTGGGCTATCAAAGCCAGACGGTGCCTTGGGATCAAATGATACCCGGCCATCCCAAAATTGTTCGATAACTGACTTATGGCCTAAATTAAAGAGTGTGGGGGAGTGTCTGGGAACCCGTTTTTTGATACCACTATTGGCCATTCTTTCTGGGCCAATGCCTTCTGCACCCTCACCAAGACCTAGGGATAGGCCATCACTGGTGCCATGATCAGGGTGGTGACAAGTTTGGCATGAGATATTGTTATTACCGCTTAACTTTGGTTCGGCAAAAAGTCGCTTGCCAAGCTCGACGCTAGCAGGACTTGTGATAACATAGTCGGCAATTGTAATTGGTTGCCATGGCAAATTATTGGCAGCCGTTGGTCCAGCCCATAGGAATAATAAAATGCTGAAAAAATGGCTATTGGTTATCTGCATAAGTTTATCAACCCCGACTCTGGCTATGGTTGATGTTGAAGATGCAAAAAACTTGATGGAAAAAGGTGAGTATGCTGTTGCCTTTGAGATACTTTATCCTATGGCACAAACGGGCAACGCTGATGCTGAAGAGCTGATTGGCAGTATGTATGCACTGGGGCTGGGCGTTGAACGTGACGATATTCGTGCCTTTGAATGGTACCTTAGAGCCAGTTTGCGCGGCCACGCTGGTGCGCAGTCTGGCATTGGCTGGTATTACGAAGTTGGGCGCGGTATGCCGGCGCCGGATTTGATTCGTGGGTATGCTTGGTATGTTTTGTCGGCTATTGGCGGAGACCCGGATGCCGCCATCAGTATGGAAGAGATTGTGAAAAAGATGACTGCCGAGCAAATTCAAGAAAGCTTGGTGTTGGTAAAAGATTATCGGGCGCATATCTATCCATTTGAGTAACAAGTAGGGGGATCAATCGATCCCCCTTTTAGTCGATCCCTAAAGATTAATTTAGGTCACGCTCGTATTGTCCAGCAAACTTAGCTTCGGCAGCTTTAGCGGCAGCTTGATAAGCTTTGAAGAAACGCTCACCTTCACGAACATTGCCTTGGAACCACTCATATACTGGTGCAGCAGCAGCGGCTAGCTCTGCTTTCTCATCAGGAGTAGGAACATATAGTTCACCACCACCAGCGGTAAATTCCTGGTAGGCTTGAATTGACTTACGCTTAGGACTAGCAAAAGTAGCCTGTTGTAGAGCAGCGAAGCCATCAACAATAACGCGACGATGGTCAGCGGGCATATCCATAAACACTTCGTTGTTCATCATCCATAAGGCCGCCATGTAGGCATGGCCATCAAGAGTGACATACTGTAGGCCAGCTTCAGGGAATTTCATACCCATAATGTCGGTGATACCGTTCTTAGAACCGTCAACAACACCTGTTTGGAAGCTGGAGAATAGCTCAGGCCATGGGATTGGCGTAGGGCTAGCACCTAATGCTTTAACTAGCACTTGAGGTAGGTCTGCCACAACAGTACGGATTTTCAAACCTTCAAAATCAGCAGGTGAACGCAGCGTACGCTGGGTGTTAGCAAAGTTACGCCAGCCACCAGTGTTACCAATAGTCATTAGACGCACAACATCGTTGGAGTCAGCTAACATCTGGTCACGCAAGTCTCTAACAAAAGAACCAGCAAGCACTTCTTCTGCTACGCGGTCGTTGGCCATTACATAAGGTAGGTCAAACATTTGCACATAAGGGAAGGTGCTAGCTACACCACCAGAAGTGGATACATAGATATCAACACTACCATCTTCAATGGCTTGCAAACACTCGGTACCATTGGAACATAACTGTGTACCAATAAATAGATCGACACTAATGGCACCATTACTGGCTGCTTCTACATAGTCTTTAAAAACTACTAGACCATCATAGTCTTCGTCGTTTTCATTGGAGTTGGCCACTGCGCGCAAATTAAAGTCCGCAGCCATGGCTGAACCTGCCAGAGCAATACTTGAACTAATTAGAGCAGCAGTGAATATTTTTTTGGTCAAATTTAACATCGTATTTCCTCTTATTTTTATATTCAATGGCTAATGCCTCTATCCAGGACTAATTCATTAATCCTAAGATCCTTGGAACAGTCAGTGATATTTCTGGAATAAAGGTAATAAGGAATATCACCAAAATTTCCACTGCCAAAAATGGCAAAATAGCACGACTGATTGTTTCGACTTTTTCACCAGAAACAGAGCTTGCTACAAATAACACCAAACCCATAGGTGGGGTAGCTAGGCCAACGGTCAAATTGACGCTCATAATAATGGCAAAATGAATGGGATCTATACCCATTTGTACAAACACAGGGCCTAAAATGGGCCCTAAAATAATGATGGCAGGTCCTGCATCTAAGAACATACCAACCACAAACAGTAAAAGGTTTATAAGAAATAATAAAATCAGCACTGATGTACTGAGACTTAATACCCATTCCGCTAAATCTGTAGCTACATAAGACAAGCTAACAACGGTTTTAAAGGCTATGGCTGCACCTACTAAGAGCAGCACCACAGCACTAGCCATGGCGGCTTTGTTAAAAATAGCGGGTAACTCTTTAAAGGTAAGGGTGCGAGTCACAAACAGGCTTAATATCAGCGCATAGGCTACGGCAACGGCACTGGCTTCAGTTGGCGTAAAGACTCCACCCAATATGCCACCCAAAATAATCACTGGAGTAAGCATAGGTAGAACGGCTGATTTAGCAGCTTGTCCGCGCTCTCCCCAAGTAGCTTTTTTACTGGCTATAGGGAAATCATAACGCTTAGCCATCAAGCTGGTAACCGCCATTAAACTTAAGCCAACTAATACGCCTGGCAATATGCCTGCCGCAAATAATGAAGCCACGGAAACTTCCATGGTATAGGCATAGATAATCATAATGCCGCTGGGTGGAATGATAGGGCCAATAACCGAACTAGCGGCGGTAATAGCAGCAGCAAACTTGCGCTTATAGCCATTCTTTTCCATGGCAGGTATCAACATGGACCCAAGGGCACTGGTATCAGCCACAGCACTACCGGACAAGCCAGCAAATAGCATGGAGGTCATAATATTGACATGGGCTAAGCCGCCACGAATATGCCCCAATAAAGACTGACTAAAATTAACCAGGGACAGGGTAATACCACCCCGATTCATCAATTCCCCAGCCAGCATAAAGAAAGGAATGGCCATCAGTGGGAAACTATCAATGCCGTTATAAATATTACGAAATAGAAGGGGCAGGTCACGGTCCATATTGAGGAGCAGTAACATGCCGCCAGGAGCTGCCAGCATGGCAAAAAAGATTGGCATGCCAATTAATATTAGAATTAAAAACAGGGGTAAGAATAAGGATAGACTCATGCCTTTTCTGCTCCAACCAAGAGGCTTCTAAAGTGCTTTAAGGCAAGTTCTAAGGCGGCAAAAAGCATACTGAAATAGCAAACGCACATAGCCAGATAAACCCAGGCACGAGGCATATTAAAACTCGCAGCCCGAGTACGGAACCCACGTTCAAAAAAGTTGATAGACATATCGGCAAGCATAATCAGAATCACCACTGAGATAATGCCTAGTGCCAGTTGTAGTAGTTTGCTTAAGAGTCTAGGTAAGGAATCTGGGAGAAGGGTAATGGCAACAAAGTCTCCTCTCCTTAGGGCGGGAGCTGCTACTAAGCCCATCATCCATATCATTAGCGCGCGAGCCGCTTCTTCTGGCCAGGGGAGAGCATTATTAAGGACATAACGCATAAACACTTGCAGTAATATGGCTGCCACCATAAAACTAACTAATATCCACGCCAAGCCAAAGCTAAAGCGTGTGTAGCGCTCGTTTAACCACTCTAGTGAAGCGATTAGTGAGTTGATAATTTGCATAAAATAATCCGTTCTTATTTTAGTGTAGAGTATTAGCAAATGATGTTTAAGGTCGATCTCTTTTACTTGTAGCCGAAAAGATCTAAGCGTATTTTTATCCTTTTATGCTTTTAATTTATCAGATATAAAAGCATTTGGTACTAATTCTTTTTACTATAAAGATGATATTTAAGATTATAGAAGCCTAAGCTTTATATCTAGCTGATTACCTTTACTTAGAATAATTGTTAAACTGATGCCATCAAGTTTATGTTAACTTGATCCTAGCAGCCATTTTCAATAAAGTAAATCAATTGTGTATTAATTTCAATAGTCACTGTAGATATACATATTAATTTAAGTAGGTTATTTTATTTTTGTGCAGGAGCTAATGAGGAGTTGGAGTGAGAAAAAAATTACCTATTTATCGACAAATCAGTGAGTATTTGCACAGAGGTATTACGGCTGGTCGCTGGTTGCCAGGTGATCGCTTGCCCATTGAAGCTGAATTAGCCGCTAACTTAGGTGTTGCTGTTGGCACCCTAAGAAAAGCCCTAGCACAACTGGAAAAAGATGGTTTTCTAGAGCGTCGTCAAGGCTCTGGTACCTACGTGAAACGTGCGCCAGACACGAAAGCGATTTATGATTTTTTCCATTTGGAAATGCTATCAGCATTAGGAAGTGTGCCGACGGCTACGACTTTGTCACTGGATGCTTGTGCCAATGGCGATCTGCCTGAAGTATTAAGTGCCTGGGATGAAGCTTGGTGTGTGCGGCGTCATCGCTTTCTCAATCAAAGTTTAGTCGCGGTGGAAGAAATTTATTTTAATAAGCAGCATGCTAAGAAGCTAGATGTGGAAGAGTTACACGAATCTCTGTATCTGTTCTATGAAACCCAATTTAAATTCTGGATTAGTCGTGTCGAGGACCAAATTGATTGCCAGATCGGGCCGGATTGGGTTTGTGATGCACTGGAATTAGATAGGGGTAGTGTGCTGCCCAGAGTAAGGCGTTGTAGTTGGTCGAGTGAAGATCAGCTTGAAGAGTTCTCTTATACCTGGTTTGATCCAGCCAAAGTGAATTATGTTGCGCGCTGGCGCTAAACTTAGCTAGAAGGTTAGTTATTTGGGTTCTTGTAATCTCATTACTAGGCTAGCTATTGATAAATTGATACATTATTGATTTACATATAGCTGGTTTTTCGTTATCGTTTTATTACCTTTGCTATTGGTAACGAATCTTTCCATAGATTTTCCCTATAGCTAAATTATAAAAACTAAAAACTAACATGTGATAGCAATATGCGCATTATTATTTCTGAGTTTATGGATGAGTCTGCACTAAACAATTTTCCCGCAGACTATAGTGTTCATTATGACCCTGAATTGGTTGATAAACGTTCTGAGCTACTTCATTTAGTTCAGGAAGCTGACGCTATTATTGTGCGTAATCGCACCCAAGTAGACGCTGAACTTTTGTCCCATGGCACCAAACTCAAAGCCATTGGCCGTTTGGGTGTAGGTTTGGACAATATTGATTTAGATCTATGTCAAACCAAAGCCATCAGTGTATTGCCGGCTGTCGGTGCCAATGCGATATCGGTTATGGAATACGTTATGGCCTCCGCCATGATGTTAGTCCGCGGTTGCTTTTTCTCTAATACTGACATGATACAAGGTAACTGGCCTCGAGCCACCTTAGGTAAAGGCGGTGAAGTCCATGGCCGCATTATGGGATTGTGTGGTTTTGGGGGCATAGCTCAGCTTGTCGCTGAAAAAGCCATGGCTATGGATATACGTGTGATCGCATACGACCCTTTCTTAAATGATGACCATCCGGCGTGGCAGGGAGTGCAAAAATGTGAGTTGGATGATTTGCTTGCCCAAGCAGATATATTAAGTATTCACATCCCCCTAACTGCTGATACTGCAAACTTGTTTGATGCCTCTATATTTCACAAAATGAAGCCAAACGCTGTATTAATCAATACCTCCAGAGGAGGCATTATGAATGAAGTTGACCTGGCTCAAGCACTTAAGACGGGAACTATAGCTGGAGCGGCAATTGATGTCTTTGCTGATGAACCTTTGCAGGCAAACCAAGCCCAAGCTTTTGCTGACTGTCCAAATTTGATTCTTTCTCCCCATGTCGCTGGGGTAACTGATGAAGGCAATGTTAGAGTCAGTTATGTCACTGTTGAAAATGTGATGCAGGCGTTGGAAGTTAAGGCATAATAATCAGAGTTTTTTCCGAAAAACGCCTATTACCATTATCCCCAAAATCTTTTGTTCATCATGTTCTTGTTGGTCTGTGAGCATGACCACTTTGTAAAATCAGGTATAGACAAGTCTGACTATTTCCAGCCTATGTTAAATTACAGATTCTTTTATTCATTGATCGATTTCGCTTTAGCTAAATCCTCTGCATATTTTGTGAAGTGGCGTGCCAACAATGAAAACAATTTATCCATATTTAACCTATGCTGGTGCGATCCCTTTTGTGTTTTGCACAGTTTGCCTAGGCCTTGATATTCAACAATTACCTCTATTTGGTTCTACACAGCAGATATTGAGCGTCTATGCATTAGTTATTGCCTCATTTATGGCTGGTGCACATTGGGGTCAACACCTTCATATTGATGGTGATTGGCACCCTCCATTAGCCATTTTAAGCAACCTTATGGCTATCTTATTGTGGTTGGGTTTTTTAATTCTCAAGTTTAACGCCTTAGTCACATTGTTGATAAGCGCCTTTATTATTTTGTTGTTGATTGACCATCGTTTATTGCAGCAGCAAATCATATCGAGTCACTATTGGCAAACGCGTTTGGTCGTTACCACCATCGTTATTGTGTCTCTAATCTTTGCACTTATATTCTCAACTATTGCTTCAGGAACTGTATCTTGACCAAGATAGCTATTATTGGCGCTGGCTTATCAGGTTTGTCAGCAGCTCACTTATTAAAACAGCACGCAGATATCACTATATTTGAAAAAGCGCGTGGTGTCGGCGGACGCATGTCCACACGCCGCGCTGAGCCCTATTTCTTTGACCATGGAGCGCAGTATTTCACAGTCAGAGCAAAACCATTTCAGGCCTTTATCCAGCCTTTAATTGATCAACATATTATCCAAACTTGGCAAACGCGCTATGTAAAGTTTTTTGGTGATCAACTTATTGAAAGTCAAAACGACGATGATCAACAGTCCCGCTATGTTGGAGTGCCGGGAATGAATAGTATTGCTAAACATTTAGCGCAAGATACGGCGATTCATATCAATACGCGTATAGCTAGGCTAGAGCAACAGGATAAATGGCAATTAACCGATGAACAGGGTAACAAATATGATAACTTTGATTGGGTTATCTGCACGGCTCCTGCCCCCCAAGCAGTTGAGTTATTGCCGAAAACCTTTGCTTATTATGATGAGCTTAAAGCCGTTAAGATGCGCGCATGTTTTTCCCTAATGTTGGGCTTTGATACACCTTTGCCACTCGATTTTGAGTCTGCTCATCTCACCCATTCTGATTTAAGTTGGATTGCCGTCAATAGCCACAAACCTGGTCGAGATGAACCTTACACCTTAATGGTGCATTCATCTGCAGCCTATGCCGATGCCCATTTTTATGCTGATCGTGACATGGTTATGGACCACTTGATTAGTGAGACCAGTCGTATTCTTGGCCATGATGTTAGTTTGGCGCAATATAAAACTGTACACGGATGGCTTTATGCAAATAACGCCACCCAGCCTGAAAGTGCTGTATTTTTAGATACTCAGCAACAGCTTGCTGCCTGTGGTGATTGGTGTTTGGGTGGCCGTGTTGAAGGTGCATTTATGGCTGCATTTAATCTGGTAACTAAACTTAAGGCGGTAGGATTATGAATTCAAAAGACCATCATACCAGTGAAATCATTGCCATGGCATGGTGTGATAAAACCTCCTTTGATGATATTAAGAGTCTAACGGGTTTGTCCGAATCAGAGACCATCAAACTCATGCGCAGTAATCTAAAAGCCTCCAGCTTTCGTATGTGGCGTAAGCGAGTGACTGGCAGAGTAGCTAAACATAAAAAACTAAAATCTGAGGTTAGTTAGTGAATATTGTTTGGTTTAAAAGAGATTTGCGCGTCGAAGACCATGCTGCCTTAGCAAAGGCTGCCATTGGTGGTGATCTATTGCCTCTCTATATCATTGAACCAGACTTATGGCAGCAACCAGATATGAGCCATAGGCATTATCAGTTTCTGCAGGCCTGCTTAGTCGAATTAGATCACTCCCTACAAGCCCTTGGCCAAAGACTGATTATTAAAGTGGGTAATGCCGTGGATATTCTGGCTGACCTGAGCAGTCGCTACCCAGTCCAAGCCTTGTGGTCGCATCAGGAAACCTGGAATGGCTGGACATACCAACGGGATATAGCCGTTAAGAACTGGTGTCAGACCCACAATATAGTTTGGCATGAGCCCTCACAAAATGGTGTTATTCGGTGTTTACAAGACCGTGATGGCTGGGCCAAACGCTGGTACCAGCAAATGCAAAAGCCAACTCGGCCGGCACCAGCAACATTAACCCCTATGGTGGAAGCCTCTGATACGCTCCCCAGTTTTGAAGAGCTGGGCTTGGAAGAGGATGGGGCTAGTTATATCCAGGTTGGTGGGCGTAGTGAAGGCTTAAAGCTTTTAGATAGTTTTCTTAACCAACGTGGTGAAGGCTATACCAAAGAAATGTCCTCACCGGTGACGGCTTTTGATAGTTGCTCAAGGTTATCAGCCCATTTGGCCTTTGGCACCCTGTCTATTCGTGAGGTATTCCAGGCCTGTGAACAGCGCAAAAGGGAAATTAAACAGATGCCTTGGGGCACAAAAGGGCAATGGTCAAAAGCCATGCGTTCATTTTCGGGGAGACTGCGTTGGCATTGTCACTTTATACAAAAGTTAGAAGATGAGTCGCGGTTTGAATTTGAAAATATGCATCCAGCCTACGATGCCTTACGAGTAGATAGTTTTAACGAAGACTTTTTCATTGCCTGGCAGCAGGGTAGGACTGGTTACCCCATGGTTGATGCCTGTATGCGTGCTCTAACCGCCACTGGGTGGCTAAATTTTCGTATGCGCGCCATGGTCATGAGCTTTGCAAGTTACCATTTGTGGTTGCACTGGCGAAGGCCAGCACTGCATTTGGCGACACTATTTACCGACTATGAGCCAGGTATTCATTATAGCCAAATACAGATGCAATCAGGCACCACAGGGATTAATGCGATTCGTATTTATAACCCTATCAAACAAGGCCTCGATCAAGATCCCGAAGGGGTTTTTATTCGCCAGTGGGTGCCTGAGCTGCGTGATATTGATCAAGCCTTTGTGCATACGCCTTGGTTGGCTAGTGCTGATACCCATGGCTATCCCATGCCTATTGTTGATGAGAAGATCGCTCGCAAAGCCGCCGCGAGCCAAATCTATGGGATGAGAAAGAATAATGCTACCTTTCGAGAAACGGCACAGCAAATCTTTACCAAGCATGGCAGTCGCAAATCAGCACCTAGCAGAAGAGTGGCAAAGAAAAGGGTACCCAGTAAAGCCCAAGGGGAGCTGCCATTATGAAAACATTACGCTTAATTTTGGGTGATCAGCTTTCAGAGTCTATTTCTAGCCTCCATGGCTGTGAACCGACCACAGATATTATTTTCTTATGTGAGGTTTGGGATGAGGCAACTTATGTTAAGCATCACAAAAAGAAAATAGCCTTTTTGTTTTCAGCGATGAGGCATTTTGCTGAACAGCTGACCAACCAAGGTTACAAGGTTGCCTATACCAAGTTGGATAATCCAGACAATACAGGTTCCTTTGTCGGTGAAGTTAAACGTCTTTGCCAACAGCATCATTTTGACCGTATTGTCGTCACTTATCCTGGGGAGTATCGAGTGCTGGCGGATATGCGCACTTGGGAAAAAACCTTAGGCATACCTGTTGAAATAAGAGCAGATGATCGTTTTTTATGCTCACCAGAGGCCTTTGCTGCATGGGCCGATGGGCGCAAACAACTGCGCATGGAATATTTCTACCGGGATATGCGTAAGCAATACCAAATTCTAATGGAAGATGATCAGCCTTTAGGGGGCAAATGGAACTTTGATGCTGAAAATAGAAAGCCGCCCAAGCAAGGGCTAACTATTCCCGAACCTTATATCGGTACAATAGATGCTATAACTCAGGAAGTTATGGACCTAGTTGCAGAGCGTTTTGACGACCATTTTGGTGATTTGGCACCAATTTACTTTGCTGTTACCCGTGCTGATGCCTTGCAGGTTCTAGATCAATTTATTGATCAACGGTTTAATCACTTTGGTGATTATCAAGACGCCATGATCGAAGGCGAGCCATGGATGTATCATTCCCATATTAGTTTTTACCTTAATTGCGGTTTGCTGCTGCCACTAGAGTGTGTGCAAGCTGCAGAAAATGCCTATTATGCCGGTAAAGCGCCTTTAAATGCCGTTGAAGGCTTTGTCCGTCAGATAATAGGTTGGCGTGAATATGTGCGTGGTATCTACTGGTTACATATGCCAAGTTATAAAGAAAAGAATTTCTTTGCCGCTGAGCGTGCTCTACCTAGTCTATATTGGACTGGCAAAACCAAAATGAATTGTCTGCGTCAGTGTGTGTTGGAGACCAAGGAAAATGCCTATGCTCACCATATTCAACGGCTTATGGTATTGGGAAACTTTGCTTTGCTGGCGGGTATTGAGCCAAAACAAGTCAATGAGTGGTTTTTGGTGGTTTATGCCGATGCCTATGAGTGGGTGGAGCTACCTAATGTTACGGGCATGATCTTATTTGCTGATGGGGGTTATTTAGCCAGTAAACCTTATGCCGCCGGTGGTAGTTATATCAATAAGATGTCCAACTACTGCAAGAGCTGTAGCTATAAAGTCACCCAGAAAAATGGCCCAGATGCGTGTCCATTTAATTATTTATATTGGGATTTCCTAGATCGCAATCGTGATCGACTAGCCAGTAATCATCGTATTGGCATGATGTATAAAACTTTTGGCCGTATGGCGGAAGAGAAACAACAAGCCATCCGTGATGATAGTAGGATCTTTTTGAGTAATCTGGAATGAGAAAGAAGTCTGATTTACCCACTAAAATGTGCCCAGTTTGCAATCGGCCGTTTACTTGGCGTAAAAAATGGGAAAAAGTTTGGGACTCAGTAAAATACTGTTCCAAGGCTTGTTCAGGTAATAGAAATAAGCGTGTCTTAAAGCAAACTTAGTTGGTTATAAAACAACAATTAGATAGCTTGTTAAGCGAAATCCATCGTCACGACAACACGCTTTTCACCGGCAGGCACCGCTGGTGACCGGTGCACAGCACCAAAACCTTCATTGCCAATCCAGCCATCACCTTTCAGTAACACCACATCACCGACATTAACCTGTTGAATACAATCTGTATTAGGGAATAGGCCAGATTCTGTATCCGGCAGGCCCATATTGCCAGCGCCTAATTTACTGCGGTCAATATCGACATTATTAAGCCACTCGGTACCACCACCCTGATATGTGGTAATTAAGCGACAACCAATATTATCCGTATGGAAACGTGGACACATAGCACGATCTAATATTTGCATGCGCAGTCCTACTTCAGTTAGATCGAATAAACATGCATACATTTCTATAAGTGTGCTGAGATCTTCAATAAATTCAGACTGACCCGCTAAATTCGGTAAAGTAGATTGGAGGGCCTGTTTTGCATAGGCGACTTTAATGGCAGAGCGAAGATTTAAATTAGGTTTTTCTTGGGTTAATTGTTCGCAGTAGTGGGAAATTTCAGAAGCTAATGTGCGTTCAAATACGGCAAGCATAATATCTTCCCGATAAATCTCGGTAAGTATTTGAGGAGAGATACCATTAACATGGTTGGTTGCTAGAGTGTAGTGGTTATGATCACTCTGATTGTATGTGAATCCCTCTGCTGCTTTCATCTTGCACCGCCTGAATTTGGTTATCCCAAAAAATGTTATGTTATAATATAACATTTCAAACTAGTTTGGCAAAGATTAAGATTTATATCTATGTATTTGCAAGCTTATGCAAGATGAATGGCTTAAATTAGAACCTGAGGTGGTTTTGCTTGAGTTTGAAAATTACCAATATCTAACTATATTTTCTCGAGTAAAAAGTTGACCATGGCTTTGGTTTTGGCAGGTATAAACTCTTTCTCAGGGTATACCACATAGGTTGGTAAGCCACCAACAGCTTGGTAGTTTTCTAGTAGAGGTACTAACCTACCTTGGTTAATGGTTTCTCCCAGTAAGTTTTTGTCGATCAACAATACGCCCGCACCTTCAATAGCTGCCGTAATCAGTAGGCTTGGATCATTAATGGTGAAAGGACCAGATACGTTAACAGATTCTTCTCCCTGATCACCCTGAAAAGTCCACGTATCCATAGTGATTTTACTATTGCGATAAATTAAACAACGATGGTTTAGTAAATCGGCGGGTTTATTTAGAGGTGGTGCGTTTTCTAGATAGTCTGGACTGGCACATAACACCCACGAGGCATCGCCTAATTTACGAGCAATTAATGACGAATCAGGTAAATAACCTACACGAATGGATAGATCCACATTTTCCGCAATCATATCCACAAACCGATCTTCTAATTGTAAGTTTACCGTGACCATGGGATAACGCCGCAAAAACTCGGTTATTAACGGGGCAATAAATATTCGGCCTTGGGCATTAGGGCAGGATATAGTGAGTTCACCTGAAACCACCGATCGAGAATCTTCACTAATATGCTCAATTCTCTGTATTGCTTGCTCTACTGCATGGGCCTCTTGCAGGACCTTATGTCCGACTTCTGTAAGCACTATTTTGCGGGTGGTACGATTAAACAATCGAGAACCAATTTTTTTCTCTAAAGCAGTTAATTGTTTACTAGCTGACGAAGGGCTTATACCTAATTTTTGTGCAGCTGCAGATAGGCTTTGCTGTCGATTTATTTGCGCAAAAAGCACTAATTCATGCACTTTTTCTTTTTTTGAAGGCATTTTTGTCTCCATTATTTCTAATATGGAAATAATATAGTGATGCTTTGCTATCTAATCAAGAGCAAAGAAACGCGTTATTATTACCTCCAGATTGCCGTAAGTCCCTAAGAGCCTGTATGGATTTAATTGTGGCTATTGTGGCTTATGAATGTATGAAAAAGGCATGAGAACGATCTAAAAGAGGACGCGAAAGTGCGCCATTTAGATCACAACAAGCCACTTTATTTATTAGTATTTAATCAGCAAGAGATTTATATATGTTAAAAAGTATCTTGGGTGTTGCCCCTAAACAAGAGTCAGATGGCTCCTACTCACCATCTAAGCTGGCGCTAAAGTTGGCAACAGTAGAAAAATCAGATTTTGCAGAGATTGCCTATAATAAATACCAAGGTAAGCAGTCACGTATCTATGTACTTTTTACTGAACAAAAAAATATGCAAATGCAAAACGGCAAACTTTTTTCTACGGGCAACCATCCAATAGAAGCCCTATTGCCTATGTTGCATCTTAAGAATGCTGGGTTTGAATTTGATATTCTGACGCCAACAGGCAAGCCTGTAGTATTTGAAATGTGGGCTTTTCCCAAAGAGGATAAGGCAGTGCAAGGGATTTATGACGACTACAAAAGTCAATTTGAACAGCCCAAGTCCTTAGCTGATTTGGCACCTAATTTAGCCTCTGATAATGATACCCATGCTGCGGTATTTGTCCCAGGAGGCCATGGTGCCATGTTGGGTATCCCTGAAGACCAAAACGTCGGCACTTTGTTACGTTGGGCCCATAACAGTGACCTTGTTACCTTTACTCTATGTCATGGTCCAGGCTCATTGCTAACAACATCTTTAGATGATTCAGACTTTTTATATGCTGGTTATAAGATGGCTGTTTTTCCTGATTCGGTAGACAATATGACGCCTATGATTGGTTATTTGCCAGGCAAAATGCCATGGGGCCTAAGTAAAAAGCTGGAGGGCTTAGGTGTTACTTTGGCCAATAGTAAGCCAGACGATACTGTATGCATTGATAGAAACCTCATCACCGGTGCTAGTCCTTTGGCTTCAAATAATCTTGGTAAGCAAGTGGCTAATACACTTTTAGCCAAGTTGAATAGCTAAGTATTTCTCCTTTTTTAAAGAAATAAACGGGCAATGAGCAATTAAATGTTCCTTGCCCGTTTTAGTTCCAGAATCCTCCCCCATATATCTATTTAGGCAACTTACTCTATATGAGCATCTTGGTTTGCTAATATGGTATTGGCTGTAGATGTAGATTTAGAGTTAAGCAAACTATTTTCCTAGCAGTGAAATATGTAAGAGGTATTGCCACCATGACAGATAAGGTAGCTATATGTTGGTTTCGTCAGGACCTGCGTGTCTCTGATAATCCGGCCTTAGTGGCGGCGGCAAAACACAACAACGTTTTGCCTATCTATATTTTAGATAATGAAAATTCAGGCGATTACGCCTACGGTGGGGCTAGCCAATGGTGGTTGTATCATTCTTTAACAGCCCTACAGAAATCTCTAGGTGGTCAACTATCTGTCTATGAGGGGAATCCTCAGGCCATTTTACAAGAGCTAATTTCGCGTCTTGATGTGGAGGCTGTGTACTGGAATCGTTGTTATGAATCTTGGCAAATTGATCGTGATACCCAAATTAAAGGGCAGCTTAAATCTCAAGGCCTTAAAGTGGGTACATTTAATGGCTCATTGTTATGGGAACCTTGGCAGGTAAACAAGCAAGATGGTACATACTATAAAGTCTTTACGCCGTTTTATCGTAAAGGCTGCCTCCAAGCTGAACCACCTCGTGAGCCACTAGCTAAACCAGAAAACGTTCATTATGTTGTTGATGCTGACCAGCCAGACATTGAGCACTTAAACTTGTTACCCAACATACCTTGGGACGCATCATTTGTGGATCACTGGCAGATTGGTGAAGAGGGTGCTTATAAGCGTTTTCAGACTTTTATTAAAGAAGGTTTGTCATCCTATAAGGAAGGGCGCAATATCCCATCTGAGCCGTTTGTATCGCGTCTATCGCCCCATCTGCGCTGGGGCGAAATCTCACCCAATCAGCTCTGGTATTTGGTCAGAAATATAGGTGATGATAGCAATATAGATCACTTTTGTAGTGAATTAGGTTGGCGTGAATTCTCTTATAGTCAGCTATTTCATAATCCAGACCTGCCACGTAAAAACCTACAGGCCAAGTTTGATGGGTTCCCATGGGCGGAAAATAAGGATTATTTACGCGCTTGGCAAACGGGGCAGACTGGAGTGCCTATGGTAGATGCTGGCATGCGTGAGCTTTGGCAGACAGGCTATATGCACAACCGAGTAAGGATGATTGTGGGTTCTTATTTGGTAAAAAATCTCCGCCTTCACTGGCACCATGGTGAACGTTGGTTTTGGGATACCCTAGTCGATGCAGATCTAGCCAATAATAGTGCTAGCTGGCAATGGATAGCGGGGTGTGGCGCTGATGCAGCTCCTTATTTCCGTATTTTTAACCCGGTTACGCAAGGGCAGAAATTTGATCCTCAGGGTCACTATATTCGCCAATATATTCCTGAAATTGCTGGCTTACCAAATAAATATTTGTTTAGCCCATGGGAAGCACCCGCCGAGGTGTTACAAGCTGCTGGTATTAAGTTAGATAGCACTTACCCAAGCCCTATTGTCAATCTGAAGCAGTCACGGGAGGCTGCCCTTGAGGCTTTCAAATCCTTAAAGCCGCATGCACAATAATTTCCTTATTGTGATGTGGAACTGCTTTGCAAAATATATGCACTTTATAAAAATGTCTCAAGTTTTGTAAAGTTAACTAAAGACCGCTGCCAATAAATGCTCACCAAAAAGTATTAGGGTAGTATGTGCCTCAAGTATATTAATTGGATTGCATATGATTACTGTGTTCTATGACGGCAAATGTAGTATGTGTTCACGGGAAATTAACCATTACCGCAATATTGCTCCTACTGGCATTTTTATTTGGCAAGATATTACCCAATCGTCTGCTGACCTTGCCCTTGAAGGTGTTGCTTTATCTGAAGGATTAAGAAGGCTGCATGCCAAAGATGCTGATGGCCAACTAAAGGTTGGTGTTGATGCGTTTATCCTGATCTGGAAACAACTTAAACGTTGGCGTATTTTGGGATTTCTTGTTGCCTTGCCGATTATTCGTCAGGTTGCTAAAGTTGTGTATGGTTTATTTGCGGATTGGCGCTTTAAACGCTTAGAGCATTGCCAGTTATCATTAGAAAAAGACACTCTCTAGCTTCAAGATAGGAAACGTGCACTATGGCTGAAGATAAAGCAAAAAATATACTCGGTGGAGAGCTGGAGTCCTGCTGCACAGACCCAATGACAGGTTTTCTGAGGGATGGTTACTGCAATACCAACCAAATGGATCAAGGCACACATGTGGTTTGTGCCATTATTACCGATGAGTTTTTAGCCTTTACCAAATCCCGTGGTAACGATTTAATTACCCCTAGGCCAGAGTACCAGTTTCCTGGACTTAAGGCTGGAGACGGCTGGTGTTTGTGCGCTCTGCGCTGGAAAGAAGCTTTTGCTGCGGGTGTGGCGCCGCCAATAAAACCCGCATCAACCCATGAAAAAGTCCTCGAATTTGTCAATCGAGAAGACTTAGAAAAGTACTATATTCAATAAATTAGCTGAATCGCTACTTGCTATTTCATCTGTGCTGACTGAATTAACATAGTTTGTCCAAGCGATAACCTTCAGCAAGTAATGACTGATGTAAATAGTCGATATGTTGAGGACTAATTTCACAACAACCGCCCACAATCGTGGCACCCCCATCAATCCATTCTTTTACATGCTTTGCATACACCTCTTTTGATAAATCAACACGGGCTTCTAAAACATCAACGGTGCCTCCCTTGGTCAATTTATCAATAGCAGTAAAGCCATTAGCGTAGGCGCCAAAGGTTAGTTTTGAATCGTTGAGCTGAGGTAAGGCTTGGGTCACTGTTTCAGGGAAGGAACAATTGATTAGCACCGCACTTACTTGCTTATCTTGTAACATGGCCAAAGCATCAGCTAAAGGCTCGCCAGAGCGCAATGTGGCCACTTTATCATCTGTCAAAGTAAAGCCAATATAGGCCTTTTGCCCATGGGCGTATAAGGCATCAATAGCGGCTTCAGCTTCACTAATATTGGACATGGTTTCTACCAAAAACAGATCCACCCCTTGAGCTTGTGCAGCTATGATTTTGCTATATTCATCAAATGATTCTTGGTAGCTAAGGGCTTCGGCAGCAATATAGCTAGCCGCAATAGGGGGTAGACAACCGGCAATATTTATATCAGCTCTAGTTACCTTGGAATTGGTGATGGCTTGGTTAAGCAAATCAATAGCCAATTTATGGGTGCTTTCAAAATAGTCGCCCATATCATGGCGAGTCATGCGGGTAGGGGTCGCTGTATAGTTATTTAGGGTCAGCACTTTAGCTCCAGCAGAAATAAATTCCTCATGGGCTTTAACAACTATTTCAGGTTCATTGTGCATCACTTGCACCGACCATAAAGGGTGCGACTTGGCTTGGCTAGAACGTTTATTGATTTCTTGACCCAGACCACCATCCAACAGTGTTATCTTCTGCATTAATGACTCCATAAAAACAAAACAGCGTACTTCAAAATCGATCCTCAATAGGCTTTAAATGCCTTTCTCAGAGAGAGTCAGCATAGTATACGAGCAGCTGCATAAGAGCCAGCAATATCTATGCTTGTCGGCGCCATTGTATATCTGATAAGCAGTGGTCAAGATATTGCTTTGGCTGGTGAGCAAATACTACAAGGTCTCTATAACAGCTTTATTCTTTTGGCGGTGCCACTATTTATTGTGGCTGCCAATATTATGAATGCTGGCTCTATTTCAGATCGATTATTAACCTTCTGTAAGGCTATTGTCGGCCATCTGCGGGGTGGTATGGGACACGTTAATGTTGTCTCCAGCCTTATCTTCTCTGGCATGTCAGGTTCAGCTGTGGCTGACGCTGCCGGTGTCGGTAAAGTCGTTATTGGTATGATGACCAAAGATGGCCGCTATCGGCCTGGCTATGCGGCTGCTTTAACGGCAGCCTCAGCGACTATTGGCCCGATAATTCCACCTTCCATTCCGATGGTTATTTACGCTCTAGTTTCTGGTGCCTCCGTAGGCTATTTGTTTATTGCTGGCTTGGTACCAGGGCTGATTATGGGTGCCGTGTTAATGGCCATGAACTATATACAGTCCACCCGTCACCAAGTGGTAAAAGAAGAAGCAGTACCTTTAAAGGAATTGCCTGGAATTACTTGGCGAGCATTCCCAACCTTATTAATGCCAGCTATTTTGCTCTACGGCATCTACGGCGGCGTAACAACACCAACAGAAGCAGCGGCAGTGGCGGCAGCGTACGCCTTATTTTTAGCCCTTGCTGTATATCGTTCTATCAGTTTTAAGAAACTGGTTAAGGTGTTTACTGAAAGTGCCCATACCTCTGCTTCGGTTGGTTTGGTAATCAGTGCCGCCTTGATTTTTAACTATATCGTAGCAACGGAAAATATTCCTACCCAAATCGCTTCTTTGTTAAGTGCGATGGATTTGACTCAATTCCAGTTTTTAATGGTAGTGAATGTGACTTTCCTACTGTTGGGGATGGTTTTGGATGCGACCACCGTTATCCTTATCGTTGTGCCTTTGCTCATCCCTGCCTGTCGTGAACTAGGTGTGGATTTAGTGCACTTTGGTATTATTACCGTAGTGAATTTAATGATTGGCTTAATCACACCACCTTATGGGATTTTATTGTTTGTGATTAATGGCACGACTAATATTCCGATTAATGACATTATTCGCAATGTATTACCCTTTATGGTGGTGTTAATCGGGGCTTTAATAACCTTAACAGCGTTTCCAGATTTGGTGCTGTATATGCCACGTCTGTTTGGCTATCAAGGTTAGCAATTTAAGGAAGTAATTTAAGTCTTTCGTCATCAAGATGATTGGCTATCAAACGGCTACTAATAAACTAGTAGCCGTTTTTTTGGATATAAACTGAAGTGCTATAACTTTAGCCGGGAGCAGCACCACCTGCGGCAATTCTCTTTTGTACAAAAGCATCCAACTCTTCACTAATGGATTCTTCTAACTTGGGTTCTTGATAATCAGCCAGCATTTGCTTCCATATACGGTTAGCCCGTTGGGTGGCGTCAATGGAGCCATTATCACGCCAGTTTTCAAAATTTCGCCAATCAGATAACAGAGGGCTATAAAAAGCATCTTCATAACGCGCCATGGTATGGGGTGAAGCAAAGAAATGGCTACCGGGCCCAACCTCATCAATAGCACTTTTAGCCAAACTATCGGTGCTTACCTCCATTGGTTTGAGGAAAGCCTGCAACATTTGAATCATTTCGGCATCCAAAATAACTTTTTCATAAGATGCACATAAGCCGCCTTCCAACCAGCCTAAGCCATGCATTACCAAATTAACTTGCCCTAACATACAACCCCAAAGGGACATTTGCGATTCGTAAACCGCCTGGCCATCGGGCGCATTAGAAGCATTGGGATTAGAGGCACGCAGGGGAATACCATATTTTCTGGCGAGTTGGCCAGACGCAATAGTTGCTTGGGTATATTCCGGTGTGCCAAAAGCCGGTGAACCCGATTTCATATCCACATTGGAGGTGAAACTGCCATACATGGCTGGCGCACCGGCATTAACACATTGATGAAAGGCGAGGCCAGCTAGACATTCGGCATTTTGCTGAACTAAAGCACCTGCCATAGTAATTGGAGCCATGGCACCGGCTAAAGTAAATGGTGTATAGATAACAGGCTGATTGTGTTCAGCCATAGTAATGGCACCTTCCAGCAGAGTACCATCATAAATTAATGGCGAGTTGGCATTAACCACCGTTGTCAATGAGGGCTGCTGGAGTAGGGTGGCATGGTCAATACCCCTTGAGATGCGGACAATATCTATTACATCCTGAACTCGCTGGCTACCTAGTGCATAACAGGGTAAAGGCTTGGTAGTTAAGCGCGCAGCCGCTTCACCGGCCACTAAATGACGAATATTAACATCAATATCACAAGGCTCCACTGGATAACCAGTCTGTAACTGGCAAGAATTCAGCGCTTCACCTAGGCGGATTAAATTACAGTAATCAACAAAATTTCCCGTTACTCGGCCACGATCAAGGTCAGATACATTGGGTGTACTAGCTACCATAGAAAAGGCCACAGCATTGCCGCCAATTGCTAAATGGCGATCAGCATAACGTCCATGGAGCGTAAATTTAGAGGGTGTGGTGGCAATCTTTTCCATGATCCAATCTGGATCGAATCTTACCCTAAGATTATTGCTATCAACTTGTGCGCCAGCTTGACGAAGTATGGCAATCGCTCGGGGTGATTGAAAATCCATCCCCGTGTCTCGTAACACTTCTAAGGATGCTTGATGAATGGCCTCCAGCTCGTCCTCAGAGAGAATACTCATTGGTTGAAATGAATTAGCTCTCTGGTGGCCAGCTAACTGGTGGAGACCACCAGCCTGACGTTTGGTTTGGCCTCGCTCTGGGCGTTTTCTTCTCATAGGCGCCTCACTAAATAGCAAACACTTATCTTAGTCTAGGCTCTTGGCTAGGTAAAATTAAAAGTTTATGGGCACAATACGAAGAAATCTAATGTGCTTATAGACAATGATATATATCAACTATATTTAGGCATAGTCTTAGCCTTGAAGAGGCAGGTCTTTGTGGGATTTGTTTTTCTTAGATAAGAAGGCAGCGAACAATTAAGTGAGTAAATGATTAGTCACTTGAAAAAAGGCCAATTTCACCCTTATTCACGTAACACATTGCTTTGTGAATAAGGAGATCACCAAACCATAATAGAGGTAAGTTATATAAGTTCTGTAGAGTCAAAAAAAGTATTGTTAGGTAATTAAAATATTTATTGCTAGTCCAACAAATACGACAATGACTACAACAATCAGTACAGATAATAGTTTGTCTGCCATGAAATAACGCTCTTCTTCCATAAAGTTATAAAAACTTAAAGGATCATTAGAGCAATTAATGTTGGTTAAATATATAGGAAAAATTCTGAAACCTAATACTCGGTTTTTTATTGGTAACGAAATGGGCTATTTTGATATAAGCAAATAGATTGTTAATTCACAGATATTATTATCGGCTTTAGCCATAATAGAATAAAAAATAATTTTGGAAAATCTAAATTGTTATGATTTCTTGACGCTTAAGACAGTGAATCCAAAGGCTGCTTTCTGGTTGTTCACTAGGCTTTTGTTCCTGAACTTGCAAAATCAGGCGGCCATGACTATCGAAGGCCTCTAAAGAATGGACAATGCCATATTTGGTAGCGCGCTTAACCAACCATACTTCTTCAATACTGAGTAAATTCACATTGCAATGATAGTTATTTCCACTGATGTTCAGGGCTTGTGGGGTGCACTTTAGTTGCTTAATTGGCGCAATTAATTCGTGCACTATGCCACGGTTACCAGTCAAGATTTTACAATCTAGTTTTTGTTCAAAGCACTGTTGTAGAAAATTGGTTAATTGACCAGAGGTGATAGGGTGGGTCCATTGGTTTTGCATTAATTTAATGGCCTCTAGCAGATCCAATTTAAACAAACTTAACATGTCATAAAACTGATGCACATGAGTGAGTGATGCCCACATTTGTCTTAGTTCGTTAATTTCTACCTGTGCAGATAATGATGGTTGAATTGGTATTTGTGGTACAGGTAATGACAAGTTCAGATTTTTACTTCGTAACTCAGGATCCAATTGGGAACAACTCAAACACCAAGCTTGGTCATGACCATCATCGAAGCAAGTAAGGGTATTTGACTTTAAATCTTGATGAAAATCTATTGAACGCCAATTGTCTGTGTAGAAGTAAACGCTAATATCGCCGCCTTGTAATATACCTAAGTCGCCATATAGGCGTATTTGTCCCAATGTGCCAAATTGTTGGACGCTTATTTCATTAGTATTGGTAGTAATGATCACATTGTTTGTGGCTAACTGACGATTAAATTGCTCAACCCATCGACCCAAATGATTATGACTTGGGCTATTTTTTTGTTGGTTTTGGCGTTTTGTTGACCGAGTATAGAGCTGCCCAAAGTTAATAATGGACTGTTTTAGTCTGCTCAGGCGGTCGGCAGATGTGGGCTTTACATGAATAGGGTAATAATTACTGAGCATGGCAATTCTCTTTAAAAAAAGTGCCCGCACAGAGTACGGGCTAATTTTGAGAGATGGTAATGAGAGTTAGCCAAAGCTTGAATTAAACTAAACCTTTGGTAATTGCTGGTACTTAAAAACAGCGGAGCAGAATAAGTATCAAGGCTTTGGGTCACTCTCGATATAAATAATAATGCAAATGAAAATGATTATCAATAACAAATTTAAATATTTTTGCTGTTTTTGTATTTTAGTTGCTGGGTATGCCAACCCCTTGGTTTTCAGGCCATGCTTGATTTAACTAAACCTATCTCCTCAAATCATATATTAATGTATGCGTCCGGAATTAGGATATTGAAACAAGTGAGCATATTGTTCTTCCTTTTCTGGTTTAGCAGGTGTGGTTGGAGTAGGAGAGTAACCTAGGTCGGTAAGGGTATCATTTAACTTTCTCATGATAGCCACAGCCATCTCTTCGTAGTCGTGACGTTGGCATAGTTGTGCTAAGTGTTGACCTGCTAACTGAAAGCGTTCAAAAGCAGTAATTGCATTTAATGGCATATTAGCACCTTGATGGATCAGTATTTCTGCGACTTCCATACTACTACCATAATAGCTAAAGGCTTTTGCTATATCTTGATTAAGGGAGGAGTGGTGTCCTTCACTCATCCAACTATCCCAAGCTGAGACAGCTTCATTGGGGTTTTGTTGAAAATGTCGGCGATGAGTTTGGCAAAGAAAGTTTGGCAGCATGATAAATTCTCTTGATATAAAATTTATTAATATTCTAAATGAGAAAGATTTGCATTTGCAAATGCATTCGCATACAATGCCCACTTTCACGTAACTATATTGAGATTTAGCCCAATGAAATTAACCAAACTTCCACAATTAGGTTTCTTAGCTGCTGCCATAGTAGTAGCCAGTTCAGCCCATGCCAGCAAGGATGTGTATGCTGATTATCCTGTTACTTTGCAAGGTTATACTGGTGACAAGCAAACATCTGTTTCCTATGGCGGTCAAATGGCGCGTCATGCACTGCACAACTCCTTGAAGAAAATTATTGCCAAGGGTGCTGATGCTGAGCAAATGACAGCTTATTTCTCAGGTAAGGATGCAGAGCGTGTCATTATTGACCCAGTGTCAAAAGAAGGTTTCCCTGTTAAGCAAAGTTTAGTAGCTGAGTTATCTGCTGGCAAAAACCTGTCTGGAAAAACATATAGCGGTGCTATTCTAGGTTTCCCTGGCAATATGACGGGTGTAGAAGTGCTTGAGTTTTTGCTTGATCAGGCCAGCAACACAGCTACAGGCTTTGATCCTTTAACGGGTTATGACTATATCCAGTTAGTTTCAAAATTTGCCATGGGCGCCGTATTCTACAGTCAGGCTGTAGACAACTACCTTGATGAGAAACTCGAAGCTGGCAATAAGCCCAATAGTAAGCCTTATAAAGACGGCGCGGCTTATACCGGTAAAGAACATGCTTGGGATGAAGCCTTTGGTTACTTTGGCGCCCCAGCCCACACCCTAACGCTAACGGCTGAAGACGTCTACAATATCGCCAAACAAAAGCCTGCAGGCCTGGCCAAAGCAGACTATGACGGTGATGGTGTGGTCGATCTTAAAACCGAAATGGCTTATGCCCACGCCTACTATGCAGCTGGTTTTGACAAAGGTGGCAAAACCAATTACCTGCATACAATTATGCAAGCTTATGTAGATGGCCGTAAACTGATCACTGCTGCTAACGGTCGTGACTTGAATGACGGTGAGCGTCAGCAATTAAAAGCTTATGCCGATATTATTAAGACCAACTGGGAAAAGGTTATTGCTGAGGCGGTATTTAAGTATGCTGGTTCTGTCTATAACGATATTGCCAAGCTAGAAGAAGCCATTGCTAATAATGAAGATGCTAGCAAATTATTCCGTACCTACAGTAAGCACTGGGGTGAGTTAAAAGGTTTTGCCCTATCATTAGAAACCGGTGGCAAAAATCTAGGTGCAGTTGGTGTTAAGCTAAATCGTCTAATTGGATTTAGCCCAGTATTGCTTGGCAACTCACAAATTACCGGTATTGCCAATGGTGAGTACACCCAGTCCGAAAGTATCAGTATGGGTGAATACCGTGTGCATATGATCAAGGTACAAAAACTGATGATCGATGCTTTTGGTGTAGAAGCTCGCAACAAAGATGTGACTGGCGATTTGGCTGATTTAGTGGCTGCTCTTGGTGACAGCATGTCAGCTGAGAACGACTAAACTGCCTTGGTTCCCCACAGGGAAGTGGGGAATACCTTTGGGTGGCTATGCAATTGATCAACCAATGAAATTGGTCAATAATCCATCCACTTTAGGCTGCATTTTTCGCGTATGAGAGGTGCAGCCGTTAACGTTTATATGACCCAATACTAATGGAACAATTTTTACTTGAAACCCTTGTTTGGTTAGAAACATTACTCTGGGACTGGCTTGCCAGTGTGCAGGCGATGCTGCTAGCTGCAAATAAGCGGGTGTTTGTTGGATACCTATTGAGTGCTACATTGGTAGCGCTTTTGTGGTTTTATTGGCGTCATCAATGGACTTTTAGTCGCACCTTTAAGCAACTTTTCAACCGCCAAGTTTGGTGGTCATCATCAGCACGCTTGGATTATATTTTGGTTGTGGTTAATCAGGCGGTTATGTTGTTGTTACGGCCATTTTTGTTGGGTAAGTTATTGGTGGCCAGTACCATCTATTACGCCATGACGGACTGGGTTGTGCCCATCACTTGGACTTGGGTAGGTTATGAATGGCTGGTGCCTCTAGCTTATACCTTAGTCCTCTTCTTGTTAGATGATGTTAGCCGCTACTATTTACACCGCCTAATGCATAGATGGCCGGTATTATGGGCGTTACATCGGTTACATCATAGTGCTGAGACCCTGACACCTTTTACCGTATTACGCACCCATCCATTGGAAGCCATATTATTTGGACTACGTAGTGCATTGGTACAAGGCATTGTTACAGGTGTGTTTGTGTATTTGTTTGCTGACAAAGTAAGTTTATTAGGCGTACTGGGTGCCAACGGCATTATTGTCATCTTTAACATACTGGGCGCTAACTTACGTCATTCCCATCTTCCCCTTAGTTATGGCAACAAACTTGAAAAGTGGCTTATTTCCCCAGCCCAGCATCAATTACATCACTCCAAGGACATCGCTCATTATGATCGCAACTTTGGCGTTGGTTTGGCTATCTGGGATCGCTTAGGCGGAACTTGGTTGGCCTATGAGCCACAAACACCCTTGCAATTTGGCGTAAATGACCAATATAAACAACATAGCAATTTATGGCAGGCCTATTGGCAACCTGTAGAGCAGAGTGCTCAGACCATTAAACGTGCTGTTCACCGTTGGTTTGCTGCTAAGCAATTCGAACTAAAGACTTTAAGAGAAGCAAGAACTATGATCAAGAAAACCCTTAAGTGGTTGTTTGTGGTAATGACTTTGGTAAGTATACAAGCTACCTATGCAGCACAGGTGAACGTATATTCAGCCAGAAAAGAAGCACTAATTAAACCAGTTTTAGATGCTTTTACTGAGCAAACTGGAATAAAAGTGAAGCTTTTAACTGGCAAGGCTGACGCGTTGCTAACTCGATTNCGCGTAGAGGGAGCTTATACGCCGGCAGATGTGTTTATTACTGTTGATGCTGGGCGTTTGCATCGTGCTAAAGAAGCCAATGTACTGCAGCCTCTGCAAGCAGAGGCATGGTTAGATAGAGTGCCTGCAGAGCTCCGTGACGATACCAACTATTGGGTAGGTCTGACAATGCGGGCTCGACCAATTATGTNCGCACCTGAGCGAGTCGATATAAGTGAGCTAAACAATTATGAAGATTTAGCTAGTGAACAGTGGCAAGGCCGCTTATGTTTGCGTTCTTCGGAGGCAGTCTATAATCAATCATTGGTAGCGGCTACTTTGCATGCTCTTGGCGAAGAAGCCACGCGTGATTGGCTAGAAGGTATGGTTGCAAACTTGGCCATACCGCCAGCTGGTGGTGATGTTGATCAGATTAAGAATGTTGCCGCAGGGCAGTGTGATGTCACCATGGTCAATACCTACTACTTAGGGCGCATGATAAATAGTGATTTAATTGAAGAGCGTCAGGTTGCAGAGCAGGTAAAGGTTTTCTGGCCTAATCAGGATAACCGTGGTGCCCACTTTAATGTCAGTGGTGCTGGCATTACCAAGCACGCCTCTAATGTTAAAGAAGCCAATGCTTTGTTGGACTTTTTGACATCCTCGAAGGCACAGCGCTGGTATGCTGAAATAAACAATGAGTATCCCGTTGTTGAGGGAGTAGAAAGTTCTTCCACCCTTGCTGCCTTTGGGCAAGCCAAGCGCGACCCAATTGCGCTACAAATTCTTGGGGAAAACAACGCTGCTGCCGTGCAGTTGATGGACCAAGCAAGATGGCGCTAGTTATTTGGCTGTCTTAAGTAAGAGTTGAAAGCTTAGTTTTGGCTTTATGGAGCAACAAAGCGCATACTTTTATGGTCTTGCGGTAGATAATATCTATAAAATAATTCTAAATACGAATTATTTTCGTTTCGCTTTAGATATTGTATAATTCCTCACTTCTTCAAGTGAGGAATTTCTATGTTGCTATTTAAAGGTCTTCTAATTGTTGTTTCACAGTCAAAAAATGTTCCTGAAACAACAGTGATTAAATAGCATGCGCCATTTGCTTAGCTCTTCAATCAGTTATTTACCCAGTCTTAAATGGGTAGCCCTTGCTGGTGCTGTTATGGTGCTTCTGCCTATTGTTGCTGTTTTGCAGCAAGCTACCTTTGTTGGCACAGACCTATGGTTACATATTTGGCAAACCGTTTTACCTGATTATGTGTCTAACTCTCTGTTGTTGATGTTAGGTGTTGGGGCAGGGGTATTGCTGGTGGGTGTGCCCGCCGCATGGTTGACCGCTACCTGCCAGTTTCCCGGTCGGCGCTGGTTAGATTGGGCCTTACTACTGCCACTGGCCATGCCGGCTTACATTATTGCTTATACTTATACCGGAATACTGGATTATGCTGGGCCAGTTCAATCTGCATTGCGTGATGTAACTGGTTGGGGCTATGGTGACTACTGGTTTTGGCAGGTGCGATCACTAACCGGCGCTATGCTAATGATGGTCTTAGTGCTTTACCCCTATGTCTACCTAACTGCTAGAGCAGCTTTCTTAGAGCAGTCCACGGTTGGTATGGATGTGGCTAGAAGTCTTGGTTATGGTCGCTGGCAGGCTTGGTTTAAGGTGGTTATTCCCATGGCACGACCAGCAATTATTGCTGGTTTAACATTAGCTTTGATGGAAACTCTAGCTGACTATGGTACCGTTCAATACTTTGGTGTGACTACCTTTACTACCGGTATTTTCCGAACTTTTTATGGCCTTGGTGATACGGCAGGTGCTGCTCAGTTAGCGGCTGTATTGTTACTATTTGTGGTGACATTAATCATGGTCGAGCGATGGTCTCGCCGCCGCCAAGCATACCATGTCAAAGCGCAATCAAGTGGTGGTTTTACCACCATTAAATTAGTTGGTTGGCGCGGTTGGCTGGCTAGTTTTGTTTGTCTAATTCCTGTTGTCCTTGGTTTTGTTATACCGGCACTACAATTGTTGTGGTGGACAGTGTTTGAAGCCCATGTGCAATGGGCGTCATTTTGGCAATTGGCATGGAATACTTTCTACTTGTCTGCCATGGCGGCTATTTTGGCAGTATGTTTAGCACTGCTGTTGGCTTATGCAAAGCGCTTCTATCCCCAGCAATCTGTGCGTTATGCGGTCAATTTAGCGGGTATGGGTTATGCTTTACCGGGTACCATTATTGCCATTGGTGTCATGCTGCCCTTGGCTTGGTTAGACCATCGCCTTAATGATGCTTTTGTTTGGTTGGGTTGGGCATCACCAGGCTTAATTCTTAGTGGCTCTTTAGTGGTGCTGCTTTTAGCCTATTGTGTGCGATTTTTGGCGGTGGCACTGGGTGGTATACAATCTGGCTTAGGGCAAGTAAGCCCGAGCCTAGATGAGTCAGCCAAAGGCATGGGCCGTAATGCTTGGGATGTGTTAAGACTGATACATGTGCCATTAATGCGTAGTAGTGTCTTAACGGCCTTGCTGGTGGTGTTTGTGGATGTATTAAAGGAGCTACCAGCGACATTAATGCTGCGGCCTTTTGACTTTAATACCTTGGCGGTAAAAGCTTATGAATTAGCTGCTGATGAGCAATTAGTGGAGGCGGCGCCAGCCTCATTAATGATTGTTGTGGTAGGGTTGATACCGGTATTGATTTTAAATAAAGCTATCAACCGGCGTCGACAGCGGATCTAAGCTAATTGCTAAGAAACAAAAAAAGAGTGGGTTATGACTAAACAGCAAACAACGCTTTTAGAAGTAAAAGATTTACAGGTCAATTATGGTCCTAGACAAGCCCTAGCAGGTTTGGATTTGAACCTAGAAGAGGGTCAGTTGTTATGTCTACTGGGCCCTAGTGGTTGTGGTAAGTCTACTTTACTCAGAGCCATTGCTGGTTTTCAGAATGTTTCCGGTGGTCAAATCCGCTTAGCCCAACAGCTATTATCTGGCGATGGTGTCAATATTGCGCCAGAACAACGTCAAATAGGTATGGTATTTCAAGATATTGCCCTCTTTCCCCATTTAAATGTGCGCGATAATATCGCCTTTGGTCTACATAAGTGGTCAACGAAAGAGGCGCAACAACGGGTTGAGTATTTGTTATCGATGGTGGATCTAACGGGATTTGGTGACCGTTATCCTTACGAGTTATCAGGTGGACAACAACAACGTGTTGCCCTAATCCGTGCCATTGCCCCCAAGGGCAAATTACTGCTCTTAGACGAACCTTTCTCAGGCTTAGATGCAGCTCTAAGAGAGGAGCTAGTACCTCAGATAGCCACTTTGTTAAAACGAGAGGGGATTACCGGTATTTTGGTTTCTCACGACCAAAAAGAAGCATTCGCTTTTGCAGATCAAATTGCGGTTATGAATCATGGCAAAATTGAACAGATTACTAGTGCCTATGAAATTTATCATAAACCCACGAGTCGCTTTGTTGCCGATTTTGTAGGTGAGGGCGACTTTATTGCTGGGCAGATTTTGGATAACCAACAGGTAAGTTGTGTGTTGGGCAATATAAGTGGGGGTGAATTGCATCATGAAACAGGCTGCAAAGTGGATGTGTTTGTCCGCCCAGATGATATTTTGCACGACGACAGCAGCTCTATAAAAGGCCATATCGTGAGTAAGCGTTTTCGCGGTACTCACTTCCTGTATAGAATAGCCTTGGCGAATGGTGAGCAAGTCGCTTGCTTTGCTGATTCCCATCATGATCATGATATTGGTGAAGATATTGGCATTAAACTTAATATGGAGCACCTGCTTACCTTTCGATAGAAGCATATAACAGGCTTTATTGATTGTGGCGCGGCTTTATAAAATATTTTGGCTAGGTATAATCAAAGTGCTGGTCTATAATGCCAGTTAGGTTATTTGTTAAGAGCACAAAAATATGACATCAGAAAGTCAGGAATTGCGTAAAGCGGGCCTCAAAGTGACCCTGCCCAGAGTAAAGATATACCAGATTCTTGAGCAAGCTAATGAATCCGACCATTGGAGCGCAGAAGACATCTACAAACAGCTTATTGGTCAAGGTGAGGACATAGGCTTAGCCACTGTATACCGTGTGCTCACTCAATTTGAAGCAGCAGGTTTGGTTGTCCGTCATCGTTTTGAAGGTGACCACTCTGTGTTTGAATTGGCTACGGAAGATAGCCACGATCATTTGGTATGTATTAAAACAGGCACCGTAAAAGAATTTAATGATCCAATTTTAAATGCCCGCATTGAAGAGATTGCCAGAGAACAAGGTTTTGAAATCACTGGCCGTACCTTGCATATTTATGGCATTAGTCAGGACTAATTAAACGATTACAACATACTCAATCAACGCTTTGATTGGTGTGAAATAAAAAAGGGGCTGTTAGCCCCTTTTTGTTTTATATCATTTAACCTTAGTCTATTGCTTCACCGTTTTCGCGACTAATGGCCACAACACATGAGCGTGGCACACTATCACCACCACCGGGAAAGTGTGAATTACCTTTCTCCCCAGGATGCTGAATACCAACAAACATAGTGCGCCCATCAGCAGACCAGGCAAAGCCTGTGACTTCACATTCCTTTGGCCCTACCATAAAGCGGCGAATTTCACCGGTTGCTGGGTCACCAACTAGCATCTGATTGTTTCCTTGGCCGGCAAAATCACCTGTATTCGTGTACTTGCCATCAGTTTGTATCCACAATAGTCCCTTGCTAACAAAAGCTAAACCGTCGGGTGAATTAAACATATTGTCGGCATCGATATTGTCAGAGCCAGCATACATATCGCTATGTTGGGTAGGGTTACCTGCCATAACAAATAGATCCCAAGCAAAAATATCTGCACCATGATCCTGATTTACTGGTAACCAGCGTACAATCTGACCATAGTTATTACCAAGGCGAGGGTTTGGGGCTGGCAATTGTTAAACATATAATGCATCGCCATCAGGGGCGGCTTGATATTGTTTCAGAATTAGGCAAAGGTAGTCGATTTACCTGTATCTTCCCCCATCCTAAGCAACCTTTAGCAGCATCTTTATACGCTGCAACCCACGGCTAACTTGTTAACAAAGCGATTATTTTGGCGGTTATAACCAAGATATTGCAAGAGCCACCATTTCTAACTCAAGAAATAAATCCATTCCCCTGTGCAAATAAATATGCAGATAAATAATCTTTACAATAATTTGCACAACTATTTATCATCAATTCTGATGAGATTTTGCATAATTTTTTAAAATTAAAAACTATATATTACAATATTTTACCATTTTAAAATTTTTAAAATAGAAAAAAATTAGATATTTGCATAACTAAATGTATAAATAAATGCATAATAAAATATTGTCTTTTAAATTGATTAGGTGTACAAATAATTATGCAAATAGTTTTGCTGACTGTAAAACATCGTTTTATTGATAGCAAAATAACAAATATGAGGCTTTACATTATGCAGTTAACTTCAATTTGGCTTTCAACTTGGTGGATTTTCTTGGCTATGGGAATGGCAGGTTGGGTATTAAGTCTACGCAATAAAAATGTTAACAATATTGATTCTATCTGGTCCAATTTCTTCTTAGTAGCTGCATTATATGTCGCTTTTCAACAGCCTGAATTAAGTGATCGCCAAGTATTGGTGTTGGTCTTATTAGCTATATGGTCTATCCGCTTGTCTGTTTTCTTAGGTTATCGCAATTTTGGTAAAGCTGAGGATTGGCGCTATGCAGCTATGCGAAATAAACGTGGTGATTCGTTTAGTTGGCGCAGTATTTATGTGGTATTTGTACTGCAGGCAGCTATTGCTATGGTTATTTTTGCTGGTCTATTGCCAGGTGTATTATTTGCTGGCGAAGTTGGCACTAGGGAATTAATTGGCGCTGCTTTAGCATTGTTAGGTATTGCTATTGAAGCTATTGGGGATTGGCAATTATTCCGCTTTAAAGCAGATAAAAACAACGTCGGTAAAGTTTTAGATACTGGTTTATGGGCTTACACTCGCCATCCCAATTACTTTGGTGAAAGTTTATTCTGGTGGAGCTTATTCCTTCTTACTGTGCAAATGGATACTATTTGGACGATTCTTTCACCGGTCATTATGACCTTCTTATTATTGCGTGTTTCTGGTGTGTGGATGATGGAAAAAGGCCGTACTGGCAAGAACCCAGCTTACCAAAAGTATCAACAAGAAACGCCAGTGTTTTTCCCAAGATTTCGTAAGGTATCTGTAGCAACCTCTAACCAGCCTGAAGATAAGGAAAATTCCCTATGAGGATAGCGGTGATTGGTGGTGGCATTAGTGGTAATACAGTTGCCTATCATCTACACAAAGACCATGATCTAACCTTATTTGAGGCGGGTGATCATCTGGGTGGTCATACTCATACTCATAAAGTTGAGTGGGGTGACGAGACTCTCTCTATTGATACGGGTTTTATTGTTTTTAATGATCGTACCTACCCACTTTACAATGCCTTATTGGATCGGCTGGGTGTGTCTGGTCAAAAGACTGAAATGAGTTTTTCAGTAAAGAACTTGAAAACTGGGTTGGAATATAACGGCCATAACCTAAATACCCTATTTGCGCAGCGCAGCAATTTTTTTAGTCCTCGTTTTTATCTGATGATAAAAGATATTTTACGCTTTAACCGCCAAGCTCGTGAATTAAGCAGGAGCATGGCTGATGATTTATCTTTAGGTGAATTGCTGAAAAAAGAGGGCTATGGTGAGCAGTTTATTCATAGTTATATCTTACCAATGGGGGCAGCAATTTGGTCGACAGATCCAGATACCATGCTGAGCTTCCCAGCACGTTTCTTTGTACGCTTCTTTGATAATCATGGCTTACTAGATTTACGCAATCGACCTCAGTGGTATGTTGTTAAAGGTGGTTCTGCTCGTTATGTGGAGGTCATGTCAGAAGGCTATAAGCAAAATGTACACCTCAATACCCCCATTGAGTGGGTAAGAAGAGAACTCAGAGAAGTAGTCGTTAAACCACTAAATCAGCCTGAACAGCGTTTTGATAAAGTCTTTATGGCAACCCATTCAAATCAGAGTCTAGCCATTCTAGGTCAGCAAGCTACACCTAAAGAACGACAGGTTTTATCTAGTATTCCCTATCAAGATAATGAAGTGGTTTTGCATACAGATGCTAGCTTAATGCCTCGCAATCGTCTTGCTTGGGCGGCATGGAACTACCAAATTGCTGCTGATTATGCTGCCAGTGGCCAGCAACGCGCTACCGTAACCTATCATATGAATTGTCTGCAAGGCCTAGATTCAAAACAGGACTTTTTTGTTACCTTAAATGCTACCGAGCAGATTGATCCAGACAAAATTATTAAGCGATTAAACTACGCCCATCCGGTGTTTACTCCCGAGGGCGTTAACTTCCAAGATCAACAAGCCGATCTCAATAGTGGCCCCATATTGTATTGTGGAGCCTATTGGGGCAAAGGTTTTCACGAAGATGGTGTTGCTAGTGCTATGGCAGCCATTAGGCATATGCAGGAGCATGCAGATGCATAGTGCTCTTTATCTTGGCAAAGTAAGGCATAAACGTATGCAGCCCACCCTGCATGCCTTTGCTTACCATTTGTTTATGGTTTACTTGGACCTTGATGAACTGCCTAAACTATTTGATCGCTACTGGTTTTGGTCCGTTGATAAAGCTAATTTAGCATCGTTTAGGCGCCGAGATCATATGGGTCATGAACATCGATCTTTAAAGCAAGCAGTGCAGGAAGAAGTCTATAAAGCCACTGGTAAACACCATAAAGGCCCAGTTCGCTTACTCACTCATTTACGTTATTTTGGCCATTGTTTTAACCCAGTAAGTTTCTACTATTGCTTTAGTGAAGACGGCAAAGAACTAGAATTTATTGTTTGTGAAGTACATAACACGCCGTGGAAAGAACAACATATTTATGTATTGGATGCTAATAATCCTCAAACATCGTTGCCCAATCGCTATAAGCAACCCAAAGCCTTTCATGTTTCGCCATTCTTGCCAATGGATATGGATTACGAGTGGCTTATGTCGGCACCTGCTAAACGGCTTAAAGTACATATGAGTTGTTGGCGTCAGGAACAGCGGGTTTTTGATGCTAGTTTAGCTTTAAAGCGAATGCCTATAAGTGGTATCAATTTATCCAAAGTACTACTTAACTTTCCATTTATGACAATGAAAATTGTATTTTTGATTTATTGGCAAGCTCTGCGCCTCTGGCTAAAGAGAGTGTCCTTTTACCCTCACCCACAAAAAGACTGAAGCAAGGATTGTAATTATGAAAACAAATATTATTCCCGCAATTAGCCCAGTAATGGGCGGGGACAAAAAACACTGGTCACATAACCTAGCTCGCAAACAGGTATTTAAATATCTTAACCGCTTGCAAGGTGGTCAAGTATTATTAGAAGAGGGTGGGCAGGTGACCACTTTTGGTGAGATTGAAGACCCTTCAAATCCCACAATTGTTGTCAATGTAAATGATAGTCGCTTTTGGCTTGATATCTCCATGCATGGTGGTTTAGGGGCGGGTGAAAGCTATATGCAAGGGCGTTGGTCTTGTAATAATTTAGTGGCCTTGCTGCGGTTAATGTTACGCAATGTTGAATTAAGTGATGGTATTGACCGTATTAACGGCGCCTTACACACTGCGCAGCAAACTTGGCATAGATTGCGTCGTAATACGGTGTCGGGTAGTAAGGATAATATACAAGCCCATTATGACCTAAGTAATAGTTTGTTTAGTTTATTTTTAGATGCTCGTATGATGTATTCAAGTGCCTACTATCGCACTCCTGATATGGATCTTGAGCAGGCCTCAGAAGCTAAGTTGTTACAAGTGTGCCAAAAGTTGAAACTTGGCCCTCAAGACCATTTGTTAGAAATTGGTACTGGTTGGGGAGGCTTAGCTATTTATGCCGCACAACATTTTGGTTGTCGGGTCACTACAACCACTATTTCGGAACAGCAATACCAATATGCCAAGCAGGCTATTAAAGTAGCTGGCTTGAGCAAACAAATCACCTTGCTTAAACAGGATTATCGTGAACTAGAAGGCCAATACGATAAGCTGGTATCGATTGAAATGATTGAGGCGGTTGGCCATGAATTCTTGCCTACTTATTTCCAACAATGTGACAAATTGTTAAAACCAGGTGGCAAAATGGTTTTACAGGCTATCACCATTCGAGATGATCGTTATGAGGAGGCTCTTAATCGCGTAGACTTTATTAAGCGGCATATTTTCCCAGGTGGATTCTTGCCTTCTTTGGCGATCATTAAACAGACCCTTAAGCAGACGACTTCATTGCAACCCAGTCATGAAGAAAATATTGCTCTGCACTACGCTCGAACCTTAGCTGACTGGAAGCAACGCTTTGATGAACAGTATCAAAATGTTATTCAGCTTGGCTATCCGGATGCTTTTGTGCGTATGTGGCGTTACTACCTAGACTATTGCCAAGCTGGCTTTATGGAAGCCCACCTAGGTACTTGGCAAGTTGTGCTGGACAAACAGGGTAGCTAGGTTCCGGTCATGAATTTATCCACTTTCCCGATTCGTATTTTGGCGGAAAGAACAGGTGTCCCACCCTCCACTATAAGGGCTTGGGAGCGTCGTTATGGTATTCTTCAGGCGCAACGGACCGCCTGTGGACATCGCCATTATACCGATGATGATGTGGCCTTGATAAAGCGCCTGCAACAGCGTATCGCGCGTGGTGCTACGATTAGTAAAGCCATTCGTGAGCTGGATGCTTTGCAGCATGTGATTAATGGCGTTAATCACCAAGAACAAAGTGTTAATAGCCAACAGTGGCAGCATATGGTTATGGAGCTACTGGAAGCAATTAATAACTTTGATACCTATAAATTAGATGAAACTTACCAAGAGGCACTTTCCCTTTATTCTGTGGATGTTGTGACAGAAAAGATACTGCGACCCACATTGGTAGCATTAGGCAAGCGATGGCCTAATGGTGAAACCAGTGTTGCAGAAGAACATTTCTTTTCTACCTATTTAAGGAATAAAATTGGCGCTCGTATTCATCATAGTGCACAGTCTACTGGCCCTACCTTAGTGATTGCTTGTGTACCGGGCGAACATCATGAATTAGGTAGTCTATTATTTGCCTTAAGTGCAAAAAATGCTGGCTATCGTTTATTACTTCTTGGTGCTGATCTGCCTTTGGATCAGATAACACCGGTGGTGAACAAAGTACAAGCGGCTGGGGTAGTCTTATCTATGGTAAATAGTACGCCAGATAACAAGTTCGTTAAGCAGCTTGATGAACTGGCTCAGACACTAGATATTCCTATTATGTTAGGCGGTATCAATGATGTTGATGTGGCGTTTGAATCGGTGCATTTGTTGGGCAGTGATTTTTCCAAAGCCATAAATGAGCTTGTTGATCTAATCCCGCTTTATTAATACTTATAAAGCGGGATTAGCATTAGTCGTTGCAATACATTCTGATTAGTCGAGTTTCTCAATAATCAGGGTGATTTCACCTACTTTAAATCCCCATTTAGTCATTATCGTTCTATTGATAATGCGGGAATCATTTAACTGGTACATCCAGTCATCTAAATTAATATTCCACGTTTTACCATTAACATCAATGGCGAGGGTGTAATGCCAATTAAAGGCATAACCAGCACTTTGTCCTGTAGCCACACCAATCACATCACCGGCGGTGCCACTGTAATTGTTATTAGGTAGTTTTTTAAGCTTCCAAATGCGCTTCTGGGTCTCACCATCATCATAGACAAAATCTTCATCTAGGATGCCTTCATTGCCGTTCCACGTACCAGTGAGGTCAGCATCAAAGCGTCGAATGACTTTCCCTGATCGGTTTTGAACCATACCATAGGCCTTTAATTCACCATTGAAAAAGGTAGCCATATCAAATTCGGGGGTAGTGGATTTATAATCTGCAGGAACAGTGCCGCAACTAGAAATAATAGCCCCCATTCCTGTAGCCAGGATAAAACGATAAACAAACTTGCTAAATGCTGATGATGTTTTCATGATCCATATCCTATTAGTTGTTGACGTAACTCAGGTTTTTGAGTGTTTTCTGATAACCAAATAGCCGTAAATGCGGTGGCAAAAGCCTTATCTTTTATGCTACCAATGTAAACATCGTTATAAAAAAAGTCACTGTAGTGATCTTTATCTACCGATAATAAAAGACGATCGTTAGCACTTATATTTGGCCATATTTTTTCTAAATCTTCAGTCCACCTGGGGAGGAAATTAAGCTTTTGGCGTTGCCATTCTTTTAGCGTTCCTTTAATTAGCTCTTCACGCTTAAAGTCCCTTGCATAGGTCAGTTCTAAAGATAAGTTGGCTGACGTGTTGTTATACAACCCTGATGGGGTATATAACCTAGCTGTATAAAGTTTTACCCATAGCCAATGCACATCTGCTTCACCAACCAACTGATAGTTAGGCACACTGGCTATGACGTTAGCCTTATTAGCAGTATTTTCTTGGTTGCTAAATAAACTCCCAGAGTAGAGCAGCAAAATAAAACCAAAAAAACTGCCCAAGCTTTGCCAAGCAAAACCCTTAAGCATAACCCAAGCGCCTAAAGTAAAGGTCGCCACGCACTAGGATAGGTAAGAGTATTGACCAAGTTATGGCAATTACTGAAGTACTTAATATTGGGCCATAGGGCCAGGTCACAGCACCTAATTGCCAACTAATCCAATACGCATAGCTACCACCAATGGCGCCAATTATCATTAGCCAAGGCAATTTTAGGCGCCGCAAAAAGCCCAAACTGTGGCCAAAATTAAGGACAAACGCCACCCAAAGCATCATTAGCCAGAATGGAAATACGTCAAACACAAATAAGCCAATTTGGGTAAAAAAGACATCTAACGCACAGCCAAGAAATATCAACGGCAGAATTTGTAGATCATTTTTAAAACTTGGGGTCAGGATAAAATGTGCCACAAGAATAAGCCCCGGAATAAATAGCCATTCATTGCCACCAAGGACGCAAGCAAGCCAAATTACCTGAAAACTAATTGGTTGAAACCACCGCCATGTGTTCATTTTGTTACCTCTAAGCTGTTTAAAATTATTGTTATTAGCCTTTATATATGCCTTGTTAAAGGGTTTAGACTCTCTGGGTACGGGTTTAAATATCTTTGCTCATTAATATAGTTAGAACCATACTGCTGCAAATAGTGCTTTAGCAAGGTTACTGGGGTTGTTAATGGGATTATGCCTTGTTGGTATTTATAAATCACTTCCACAATATGCTGTCGAGCAGGGGAAGGCACGGTCTTTTTTAGATAACCCAGAATATGCAACAAGGTGTTGGTATGATTATTCCGGTTTGCTTGTTTGCCGAGTGCCTGCATAAATTTCTCAAAGTAGTGTTGAGTTAACTCTTCTAGAGGAATCTTTTTGCTGCCACTGAGAAGCCGACCTAGATAACGATAAAGCTCTTGATTATGGGCTAGTAGTAGATATTTATAACTACTATGAAAGCTAATCAGTTTAAACATACTGGGCTGATTTAATACCTCACGGCGAAAATTACTATAAGCATAAACACGCAATAGAAAGTTATCTAACAAGCGATCATCATGCAGCCGTCCTTCCTCTTCAATGGGCATCAGGGGGTATTTTTTTGCCAATGCCTGAGTAAATAGACCCGTAGTTCGGTCCTTGTGTGGGTGCCCATTCTGTTGGTAAACCTTAACCCTTGATAACCCACAGCTGGGAGAATTTTTCATCAAAATATAGCCATCTAAGTTATCTGTTTTAGCTAAGATAGCGCTGATGCCAGTTGCTAATTGTGCGTTTAAATCCTTACCTTCACCATTACTAAATTCTAGGCCTGGTGCATTTGGATCGCCTACCAAGCGCATAGTCGGCCTAGGCGTCCCAAAACCAGCGGCGACTTCAGGGCAAAAAGTTTGAAAATCAAAGTATTTACTTAATGTATTGAGGCACAACTTAGACTGTGTGTGGCCACCGTTATAGCGTACATTTTGGCCAGCCAGACAAGCACTTAGACCAATCTTAATAGATGGCTCCGTGTTGATCGTGTTATCTGTAGCAATGATTGCTGGCTCTTGCATCGTTTTCTGCCTCAACTAAAAACCTTAACTAAGCGGCTTTTACACAATTTATGATTAAGTATGGTCTATGTTTAAAATACTTGTACAAAAAATAATACTGTACATTTATTGACTTGTACAGTATTATTTTTTGTACAAGTAAATGTGCCCATCTAAGTATCAATAAAATGGCTACTGCAAACACTGACATTAACGATATAAACCTTTTCCCTATCGGTGAGTTAAGTTCGAGAACTCAGGTTCATACTGTCACCTTAAGGGCTTGGGAAAGACGTTATGGCCTCCTAAAACCTCAGCGGACTGCAAAAGGTCATCGTCTCTATTCGGAAGCTGACGTAGCGACCATTGAAAGGGTCCTATCTTTAGTTGCTAGGGGTGTCCCTTTGGGTAAGGTGAAGCCTCTTTTAGAAGATGGTACTTCCCTAGCTATCGATAATGATGGTCAAGATTTATGGCAGGATCTGATTAATAGTCTATTGGAGGCAATTTGTTCCTATTCTGTTACTAAAGTAGAACATTTAATACATCAAACTTTAGCCAACTATCCAGTGCCTGTATGTAGTGAACGTTGGCTTGAGCCAGTATTTGCTGAATTAGCTTTACGTAAAGATCACGGCGCAGCTCTGAGTTTTGCGGAAAGTGAACTAATGCGTTATGCATGTTTACGTATTAAGACTGGTGGCGGTCAAAACAAACCTGCCGCCGTTAACCTTATTGCTGGCAAACAGACACCCATGTGGCGTTTAGTGTTATTAGCTTTGCAACTGAATGACGCTAAGTTTTCTGTGTGTTTATTAAATCGGCCTTTTACTCTAGCAGCCGGCATTGAACTTGCCTTGCAATGGGCGGACAACTTTACCTTATTTTATCAAGATGGCGTATGGGATCAGCAAGAACAAACCAAGGCCAAATTGGCATTAGTGGAAAATGAACGTTTGTTAATGTGTGGAACAGCACCGGGTCTAGCTAATATTAATGATCAGGAACGTGTTTTTACTGAATTAACAGGTTGTCTGCATAGTTTGTCCAAACACAATGTATCTAATAGCTAATTAAATTAACTAGAGAGAGATAAATACTCATGAAAGAACTACTGATTATAGCCCATGGCAGTCGCCGAGCGTCCTCCAATGAAGAGGTTGTGCAGTTGGTATCCAAAGTGGCACAGGAAGAAAACCCTGGGGTAGATAATGTGGCCTTGGCGTTTTTAGAATTTGCTGAGCCTACTATTGAAACTGCTCTGGAGGGTTGTTTGCAAAGAGGCGCTGAGGAAGTGGTCGTTCTGCCATATTTTCTCTCAGCTGGTAATCATGTGGTCAAGGATATTCCCCATGAAGTAAGTAAGGTGCAGGATAAATGGCCTGATAAGACAATTACTATATTGCCTCATTTAGGCGCTTCTGGAGCGATGCCTGCACTACTTGCGCAATCAAGTTAATAGAGCCAGTTGCGAAAACAGTTTTCTTTTTGAATAGTTGATTATCGGCGGGCTCTATTGATCTGTTGGCTGAAAGCTATTGATCGCAAAGATTGACCAGAGCTCGAAGAGCCAAAATATAGCTTTGCTTGCCAAAACCACCTATGACTCCTAGGCAAACTGGAGCGATCACTGATTTGTGACGGAAGTCTTCCCGAGCATGAACATTACTAATAAAAACTTCCACGCAAGGCAAAAGCATAGAGCCAATAGCGCTGCGTAAGGCATAGCTGTAATGGGCAAGGGCGCCGGCATTAATTATTACCCCAGCATATTGCTCAGGCGCTGCTTGCAAATGATCAATCAGGTCGCCTTCATGGTTACACTGATAGCAATCCACCTCAACATTTAATGCTGAGGCAGCCGAACTCAGGCCAGTATGAATATCTTCAAGGGAGCCTTGCTCGTAAATCGAAGTTTCTCGATGACCAAGTAGATTTAGATTTGGTCCTGAAATGACAAGGAACTTGTTTTTTTGCATTGTTGTTCTCCGCCTTACAACCAAGGATCTTCTTGTTCAGTTAGTAATGACTCCAAGCCGAGTATATAACCCAAGGAGCCAAATCCACATATTTGGCCAATGCATACTGGTCCAATGACAGATTCATGACGAAACGATTCGCGTTTAAATATATTGGAGATATGCACTTCAATAACATCCACCTGTGAAGCCGCAATGGCGTCGCGCAAGGCAATAGAGTAATGGGTATAGGCGCCAGCATTGATTACTACACCCTTAACACGGCCTCGACATTGCTGAATAAAAGTTACCAGCTCACCTTCGGAGTTAGATTGGAAGAATTCAACGGCGACCCCTAGCTCATCTGCTCGTGCAGCGATCTCATCATTAATATCCTGCATGCTTTGGCCGCCATAAATGCCCACTTCACGCATACCTAGCATATTCAGGTTTGGGCCATGTACAACCGCTATTTTTGCCTGCAATGTATTTTCCTCCATATACCTTCCGCCAGAAAACTTAATAATGCGCCTGACTATGTGCAGATTATATATGTTGAGCCTGTGTATGCCCAGTGGTTGAAGGGATTATAGGTCAATCCAAAAGGAGGCAAGTTTGCCTAGTAAATAAACCGTGTCAGTAAGGTGAATAATTAACTGCTAATTCTAGGCAAGTTTATTTCATATCAAGTATATATAAATATAAAAAATAGTCATAAAAATTATACTTTTAATTTTAATTTAAATACTTAGCCAAACTATCTTGTAAAGTATGGCAAGAATTTCTACGATTAAGACACTAAAAAATAACAGTATTATTTTATCTAAAGCTAATGATCTATTATTTCAGAAAATTGAGAGAGCACCGGAAATGATTTTTAAAACGATAATTAAATTTATTAATTTATAATTATATTAAGATTTGCTATATTTAATTATCTCCATCGTTTGCTTTCTTTTTGACTACCCATGAGGAAAGGTAATTAACGATTATTTGGATGACCGACGGGATAGGATTAAAAATGACAAAAGATGGGTCCAGCTTTCCTTCAATAAATATTGGTTTGCGTGGCAAATTGATTGCTTTGTTTGTGGCTATTAAGGTGCTGCCATTAGTATTTTTGGCATGGTTAGCCTGGCAATACTCTTCTCAGTTGGCTGATCTATTAAAACAACAATTTAATGGCTTTGCCGAAGTATCGCAGGTGTCACTTCAACAAATTGGGTCAGAAGCTGTGGATGATAGTATGGCTTCCTTGGAGGACCGTGCCAGAAATGAAATTGAACGCCTAACAACTGACACAGCTAAACAGATATCGCGATTACTTTACGCCACAGATGATGACATCTTATTAGCTTCTACACTCTCTCCTGAGAAGCGTTATTATGAGCAGTTTCTTAAGCATAGAACGACCTTAGCCCCTGAAAAATATAGCTGGCAATTTGATGAAAAAAATCAGCAATGGCAGCAGCTTGGTGTACCAAATTACTATCAAGAGTCTTTATTAATTAAGAATAGCTTAACTGACAATAGCCGTGCTTTTCATTCTCGACCACCAGAAGCCACTAATCATTTTCAACGCTTACCCCTCTACCACGAAATGACTTTTGTGGCACTTGATGGTCAGGAGCAGGTGAAAATTTCCACTTCCAATCTGTTGGCCAAAGAATTAAAAAATATTAGTGATCGTCATAACACTTTTTTGCAAGCAGAAACTTACTTTGCCGAATTACAACAACTTCAGGTTGGCGAAATTTATGTATCCCAAGTGATTGGTGAATATATTCCCACCCAGTTTATTGGTAGCTATACACCCGCCTCAGCTGCTAAAAATAATTATAATTTTAGTCCCGAAGACAGTGCCTATGCTGGTAAAGAAAACCCCCTTGGTAAACGCTTTAAGGGCATAGTGCGCTGGGCCACACCTGTGGCAGTGGCAGGAAAAATCATAGGCTATGTTACCTTAGCTCTAAATCACGATCATATTATGAATATAACCGATACAATTATGCCTACGGATCAGCGCTATACTTCCTTCCCTGATCCATCGGAAGGTAACTATGCCTTTATTTGGGATCATTTAGGGCGCAATATTGCCCACCCTCGGCACTACTTTATAACTGGTTATGATGGACAAACTGGACTACCACAAACGCCATGGCTGGAACAGGGGGTATATGATGACTGGCAACAAAGTGGTTTATCTTATGCCGCCTATGCTCAGCAAGCTACCCCATTTAGAGACCAGAACTTAGCTAAGAAACCTGCTAAACAGTTGCAGTCAACAGGCCTCAGAGGGCTAGACTGTCGATTTTTGGATTTTGCCCCCCAGTGCCACGGTTGGTATGAACTAACCAGTAAGGGAGGTTCAGGTTCATTTATCATTTACTGGAGTGGTCTCTGGAAGCTTGTTACAGCAGCGTCTATTCCCTACACAACGGGCCAGTATAAGAGCAGTCCCCGTGGCTTTGGTGTGGTCACTATTGGCACCAATATTGATGAGTTTTATCAACCAGCTAAAGCCTCAGAGGCGCGTCTAAAAGAGATTATTAATGTTACCGAAACGAGCGTTGCACAGCAGGCCGAATCCGGTAATCAGGCCATAACCCACAACCTTCTACAAACGGCTAAAGCGTTAAGTTATTCAACGGTGATAATGATCGCCTTAGTGGTTTTTATCGCTATCTGGGTGGCTTCATATGTAAGTAGTCGCATTGTCACTTTGGTTAATGGATTTGCCAAATTTCAAAGTGGTAATCACCAATTTCGGTTTAACGCGGGTAAAGGTGATGAGATTGATACTATTGCTGTGGCTTTTGATCAGATGGCAGATGAGGTTATTGAGCATCTCGATAAACTAGAATTAGAAGTGCAAAGACGAACCGAGAGTGAAGACCAGCTAAAAGATATGCATGGGCAACTGGAAGCAAGAGTCAAAGAACGCACCAAAGAGCTAACTCTTGAAGTTGCCCAGAGGCAAAAGGCAGAATTTAAGGTAAGGTATCTAGCAGAACATGATGAGCTTACTGGTCTACTTAACAGGCGCGGATTTTACAGTGAACTAAATAAAATAATTCACCAAGAGCAGAATAAGCAAACTAACATTGCATTAATGCTTATAGATTTAGATAGGTTTAAGCAGGTAAATGACGCCTTTGGTCACAAAATAGGCGATAAATTACTGACTTATATCGCTGAACTCTTGATTCAGNCAACGAGTAGCGATGATCTAGTAGCCCGCTTGGGGGGTGATGAATTTGCTATTATTTTGCGCAATCACCAAGTTCTTTCTGGAGTCATTGATACAGCTAAGCAGATTTTATCGCAACTTAATTTGCCCGTGGAAATAGATTCTCACACACTACATTCTGCGGCTAGTATTGGTATCAGTAATAGCACTTGTGATGACAATACGATCAGTGCCACACAAATGTTACAGCAGGCTGACCTTGCTCTTTATAAGGTGAAAAAGCAGGGCGGGCTTAATTACCAAGTTTATGATGATAGGTTAGCGTTTATAGCGAAAAGGCAAAGGCAGTGGGAACAGGAAATGGTCAGTCTTTTGCAAAAGCAGGAATTGATGCTCTATTTTCAGCCTCGCTATAATTATCAAACACAGCAAGTAGTTGGTGTTGAGGCTCTATTACGCCCACGGCACTCCAAACATGGTCTAATGGATCCAGAGAACTTTCTTGAAATCATCGAGCGAAGTGGGCTTAGTTATCAAGTCAGTATATGGTTGTTAGAAAATGTTTGTAAGCAAGTAGTTAACTGGCGTAAGCAAGGTTTAGAATTTGGACGACTAGCATGGAATTTAAGTGCTATAGAGCTTAACCAAAAGGGTTTTGTTGAACGTATTTGCCAGACTATGAAAACAATGCAGGTGCCGGGCGAATATATTGAAATAGAAATAACAGAACGTCATAAAATTAATGACTTCACTGTCTTTGCCGATAATTTAAGACCATTGCGTGCACTGGGCATTACTATTACTTTGGATGATATTGGAACAGAATATTCATCTCTACAAAGAATGCTGGAATGTAATATTGATGTTATTAAGATCGACAAGTATTTTGTGCAGCAAATAGGCCACAAAAAGGCTGAATTGGTTATCGAGTTGCTGATTGATCTGGGCCAAAAAATGCATATTGAGGTGATTGCCGAGGGAGTGGAAACAAAATCCCAATTGGATTATCTGCTACGAAAGAATTGTTCCGTTATTCAAGGTTTTTATTATGCTAAACCTATGTCTGACATAGAGATATTTGATTACCTATCCACAAGTAAACGGTGATAAAAAGTTCTTATTTTTTTATGAAGTGATCTTGTTACGAAAAAACAAAACTTTTGATTAATGTTGGGTAAATTAACCGTTAGAGGTTAACTTACCCAGTTATAACTACTCAGGCTTTTCTTACCGGTTATTGGTTTTATTTTCCTGCGTGCGTTCCAGCTGAACAATTTCATGGATCATCGCCAGCATTTCAGCTGTAATTAACAATTGCTCTTTACTGGCCACTTGCTGAAGATAAGCAATAGCTGATTCAAGACCATGAGAATTTGCTGGGGAATAATTATTCATGCAGCCTCTCTTATCCAAGGTGCCATGTATATCTGACTATGCTTTATTCCGGAATATGCTCGTAACTGTTGTAATGAGTCCAAGTCGACCTCTATATTACTGGCGACAGCTTTTGTTTTTCCCATTTGATGGACTTGCCCAATACGTTCCATACACAAACAATTGCGTTTTAGAATACGCTCCATAATTAAATCAGTTACGGCCACCATATTCTTTAAGCCATAAATAACGCCTACTTCGACCATTGCGTCTAAAAGTCTTGCTGTAATAATTCCAGGTTTGCTCGAATTATCCTGGTCTACGGCAAAACGCGTGCTCTCCCAGATTTGTGGTGAACAAGGTGCTTTTTGCCCATCTAGTAAAGTACCAAATATATCGCTCAGCATGTTTGGCCCCGCTGTAGAAAGCAACCTTACGCAACCATCAACCTCACCATTGGCAGAAACATGTAAAATATGGATAGTGTCCGGCAAGCTATCAAACTCATCTTTCTCCTGATCCCCAATTGTTTTTACCTCCCAACCCATGCGCTGTTTAAAAACCCGATAACGAAGACGCATNGCACTAGCGATAAGTGATTGATTAGCTGCTCGATTTTCCTTATTGATAATATAAATCATTGTTAACTCCTGTAACAAAGTGTAATAAAAAGCAAATTTTGAAACCTATTAAAGGCACTGGTAGTAAAACGAAGAAAAGAATAGTACTCAATACGGTAAATTTGACGTATTGACTAATAGCGTCGCCAATAACGAGTAGGCCTCAAAATTTATTGTCTAATGTTGCCAGTCATTTTGGAGCAATTTAATTAGTAATGTGGAAGAGCAGGAATTACTAAAGTAATTAAAGTGCCCAAACAGAAATAAGCAACTCTTGAGATTTATTTGAGCAAACTCAAAAACACGAGAATTGTATTAAAGATAAAATTGGAGGACTGCTAAAAATTAAATGTTAGAGAGTTATTAGACCGTTGATCAAGGCTTTTGCCACGCAGTGATGTTTATTATGTACTTCTAGTTTACGAAAACATGAATGTATATATTGATTTATAGTTCTCTCGGCTAAACCAAGTATCTGGCCTATTTCCCAACTAGATTTTCCCTGAGCAGTCCAAGCGAGAACCTCATTTTCGCGAGGAGATAGGTGGATTTTAATATCCTTATTTTCGTTAGCTAAAGCTTTAGCTCGCTGATGAAGGTAAAAGGCTAAAAATTGTATGTCTGGAAGACAGTCATACACCAACTTATCTACTTCAGAACTTGATGTTGAACCACTCGCAGATACTATTGCTAGCTCTCCGAATGGACCATGTATAGGGATGGTTAATCCATGTCCATGGTTATATTGATTTGCAGCTTGCATTACAGTATCAGATGGGTGGGTAATATCATGCCATTTAAATGGTACTAGAGCGGATGGACTAAATTTAATTACTGGGTCTTTGCTTATATAGCCTTGCTGCAGATACTCATCCAGCCATTGATCACTATAGGTTGCTAGAACCGGCAGATCTTTACTTTTGTCTACATTATATCTTGTGTTCAAATAGGCAAAGCTGCCAAACCCAAACTCTTCTATACGTTCCTGAAACACATTTGTCAGGTTTGTTAGTGAGGATGATTGACTGATGGAGGTTGCAGCATCAAATATACTGCTTTTCATAGAAGGTATTCTCCTCTAATTACTTTACCAACCCCATCAGTCTAGCTTTCTCGATAACAATATAATTATCATCTACCTCTAGCTTCTTTCTTAGATTGGTGAAGTGGTGCTTGGCCGTTCTGCCAGTTATTCCCATCTTTTCTCCCACACTATCGTAGGTAAAACTTTTTTGCTTAGCCGCCACTTTTAGAACCTGTTTTTCTCGCTTTGTTATATTTGGGCTTCTCAGAAAACCGGGGCGTTCGAGTATGCGATGTATATGTGGAATCAATCTATAAACTATTTTGAGTTGAGACTCAGTTACCCTTTCTGGCTCAAAGGTTATGGAGGTAATCGATGACGCATGGGTATAGTTGTGAGAACGGCTAAATACCGCGAAGCCATCAAGGTGTCCATATTCTTTACCGGCAATATCTGCAATAGTAATTGAAGTGCCAGAGAATGTTTCTCTCCAGTTAATAATCTTATTATTGTTTTCTTTGCGCTTGGCTACCTTTACGAGTGGGTCATTCAATATCATTTTCTTCTTTCTGTAATCATCCATCCAAACTGAGAAAATGCCATAAACAAACGAGGTNTGTGGAATCAATTGTGCTGTCTTCGGGCCTTCCATAACGGCCATCACTAAGCCTGAAATACCACATAATTTGCGTATTTGAAGCCATATATCTTCAATGTCTTTTTTGCTACTAGCTTCGTTACAATTGTCGATGATGTTTAATAGTGTTTCGTATTGCAAATTAGAAAGTGCCATTTAAATTGTTCTCCTTTTTAAGTCTTAAATCACTCATATGACAACACCTAGCGCAATAATCCATTTGAAAAAAGCCGATTCAAACTAAGTGACCTAATCAGCTTTTCTTGTCATGACGCTCTGCTAATATCTGTAATATTTGTAAAACTTTACTTTGCCAATCATTGGGGAGTTTGCTGTATGCAGCTATAAGTTGCTTTTCTTCACTATCCAACCCTTCAACGGACATAGCAGATAGGGAATCGCTATTATGGCTGGCTTGATAATGTGCTGTTTTTAGTTCGCTAGCCGTCTCAACACCAGATAGCAGCCAATCAAGAGAAACATTTAACAACTTAGCCAATAAAACTAGATTACGCATATTGGGTTTGGTTTTACCTTGTTCCCATTGTGAAACGGCACCCAAAGAAACATCAAGGTGTTCAGCCACCTGATGCTGTCGGAGTTTTCTTGCTCTCCTCGTTTGGGAAAGCCTTTGATTTAATTCAGTCATAGATTGAATTTTAACAAAGTAGGATTTAGCATATACAGACAGTTGATCTTTATTTTTTAATAAAAAATATAGTTATAGTATATTAAATGCAAAAAAAACAAATTAATTATCTGTTTGACATAAGGAAATTGCAAATTCCTTTATTCGTAGCGTGATAAAAGAATTAATCAAAAGAGGGTTAATTAAGGTAATTTTTAAAATTTATATTGGCTGGAATGATGTCTTTATTTGTAATATAAAACCACTAGCTAATGGGTACTTCTTGAGTGTTGTGTACTTTGCGAAGAACCATCTGGGTTTTGGTTGTATTTACCCCTGGTAGCCTCAGTAATGTTCCATAATAAAGTGACTCGAAATCTTTGGTATCTCTAAAAATAACCGTCAATTGATAGTCATATTCACCGGTCATTAAATAACAGGCTTTGACCTGCGGCACTTGCCTTACAGCCTGTTCAAATTCGGCAAATAGTTCTTCACGTTGCGCGTCTAAACTTATGGACACGATAGCTGTGCCGGTATAGCCAAATAGATCTGGATTAACGAGTCCTGCAAATCGGTCGAAATAGCCTGCTTCAATTAGACTTTTTACTCTTCGGTGACAGGCTGAAGGGGACAGGTTAGCCATCTCAGCAAGCTCGACATTACTTAGCCTTGCGTTTTGTTGTAAAGCTTGGATCAGTTTTTTGTCAAACTCATCTAGTTCCGTATTGATCGATTCAACTTGTTGCATAAATTTTCTTTATCAGTAGTGATTTAATTTAAAAAATATATGAAATAATATTTCTTTATTTTTATAAAATATGAAATATTATTTTAATAATATGCCTAAAAATGTCTTTTATTTCAAGAATATTTCGTTAATTTTTGGATAAACTACCATCATTAAATCAAGCATAATGCCAGCCGTAGGAGGATTAGTTATGTTGATTGGTGTGCCTAAAGAAATTAAAAATCGTGAAAACAGAGTGGGCTTAACGCCCGAAAGTGTGCAGGAATTAATTACTGCCGGTCATCAAGTTTTGGTTGAAACTCAGGCGGGACAGGGTATCAATGCTAGTGATGAGGATTACACTCAAGTGGGGGCGACCATTGCTAACGCTGCATCTGAGGTTTTTGCCCACGCTGAAATGATTGTAAAGGTAAAAGAGCCGCAGGCTGAAGAGCGAGCTATGCTGCGAGAGGGACAGTTGCTATTTACTTATTTACATTTGGCCCCTGATGCTGAACAAACTAAAGACTTAGTAGCCTCTGGTGCAACTTGTATCGCTTATGAGACGATTACCTCTGCAAGTGGCGGATTGCCACTATTAGCACCTATGTCTGAAGTGGCTGGTCGTATGTCTATTCAAGCTGGTAGTCATGCCTTAGAAAAGACACAGGGCGGTCGTGGTATGCTGCTTGGTGGTGTCCCCGGTGTCGCGCCAGCGAAAGTAGTTGTGATCGGCGGTGGGGTTGTTGGTTCCAATGCTGTGCAAATGGCGGTGGGAGCACGTGCCGATGTGGTGGTGCTGGATCGTTCTAAACAGGCGCTGGTTAATATTGATCAGGAATTTGGTGGTGCTGTAAAAACAGTATATTCGACCAAGGCGGCTCTAGAGCAGCATTTATCGGAGGCCGATTTAGTAATTGGTAGCGTGTTGATACCAGGCGCCAAAGCCCCTAAGTTAGTTACTGCTGAAATGGTCGCTAATATGAAGAAGGGTGCGGTTTTGGTTGATGTGGCTATTGACCAGGGTGGGTGTTTTGCTACTTCTCGTGCCACTACTCATGAACAACCTACTTATGAAGTTGATGGTGTTGTTCACTATTGTGTTGCTAATATGCCGGGGGGTGTCCCGCTAACCTCAACCTATGCCCTAAATAATGCTACTTTACCTTATGTAATGAAGTTAGCTAACAAGGGTTGGCGCATGGCTTTAGCCGAAGATAAGCACTTTTTAGCAGGCTTAAATGTGCACGCAGGTCAGGTGACAAATGCTTTTGTAGCAGAAGCGTTGGGTTATGCGTATATGGACCCAGCTTTAGCTTGTGATGAGACTGCCAAAGTGGAGGAGGTGGCCTAGTAATAGGTTTATATTGCTTAACTTATAAGATCGTTGGCTATCTGTCCCTTTTCGACATAGTTAACACAGTTGCTTTCGATCTTATCTAGTTCATAGATATAGTTAATCATAACCGCGGCCGATTCCTTTAACCCACGTTCGCTTATGTTAGCACGCCAATTAAGGCGTGCTGCCTTGGCCCCATTACTTAAGTGAAAGTTTGCCACTGGATCGAGGGCATTTTGGCCGCGTTTTTCCATTGTTAGATAGTGGCTTATCAGTTGTTTGATCGGTGCCTCCAGCCAATCACTCAAGGCCTGATTATCTTGCCATGAATACGCTAATAGTGAAGATATACTAGCTTCTAGCCCTAATTCATCACAATACTCATGAAGTTGCTTGGCTTGTTCGTCAGTTAGTTGCGCCAGCGCTTGGTCTTGATTATTCCTTAGCCATTTATTAAAGCCTGGAATCGGGGACAGAGTAGAAAACTGTTTTAGGTGCGGATACTGTTGCAATAGTTGGGCAACAACATTTTTTATCAAGAAGTTACCGAAACTGATACCTGCAAGGCCTCTTTGGGTATTAGAAATAGAGTAAAAGATAGCCGTATCAGCTAACTCTGTATCCAGTAGAGGTGCCCCTTCGTCTAATAAGGGATCCATCTCTCCAGCTAGGCCTTGGGTTAGTGCCACCTCAATAAAAATTAGGGGTTCATCGGGCATTTGTGGATGAAAAAAGGCATAGCAGCATCGGTCCTTCGCAAGTCGATTTTTGAGATCGCTCCAACCATTTATGGCATGTACTGCCTCATATTCAATCAACTTTTCTAACAGTGAAGTTGGGGAATCCCAAGTTATTTTTTGGAGCTGCAAAAAGCCTAGATCAAACCAGGCATGCAAGAGTTGTTTCATTTCTTGTTGCAGGCCTTGTAAGGCTTCACTTTTGTCCTTTATGTTTAATAAATCCGCCCGCATATTAACCAGAAACTTAATCCCATCCGGCAGTTCGTTAAACTGTCGTAATAAGGTTAGACGAGGAGATTCAAGGGCTTGACGTAATTTGGTGGTACTTGCAGGATTGGGTTGCCAGTTATTGATAGTCGCCTTGACGGCTTCATAATCGAGATCAAAGTCTTCAGCCAATAGACTAAGAAAACGTTCCTTACCTAGGGGGCTGAGCTCTAGATATTGATGGGCAATAAGTACAGCCTGCTTGCGGGTGGCCATCTCTCCAACAGCTTGGTTGAGGCAATATTGAATTTCTTGACGTAATACATCCAAACTGTCCCCTTGCAGATCAATATTAGCCTGTTGCTGGAGACGGCTATCTTCTGCTACCAGAGGAAAGCTTTTCCACAATTCTTTTAGACGACTTAAGGACCGGTTAAACAGAGATCCTTCGCTACTGCGGGTTTGTTGTATTAACATGGCAAGTCTATTTCCTCAGCTATTCTATTTCCTCAACTATATTAGGTTAGCTTATTTTTTTGGCCAATCTGGGTTGATGAAAAGGTTTTAGGGTAATGAACTTCCAGACAGGCTCCAACAAGTGCTCAGCTGATTTGCTTAAAGAGCCTGTACTTGGTCTAATCATAGCTGCTTTTTACCGTTGTTTGCTAGCCTTAACTATCACTGCAGGA
>NYZU01000012.1 GCA_002686055.1 Oceanospirillaceae bacterium | reverse complement strand
GCAATTACTAAGCCTATATATCGATTTACCACAAATGAGTATTGGTGGCGATGTGTTGGCAGCTGTGCACAGATTATGTGAGGCACTGGTTGACTATACTTCCCATGGCCACTTTCAGGTGTATGAACAATTATTGTTGGTGATTACCAATCGTGATGAGGCTAGGGCAGCCCCTTTAAGGCAATTATTAGGGAAGATTAACGCAACTACTGATCGAATTTTGGTATTTGATGATGAGTATGGTGATGTTGAAAAGTTATCTATTCAAGACGTCGGTCACTTTACTAAACGTTTATCAAAATTAGGTGAAGATTTAACGTCGCGGTTTAATTATGAAGACGACTTTATGGCTCTTTATGATGGCGTTTTTATTAGCCAGAATAGCCATAATTAGCCATAGATAATTATCTTTAATGAGTGAGAGCATTGAGTCAGTTTAATACTATCGGCATCATCGGGCGCTTACATAGCCAAACTGTGATAGAAACTATCGAGCGGGTTATCAACTTTTTACAGCCCCTTGGTCATACCATGGTGCTACACCAACCGGTGGCGAAAGATATTCCTAGTTATCAAGGCAAAGTGGGGCGCCGTAAAGACATTGGTGAACAATGTGATCTGGCTATTGTGGTGGGCGGTGATGGTAGTATGTTGGCCGCAGCCCGCGAATTAGCCATGCATGACGTTCCTGTTATTGGTATTAACCGTGGCAAACTGGGCTTTTTAACCGATATTTCCCCGGAAGAAGTAGAAACCTCTCTAGCCCTTGTTCTGGGTGGCGCCTATGAGGCCAGTAGTCGTTTTATGCTATCGGCAAAAGTGATGCGTGATGGCCAAGAAGTAGCTCGCGGCAGTGGCTTAAATGATATTGTTCTGCATCCGGGTCAATCAGCGCGGATGTTGGCCTATGAATTATCCATTGATGGTAATCCTGTGTACGCTGATCGTGCTGATGGTTTAATTATAGCCACCCCTACAGGCTCTACCGCCTATGCCTTATCAGCAGGTGGGCCGATTATGCACCCTGGATTGGATGCGATTGCCTTGGTACCCATGCACCCCCATAATTTGAGCAGTCGTCCCTTGGTCATTTCTGCCGATGCAGAGCTGGTATTAAACTTGGGTCAGGATAATCAAACCCAGCCATTATTAAGTTTTGATGGGCAGGTGAATATTCCTTGCCAGCATGGAGATCGTATTTTGGTGCAAAGGCATCAAGCGCGACTGCGTGTGTTGCACCCCAAAGGACATTATTTTTATGAGCGTTGCCGTTCTAAACTAGGTTGGCAAGCTCGAACCACTAAAAAATAAACCTGAAAAAGATTGTTCTTAATATGGTTTTAGTCACTGCTTTTCCCTTGCAAGCTGATTTGTTGCCCCTGACCAAGGCCCTTTGGGCTCATGACCTTGCGCATCAAATTGTTGAGCAAGATAACCAGCAGCAATTATGGTTAATTAATCCAGCTCATCTAGCTGTCACACTGAGCTTATGTGAACAGTTTGCCCAAGGTGAATTACCTCAACAGCCCGCTACAAGCAATACCAAAGCCACACGTCAATGGGGAAGATTATTACGCAAGACGCCTGTTACAGCAGGCTTATTGGTCATCACATTGGGGTTGGCTTTGCTGACTAATTTGGGCAATAACTACAGCTTGGTTGCGCCATTTAGCTTTTTCTTAATGTATACAACGCCAGAACCTTATTTAATAGGAGGATGGCAACATTTGTTAACCCAACCATGGCGTATAATCACGCCTATATGGTTACATTTTGGTATTTTGCATTTGGTATTTAATTGTCTGTGGTGGTGGGAGCTGGGGCGTCGCATTGAACTTCAGCAATCAGGTAAAAAGTTGCTATGGTTATTATTGCTAACGGCTAGCCTAAGTAACTTGGCTCAAGCGTGGCAGGGGATCAATTTATTCGGCGGTTTATCCGGTGTAATCTATGGTCTACTCGGTTATATTTGGCTGTGGGACAAACTTAATAAACCGGTATTTCTATTGCCCGAGGGCATTGTGATTTTTATGCTGGCTTGGTTGGTATTAGGATTTACTGATGTGTTAGCTATGGTGGGGGCAGGTAATATGGCCAATATGGCACATCTAGGTGGTTTACTTTCAGGTCTGGGTTTGGCCTTGATCATGACCATGTTAAAATCAAGAAATAGAAACGAATGGCAATAAATTAGCTCGTTAAAATTTATATGTCTTGAGCGATGGATACTATGCAATACGATGAATTATTAGCACAAATGACGCCGGAGATATACCAGCGTCTTAAAGAAGCTGTGGAATTGGGCAAATGGCCTGATGGGCGTGCCTTGACGAAAGAGCAAAAAGCTAACTGTTTGGAAGCAGTCCTGCGCTATCAATCTATACATTTACCCGCTGAGGAACAGGCAGGTTTTATGAGTGATACTTGCGCATCGGCAAAAGAATCACCCGCACAAGTGCTGAAAATCAACTGATGTCTGTTTTAGCTCAGGGGCATCTTAATAAAATGCAGGTTACTATCGCCTCCGACCCTGCTGACCAAGCAACTTATTTTCTCCAGTTAGGCGGGCAGAATATCAACATCAATGCCTTGCTCGGAAAAACCATCAGATTAGAGCATCTCGGTGAGATTATATGTCGGCACTGTGGTCGCGGGACGCGCAAAAGTTATGCGCAAGGTTATTGTTATCCTTGTATGCAGCGCTTACCCGAGTGTGATGTATGTATTATGAGCCCGGAAAAATGTCATTACGCTGCCGGTACTTGTCGTGATCCCAGTTGGGGAGAACAGTTCTGTATGCAGCCCCATGTTGTATATTTAGCCAACTCTAGTGCTCTTAAAGTTGGTATAACTAGAGTTAATCAAATGCCGACGCGTTGGTTAGACCAAGGGGCTAGCCAGGCCGTGCCAATTATGCAGGTGGCGACCCGAAAATTATCCGGTGAAGTTGAAACAGTGCTTAAAAGCTTTGTCGCAGATAAAACCAATTGGCGTGCCTTATTAAAAGGGCAGGCAGCAGAAATTAACCTTTTGGCAGAGCGAGATCGTCTGTTACAAGAGGCAGCAGACCCTTTGCAGGCACTTTTAGCTAATGTAGCTGATACTGAATATAGTTGGTTAGAGCATATGCCTACGCGTATAAGCTATCCGGTAAATCAGTATCCGGAAAAAATTGTTTCTCATAATTTAGATAAAGAACCTGTTCTAGAAGATCAGTTATTAGGCATTAAAGGTCAGTATCTGATTTTCTCTAAACGGGTGATTAATATTCGTAAATATACTTCTTATTTGGTGCAACTGAGCGCATGACTACACAACCGCCCATTATTTACTTAAAAGATTATCAAGTACCCAGTTATTTAATTGAGGGGACTTATCTGGATATACGTATAGATACGGAAAAGACACGTGTTATCAGCACGTTAAAGATGCGCCGTAATCCGGCTAGCTCAGATACCAGTAACCAACTTAAGTTACACGGCGGCAAACTATTGGAGTTAGTCAGTGTCAGTCTTGATGGTACCGAGTTGAGCTCTGCAGAATATCAACTAGTGGCTACTGACTTAGTGCTTAATGATTGCCCTGAGACTTTTGAGCTACGCACTGAATGCTTGATTGAGCCACAAAACAATACTAGCTTGGAAGGTTTATACCAATCTGGGGGTATGTTCTGTACCCAGTGTGAGGCAGAAGGTTTTCGCAATATTACCTTCTACTTGGATCGTCCCGATGCTATGTCTGTGTTTACTACACGCATCAGTGCACCGAAACAACAATACCCAGTCTTACTAGCAAATGGTAATTCAGTGGAGCAGGGTGATGAAGAACAAGGTCGACATTTTGCCGTATGGCATGATCCCTTCCCCAAACCCGCTTATTTGTTTGCTATGGTGGCCGGTGACTTAGTTCGCCATGCCGATACCTTTACCACTTGTTCTGGTCGGGTAGTGGACCTGCATATATTTGTAGAAGCTCATAATAGTCATAAGTGTGATCATGCCATGGCCTCTTTAAAGCGCTCCATGGTATGGGATGAGCAGGTGTATGGTCGTGAATATGATTTGGATCTATTTATGATTGTGGCAGTTGACGACTTCAATATGGGTGCTATGGAAAACAAAGGTTTGAATATCTTTAATTCCGATTGTGTTTTGGCTGACCCAGATACGGCCACTGATGCCATGTTTGAACGTATTGAGGGTATTGTTGCCCACGAATACTTTCATAATTGGTCTGGTAATCGAGTGACTTGTCGTGACTGGTTTCAGTTAAGCCTTAAAGAAGGCTTTACGGTATTTCGTGATGCACAATATACGGCAGATACTTATTCACCAACGGTTAAACGTATTGATGATGTTAGTTTACTGCGCACGGCGCAATTTGCTGAGGATAGTGGCCCCATGGCTCACCCAATTCGGCCAGCATCATATATAGAGATTAGTAATTTTTACTCGGTTACTGTGTATGAAAAAGGTGCCGAAGTAGTAGGCATGATCCACACCTTATTAGGGCCAGACTTATTCCGCCAAGGCAGCGACCTGTATTTTGACCGCCACGATGGTCAAGCGGTTACCACAGATGATTTTGTCTGTGCCATGGAAGATGCGAGTGGGATTGATCTAAAGCAGTTTAAGCGTTGGTATTTCCAAGCAGGCACGCCAACAGTGACAGTTAGAGATGAATATAATGCTGCCACACAAGAATATCGTCTACATATCCAACAAGCGACACCACCAACACCTGAAGCAGAGCATAAACTACCCTTTGTTATTCCTCTGCGCATGGCACTATTTGATGGGCAGGGGCAGCCTATGTCCTTAACCTGGCCCCAGCCCGTTAGCTCTATAAATACTGATGCCACTGAGGCCGTAATTAATATTACCGCTGAGCAACAAACATTTTGTTTTACTGATGTTACTAGTCAACCTATTCCATCTTTACTACGTCAATTCTCTGCCCCTATTAAACTGGATTACCCATATACCCAGCAGCAATTATTGTTTTTAGCTGAACATGAAAATGATGGTTTTAATCGCTGGGAGGCGGTACAGAGACTGCTGCTTCAGGCCCTGCAAGAAGTGATGCAAGGTGCTAAGCCAGAGGTAGCGGTAGATAAGAAACTGTTGGCATTATTAGCTGACCTGTTAACGGATACTCATTTAGATCCTGCTCTCGTTGCGCGTTTAGTCTTGTTGCCTAGTGAGGCTTATTTGGCTGAAATGCAAACTAAAGTGGATGTGGATAAAATTTACCATAGTCGTGAAAGTGTTAGGGCCTATTTGGCGCAACAGTTAGAGACGGAATTAGTTAGCTGTTATAAACGCTGCCAGGATAATGGCCCATTTGCGCAAGATGGTATTGCTATTGGTCGTCGCGCTTTAAAAAATGCTTGTTTGCTGTACTTAACAACCCTTAATAATAAGGCTTACCTGCAATTAGCTCAGGCGCAATATGACGCCCAAGGCAATTTGACCGATGTTAATGCGGCACTACAAGCTATAGTCGCCATGGATGAACAGGCTGCTGATAAAGTTCTGACTGATTTCTACGGACGTTGGCAGCAAGATGCACAAGTAGTAGACCAGTGGTTTGCTTTACAAGCGGGGGTAAATAAACCAGGTCACCTAGATAAGGTGCAGGCATTAATGTCCCACCCTGCGTTTGATATCAAAAATCCCAATAAGGTACGCAGTGTCTTGGGTAGCTTTATGCGCAGTGCCATTAACTTCCATGCTTTAGATGGAAGTGGTTATGCATTTATAGCCCAGAAAATTATTGCTTTAAATGCCATTAACCCCATGATGGCTGCCGCTTTAAGTAAGCCTTTGGGACGCTTTAAAAAGCATACCCCAGAGCGTCAAAGTTTAATTCGTCAACAGTTACAATTAATCTTGGACAGCAAGCCTAGTAAGGATGTTTATGAGGTTGTTAGCAAGGCATTGGCACAATAGTAGGGTAGAGATAAGTAACAAATTTGTTTTTGGTAAAGATAAAGATGCTTAAACAAGAAATTTTAAAAAAAGCACTTGAGTGGTCTGGTGTTATAACGGCTATCGTTTATTCATTGTTAGTTGCTTCTAACACTGGGTATGAAGTACTTGGCTTTACCTTGCTGTTAATTTCTGCCTTAGCAATTGGCCTCTGGGCCTTACTCTGCAAACATTATGGCATTTTGCTACTGCAGTTTTTCTATGCCAGTGCTGGCATTATTGGCGTGTGGCGTTGGTTGTAAATTTGAAATCTACTTTGTTTAGGGACAAGGGGTAAGGGATAAGTGGGCTAGACAATTTCCTCTAGCCCCCCCAAAAAAAAGAAAAAGAAATTTGAAGCTGTTAAATATACCCCTAGCTTTGTTGTTGAGCTAAAACACGTTCTACTGTGGCGACAATAGTTTGAGTATGGTGATCTATTTCCATATTAATCGCGTCACCTGCTTTGGTGCTGCCAAAAGTGGTTATACGCAAAGTTTCGGGAATTAGACAGACACAAAAGCGGGCTTTTTCTACTTTTGCAATAGTAAGACTACATCCATTGAGGCCAATATAGCCTTGGGGCAATATATGTTTGCTTTGACTAGCAGGCAAGTCAAACCAGATGGTCGTATTTTCCGGTTCTTGAACCACTTCGTTGACATTTAAGGTGGTGGTTATATGACCTGAAATTAGATGTCCGCCCAGTTCATCGCCCATTTTTAAAGAACGCTCAATATTAACCTCGTCACCCGTTGCTAAGTTGCCCAGATTGGTTAAATCAAGGGTTTGTTCAATGACATCAAAATAGAGGGCATTTCCTTGTTGTTCTGTCACAGTCAGACAGGTACCATTAACAGCCACACTAGCACCAATAGTAACGGCTTGAGCCAGTGCAGCTGGTAGTTCAATAACTAGACTATTAAGTTTTTGCCCTTTGTGGATGCTTTGGATCTGACCTTTACCTTGAACAATGCCGGTAAACATATGAATTCCTCAATAACTGTTTGCTAACTATATTATAAACGTAAAAGACTATGAGCCGCATCATTCTAGCCCCCATGGAGGGCTTAGCTGACAATATTTTACGCGATTGTTTAACTTTGGTTGGCGGTATTGATCTATGTGTCACAGAATTTATCCGTGTCACTGATCAGTTATTACCTGAGCGGGTATTTTATCGTTTATGTCCGGAGTTATATGACGGCTGTAAAACACCTGCTGGTGTGCCTGTACGTGTGCAATTATTAGGCAGTAATCCGGAGGCTCTTGGGTTAAATGCCCAGCGGGCGCTGGCACTTGGTTCACATGGCGTGGATTTAAATTTTGGTTGCCCAGCAAAAACCGTCAATCGAAGTCAGGGTGGGGCTATATTACTTCGTGAACCTAAGCGGATTGGCAATATTGTTGCTAGTGTCCGAGAGGCTATTGGCCCTAAGGCATGGCTTAGTGCCAAGATGCGACTAGGTTATGAGGATACTCACTTAGCTGTTGATAATGCGCAGGCTATTGCCGCTGCCGGAGCCAATGAATTAGTTGTCCATGCACGCACCAAGCTGCAGGGCTATAAACCACCAGCCCATTGGCATTTAATCAAACCTATTCGCGAAGCCGTTAATATTCCAGTTATTGCTAATGGTGAGGTATGGAATATTGATGACTATAAACAATGCCAAGCAATCAGTGGCTGTGAAGATGTGATGTTGGGTAGGGGCGTGGTATGGCGGCCGGATTTGGCTTGGAGTATTCGTAATCCAGATCACCTGTATTATCAATGGCAGCAAGTACATCCGTTGGTGATGGGTTTTTGTGAGCGTGTTGCCATGCAAGTGCCTGCTCGCTTTCAAGGTGCGCGTGTCAAGCAATGGTTAGCTTTGTTGGGTAGGGTTTATCCTGAGGCGGCGACAACCTTTGCACAGATTAAGCGGTTAAAAACCTTGGCTGAAATAGAAACTTGTCTGCGGGCTATGACTGACCTGCCACAGTCGTGAAAGGCGAAGGCAAATTAGGCTATAATAGGCAGCGTTTGTATTTGAATGTGGTTATTGTTATTTGATTGTTGTCTTTAGTGCCAAGTTGCGCTGAGTAAATAACGTTTAGCAAACTCATTAAGACTTAAAAGGTAAACACTTGTTTTCTATAGCCCGTAATATCCTTTTTCAATTTTCTCCCGAAACGGCTCACGACATCACCTTAGATACCCTTGCTGCGGCTGCTAGGTTGCGCTTGGTGCCAGCCCTTGTTCCAAGTGTTCCTGCGGCACCTGTTGAAGTGATGGGCATACAATTCCCCAACCCTGTTGGTCTGGCTGCAGGTTTGGATAAAAATGGTGATTGTATCGATGGTTTAGCCAGTCTGGGCTTTGGCTTTATCGAGATTGGTACTGTTACCCCACGTGCTCAGCCTGGTAATCCGAAGCCACGTATGTTCCGTATTCCTGCTGCCAAGGGCATTATTAACCGAATGGGATTTAATAATGATGGTGTTGATGCCTTAATTGCTAATGTGAAAAAAGCACGTTTTAACGGCATCTTAGGAATTAATATTGGTAAAAACTTTGATACTCCCGTAGAGCAAGCAGTAGATGATTACCTGATTTGTATGCGTAAGGTATATCCATATGCCAGCTATATTACGGTTAATATTTCTTCCCCCAACACACCGGGTTTGCGTGATCTGCAATATGGTGAATCATTGCGTCAGCTGCTGAGCCGCTTAAAACAAGAGCAGACTGCTTTAGCAGCAGAACATAATTGTTATGTACCTTTAGCCGTAAAAATTGCCCCAGATATGGATAGTGAACAGCTAGCCGATGTGGCCATATGTGTGCGTGACGAAAAATTAGATGCCATTATTGCCACCAATACCACCCTTAGCCGAGAGGGGGTTGAAAATATGGCTAATGGGCATGAGGCTGGTGGCTTAAGTGGTGCCCCTTTAACGGATCGTTCTACGGCTGTTATTGGGGAGTTGTATCAACTATTGGGTGACACTGTGCCAATTATTGGGGTAGGGGGTATTACTAGTGGTGCTGATGCCAAAGCGAAACTAGATGCGGGAGCGAAACTAGTGCAGATTTATTCTGGTTTTATCTATGCTGGCCCAAAATTAATTGGCGATTGCGTAGAGGCTATCCGTTAGCCCGTTAATAAATCTATTTTGCTTTAGGCTTTAAGAAAGGGAGCAGTGCCATATGCAAAGACAAAATATTGGTCTAGGGCTATGGAAATTTTTGCAGAGTGTTATTGCTGCTCTTGTAGGTGTACAGTCGCAAAATAAGCGTCAGCAAGACTTTGCTGGGGATAATTTGTTGCGCATTATCGGCATAAGTTTAGTCGCAGCAGTGGTGTTGATTTTGGTAATTTTGATGATGGTCAATATGGCCTTACCAGACCCTAGTTGAATAGTTTAATAAAGTAGTTGCAAAAGTAATGTCAAAACCATCATAATGTGCGCTGCTCATTTTAGTCTAATAATTTGAGCAAGCGAGATGATAATACTTTTTTATATCCACCCGAAAAAAAATAATCAAGAGGTAAGGTATGAAGATTCGGACTTGGTTGAGCCTAAGTTCCATTGCACTTTTATTGTCATTAAGTTCCATTGTGAAAGCAGAATGGGGCGTTAATATGACTGAGGGTGTGACCGAAATTAGCCAATCTATTTACGATTTACACATGCTCATTTTCTGGATTTGTGTGGGCATAGGCGTTGTGGTTTTTGGCGTGATGTTCTATGTCATGTTTAAGCACCGCAAATCCAAAGGTGCCGTTGCCGCTCAATTCGATGAGAGCGTAACACTCGAATGGTTGTGGACAGTGATTCCAACCATCATTCTTATAGCCATGGCAGTTCCTGCTACCAAAACATTGGTTGAGATGTACGATGCTAGTGATGCCCAGGTGGACATCAAGATCACTGGCTACCAATGGAAATGGCAGTATGATTATTTGGGTGAAGATGTCAGCTTCTTTAGTAACTTAAGCACCTCTAGAGATGCGGTTTACAATAAAGAAGAAAAGGGCGAAAACTACCTCCTTGAAGTGGACAAAGAAGTCGTTATTCCGACTGGTCAAAAAGTCCGCTTCCTTATTACTTCAAACGACGTTATCCATGCTTGGTGGGTGCCAGAGTTTGCTGTCAAAAAAGATGCTATTCCTGGCTATGTTAATGAATCTTGGGTGAATGTGCCCGTCGGTCAAGAAGGTGTCTATCGCGGTCAATGTGCCGAATTGTGTGGTGTTGATCATGGCTTTATGCCCATTGTGGTAAGAGCTGTTAGCCAATCCGACTATGCTACTTGGCTTGATGAACAACGCGCTGAAAAAGAAGCTGCTGCTTTGGCTGCACTAGGTGACTATAGCTTTGACGAGCTGATGACAACGGGTGCCGAAGTCTATGCTGGTCGCTGTGCTGCTTGTCATGGACAAAACGGTGAGGGTATGGGTTCCATGTTCCCACCCATGGTTGGCAGTGACATTGTCTTAAATGATGTCGACAAGCATATAGACATTTTGATCAATGGTGTGGCTGGTTCAGCCATGCAATCATTCGCCGAACAGCTGACTGATGTCGAAATTGCCGCTGTTATTACTTATGAGCGTAATGCTTGGGGTAATGATACTGGTGACATTGTCACGCCCCGCGATATTATCGATGCACGTCAATAGGAGGATCAGATGACCACGACTACTGCTGCACATGACGATCACGGCCATCATGGCCCTGCCAAAGGCATTATGCGTTGGATACTAACTACCAACCATAAAGATATTGGTACCATGTACCTATGGTTTAGTTTTATTATGCTGCTAACTGGCGGCGTAATGGCGTTAATCATTCGTGCCGAACTTTTCCAACCTGGTATGCAATTAATTGAGCCAGAGTTTTTTAACCAGATGACCACCATGCACGGTCTGATTATGGTGTTTGGTGCCATTATGCCGGCCTTCGTTGGTTTGGCAAACTGGATGGTGCCAATGATGGTGGGAGCGCCTGATATGGCACTACCCCGTATGAACAACCTGAGCTTTTGGATTTTGCCTTTTGCTTTTGGCATGCTGCTACTGACTCTATTTAGTGAGGCAGGGGCACCTAACTTTGGTTGGACATTCTATGCACCTTTATCCACTACCTATGCGCCTTCAAGTGTAACTTACTTTATTTTTGGTGTGCATTTGATGGGTATCTCTTCCATTATGGGTGCCATTAACATTGTTGCTACTATCTTAAATATGCGTGCTCCAGGCATGACTTATATGAAGATGCCATTGTTTGTATGGACATGGTTTATTACTGCTTACTTGTTAATTGCTGTTATGCCTGTATTAGCAGGTGTAGTAACCATGATGTTGATGGATATTCACTTTGGTACCAGCTTCTTTAATGCGGCTGGTGGTGGTGATCCAGTATTGTTCCAGCACTTGTTCTGGTTCTTTGGACACCCAGAAGTGTATATTATGATCCTGCCAGCCTTTGGTATTGTTTCGCATATTATTCCAACCTTCTCACGTAAGCCGTTATTTGGTTACTCGTCTATGGTTTATGCGACTGCATCCATTGCCTTCCTGTCGTTTATTGTATGGGCTCACCATATGTTTACCGTGGGTTTGCCATTGGTGACTGAGCTATTCTTTATGTACGCGACTATGGTTATCGCTATACCTACTGGTGTGAAGGTATTTAACTGGGTATCAACCATGTTCCAAGGTTCATTAACCTTTGAGACGCCAATGCTGTTTGCGATAGCGTTTGTTATCCTCTTCACCATTGGTGGTTTCTCAGGCTTGATGTTAGCCATTGCCCCAGCAGATTTCCAATACCATGATACCTATTTTGTGGTAGCTCACTTCCACTATGTATTGGTGCCGGGCGCATTATTCGCCATCATTGCTGGTGTTTACTTCTGGTTACCTAAGTGGTGCGGTAATTATTACGATGAGTTTTTGGGTAAGTTACATTTTTGGCTATCCTTTATTGGTGTCAATATCACCTTCTTCCCAATGCACTTTATCGGCTTAGCAGGTATGCCTCGTCGTATTCCTGACTATGCATTACAGTTTGCTGACTTTAATGCTGTGGCTTCTGTGGGTGCCTTTATCTTTGGTTTCTCTCAGCTACTATTCCTGTATATCGTTATTAAAACGATTCGCAGTGGCAAGCAGGCTACGCCTGAGGTGTGGGAGGGCGCTGATGGCCTAGAATGGACTTTACCATCGCCAGCACCTTATCACTCCTTTAGTGAACCACCACAGGTGAAGTAATCTAAAAGAGGGTTATTGAGATGTCATCAAAACCAAATGTAGCTAAGTCAGCAATTAAACATCTGTTTGTTGCCTTGGCTATGTTTGGCTTCGGTTTTGCCTTAGTACCACTTTATGATGTGTTTTGTGAGATTACCGGCCTTAATGGCAAGGTCACTGGCACCGTGGAAAAGGTTGATTACACCGTTGATACATCTCGCACAGTCACTGTGCAGTTACTGGCTTCGAAAAATGCCGAAATGCCATGGCGCTTTATGGCCCTGCAAGAGCAGATCGACCTTCACCCCGGTGAATGGAAGCAGATTGGCTTTTGGGCGTCTAATACCACTGCTAGTGACATGGTATCGCAAGCGGTGCCAAGTATTACGCCTGCTCGAGCTGCAGAATATGTGCAAAAAACAGAGTGCTTTTGTTTCCAGCAACAGCCACTTGCCGCTGGCGAGTCCAAGCAGATGAATATGGTTTTCACAATTTCACCCGAGTTGCCAGAGGATATTCAAACAGTCTCTATGGTATATACATTGTTTGACTCGACTGAATTTGCAGACCCAGAAACAGTAGCAAAATTAAACTAGCCAAATTATAAAAATTAGAAACCTTTAAAAAGGAGCGTTTTATGGCAACAAGTAGTTATTACGTACCAGAAAGTAGTCGTTTGCCAATCTTCACCAGTATTGGACTGATTTGTATTGCTGCCGGTGCTGCCGGCATGATTAACCATATCAGTTCTGGCACAGAAGGTTGGGCTTTTCCCCACTTTGTCTTTTTTACTGGGGCTTTGATTGTAGCGGCTGTGTTATATAACTGGTTTGGTATGGTAATCAAAGAAAGTATGGGCGGCCTTTACAGTCAGCAGATGGATAGATCCTTCCGCTGGGGTATGGGTTGGTTTATCTTCTCTGAGGTAATGTTCTTTGCTGCTTTCTTTGGCGCGCTATTTTATGTTCGTCAATGGGCTGGCCCTTGGTTGGGCGGATCAGGGGATAAAGGCGTTAGTCATATGCTATGGCCTGATTTTATATACCAATGGCCCATGTTTAATAATCCTGCAGGTGCCGATTTGCCTGGTCCTAACGCTATTATTGACCCTTGGCATATTCCATTATTGAACACCATACTCTTGATATCTTCTAGTGTGACCATTACTTTTGCCCACCATGCTCTACGGACTATGCAAAGAGGGCGGGTTATCTTTTGGTTAGCCTTTACCGTGATTCTTGGTGCTGTTTTTGTTTACTATCAGATTCTTGAGTATGTAGAAGCTTATCGCGACCTTGGTTTGACCCTTGCGTCGGGTATTTATGGCTCAACCTTCTTTATGCTGACTGGCTTCCATGGAGCTCACGTTACCATTGGCGCAATTATATTGTTCGTCATGTGGATACGCATTGTGAAGGGGCATTTCACCCCAGATCAACATTTTGGCTTTGAGGCCGCTGCATGGTACTGGCACTTTGTTGATATGGTATGGATTGGTCTTTTCTTCTTTGTCTATATTATCTAGCCAAGCAAAAGAAGATTGCAAAATTAGTGGTTTTGGAGAGGTAGATACACCTGTTAGTGTATCTGTGACCAAGGTGAAGCAGTAACTAATTCACCACTCCAAAACCCATATATGACGACAAGAACCAGTAGTACACATAACCCCACTCTTAACTTCAAAGAGGTGAGTAAGCGTTTAGAGTCTTTTTCATCTTTAAGCAAGAAGAACAAACCGGAAGATAGGCTGATTAGAGCCAATAGGAATATAACGCCAATTATCCACTTGATCAGCATTGCTTAATACCTCCTGCTAATGATTAGCTAGTGTGAGTTTCTATGTGGCATAGTATAACGCAAAATAAAGCTCTGACTGTATTTGTATTAATATTCTTACCAGTCACCTTGGTCCTTGGCTTTTGGCAGTTGGATCGCGCTGCCCAGAAAGAATCCTTGGTGAGTGCTGCACAAGAGGGCAAAGTACTGCGTCAAATAGACGCGCAAGCAGACCTAGTAGGCTTGCCAGATTATCAGCAAGTAACTTTTTCAAGCATCTTTACTGAGCCCTATATTTGGTTATTAGATAATCAAGTTTGGCAATCTCAAGTGGGTGTTGATGTCGTTGGCCTTGTACCTGTTGGGTCGCGCCACTTATTAGTCAATCGTGGTTGGTTAAGTTGGACTGATCGTAATGAACTACCTGTAGTGGCATTGCCCACGGGCACGACCAAACTATTAGGTACTTTATCTCCAATTGCTGGTGAAACATTTGTACTAGCACCAGATTCACCGCAGGAAAACTACCCTCAATTACGCCAAAGTATTGTCCTAAATGATATTGAAACCCAAACGGGGTATGCATTATGGCCCTATATACTTTATTTGCAGGATGGAAGTGAAGCACTATTAGAACCCCATTGGCGCATGGTGCAAATGGGTCCAGAGAAACACCTTGGTTATGCTGTGCAATGGTTTGGCCTAGCATTAACCCTAGTGATTTTATATTTGTATAGAATAAGACAACATAGTAAAACCAGACATCATAAGGATTTAGACAAGTGAAAAAACAACATGCTAACCGTTTGTCATTAATTGCCATTCTTGTGGTCAGCGTAGTACCACTGATTTTGGCTATTCTGATGTATTTTATGCAGTGGGGTGTGCCCACAAATAGAACTAACAATGGCCTATTAATCTCACCACCAGGGCAGTGGCAGGATTTAAATGCGCAGCTAATGAGTGAAGCCAATTATGATGATAGTAGTGCCAATTGGACGCTATTGGTGCAGCTTGATGGGGCTTGTGATGAGTCTTGTAATACTAATTTACACACTTTGCGGCAGGTGCATTTGGCTCTTGGTAAAGAGGCACATAGAGTAAAAAGATCTCTGATTGTTGCTTCACCAGATGGAATGGAAACTATTACATCAGAATACCCTAACATGCAGCTTGTGCAGATTACTAATGCCGATATCTTAAGCCAAGGTGCGGGTATTTATGTGGTCGATCCACTTGGCAATATCATGATGTTTTATGCTTTTGAGCAAATTGGTAAGCCCATGCTTAAAGATATGAAAAAGCTCCTGAGAACGTCAAATATAGGCTAAGTCTTGTGAAAATTATTCTTATATGTTATTGATTAAGAATGGCATTTGGTTTTTCCTTGCCCATGCCTAAGACAAAAGAACAAATATAATAATACATGCTGCCTAGGGGCAGAAAAGAGAGGTAAGAATGGTTGCTGTAAATAACCTACTATCCCATTTATGGGTGGCAAGAGTTTGGCAAAACTTACGTGCGAAGCGAATCTCTATTTGGCAATGCTACTTTAATAGGCTTTCTTGGTTAGCCTTGATTCCAGCCGTTTCAGTCTATATTGGTTTTACTCAGGTTGGTTGGGTGTTAGGTGGCAGTGAAAGAAATTTCCTTACTCCCGAAAGTGGCATAATGCTGGGAGCAACCCTATATATAGGTATTATCCTGGGCATTTCCTGCATTGGTAAGGGGATTCACTGGATGGAAAAAACCTATGGCTCTGGTTCCAGTTACCGTACCTGCGTGGTCTTGGCAACTTATGTTGCGACTCCCGTTCTGCTCGGTAGTGTAGTGTTTGTTTGGCCTATTCTCTGGTTAGTATTAACTGTGCTGAGCCTTACGGCGGCTATTTCTATTTATTTAATGTTTATCGGTGTCAACGTTATGATGCAGGTGCAGGAGAATAGGGGCACCTTGTATAGTGTTTCTATTATGACCATTGCTTTGTGTGTTTTTGTTGGCATGATTATTACCGAGGTGGTTTTATTTTCAACGGTATTAACATTAACCATTCGTTAATAATGATTAATTAATAGCCATCAATTTTATAATTAAAACAGGTGACGCTGGTGTTTTTTAGGTATTTTTGGGAATTGGTATATAACCCACAACGCTCTTGGCGTTTAGTGCGTAAACAGCGGTATGGACTGCGCCATAGCTACTTTACGCAATTAAGCTGGATGGCAGCCATACCCTCAGTATCCTTTTATATCGGCTCTACCCAAATGGGCTGGCGCATTGGTGCTGGTGATTATCATACCTTGGCCCATGAGACTGCGATGTACCTTGGCATTGCCCTTTATATAAGTATTATTGCCTTTGTTAGTTTGCTAGCCTTTAGTGTCTATTGGATTGAGCGTTTATATGGCTCCCACGCGGGCTTTCGTAACTGTATGGTGCTCGCCACCTTTGTTGTTTCGCCTATGTTAGGGGCGGGAATTTGCGCTTTATTACCACTGGTTTGGTTTAATGCCCTAGTGTTATTGTTGGCCATGTTTGTGTCTTTGTATTTTCTCTTCACTGGTATGCCGGTGATGATGAAAGTATCCGTCGAACGTAGTTTCTTGTTCTGTTTGGCGACTATAACCGTGGCGGTTATGGTGAAATCTTTGTATTTTGGTATCGCCGCCTTTGTGTTTATCAACTGGCTACCTTTAACAACCCTTTAAGCACCCGTTAAAATCACTAGAAAAATAGCCATTTTTAGTCATTCTAGGTCATAAATTGATTGAACTGCTTGGCTTTTTTACTTAACATCCGGTTTGGTTAAAAAAACAACAAGGATTAACCCATGTCTATACTAGCCATATCTGACAGATATGTGCCTTCTTGGCGTCACTATTTTACCTTGTGTAAGCCTAAGGTAGTGCTGTTGATTGTCTTTACGGCCGTTGTCGGTATGCTGCTGGCCACAGAATCCTTTCCATCCTGGCAAGTGTTGGTTTTTGGTAATTTGGGTATTGGTTTAGCAGCGGCGTCGGGCGCTGCAATCAATCATTGGGTGGATCAGCGTATTGATGCAGTTATGGAACGCACTCAGGCGCGTCCTTTGCCCACGGGTGGTATTCACCCTATGGCGGCGTTGGTATTTGCCCTCGTGCTGTGTATGCTATCGATGGTAATTTTACTGGTATTTATTAATGTGCTAACAGCACTATTAACATTGTTATCAGTGATTGGCTACGCGGTCATCTATACGGTTTACCTTAAGCGTTCGACACCTCACAATATTGTTTTAGGTGGTGCTGCAGGGGCTGCGCCACCAGTATTAGGTTGGGCTGCAGTAACAGGCTCTGTAAATATGGATGCGTTACTGTTATTTCTAATTATTTTTGTTTGGACACCACCGCATTTTTGGGCTCTAGCTATTCGTCGCCGTGATGATTATGCCAAGGCTGGTGTGCCAATGTTACCCGTTACCCATGGTATTGCCTTTACAAAGGGACAAATTTTCCTCTATAGCCTACTGCTATTAGTGGTCACTCTGGTGCCTTTTGTAGTTAATATGACAGGTGAAATCTACTTAGCCGGTGCCTTGGGTCTGGGTATTATGTTTGTCTACCACGCATGGAAATTATATCGTGGCAAAGCCGATGAACACGCTATGAAGACTTTTGCCTATTCCATTTTCTATCTGAATGGTATTTTCGCATTTTTATTACTGGACCATTATGCACGCGACTTTGTGCGTACATTAATGGCTTAAATAGGTATATTAATGAGCGGTATGGGTTCAGCACCAGGTTGGGTTGTTAAGCTAGCATTAGTAGCTGTGCTAACTGTTTGCAGTGTCATTATATTGGGTTCTTGGACCCGATTGGCTGACGCAGGTTTAGGCTGTCCTGATTGGCCAGGTTGCTATGGGCAATTAATTGTGCCACAAACTGCTGAGGAAATTCAGCTAGCGGAGTCTTTATACCCTGATAGTCCAGTTGAAGTGGGTAAGGGCTGGCTGGAGATGATACACCGCTACCTTGCCACCATACTAGGCTTCTTTATTCTTGTCATTGCCTTGGGTTCATGGTTCTATCGCCGTCGTTTGTATTATCCTTTTAAACATTCTCAGTTGCTGTTAGCTGTAGTGTTAATGCAGGGCGCTTTTGGTGCTTGGACGGTAACTTGGAAGTTATGGCCTCAGATTGTAACGGCTCATTTGTTCGGGGGTTTTATTACCGCTAGTTTGTTATCTATATTGATGTTGCGCTTATCTCGTATGGGGCGACAGGTGCGTCCACTGCGGTTACAGCATCGTCGAGGTGGTTTGCGCTTTTGGGCATTGATAGGTTTACTGCTGACTAGTGTGCAAATCTTCCTAGGTGGTTGGATGAGTGCTAATTATGCTGCTTTGGCTTGCTCCGATTTGCCCGCCTGTAATGGTCAATGGTGGCCGACTATGAACTTTGCTGAAGGTTTTAACCTCAGTCAAACCATAGGTCCTAACTATTTGGGTGGTTTAATGGATGGTGAAGGTCGTAAGGCCATTCATGTTATTCATCGTTTTATGGCTGTTGTGTTGGGAATATATCTAATACTAATGGCACGGAAATTATGGCAACAGCCTGATGCACGTTTGCACCTGTTCGCTGGTCTAATCATGGTTTTGTTTGCTATTCAGTTTTTGTTAGGTTTAGCCAATGTCTATTGGCATCTGCCTTTACCTGTTGCGGTGGCACATAACTTCGGTGGTGCCTGCTTATTTGTTACCATGATGTGCCTAAATTACTTTTTATTTAGTAGCCGCAGTAGGGTAAGTTACGAATAAACGCACTTAGACGGGTGAGTTTTGACCTGTCTATTTGTTTTACCAAACCGCCTTATCTAGCAAGGGTTGGTGTATAATGCCAACTTTATCTTATCTTTGTCCCGCCTGTTTATGAATCACGCTTATTTTGCAACCTGCCCAAAGGCTATAGAACCTATTCTTGCCGATGAACTAACTAGTTTGGGTGCCGAAAATGTCAAACTGTCCCAAGGTGGGGTATTGTTCTCTGGCACTTTAGCCATAGGTTATAAAGCCTGTTTATGGAGCCGTCTTGCGAATCGTATTTTATTGCTAGTGCATGAAACTAAGATAGACTCTCCCGCTGATTTATATTCCGCTGTAATGGCTGTTGATTGGCAACAACATATGCATAGTGGGCAGACTTTACTGGTCGATTATGCAGGGCGCATGCGTGGTATCGATAATACTCATTTTGGTGCCTTAAAGGTAAAAGATGCCATTGTGGATCAATTTCGTGAGGCTGGCTTAGAACGACCTAGTATTGCCAAACAAGACCCAGACTTGCGCGTCAATGTGTTTGTTAGCCGAGGTAGAGGCCGTATTAGCATTGATTTGTCTGGTAATAGCCTGCATCGGCGTGGTTATCGCCAAGATGGTGGCATGGCGCCACTTAAAGAGAACTTGGCGGCAGCTATACTAATACGTGCTGGTTGGCCTGAAATGGCGGCTCAGGGAGCGCCTTTAATTGACCCAATGTGTGGTTCGGGCACCTTTTTGATCGAAGCGGCTTTATTAGCAACTGATACAGCGCCAGGTTTATTGCGCTGGCGCTTTGGACTGCAAACCTGGGCTCAGCATGATAGACAATTATGGCAAGAACTATGGGATGAGGCCGAACAACGACGAGAGCTAGGTGAGGCTCAGTTTAAGGCAGAAATTCATGGTTATGATGGTATGCCAAAAGCCCTAACACAAAGTCGTGAAAATATTAAACAAGCGGGTTTAGAGAGTTTTATTCGTGTTAGTCATCGTCAGCTACAAGAATTAAAACCATTAACCCATAAAGCCGATTTATTACCTGGGCTAATGCTTACTAATCCGCCTTATGGTGAGCGCTTAAGTGAAGTTGCGGATATACAGTATTTGTATCAGCATCTAGGCGAAAAAGTTAGTCAACAATTTAAACATTGGCGTCTTGGGGTGTTTACCGGTAACCCTGATCTAGGCAAGGCTGTTGGTTTACGCTCCCATAAACAATACAGTTTCTATAATGGTGCAATTAAGAGCCAATTATTGTTGTTTAATATTACTGACGACAATCACTTTCATGATCGTCGCCAGACAGATGGCGTCATCCCTTTGCAGGAACTGAGTCAGGGTGCGCAAATGTTTGCCAACCGCATAAGTAAAAACGCCAAGCAATTAAAAAGTTGGTTGCGTCAGCAAAATATCAGCTGTTATCGCTTATATGATGCCGATATGCCTGAATATGCCGTGGCGGTTGATGTCTACGGTGATTGGTTACATGTGCAGGAATACGCACCACCAGCTAAAGTGAATGCCGATAATGCCGCCCGTCGCCTACAGGAAGTGCTCTTAGCATTACCGCAAGTGACGGGTATACCTGAACAACGAATTGTATTAAAACAGCGTAAGCAGCAATCTGGTAAACAGCAATACCAAGCATTACAGAAAGGTGGAGACTACTTAGAGGTTGTGGAAGAGGGTTGTCGATTATTGGTTAACTTAACCGATTATCTAGATACAGGCTTATTTCTGGATCATCGCCCCGTACGTAAGCGTATTCAAAATATGGCAGCCGGTAAGCGCTTTTTAAATCTATTCTGCTATACGGCAAGTGCCACTATTCACGCCATTAAAGGTGGGGCAAAGAAGTCCCTCAGCGTTGATATGTCAGCCACTTATCAAAGCTGGTCACGAAAAAACTTGGCTCTAAATGGTGCTAGTGAGTGGCTACATAAATTAGAGCAAGCCGATTGTATGGAGTTTCTCCGGCATCATGGTAAAACCCATGCTGGTCAATACGATCTTATCTTTTTAGATCCACCTACATTTTCCAACTCGAAACGTATGATTGGTGTTATGGATGTGCAAAGAGATCATGTGTGGATGATTAAGCAGGCTATGGGATTACTGTCACCTGAGGGTACGCTTATCTTTTCAACCAACTACCGCAAATTTGTGCTAGATGAAAAGGTTAAACAGTTTAATGAAGTGGTCGATATAAGTAGTAAAACCATTGACCGTGATTTCTCTCGTAATAAGAAGATTCACTACTGTTTCGAGATTAAACACCTACCTTATAATCAGTAACACAGACCAACAAAAAAGGGGTAGACGGCACGCCGTTTACCCCTTTGTTTATCAGTATTTATTATCTACTGATAAGAACCCGTTGGTCACTTACTCCATTGAAGAGGCACCGATCTTATGGATAGAAATATCGGCTCCTTGGAACTCTTCTTCTTCGCTAAGGCGTAGGCCAAACAATGCTTTAGCAATGCCGTAGGCGATTAGACCACCAATCACGGCAATACTGATACCTGCTAGTGAACCAATAATCTGGCTCATTAGGCTAACGCCACCCAAGCCACCTAGAGCTTCCAAACCAAAGATACCTGCAGCAATACCACCCCAAGCACCACATAGACCATGTAGAGGCCATACACCTAAGACGTCGTCAATCTTCCAGCGGTTTTGGGTGAGGATAAAGGCATATACAAAAATTGCACCAGCGATAGCACCAACAGCCAATGCACCAATTGGGTGCATTAGGTCAGATCCAGCACAAACAGCTACTAAGCCAGCTAGGGGGCCATTGTGGACAAAGCCTGGGTCGTTTTTACCCACTACTAGTGCTGCAAGTGTGCCACCAACCATAGCCATTAGGGTATTTACTGCAACTAGGCCGCTAATGCCATCTAAAGTTTGTGCCGACATAACGTTAAAGCCGAACCAACCGATAGTTAGTACCCAAGCACCTAAAGCTAGGAAAGGAATACTGGACGGAGCAAAAGCGATAACCTGTCCATTCTTATAACGACCTTGGCGATTACCTAATAGCAGTACAGCTACTAGAGCAATCCAGCCACCAACACCGTGGACAACAATGGAACCAGCAAAGTCGTGGAAGCTAGCACCAAAGGTTGCTTCTAACCAACCCTGGAAGCCAAAGTTACCATTCCAGGCAATACCCTCAAATAGAGGATAAACAAAGCCTACACAGATAGCTGCGCTAAGTAGTAGGGGCCAGAATTTAGCCCGTTCAGCGATACCACCAGAGATAATGGCGGGTATGGCTGCCGCAAAGGTCATTAAGAAGAAGAACTTAACTAAGGCATAGCCATTGTCAGCGCTTAATTCAGCTGCACTGAATAGGAATGTTTGGTCGTATGCAACCCAATAACCAATAAAGAAATAGGCTAAGCAAGATACACCAAAATCACTGATGATTTTGATCAGGGCATTAACCTGGTTCTTGTGCCTTACGGTACCGACTTCAAGAAAAGCAAAGCCAGCATGCATGGCCAGCACCATAATGGCGCCGATTAATATAAATAAGGTGTTGGAACTCTGTACTAAAGTAGCAACATGACTGCTAATGGATTCCACAATATACTCCCATAAGTATAGATGCACTAAAAAGGTGCGTTAATATATTATTATGGCTATGTTTTGGTGCACATAACGCATTTTAACCTCCAAAACCGCACTGCTTTGGGGATTACGCAGATATTAAGCAATATGTGTGCCAATATGGGGCATATTTTGGGGTAATATGTCCAATAAGGTGCAATAAGCTATCCTGGGGTAGTGTTTCTCAATTGAAATTAGCATCATTCTTGTTCAGGCATAAAAAAAGCCACTGACAGTGGCTTTTTAATTAACAGATGGATATTGAAACTATTTCTTTGGATAGTCTCGCGCCGTTTCACCAGTATAAAGCTGACGTGGGCGACCAATGCGATAGGGACCACTATGCATTTCATGCCAATGAGCTATCCAGCCAACAGTCCGTGCCATAGCAAAGATTACCGTAAACATGGAGGTTGGAATGCCAATGGCTTTAAGAATAATGCCAGAGTAGAAATCAACGTTTGGATAAAGTTTACGTTGGATAAAGTACTCGTCTTCTAGGGCAATTTGCTCTAGACGCTTGGCTATTTGTAGCAAAGGATCATCTTCAATACCTAGTAGGTCCAAAACCTCATCACAGGTTTGGCGCATAACTTTAGCCCTTGGGTCAAAGTTCTTATACACACGATGACCGAAACCCATTAAACGGAACGGGTCATTCTTGTCTTTCGCTTTGGCGATAAATGTGTCTATTTGTGATACATCACCAATTTCTTCCAGCATATCCAATACAGCTTCATTGGCACCACCGTGTGCAGGGCCCCAAAGTGCAGCAATACCGGAAGCGATACAAGCAAAGGGGTTAGCACCAGAAGATCCAGCCAAGCGCACAGTAGAAGTTGACGCATTTTGTTCGTGATCAGCATGCAGCATAAAGATCTTGTCCATAGCGCGAGCTAGAACAGGGTCAACTTTGCTTTCTTCGCATGGATTACCAAACATCATATGCAGGAAGTTCTCGCTGTAATTTAGATCATTGCGAGGATACATAAAGGGTTGGCCTACGGAATACTTATATGACATAGCTGCCAAGGTAGGCATTTTGCCAATTAAACGTAGGGCAGATTCCTCGCGATGGGCCTCATCACTGATATCGAGACGGTCATGATAGAAGGCGGATAGGGCGCCAACCACACCACACATAATAGCCATGGGGTGAGCGTCACGACGGAAACCGCGGAAAAGGTTTACCAATTGCTCATGCACCATGGTTTTTTTGCTAACTTGTTCTTCAAAGTCAGCTAGCTGTTCAGCAGTAGGCAGCTCACCGTAGATAAGCAGATAACAGGTTTCTAAATAAGAAGAGTTATTGGCTAATTCTTCAATTGGGTAGCCGCGGTGCAGTAACACACCTTTATCGCCATCTATATAAGTAATCTTTGATTCACATGAGGCGGTGGAAACAAAGCCTGGGTCGTAGGTAAAGATACCTTTACTAACCAGCGAGCGAACATCAATTACATCTGGGCCAGTTGTTCCGGAATAAATAGGTAACTCTATGGGGGCCATGCCTTCTATATGTAGTATGGCTTTTGGGTCGGACATTAATTGGCTCCTTGGTTTTTCAAAGTTAGCAAGGCCACCTAGTTGCCTAGTAAAGTCAGCTTTGCTTGGGACGCCCTACTATAAGGGCTAGATTGTGATTGTCAACGTGTACAAGTATTCGTAGTGGTGTGAAACCTTACTAGATTGCATGTCATCTCAAATGCGGAGGCTATTCTACCTTAAACCGCGGCGCGGCATGATTCCGCCAGTAAATAGCTAATATTACCACGATTTATAACGCAATTCAGGTTCTTTGGTTTTTATCTTTTATTGTTCCCAAGATGCAGAGTCTTATGGAGTTTTTACAAAAAATTACATAAATAAAGGCTTATTATAAGAGCCTTTGCTAAGGCCTTGAGTTACATTGTCTTTTCTGAGTAATGTAACTATAATTGCGCCGAGTTTGACGCCTCTAGCTAAGAAAGTGTCGAGCTGGCAATAATTTCTATATGTTTTAGGCTTGGTTTTCGAGTGACTATTCCTATTAATGATAGGAGCATTCGTTACTTTGATTGCAACCATTGAATCCCTAGCCACTGAGTTTATTTCAGTATTGAGAGAAGGTGATCGTGAGCAAGAACAGACCTGTTAATCTAGATCTCAGGACCATTAAGCAACCTCTACCGGCCATTGTGTCGATCAGTCACCGTATCACTGGTGTGATGTTGTTTGTTGGTCTTATCTTTATGTTTATTTTATTCGATATGTCCTTGAGTGGTGCTGAGGGCTTTGCCACTGCAGAAACCATTATGCAGGAATATTTCCTAGCCAAGTTTATCGCTTGGGGTTTACTAGTTTCTCTATCTTTCCACTTGTTTTCTGGTTTAAAGCATTTGGTACAGGATTTTGGCTATGGTGAAGAATTAGCTAGCGCTGATGTGGCAGCCAAAGTAGTGATTGCTGCCACAGTAGTCACAGCATTTCTAGCGGGGTACTGGGTATGGTAAGGGCAGTAACTAGCTTTGGTCGCAGTGGTCTTTACGACTGGCTTATGCAGCGTGTAAGTGCAGTGGTGTTGACCCTTTATACAGTATTTATAGTGGCATATATATTAGCTAATCCTCAACTGACCTATGCCCAATGGAGCGGTTTATTTGATATAACCGCCATGCGCATTTTCAGTTTAATGGCACTCTTGTCTTTGGGTGCCCATGTTTGGATCGGTTTGTGGTCTGTTTCTACGGACTATATTAAGCCAATGGGTATTCGTTTCGTTTTCCAATTACTAACTGGCGCAGCCATGTTTGCTTATACCGTTTGGGGTATTCAGTTGTTGTGGGGGCTATAGCCATGTCTGAAACATTACGTAAAATGTCTTTTGAGGCCATCGTTATTGGTGGTGGCGGTGCTGGTATGCGCGCCGCGCTGCAGCTAACAGAATCTGGTCTAAAGACCGCTTGTATTACTAAAGTATTCCCAACGCGATCCCATACGGTTTCGGCGCAAGGGGGTATTACTTGTGCTATTGCTAGTCATGATCCGAATGATGATTGGCGCTGGCATATGTATGACACCGTTAAAGGCTCTGATTATATTGGTGACCAAGACGCCATTGAATATATGTGTTCTGTCGGTCCGCAAGCTGTGTTTGAGCTTGACCATATGGGATTGCCTTTTTCACGGTTTGAAAATGGGCGTATTTATCAACGTCCTTTTGGTGGTCAGTCAAAAGAATTTGGTGAGGGCGGTCAAGCAGCTCGTACTTGTGCTGCTGCGGACCGAACTGGTCATGCCTTATTACATGCCTTATACCAAGGTAATTTAAAAGGTGGTACTACCTTTTTAAATGAATGGTATGCCGTTGATCTCGTCGAGAATGACGATGGTGACGTGGTTGGTGTCGTCGCTATTTGTATTGAAACGGGCGAGACTGTTTATATTGAAGCTAAAGCTACCGTTTTGGCTACTGGTGGTGCTGGGCGTATTTACCAGTCCACTACTAACGCACATATTAATACCGGTGATGGTATTGGTATGGCTCTGCGTATGGGCTTGCCAGCTCAAGATATGGAAATGTGGCAGTTCCATCCGACTGGTATAGCTGGGGCAGGGACTTTGGTTACTGAGGGTTGCCGTGGTGAAGGTGGCTATCTAATCAATAAAGATGGTGAGCGTTTTATGGAACGCTATGCACCTAACGCTAAGGATCTTGCTGGCCGTGACGTTGTTGCACGTTCCATGGTTATGGAGATTCTAGAAGGTCGAGGTTGTGGTGAAAAAGGTGATCATGTATTCCTAAAACTCGATCATTTGGGTGAGGAAGTATTGGAGAGCCGATTACCTGGTATTTGTGAATTGTCGCGTACCTTTGCCCATGCTGATCCAGTGGTTGAGCCAATACCCGTAGTACCAACTTGTCACTATATGATGGGTGGCTTGCCTACTAATATTGGTGGTCAGGTATTATATCCAGAATCAGAATCCGAGAGTCGCGTAGTAGAGGGCTTATATGCTTGTGGTGAAGTTGCTTGTGTTTCTGTACACGGGGCTAATCGCCTAGGTGGTAACTCTCTCCTCGATTTAGTGGTGTTTGGCCGTGCTTGTGGATTACAGATAGAAAAATCCATGAGTGAAGGTTTTGAGTCTAAGGCGGCTACCCAAGCTAATTTGGATAAAGCCATGGCGCGTTTGCATAAACTAAATAGTTCTGAAGGCGGTGAGAGTATTTCAGCCGTGCGGGAAGAGCTGCAAAAAATTATGCAGTTGTACTTTGGTGTGTTCCGTGAAGGTGAGAGTATGCAAAAAGGTTTGCAGCTATTGCGTGATCTGAAATCCAAGATAGATAATTTGCACTTGCGTGATAAAAGTGGCGCCTTTAATACTGATCGTATTGAAGCGTTGGAGTTGCAAAACTTGTTTGAAGTGGCCTTCGCAACGGCCGTTGCCGCAGAAGAACGCAAAGAAAGTCGTGGTGCCCATGCACGTAATGACTTTACTGAACGTGATGATGAGAATTGGTTAAAACATTCCATCTATTACCCACAAGATGAGCGGGTAGGTAAGCGTGACGTAAACTTCAAGCCAGCTACCCTTGATGCTTTCCCACCGAAAGTACGAACATATTAAGGAGTTCATCATGTTAAATGTGAGTGTTTATCGCTACCATCCTGAGCAGGATCAAAAGCCTTACATGCAGGACTTCCAGGTTGATACTGGCGGTAAGGATCTGATGGTTCTTGATGTTTTGTTTCTGCTCAAGGAGCAAGATAGCACTTTAACTTTCCGGCGTTCATGTCGCGAAGGTGTTTGTGGCTCTGATGGTATGAGTATTAACGGTGTCAACGGTCTAGCATGTATAACGCCGCTGTCTGATTGTGTTAAAAATGGCAAGTTAGTTTTACGCCCGCTTCCAGCTCTACCTGTGATTCGTGATCTGGTTATTGATATGGATCAGTTCTATCAAAACTACGAACGTATCAAGCCGTTTTTGCAAAATGATAAGCCCGCGCCGGCTATTGAGCGACTGCAGTCCCCTGAAGAGCGGGCCAAGCTTGATGGTTTATATGAGTGTATCTTGTGTGCTTGTTGTTCCACTGCTTGTCCTTCGTTTTGGTGGAATCCAGATAAGTTCGTCGGGCCCTCTGGCTTATTGCAAGCCTATCGTTTCTTAGCGGATAGTCGTGATACGGCTACCGAAGAGCGTTTAGCTGAATTGGACGATCCATTTAGTGTGTTCCGTTGTCACGGTATTATGAACTGCGTTAATGTTTGCCCGAAAGGTTTAAACCCGACTAAGGCCATTGGCCATATTCGCAATATGTTATTAAGTCGCGGTACTTAACAAATAAAAAACCCCTGAATAAATATCAGGGGTTTTTTTTGGCACTAAAATAGTGCTTTTGCTAAGTTTAGGTGGCACTAATATAGTGCTAAATAAAAGCCCTCATTAGGGCTTTTATTTGACCCTCTATTTAGCTGGAAAAAAAGTCTGTATACCTTGTCTCACTTAGGCATAGGTGTCTAGTATATGCTGTCGCTAAAGGGTATAATAAGCACACATATTTTAATAACAAAAAGGCATAATAATAGCCATACAGGTTATATAGAGATTGCCTTGAGAGGAACGCTGTCATTATTTCTGCCAAAAGCAGGAAAAAATGCAGTGAAAGTTGTTAATTTACAAGTCTGGAAAACGTCGAATGTCCGATAGCCTAATGGATCTGCAACTTAGAGAGTCGCATTTCTCCGGTGGTAATTTTGCTTATATAGAGCAGCTTTACGAAACTTATCTTATTGATCCTAATGCAGTGCCAGAAAACTGGCGTCAGGAGTTCGACAAGTTGCCTCGTGTACCTGAGGCAATTGGTGGTGATGTGCCCCTTGCTCCTATCCGTGACCACTTTCTGTTACATGCTAAAAATCAACGTAAATCTTTGCCACTACCTACTAAGTCAGTAAGTAGTGAGCACGAGCGCAAGCAAGTGCGCGTGATGCGCTTGATTAACTCCTATCGTTTACATGGTCACCAAGTAGCGGACTTAGATCCGTTAAATCTTGCCCATAAGCGTAAACCACCCGTACCGGCTTTAGAACTGGCTTTTCATGAATTATCTAAGGCCGATCTTGATACTGTTTTTCAAGTGGGTGCTTCTTTCCTCGGCAAAGAGGAAATGCCTTTAGGTGAGCTAATTGAAGCACTTGAGCAGACCTATTGCTCAACTGTGGCTGTGGAATACAATCATATTGTTGATACCGATCAAAAAATGTGGATCCGTCAGCGTATGGAGTCGGTGCGCAGCCATCCCTTGCATTCGCCAGAAAAGCGTAAGCACATTCTAGAGCGCTTAGTAGCTGCTGAGGGCTTGGAAAAATATCTTGGCTCTCGCTTTGCCGGTGCCAAGCGCTTTGGTCTAGAAGGTGCGGAAAGCATGATTCCCATGTTGGATACCATGATCCAACGGGCTGGCAGTCAAAATACCAAAGAGATTGTTATTGGTATGGCCCACCGAGGCCGCCTCAATGTGCTGGTAAATATCTTTGGTAAAAACCCAGCTGACTTGTTTGATGAATTTGAAGGCAAACGTCCCCTAAATACATCGGGTGATGTGAAGTATCACCAAGGTTTTTCTACCAACGTTAATACCCCAGGTGGGGAAGTGCATATGGCGTTGGCGTTTAACCCATCACATTTAGAAATTGCCAACCCGGTGGTAGAAGGTTCAGTGCGGGCCCGTCAAGACCGTCGTGGTGATGCTAAAGGTGATACAGTATTGCCGATTTGTATCCACGGTGATGCTGCATTTGCTGGGCAAGGTGTGGTCATGGAGACCTTCCAAATGTCTCAGACCCGAGCTTATAAGACTGGTGGTACGGTGCATATTGTGGTTAATAACCAAGTTGGTTTTACCACTAGTCGCAGAGACGATGCACGCTCAACGGAATATTGTACCGACGTTGCTAAATTTATTGATGCCCCTATTTTTCATGTCAATGGTGATGATCCTGATGCCGTGGCCTTTGTTTCTGAACTGGCCCTTGATTATCGCAATGAATATCATCGTGATGTGGTTATTGATTTGGTATGTTACCGACGTCGCGGCCACAATGAAGCCGATGAGCCTTCTGGTACACAACCATTAATGTATGCGGCAATTAAAGCCCAAAAATCAGTACCAGAACTTTATTCCCAGCGTTTGATTAAGCAGGGAGTTTTGCAGCAAAATGAAGCTAAAGCGTTTCAAAATGATTATCGTGACGCCCTTGATAATGGCCGACACGTTGCTAAATCTTTGGTTACTCAACCAGACACCAGTACTTTCGTAGATTGGAAGCCATATCTAAATCATCATTGGACTACGGCTGCTGATACCTCAGTGGATGTAGGTGTTATTCGTGATTTAGGGCAGCGGCTTGCCACTATACCCGAAGGTCATGTGATTCAGCGTCAAGTAAAGAAAATTCTTGATGATCGTGTGAAGATGGCTACTGGTGCCACCCAATGCAATTGGGGCTTCGCAGAGATTATGGCTTATGCTACTTTGTTAGAAGAAGGTTACCCCATCCGCTTAACCGGTCAAGATATTGGCCGTGGCACCTTCTCCCATCGCCATGCTGTGCTCCATGATCAAAAGGGCAAAGGCGCTTATGTGCCTCTGAAGAACCTTTCTGCTGAGCAGCCTGAATTTACCATTTTTGATTCCTACCTATCGGAAGAAGCCGTATTGGCTTTTGAATATGGTTATGCAGCGACTGCACCAAAGGGTCTGGTTATTTGGGAAGCCCAATTTGGTGACTTTGCTAATGGCGCGCAAGTGGTTATTGACCAGTTTATCACTAGTGGTGAACACAAATGGGCACGTATGTGTGGTCTAACCATGTTATTGCCACATGGCTACGAAGGTCAGGGCCCTGAACACTCCTCAGCCCGCCTGGAACGCTTCTTACAATTATGTGCAGAACACAATATTCAGGTTTGTGTGCCATCAACCCCGGCACAGGTATTCCATATGCTGCGCCGTCAGGCCATTCGCCCAATGCGTAAGCCACTTATTGTGATGTCGCCCAAGAGTTTATTGCGTCATAAGTTAGCTGTATCTGACATTAACGAGCTAGCTGAAGGACAATTCCAGACAGTTATTGATGATAGTTGCACCGATAAAGATGCTATTAAGCGAGTGGTGTTAGCTAGTGGTAAGGTTTACTACGATTTGCTGGAAAAACAGCAGGAAGAACAACTTAATGATGTGGCGATTATTCGTATTGAACAACTATACCCATTCCCAGAGGATGATCTGGCAGCTGTTTTAGCTACCTATAAGCAACTGGAAGCAGTGGTATGGTGCCAAGAAGAGCCTCTCAATCAGGGTGCTTGGTATTGCAGTCAGCATCATATGCGTAAGGTGATCCAATCCCAGAACGCCACCCTAGAGATGGGTGTTGCTTCCCGGCCGGCATCAGCCGCACCGGCATCTGGTTATATATCTGTTCACCTTGAAGAACAACGTTTGCTAGTGGCTCAGGCTTTAGGCCTAGAACCCCTAACAAATTAATGAATTTGGTTTGATCAACCCATAACGAGCAATATTGCAAAAGAGAAAGTTATGTCTATGGAAATTAAAGCACCATCCTTTCCTGAATCTGTAGCTGACGGTACCGTCGCTACTTGGCACAAGCAACCCGGCGAAGCCTGTTCACGCGACGAGCTAATTGTCGACATCGAAACCGATAAGGTGGTGATGGAAGTTGTGGCACCTGCCGATGGTATCGTTGCCAAAATTATCAAAGGTGAGGGTGATACTGTCCTAAGCGATGAAGTGATTGCTACTTTTGAAGCTGGTCAAGTGTCAACAGCAGCTGCTGCTGAAACAACTGCTGAGACTGTGGTTGAGACAGCCACTGATGCTGGTGATGTTAGTGGTCCAGCGGTACGCAAGTTATTGGATGAAAACAACCTTTCAGCCAGTCAAATTACCGGCACTGGTAAAGGTGGGCGTATACTTAAGGAAGATGTGTTAAATCATCTGCAAAGTGCTCCAGCAGCAGAGCCTGTGCCTGCAACAGCACCTGTTAGTACAGCCGTTGAAGCACCTGCAGTGGCTCCTGGTGAGCGTCACGAAAGACGTGTACCCATGACCCGTTTGCGCTCAACTATTGCTAAGCGTTTAGTTGCTGCAACTAATGAAACAGCCATGTTGACTACTTATAATGAAGTTAATATGGCACCGGTTATGGCTTTACGTAGTCAATATAAAGACCAGTTCCTAAAGACACATAATGGCACCAAGCTGGGCTTTATGTCGTTTTTTGTAAAAGCGGCTACAGAAGCCCTTAAGCGTTTCCCAGCAGTGAACGCGTCTCTAGATGGTAATGATATTGTTTATCATGGCTATCAGGATATTTCGGTTGCGGTTTCTACTGAACGGGGTTTGGTAGTACCAGTTTTACGTGATACCGATGGTATGAGCTTGGCGGATGTTGAGCGTGGTATTGCGGAATTGGCCAAGTTAGGCCGTGACGGTAAGCTCACTATGGAACATATGCAAGGTGGTACCTTTACTATTACCAACGGTGGGGTATTTGGATCCTTGATGTCTACCCCTATATTGAATCAACCGCAAACGGCCATTATGGGCATGCATAAGATTCAGGAGCGTCCAGTCGCCGAAAACGGTGAAGTAGTGATCCGCCCCATGATGTATCTAGCCCTGTCCTATGATCATCGTATGATTGATGGTAAAGAAGCCGTGCAATTCCTGGTGACGATTAAGGAATTGCTAGAAGATCCAGCGCGAATTCTGCTGGAAATCTAATCTGGAATTTATTGAATTAATCATTGCCCTGTGACCAAGGGCATGAATGTAAGAGAGAATATTATGTCACAAGAATTTGACGTTGTGGTTATCGGTGGTGGCCCTGGTGGCTATGTTGCGGCTATTCGCGCTGCTCAATTGGGTTTAAAAACCGCCTGTGTAGAGAAGTGGACTAATGATAAAGGCGCTGCTGTTCTAGGCGGTACCTGTTTAAATGTAGGTTGTATCCCTTCCAAGGCACTACTTGATTCAACCCATAAATTCCATGATGCCCAAGCTGAATTTAAAGATCATGGTATTAACACTGGCGACGTGAAAATTGACGTGCCAACCATGATCAAGCGCAAAGAAAATATTGTTAACAAATTAACCATGGGTGTAGCTGGCTTGTTTAAAGCAAACGGTGTGACACTGATTCATGGTATGGGTAAATTAAACAAAGACCGCCTAGTTACCGTAACCGCCAACGATGGTAGTGTTAGTGAGATTACCGCCAAGAATGTTATTTTGGCATCTGGTTCTGTGCCTGTGTCTATCCCACCAGCCCCACTGACAGATGATATTATTTTGGATAACGTGGGTGCTTTGGAAATTACCGAAACACCTAGGCGTCTGGGTATTATTGGTGCCGGCGTTATTGGCCTTGAAATGGGTACAGTATGGCAGCGTTTAGGTAGTGAAGTGGTGGTCTTTGAAGCCATGGATACTTTCCTAGCTGCTACTGATAAAGATATTTCTAAAGAAGCTGCTAAGCTGTTAGGTAAGCAAGGTCTGGATATTCGTCTAGGTACCTTGGTGACGGGTACTGAAGTGAAAAACAATGANGTACACGTGACTACGAAAAATGCCGCTGGTGAAGAATCACAACAGACTTTTGATAAGTTAATTGTTGCTGTCGGCCGGAAGCCATTCACTGATGGTTTGCTAGCTGAAGATAGCGGTGTGCAACTAGATGAGCGTGGCTTTATCTATGTTGATGAGCATTGTGATACTGGTGCGCCGGGTGTTTACGCTATTGGTGATATTGTGCGTGGTCCTATGTTGGCTCATAAAGCCTCCGAAGAGGGCGTTATGGTGGCGGATATTATTGCTGGCCACAAGGCACAGATGAACTATGAGTGTATTCCATGGGTTATTTATACTCACCCAGAAATGGCTTGGGTCGGTAAAAACGAACAAGAGCTTAAAGCCGAAGGTGCCAATATTAAAGTGGGTAAATTCCCATTTGCTGCCAGTGGCCGTGCTATGGCAGCTAATGATACCGATGGCTTTGTTAAGCTTATTGCTGATGCGGATACTGATCGCGTACTGGGCTGTCATATTATTGGTCCTCAGGCATCAGAGCTAATTGCACAAGCGGTTATCGCTATGGAATTTGGTTCCAGTGCCGAAGACTTGGCATTGACTGTATTCGCCCACCCATCCTTAAGCGAGGCCCTCCATGAGGCAGCCTTAGCAATAGATGGACATGCTATCCACGTTGCTAATCGCAAGAAGCGCTAAATTGTATTCAATTTGTGGGCGCTCCTGCGCCCACTAGACCTTTAGCTAATCCCTAAAGCTCGACTAACCTGCTGAAGAAATTCAGTTTATTTTAACGATCAATCATTACAGGCATTTCAATGAATCTGCATGAGTATCAAGGCAAGCAACTGTTTGCCCAGTACGGCCTTCCTGTATCCCAGGGTATTGCCGTTGATTCCGCCGAAGAGGCCATGGCTGCGCTGGACAAAATCCCGGGTAACCGTTGGGTAATCAAGGCACAGGTACACGCTGGTGGCCGTGGTAAGGCCGGTGGCGTAGAGCTGATTTCCTCTAAACAAGAAGCGGCTGACTTTGCCAATAAGTGGCTTGGTAACCGCATGGTAACCTATCAAACAGACGCTGATGGCCAGCCGGTTTCTAAAATCTATTTAGAAACGTGTACCGACATCGCTCAAGAGCTATATCTTGGTGCGGTAGTTGACCGCTCTAGTCGCCGCATTGTCTTTATGGCTTCCACTGAAGGTGGCGTAGAGATTGAGAAGGTAGCGGAAGAGACCCCAGAAAAAATTCTCAAGGCAGAAATTGACCCATTAAATGGTGCGCAACCTTATCAAGCCCGCGAATTGGCTTTTAAATTAGGTTTGCAGGGTGATCAAATCAAGCAGTTTACTAAGATATTCTTAGGCTTAGCGCAGTTGTTCCAAGACAAGGATCTTGCCTTGTTGGAAATCAACCCTTTGGTTATTACCGAAGAAGGTAATCTGCACTGTCTAGATGCCAAGGTCGTTATTGATTCTAATGCTGTTTATCGTCACAAAGATATTCAAGCTATGCATGATCCATCTCAGGATGATGCCCGTGAAGCCCATGCCGCAGAATGGGATCTTAACTATGTGGCCTTGGATGGCACTATTGGTTGCCTAGTAAATGGTGCTGGTTTGGCCATGGGTACAATGGATATCGTTGCGCTACATGGTGGTTTCCCTGCTAACTTCCTTGATGTAGGTGGTGGTGCGACCAAAGAAAGGGTTGCTGAAGCCTTTAAGATCATCTTGTCAGACGACCGTGTGAAAGCTATTTTAGTTAATATCTTTGGTGGTATCGTGCGTTGTGACTTAATTGCCGAAGGTATTATTGCTGCTGTTAAAGAAGTAGGCGTTGAAGTGCCTGTAGTAGTGCGTCTAGAAGGCACCAATGCCGAATTAGGTAGCAAGATTTTGGCCGAGAGTGGTTTAGATATTATTGCTGCAACCAGCCTGACTAATGCTGCTCAAAGTGTTGTTGCGGCTGCAGGAGGTGACGCATGAGCATTTTAATCGACAAAAACACCAAAGTAATCTGTCAAGGTTTTACCGGTGGTCAAGGTACTTTCCATTCCGAACAAGCCATTGCTTATGGTACGCAAATGGTGGGTGGTGTGACCCCAGGTAAAGGCGGATCTGAGCACTTAGGTCTACCCGTATTTAATACTGTTGCCGAAGCCGTTGCAGCTACTGGCGCCGAAGCTTCGGTAATCTATGTACCTGCACCTTTCTGTAAGGATTCTATTCTAGAAGCTGCTAATGCTGGTATTAAGCTTATTGTGGCTATTACCGAAGGTATTCCTACCTTGGATATGCTGGAATGTAAGGTTAAGTGTGATGAACTAGGTGTGCGTCTTATCGGCCCTAACTGTCCGGGTGTAATTACTCCGGGTGAATGTAAAATTGGTATTATGCCTGGTCATATTCACTTACCTGGTAAAGTGGGTATCGTGTCACGTTCTGGCACCTTAACCTATGAAGCCGTTAAACAAAC